>NZ_CAFK01000310.1 GCF_000239815.1 Bradyrhizobium sp. STM 3843 | reverse complement strand
CTTCGAAACATTGTCGTCGCAGGCGGCGCGGCGCTTCGTCGCCAGCTTCAAGGCCCGATATGGCGAGGATGCACCGGTGACTGCCTGCGCGGAAGCCGCCTACTTCCAGGTCCATTTGGCGATGCGCGCGGTGGCCAAATGCGGCTCGGACGATCCCGAACAGGTGCTCGGCAACATGCGCGATTTCGAGTTCGATGCGCCGCAGGGGCGGGTACGTGTCGATCCCGAGAACAATCACACCTATCTGTGGCCGCGCATCGCCCGCGTCGACGGCATGGGTCGCTTTCAGATCGTCTGGAATCCGGGCGTGCGGGTGAAGCCTGACCCGTACTGCGTGGTCCAGAGCCTCGACGACTGGTCGGTCGACGAGCAGCAGCTCATTCGCTCCTGATGATCAGGGGCGCGGGACGGAGAACTGGACGTGGCCATCCAAATTCTTCGTGATCTGCGCGGCTTGCGGGTCCACGTGGTGCACCCGCCGGACAGTGAGCGTACCAAGCTTGTCGAGCACCTGCGCCGCATCGGCTGCATGGTCGAGATGCAATGGCCGGTGCCGGAATGCTGGGCAGAAGGTGCCGATGTCATCCTGCTGGCGATCGAGCACGACATGCGCCTGGAGATACAGCGTTTGCTGAAATCTGATGCCGGCCATCGGCCGACCCTGATTGCGGTCGTCTCTTACGAAGACCCGTCGACATTGCAACTGGTACTTGAGGCCGGCGCCGTTGCGGTGATCGAACGACCGATCCGGCCATTCGGATTGCTGACGAATCTGACGATCGCCCGCAGCCTGTGGTTGGAGCGGCGTGAATCCGAGAAGCGCGTGCGCAAGCTCGAACGCAAGCTGGCCGGCATCCAGCGGATCCAGAAAGCCAAGGCGATCCTGATGGATGGTCAGGGACTGAGCGAGGCTGATGCCTATGAGAGCATTCGCAGACAGGCGATGTCGAAGCGCCTCTCGATGGACGACATGGCCGCAGCTATCATTCACGCAAACGAGCTCTTGCAATACCGCGCCAAAGATGATTAGCTTTTATTAGTTGAGGGGAGAGCATCCTTTCGACATCGCCGGACCATCGATGATGCTGGTCTGGCACCGGCTAGGCAGCCCGAAGAACCCGTGAAGGGTTCGTCGGGCTTTTTGTTTTTGGACCGAGTTTCGCCGCCGACGCACACCACGTTGTCGGGGCTCGATCCGATCTGGGCGAATTTCTGGCAGCAAGCAACGCGCTTCGGCGCGAACGAGGCCGTGTGTCTGGACAACGGGGAGTGTGCAGTATGGCAGTTGATAGACGCAAGTTCTTGAAGAGCGGCGCTTTGGCGGGTGGCGCGCTGATCACCTCGCCATGGGTGTTTTCGACCGGCGCGAAGGCTGCGGGCGAGATCAAGGTCGGTGTGCTGTTCTCGCTCACAGGCGGCCTCTCGATCATCGAGAAATCCTTGCACGACGCGACGATGATGGCGATCAGCGAGATCAACGCCGGCGGCGGTGTCAAAGGCATGAAGATCACGGCCGTTGCCGAGGACGGCGCCTCCGATCCGAAGACCTATAACGAGAAGGCGTCCAAGCTCGTCATCCAGGATCGGGTCCCGACAGTGTTCGGTTCCTACACCTCCGCCAGCCGCAAGGCTGTGCTGCCGGTGTTTGAGAAGCGCAACAACCTCTACTTCTATCCGACCTATTATGAAGGATTCGAGTGCTCCAAGAACGTCGTCTACACCGGCGCCGTTCCGAACCAGCAGCTATCTAACTTCATTCCCTGGATCATCAAGACGCTGGGCAAGAAGAAATTCTTCATCGTCGGGTCGAACTACATCTATCCGCGGGAGATGGCCAAGGTCTCCAAGATCCTGATCGAGAAGAACGGCGGCGAATGGATCGCCGACGAATATCTGGAGCTCGGTCATTCCGAATGGGGGTCGATGGTCAACAAGATCAAGTCGTCCGGCTGTGATGTTGTCTTGTCGAACGTGGTCGGTGACTCCGTCGTCGCATTCTACCGCGAGTACAAGAACCAGGGCCTCACGCACGACAAGCTGCCGATCTGTGCAACTGTCACCTCGGAGATCGAGATCGCGGCGATGGGGGCGGAATATGCGGTGGGCTCCTTCACCTCCTTCCCGTATTTCCAGGCCATCGACACCGACCGAAACAAGGCGTTCATCGAGCGCTACCGAGCGTTCGTGAAGGATCCGAAGGCGGTGACCCATCACGCGCTCGAGTCGTCCTACTTCCAGGTCTTCCTGTGGAAGCAGGCGGTCGAGAAGGCGGCCGAGATCTCTCCGACCGCGATCCGCGAGGCCGTCAAGGGTCAGGAATTCGATGCGCCCAACGGCCATGTCAAGATCGAGCCGGAGAACCTGCACACCTATCTCACCCCGCGTATCGCACAGTGGCTCCCGGATGGGCAGGGGAAGATCATCGACGCCTACAAGGAGCCGGTCATGCCGCTTCCTTACGTCGCGTACGGTGAGACGCCGACGAACCTCTTCTGCACGGGGAAGGGGCTGGATGCAGCCAAGCTGAAAACCTGACGTCAAAAAACCTGACCTGAAGGAAATCTCGTCCGCCGCGCGTTCTCCCGCGCGCGGTTGGACGGCGGAGGCATATGGCATGCTCGAGGTCCTGTTCATCGGTCTCAGCCTGGGATCGATCCTGCTGTTGGTCGCGCTCGGCCTCGCCATTACCTATGGCGCGATGGGCGTCATCAACATGGCCCATGGCGAGATGGTGATGGTGGGGGCCTATGTGACCGTGCTGTCCGGCCTGTGGCTGGGCACCAACATCTTTGTCGCGATCCCGCTCGCCTTCATCGTCACCGCGCTGCTCGGGCTGCTGATCGAGCGGGTCGTCGTTCGCAAGCTTTATGGCCGGCTGCTCGATACGCTGCTCGCGACCTGGGGCATCGCGATTTTGATCCAGCAGGCCGTCAGACTCGAATTCGGGCTGTCGTTCCTCGGCATTCACATCCAGGGCCTCGGACCGGGCCTGCAGAACGTCAGCGTGCCGGAGATCCTGCAGGGCACACTCCGTATCGCAGGTGCCGACATCAATCGCTACCGCGCCTTCATCATTGTGGTGACCGCTATCCTCGCCCTCGCGACCTGGTTTGTGATCTACCGCACCGTGGCCGGCACCCAGGTTCGCGCCATCATCCGCAATCCGAAGATGGCGGCGGCCTGCGGCATCGATGTCACGCGCGTCAACGCGCTGACCTTCGCATTCGGCTCAGGCCTTGCCGGCGTCGCCGGCGTGATGATGTCCGGCTTCAAGACCGTGTTTCCGGACATGGGGACGCCGATGGTGGTCGACGGCTTCCTGGTCGTCGTGATGGGGGGCGTCGGCAGCCTACTCGGCTCGGTGTTCTCTGCGGGCATTCTCGGCGAGATCAACGGCCTGGTGGCGGCCGCGACCAATGACATTCTCGCCCGTGCCGTCGTGTTCGGCGTCGTGATTGCGATCATCGTGCTCAAGCCGAAGGGCCTGTTCGCCCTGAAGGGGCGCTGACCATGCTGTCCAGGCGCCGCATCGACTGGGTGATCTACGCCGCGTTCATTGTCCTGATCATGGTCTTTCCGCTGATCATGGATTCGTTCTGGCTGAACCGGCTCGCCAAATATCTCGTATTCGGGATGCTCGGCATCGCTGTCGCGCTGTCGTGGGGCTATGCCGGCATCCTCAATCTCGGGCAGGGGCTGTTCTTCGGGGCCGGCGCCTACATGCTGGCGATGTCGCTGAAGCTCGCCAGCACCACCAGCCTGCAGCAGGGCTCCGATAAGCCGGTGCCGGACTTCATGCTGTGGAACGCTGAGCCTGGCGCCAAAACCGAACTGTGCTGCATCAACAAGGCCTCGTTCCTCTGGCTACCGTTCCAGAGCCAGTGGTTCGGCGTCGCCATGGCCTTGGTCCTGCCCGTGTTGATCGCCTTCGTGCTCGGCTCGATCGTGTTCCGCAAGCGCATTTCCGGGGTATTCGTCTCGATCATCACCCTGGCGCTGGTGCTGCTGGTCCGCCTCATCATGATCGATGCCCAGCCGGTGACCAACGGGTTCAACGGCCTCACCGATCTCGGCTGGTTCAAGCTGGGAGAATTCGAGTTCGACCCCTATGTGGTGCCGACCTATTACCTGATTGCGATTTCGCTGAGCGTCGTGCTGGTGCTGGCGCGGCTCCTGGTCGAGACCCGGGCCGGCGTGATCCTGCAGGCGATCCGCGACGACCAGAATCGGGCGCGCTATCTCGGCTTCGACGTTCCGGCCTACCAGACCTTCTTCTTCGCTGTGTCGGCGCTGATCGCCGGCTTCGCTGGCATGCTCTATGTGATCGTATCGGAGTTCGCCTCGCCGACCTTCATGGATCTGAGTTTCTCGATCACCATGGTGGTGTGGGCGGCAGTCGGCGGCCGCGCCTCGATCCTCGGGGCATGCATCGGCGCCATCCTGATCAACATGATCTCGGCGACGGTCAGCGAGACCGAAGGGTTCGCTGAGGCGTGGAAGGCGATCATCGGCCTCGTCTTCGTGCTGGTCGTGCTCTATCTGCCGCGCGGCATCGCCGGTCTCGCGCATGATCTGATCGACCGCTTCGTCGCGCGCAGGACGCCTGACCGGACGCGAGCGTTGCGCGTCAACGGCGCGTCCTCACAGCTTGCAGAGTAGGCCGATGGCACAGGCAGCATTGACCATTGATGGGCTCAGTGTCGACTTCGAGGGCTTCAAGGCCGTCAACGGCGTGTCGATGATCGTCGAAGACGGCGAGCTGCGCGTCCTGCTCGGCGCCAACGGCGCCGGCAAGACCACCCTCATGGACCTGATCTCGGGCAAGACCAGGTCGACCGGCGGTCGCGTGTTTCTCCACGATACCGACATCACGAACTGGGAAGAGCACAGAATCGCGCGCGCCGGCATCGGGCGCAAATTCCAGATCCCGAGCGTGTTCAAGGAGCTGACCGTCCGCCGCAATCTGGAGGTCGCGAGCTGCACGAGCCCAAGCGTGTTCGCCAATCTTGGCTTCGGCTTTCCGGCGAAGGCGAAGGTCGACGAGGTGCTGGAACTGATCGGGCTCACCGACGAAGCCAACCGCGTTGCCGCCTATCTCAGCCATGGCCAGACGCAATGGCTCGAGCTGGGTCTCCTGCTCACGCAGGACCCGAAGATCATCCTGCTCGACGAGCCGACCGCGGGCATGACCCAGGCCGAGACGCATAAGACCTCACTGATCGTCAACAATCTCAAGGGGCGCCACACCATCATCGTAGTCGAGCATGACATGGCGTTCGTGCGTGAGATCGCCGAACGGATCACCGTCCTGCATCTCGGGCAGGTCTTGGCGGAAGGTAGCGTTTCCGAGATCGAGACCGATCCCAAGGTCAAGCAGGCCTATCTTGGCTCGAAAGGGATCACCTGATGCTGGCGCTCTCGCATGTCGACAGCTTCTACGATCGCAGCCACATCCTGCACGACATCTCGCTCGATGTGCCTGAGAAGCGCGTGACGGCCGTCTTGGGACGCAACGGCACCGGCAAGACGACGCTGCTCAAGACCCTGATGGGATTGACCGACCGCATGGACGGGCAGATCAGGCTGGCCGATCGAGAGATCGGCGCGGAGCCGACATTCAGGCGGGCGCGCGCAGGGATCGCCTATGTGCCTCAGGGCCGGGATATCATTCCCGATTTCACGATCCGCGAGAACATCCTGATGGGCTCGTTCGCGCGGAGGGACGGTAAACGCGAGATCCCGCCGCTGGTCGCCGAGCTGTTTCCTTATCTGATGAACAATCTCGACCGCAACGGCGGCGTGCTGTCCGGCGGCCAGCAGCAGCAGCTTGCGATCGCACGTGCGCTCGCCGCCAATCCCAAGATCATCCTGCTCGACGAGCCGAACGAAGGCATCCAGCCGTCCATCGTCGAGGAGATCGAGCAGGTCATCGTCCGGCTCAACCGGGAGATCGGACTGACCGTGATCCTGGTCGAGCAGAACGTCTCGTTCGTCCGCAATGCGGCGCACCGCTTTGCCATGATGGAGAAGGGGCGCATCGTCGCGGCGGGCGACATTTCGGAACTCACCGACGCGATGGTTCACCGGCACATGGCGGTGTGACCGGGGCGGTGCGTGGAGGCAGAGGGCGGTGCGTCGGCCAGCGCATCGGAACTTGAACGGCAGGGCTTATGACGGGTTGGATGCAAGGAGAGCAAGATGCTGCACGGTGATATCACTTCAAGTCAGGACACGATCGGCGTCGCCGTCGTGAACTACAAGATGCCGCGCCTTCACACCAAGGCGGAGGTGCTCGACAACGCGCGCAAGATCGCCGACATGATCGTCGGAATGAAGACCGGTCTGCCCGGGATGGATCTCGTGATCTTCCCGGAATACTCGACCCACGGCATCATGTACGATTCCAAGGAGATGTACGAGACCGCCTCTACCGTGCCCGGCGACGAGACCGAGATCTTTGCGGAAGCCTGCCGCAAGGCCAAGGTCTGGGGCGTGTTCTCGCTGACCGGCGAGCGCCATGAGGAGCATCCGAAGAAGGCGCCCTACAACACGCTGATCCTGATGAACGACAAGGGCGAGATCGTGCAGAAATACCGCAAGATCATGCCTTGGGTACCGATCGAGGGATGGTATCCCGGCAATTGCACATACGTGTCGGAAGGTCCGAAGGGGCTGAAGATCTCGCTGATCAT
Source organism: Bradyrhizobium sp. STM 3843 (assembly GCF_000239815.1). GTDB lineage: Bacteria > Pseudomonadota > Alphaproteobacteria > Rhizobiales > Xanthobacteraceae > Bradyrhizobium. The sequence continues at coordinate 59,706 of NZ_CAFK01000310.1, read as the reverse complement.
CTGCGATGACGGCAACTATCCCGAGATATGGCGCGACTGCGCCATGAAGGGTGCCGAGCTGATCGTGCGCTGCCAGGGCTACATGTATCCCGCCAAGGATCAGCAGGTGATCATGGCCAAGGCCATGGCCTGGGCCAACAACGTCTATGTCGCGGTTGCCAACGCGTCGGGCTTTGACGGCGTCTATTCCTATTTCGGCCATTCCGCGATCATCGGCTTCGACGGCCGGACGCTCGGCGAGTGCGGCGAGGAGGATTACGGCGTGCAGTATGCGCAGTTATCGAAATCGCTGATCCGCGACGCCCGCAAAAACGGCCAGTCGCAGAATCATCTCTTCAAGCTCGTGCATCGCGGCTACACCGGCCTGATCAATTCGGGCGACGGCGACCGCGGCGTCGCCGCCTGTCCGTACGACTTCTATGCCAAGTGGATCGCGGATCCCGAGGGCACCCGCGAGATGGTGGAATCGTTCACGCGCCAGACTGTCGGCACCGAGGAATGTCCGATCGAGGGCATCCCGAACAAGAAGGTGGCGCATCGGTAAGAGGTTGGCGTGTGGGGCGGCGGATCAGCATCCGTCCGCCCCGGCGTCCCCTGAATCGCAATCTCTGGAGTTATCTGCGATGCTGCGCATCGACCGCGTGCTGGGGAGCAGGCTGGAGCCGGAATTCTCCGAAGAGCTTCACCGCCTCGAACATCAGGGCGCGGTCGATGTCGTCACTGTCCCGGCAGCCGACCTCGCCCGCCGACGGCTCCTCATCGCGACCCGCAATGGCGAAGAGCTGGCGATTGCGTTGCCCCGCAATGAAAAGCTATTCGATGGCGCGGTGCTGCTGCTGGAGGACGATCGCGCCATCGTTGTGCGCGCTGCGACCGAGCGCTGGCTTCGGCTGGAGCCACGCTCGATCTCGGATGCCGTCGAACTCGGCTATCAAGTCGGCAACCTGCATTGGCGGGTGCGCTTCGGCGGGGAGGTGCTGCTGGTGGCGTTGGAAGGACGCCCCGAAGACTACACCGCGCGGATCGAGAACCTGATCGCCGCGCGGCGCGTTGCCGTCACGGTGCTGGACGAGGAGACTGTCGATGCGCTCGCGCCGGCCGATTCGGTCTCAACCGCGATAGCGCACGACCACCCTCACGATGATCACTGAGATGCTGGCGCTGCTGCGCGCGATATGGCAGGCGGACGCGGCGTTCCCGAGCGGCGCGTTCGCTTTTTCCTACGGTATCGAGGGCGCGATGGCGCTGCGCCGTGACATGAGTCTGTGCGAGTTCGAGCGGCTGTGTGCCGCCGTCTTGCGGCAGCGCTGGGCAAGCTATGACCGGATCGCGCTGTTGCGTGCTTTTCGGGCCAAGGCTGATATCGCGGCACTTGCGACGATCGATCAGGAGGTCGAGGCATCGACCATGATCGAGGCCTTGCGATCCGGCTCGCGGCGCAACGGCGCATCCTTCTTGGCCGCCCATGCGCGGCTCGGCCAGCCGTTCGCTCTTGCGCTACGCGATGCCGTGAAGTCGAGTACATGCTTGGGGCACATCGCAGTCATGCAGGGGGCCGTGTGGGCGGCGCTGCAGCTCGATGAGCGCCACGCCGAGCTGTGCTCGGCCTATACGGCAGCATCCGGGCTCATCACGGCTGCGGTGCGGTTAGGAAGTGTCGGCGCGTTGCAGGGCCAGGCCGTGCTGCAGGGATTGCTGCCGCTCATCGACGAACTGGTTGCGCGCCCGGTCGCCGAGCATGCCGAACTGGAGAGCTTCATTCCCTTTCTCGACGTTGCAACGGCGCGCCATGCTCATGCCGAACTCCGGCTGTTCGCCAATTGAGAGTGAAACCGCATGCTGCTGACGCCAACCGAACTCGAGCGCCTGACCATCTTCAACGCCGCTGAGCTCTCGCGTCGCCGCCGAAGGCGCGGGCTCAAGCTGAATTATCCGGAAGCTGTCGCCATCATTGCCGACGAGATCTTGGAAGGTGCGCGCGACGGCCGCTCGGTCGCCGACCTGATCAGCTACGGCTCGACCATCTTGACCACGGACGACGTGCTGCCCGGCATTGCCGCGATGATGGACATCATCCAGGTCGAATGCACCTTTCCCGACGGCACCAAGCTCGTGACCGTGCACGAGCCGATCCGGCCTGCACCCGGCGCTGCGGCGGATGGCGAGCGCCCCGGTGAGGTGAACGCGCAGGCGGGACAGATCGTGCTCAATGCCGGACGTCGCAGCGTAACGCTCACGGCGATCAACACCGGCGACCGGCCGATCCAAATCGGCTCGCACTTCCACTTCTTCGAGGTCAACAAGGCGCTCGAATTCGATCGCGCCGCAGCCTTCAACATGCGGCTTGATATTCCCGCCGGCACAGCCGTGCGCTTCGAGCCAGGGGCATCCAAGGAGGTCACCCTGGTCGAATTCGGTGGCAGCCAGCAGCTTACCGGGCTCAATAATCTGACCGATGGCGCGGCCGCGCATCCGGACGTGCGTGCTGCGGCGCTGGCGCGCGCCAAGGCACGTGGCTTCCGCGGCGCCTGAGCCTTTTGAAGGGGGAACGAGGTGACGACGATCGACCGGCGCGACTATGCCGCACTCTATGGCCCGACCACCGGCGATGCGGTCCGGCTCGGCGACACCTCGCTGTTCGCCGTGGTTGAGAAGGACCATGCCGTGTATGGCGACGAGTGCCTGCATGGCGGCGGCAAGACCCTGCGCGACGGCATCGGCATGGCCGGGATCACGAGCCGCGAAGGTGCGCTGGACTTCCTGCTCTGCAACGTCACCGTGATCGATCCCGTGATCGGGATCGTCAAGGGCGACCTTGGCATTCGTAACGGTCGTATCGTCGGCATCGGCAAGGCCGGCAATCCCGCGATCATGGATGGGGTCGATCCGCGCCTGATCGTTTCGACCGGCACGACGGTGCGCGACTGTGAAGGGTTGATCGCAACCCCAGGCGCGATCGACGTGCACGTGCATTTCGACAGCGCCGGCCTCGTCGAGCATGCGCTGGCGAGCGGCATCACCACCATGATCGGCGGTTCGCTAGGGCCGATCACGGTCGGCATCGATTCCGGCGGACCGTTCAACACCGGCAAGATGCTGCAGGCCGCGGAAGCGTGGCCGATGAATTTCGGCTTTCTCGGGCGCGGCAATTCCCATCGCGAGGCACCGCTGATCGAGCAGCTGCAGACCGGCGTGATGGGACTCAAGCTGCACGAGGACTGGGGATCGATGCCGGCCGCAATCGATACCTGCCTCAAGATTGCCGACGCCCACGATTTCCAGGTGCAGATCCATACCGATACGCTGAACGAATCCGGCTTCGTCGAGAACACGCTGGAGGCGATCGGCGGGCGCACCATCCACATGTATCACACCGAGGGCGCGGGCGGTGGCCACGCACCCGACATCATCCGCGTCGCCGGCGAGAGGCACTGCCTGCCGTCGTCGACCAACCCGACCAATCCCTACACGGTCAACACCTTCGACGAACATCTCGACATGACGATGGTGTGCCACCATCTCAATCCGGCCATCCCGGAGGACGTCGCCTTCGCCGAGAGTCGCATCCGCGCGCAGACGATCGCCGCCGAAGACGTGCTGCACGACATCGGCGCGATTTCGATGCTGGGCTCGGACAGCCAGGGCATGGGCCGCATCCATGAAGTGATCTGCCGGACCTGGCAGCTGGCGTCGAAGATGAAGGATCAGCGCGGCGCGCTGCCGGAGGACAAACCAGGCTTCGGCGACAATGCGCGCATTCGTCGCTACATCGCCAAATACACCATCAACGCCGCACGGACTTTCGGCATCGCCGAGCACATCGGTTCGCTCGAGGATGGCAAGATCGCCGACATCGTGGTGTGGCGTCCCGCCTTCTTCGGCATCAAACCGGAGCTTGTGATCAAGAGCGGCTTCATCGCCTGGGGCGCGATGGGGGATAGCGCGGCGTCGCTGATGACCTGCGAGCCGATGCTGATGCGGCCGCAATGGGGCGCATTCGGCCGCGCGCCCGCGGCGCTGTCGGCCTGCTTCGTCCACCCGTTCGCGATCGACCGCGGGCTCGGCCGCGAGCTTGGCCTCTCGAAGCAGCTGCTGCCGGTCAGCGGTACGCGCAAGCTCTCCAAACACGACATGCTGTGGAACGACGCTTGTCCGAACATCGCCGTCGACCCGGAGACGTTCGACGTGTTCGTCGATGGCGAGCTTGCGACCTGCGAGCCCGCCCGCGAGCTGCCGCTGGCGCGGCGCTACATGCTGAGGTGAGCCGATGCTGCACAACCCGCGACCGATCGATGATGACGTCGGCGCCCAAGTCGGCGCGGCGCGCGTCGGCATTGGCGGCCCAGTCGGCTCGGGCAAAACGGCTCTGATCGAGGCGCTGATCCCGGTGCTGCAGCGGCGCGGCATCGATTTCGCAGTCGTCACCAATGATCTCGTCACCAAGGAGGATGCCGAGCGGCTGCGCCGCTCCGGTCTGATCGATCCGGCGCGCGTCTCCGCAGTGGAGGCGGGCGCCTGTCCGCATACCGTGATCCGCGAGGATCCGACTCTCAACATTGCGGCCGGCGATGAGCTCGAAATGCGCTTTCCCAGGCTGGAGCTGATCCTGTTCGAGTCGGGCGGCGACAATCTGGCCTCGACCTTCTCGCTGGACCTCGTCGACTGGTGGATCTTCGTCATCGACGTCGCGGGTGGCGACGATATCCCGCGCAAGCGAGGGCCTGGCCTGCTGCGCTGTGATCTCCTGGTCGTCAATAAGATCGACCTCGCTCCGCATGTCGGTGTCGATCTCGATCGCATGCTTGTGGAGGCGCGCAAGGTCCGTGATGGACAGCCTGTGATCGCGACCAATCTCAAGACCTGCACTGGCGTGGAGGCGGTGGCCGATGCGATCTCTGCTGCCGTCCTATTCCGTATCTGAGACGGGACGGGCGGCTGAAGCCGCGCTATCCGTCGATCTCGCCGGCGGCCGCAGCGTCCTGCGACGCCAACATGTCGGTTATCCCCTGCATGTGACTCGCGGGTTCTATCTCGACGCCCTCAGGCCCGATCTGTTGACGCTCTATCTGCAATCGGCCTCTGGTGGGATCTATGCCGGCGACCGGATCGCGCTCGACGTCGTCGTTGCGCGTGACGCTGCGTTCCACCTGACAACGCAGGCCGCGACTGTGGTTCACGACGGCCGCGGCATCGGCGCCGTGCAGCGGCAGACCGTGAACGTGGACACCGGCGCATTCTGCGCCATCACGACCGATCCTTACGTGCTGTTTCCCGGCGCGTCGCTGGCGCTGGAAACGACAGCCGTTGTGGCTGCGGACGCCGTGCTCTGTGTGGCCGATGGCTTCGCAATGCATGATCCCCGTGCGAATGGGCGTGCCTTCGCGGAGGTCTCCAGTCGTCTGCGGATCGTGCGGCCGGATGGCCGCCTGCTGCTGCAGGACGCCGGCCGGATCAAGGGCGACCAGCTGCACGATGCGCTGGGAGCGCGCACGGCCTCGGCCAGTCTTGTCCTGATCGCGCCAACCGATCGGCTGCCGCCGCCGCAGACCTTGCATCAGGTCGCGGACGAATGCGGCGCGCTGGCTGGCGCGTCGGCCGCCCCGAACGCCGCAGGCCTTGTTCTTCGTATCCTGGCGCCTGATGGTGGCGCGCTGTCGCGCGCAATGGATGCAGCATTCCACGTCGCCGCGCAGGCCGCACTCGGGGTGAAGCTGGCGCGCCGGCGCAAATAGGATCATCGTCGCGCCAAGCGAAAATAGAGCTCGGACAATCGCGCCGGCAAGTCTTCGACACGATGGACCAGCATGGTGTTGCCGCGGCCGAAGATGCGTGTCGCAGCCTCCGAGCCGGCTCGGCCAAGCACGACGCCATAGGCATCAATGCCGGCGGCATGCAGCCCGACCGCAGCGCGACGGGCATCTTCGATCAGATCCAGCGGATCCGAGACATCGACGTCCGAGGGCTCGCCGTCGGTCAGCACGATAAGCAGCTTGCGGCTCGTCGTCGTCTGGCCGACCACCGCACCGGCATGACGCAAGGCCGTGCCCAGGCGGGTGGACAATCCGGAGGACAGGCCCGCGAGCCGCGCGCGGCAGTCGGTATCATAAGGCTCGTCGAAGCCCTTGATGCTGGTCATCCGGACATCTTCGCGTCCGTCGGAGGCGAAGGCCAGCAGCCCGAACGTATCGCCGAGCTGGTTCATGGCCTCCGCAAGCAGGGCCACGGCCAGCCGTTCGACATCGAGAATGGTTGCTCCCGAGGCAAGCCGGTCGTGGGTGGACTCGGACGTATCGATCAGGAGCAGCGCCGAGAGATCGCGGTGCATGGCCTTGGTGGCGCGGAACACGCGCAGGTCCGGCTTCTCGCGGCTGCGCAGCGCGATTGCGGCGTCGAGCACGGCATCGAGATCGAGGTCATGACCGTCCTGTTGCCGCTTCAGCCGCACCGTGCGGCCGATGCGGACGCCGCGGACGAGGCGCGCGACACGGCTGCGCAATGCGCCCGCGCGGTCGAGCGCATCCTCGATACTTCTGGCGTCGCCCGCATGCGCCGCGACCTCGCGCACGGTAGTCCAGTTGGCGCGCTCGATCGCATCGACGCGGTCCCATTCGGGATAGCGCGCAATGATCACGCCGCGTTCATTGGGCGCCACGGAGCGAGCTTTTCCCGGCGCGGGTGTCGTCCCACCCGGATCATGCTCCTGTCGCGGCCCCTCGTTGTCCTCCCGCCGCTGCCGGACGGCGTCGATGAACAGCTCCAACACGTCGGCGGTGGGCTGCGGGTCGTCACCAAAATCCCACAGGCCGAGACCATCGTCACGATAGAGCGGCTCGACCACATAGGTCTTGGCGTTGAACTGCACCCGCATCTGGCCGAGGTCGTTGCCGAGCAGCATGCCGATCTCGCGGCTGATCGCGGACTCGTTGATCCGCGGCAGTGCCGCTGTAAACAGCGCGCGTCCTTTGCTGACGAAGCCGTCATCGTCGACGTAAGCTGGATCGAACAACGCGCGCGCCAGCCGTGCGAGCAGCATCGGCGCGGTGCCGATGGTGGTGGGAACTGCGACGTGATAGGGCGCCCACAGCCGCCGCAGGCCGGGCAGGGCGCGCATCGCCAGCGCTTCGGCGCGGGCGTCCTCGATCAGACCGACCAGCGCCACCTGCAGCGGCTTGAGCTGGCCGATCGGAAAGCGTGCACGGCCGAGCGCGAGGTGCGCCTGCGCATGGGCGGCCGCAGCCTGAAACAGTGCCCGTGCCGCATCGCCCTGCACGCCGCGATAGATCTCGGGCAGCCGGATCAGCGGTTCCGCGATTGCGGCGCGGCGCTGCGGCTGCTGACCGCCGTCTTCGAGCGCCATGCTTCGCAACAGCGGCACGTCGCCCCAGAGTGCGGTGAGGAACGCTTTCAGCTCATGTTCGATATCGGTGAATGTCACCGCACCGGGATCCCGCGTGATCAGCCGCCGCGCCAACTCGTCCTGCAGCGAGAAGAACGCGATCCGCTTGCGACGGTCGCCGGCCGCGGCGCGCAATCCTGCGGCGACGAAATTCTCGAACGCCTCGATCGTGCCCGGCTGCAGGATCTCGCCCATCCGGCTCGCCACCGGCACCACGGATTCCGGCGCCTGCCGTGCAAGCCTCTCCATCGCCCGCCACCACCGCGATAACGGCGCGCCGTTGCCGAGGACGCGGCGCGCGGCAGGCAGAGCCTTGAGCGCGCCGGTTGCGGCCTGCGCACCGGCATTGCGGCAGATCTCGACGCTCGCCTGCGCCGCGCCGAGCAGCGGCGCGATTTCGCCGGACATAGCGCCTGCCGTGCTCGCCTCCCAATAGGCCAGCAGGCAGGACGGGCCCGCATTGACATGCGCGAGCTTGAGCACCGCGCCGGCCCATGCCTCCAGTTCGGGCGGCTGGAACTGCCGCGACAGCATCTCCCAGGTCGACAGAAACAGCGGCCGCAGGCTGTCGCGCTGCCGCATTAGCAAATGCAGCGCGCGCGTGTCGCCCTCCGGCTCCGCGACCAGCTTCAACGCGATCGGCGGCTTGGCTGCGCTCACGGCAGGCATGCCTCGATCGCGTCGGTGAGGGCCGCGCGGATGTCCGGATTATCCGTGATTGGCAGCACGATGCCGGACTGTACCGCGGTCGCAAGCGGCAGGCCGGCGCGCACCATGCGGCCGGTATGGATCAGCATCCGCGTTGAGGCGCCTTCGTCGAGGCCGTGGCCCTGCAGATTGCGCGAGCGCTCCGCGATCGCGACGAGCAGGCGGGCGAGGTCCGTGTCCGCGCCACTCTCGCGTGCAATGATGGCGCTCTCCGTTGCCGGCGGCGGATAGCCGAAGTCGATCGCGATGAAGCGCTGCTTGGTCGATTCCTTCAGGTCCTTGACCGCGCTCTGGTAGCCGGGGTTGTAGGAAATGGTGAGCTGGAAGTCCGGATTCGCCGGCACGATCTCGTTGTGCTTGTCGAGCGGCAGGATGCGGCGCGCATCGGTCAGGGGGTGGATCACGACCGTGGTGTCCTGCCGCGCCTCGACGATTTCGTCGAGATAGCAGATCGCGCCGTGGCGCACGGCGAGCGTCAGCGGCCCGTCGTGCCATACGGTGCCGGACGGTTCCAGCAGGTAGCGGCCGGCGAGGTCGGCCGCCGTCATATCCTCGTGCGCGGCGACCGTGATCAGCGGCATGTCAAGCCGCCAGGCCATGTGCTCGATGAACCGCGTCTTGCCGCAGCCGGTCGGTCCCTTCAGCATCACCGGCAACCGTTCCTGATAGGCGGCCGTGAAGGTTGCGATTTCGTCGGCTTGCGGCTGGTAGTAGGGTTCTGCACCGATCCGGTAGGGATCGAGAATCATGCGAGGCCTCCGCGTTCTGCGCGAAGGGCCGGGCCAAACGCCACCGTCCCTCGCGAATGAGGATGTGGCAATCTTTGCCTGGGAGGCACGCTGCAGCTTCGAAGCGCACCAGGAGCGGCGTGGCCGCGGTTCCAATTAGAGCCGAAGAAGGGCCGCGAGACAAGGCTTTCGATACCTTGCTGGGGAGTCGCCACCTTGGCCGCAAGCTTCGCTGCGCCCCCGCCTGGCCGAGGGCTTGGCCGGCGAACAGCGCGGAAGTCCATCATAATGGTGAGCGCAAGAGCCGGACCGGACGACATCGGTTATCGGGTATTTTCTCGGGTTAAACTAAGTAGAACACCGGATGATCCGGGCCGGGAGGTGGTTCAATATGCCGATCTCTCTTTGGCGGCCTGGCTCCGGGAGGATTTTATGCAGCTAACTCCGAGGGAGTTCGACAAGCTGCTCGTCCATATGTTGGCCGATGTTGCACTGAAACGACGAGCCAAGGGCCTCAAGCTCAACTATCCGGAAGCCGTCGCCGTCATATCGGCGACCGCCCTTGATGGCGCGCGGGCCGGCAAGACAATCGAAGACGTCACCAACGAGGCGCGTACCGTTCTGACCAAGGCCGACGTGATGGATGGCGTCGCCGATCTCATTCCCATGGTGCAGATCGAGGCCGTGTTCAGCGACGGAAGCCGCCTGGTCACGGTGCACACGCCGATTCAATAAGTGTTTTCTGGAGATCAACATGGCTGGACCAAAAGTGGGACCCAAGATCGCCGCCGATGTGGATCCGGCGACATCCCACGTGCCGCTCGGCGGCTACGTGTGCAGCCCGGCGGCGATCACATTCGATGCCGATCGCCCGGTGACGACGCTCAAGGTGCGCAACGCGGGTGACCGGCCGGTACAGGTGGGATCGCACTTCCATTTCTTTGAGGTCAATCCTGCACTCGAGTTCGATCGCGCTGCGGCCTTCGGGCTGCACCTGAACATCCCATCCTCGACGGCAACGCGGTTCGAGCCCGGCGACGAGCGCGAGGTGCAGCTCGTGCCCTATGGCGGCAAGCGCGCCGTCTACGGTTTCAACAACCTCGTCGATGGTCCGACCGCGGATCGCAATGCCGCCACGGTGAAATCAAAGGCGGTAGCGCTGGCAGCGCAACGGGGCTTTCGTTCCTTACAGAACAAGGCGTGAAACGCAAATCCTTGAACGAGGGCCATAATGGCTACCATCTCCCGGCAAGAATATGTCGGCCTTTTCGGTCCGACGACAGGCGACCGCATCCGCTTGGGCGACACGGGCCTGTTCGTCGAAATCGAGCGCGATCTGCGCGGCGGTTACGGCGATGAAATCGTCTTCGGCGGCGGCAAGAGCATGCGCGAGGGCATGGGGATGGACAATCAGGTGACGCGGGCAGGGGGCGCCCCCGACCTGGTGATCACCAACGTGACCGTCATCGACGCGGTGCTGGGCGTCGTGAAAGCCGACGTGGGTATCAAGGATGGCCGCATCTGTGCGATCGGCAAGTCTGGCAACCCTCAGACGATGGATCGCGTTACGCCTGGCCTGGAGTTGGGATTGGCTACCGACGCCATCTCGGGCTCACATCTCATCCTGACGGCCGCCGGGATCGACACGCACATTCATTTCATTTCCCCGCAGCAGGCCGAGGCCGCGCTCTCCAACGGCACGACCACGTTGATCGGTGGCGGTACCGGTCCTTCGGACGGCTCCAACGCAACCACCGTCACTTCGGGTCCCGGCAACATCAGCATGATGTTGCGCGCGTTCGAAAACTGGCCGCTCAACGTCGGCATTCTCGGCAAGGGGCACGGACACGGCAAAGCCGCGCTGGTTGAACAGATTGAGGCGGGCGCGGTCGGTGTCAAATGTCACGAAGACTGGGGCACCACCCCGGCGGTGCTTCGCTCCGCGCTGACCGTTGCCGACGAGACGGACACCCAGGTCTGCATCCATACGGATACGCTGAACGAGTCCGGCTTCATCGACGATTCGATCGCGGCGTTTGAAGGACGGACGGTCCATTCGTTCCATACCGAAGGTTCCGGCGGCGGCCACGCGCCGGATATCATCAAGATCGCCGGCCTTCCTAACGTCTTGCCGTCCTCGACCAATCCTACGCTCCCCTACGGCATCAATTCGCAGGCGGAGCTCTACGACATGATTATGGTCTGTCATCATCTCAGTCCTGACATCCCCTCGGATGTGGCCTTCACCGAGAGCCGTATCCGCGCCGAGACCATTGCTGCCGAAAATGTCCTGCAGGATCTCGGTGTCATCTCGATGTTCTCGAGCGACTCGCAGGCCATGGGGCGGATCGGGGAATGCTGGCTACGTTGCATCCAGACCGCTGATGCAATGAAGACTGGACACGGCAAGCTGCCGGAGGACGTACCGGGAAACGATAACTTCCGCGTGCTGCGCTATGTCGCAAAGATCACGATCAATCCGGCGATCGCGCATGGAATTGCCGACGTGCTGGGTTCGGTCGAGGTCGGCAAGATCGCCGATCTCGTGCTGTGGGAGCCGGCGTTCTTCGGCGCAAAGCCAAAGATCGTGATCAAGAACGGCTTCATAAGCTGGGCGGTGATGGGCGATCCGAACGCATCGCTGCCGACGCCGCAACCCACCTATTACCGGCCGATGTTCGGTGCTTACGGCGATGCGCTGGCCGCCAATTGCATCACCTTCGTCTCCGGCTCCGCCCATGCTGCAGGTGTCAAGGAGCGGTTGGGGCTCCGCCGGCAGGTGATGCCGGTGAGAAATGTGCGCAAGATCGGAAAGCACGACATGGTTCGAAATACGGGGACACCGAAGATCGAGGTCAGTCCGGAAACCTTTGCGGTGACCGTTGACGGCAAGCACGCGACGGTTCCGCCGCTGACGACAGTCTCGCTCAATCAAAAATACTTCTTCAGCTGAGAAACCGGTCATGATCCTCATCAACTCCGTTCTAGGCAATGTCGCCGATCCGGATTGGGCCCGGCGGTTGTGTAGCGTCGAAATGGATCTGATCGAGATCGACCAGTGGGAGGCGCAGAAGAGCCGTTTCCGCAAGACGACCACAAAGGGTGCCGAAGTGGCCGTCTCTCTCGATCGCCGCACCCACATCCGCGACGGAGACATTCTGCTCTGGAATGCCCAGGCGCTGTCGGCACTCGTTGCGCGAATCGAGCTGCGCGAGGTGATGATCGTGCATCTGGATGACCTCATGAACGTCGCGCCCGGACTAGCAATGCGCACCTGCGTCGAACTCGGCCACGCGATGGGCAACCAGCATTGGCCGGCGCTGGTCAAGGACAACCGCGTCTATGTCCCTCTGACCGTCGATCGGAAGGTCATGGCCTCCGTCATGAACACCCATCGCTTTGAGCGGATCCGCTTCGAATTCGTGCCCGGACGAGAGGTCGTTCCCTACCTCGCCCCACATGAGTCCCGGCGGCTTTTCGGTGGTGCGGAAGGGCCCGTGCATTCTCATACTCACGAGCATGATGCCGAAGCAGAGGCCATACCGACAAGGACCGGGTCTGCACGTGATCACCGCGAATGAAAATGTGGACGGATCGAAGATAACGGCGTCGCTTTCGCGGACATTGCAGTTTGGCGACTCGATGTTCCCCGTTGGAGCGTTTTCATTTTCGTCCGGACTGGAATCCGCCGTTCAGGAAGGTGTGGTCAGAAACGCGGCGACCCTTCGGGCCTTCGCGCGCACCGCGGTGGAACAGGCGGCCCGCGGCGACTGCATCGCACTCATAGCAGCACACCGCGCGGCGACGGCCGGCGAGATCGATACCCTCGTTAGGATCGATGCTCAGGTCTATGCGCGCAAGCTCTCTGACGAAGCGCGAACCATGTCGGTCCGTATGGGCAAGAAGTTCACGGAGATGGGCGTCGCAGTGATTGGTGCCTCACTGCTTCGCACGTGGCGCGAATGCATTGAAAAGTCCGTCACGCCCGGCTGTTACCCCATCGCATTGGCGATCAATTTCGCGGCGCAGGAACTACCCGCCTATCACGCGTTCGTCGTGCACCAGTATGGCGTAGCGACGACCATCCTCGGCGCAGCTCTTCGGCTGATGAAGGTCAGCCACATCGAGACGCAGAAGATCCTGTACGAACTCGCCGGCGAAGTGGAACAGATGTACGCGACCGCGGCGGCAGCACGGCTGTCGGACATGGCAGGGTTTGCGCCGTTGACCGAGATCCTAGCTGCTGTCCACACCCGAGCGCGTGTGCGGCTGTTCATGAACTGACGTCGAAATGGAGCTGGGAATGGCGAATAGTATCACGCGTATCGGTATCGGCGGCCCGGTCGGGTCAGGCAAGACCGCGATCGTGGAGGCGATCACGCCGCGCCTGCTCGATCTCGGCATCAAGGTGCTGATTATTACAAATGATGTGGTGACGACTGAAGATGCCAAGCATGTTCAGCGTACGCTCAAGGGTGTTCTGCTCCACGAACGTATTCTTGGCGTGGAGACGGGGGCCTGCCCTCATACCGCCGTGCGTGAAGATCCAAGCATGAACCTTGCCGCGGTCGAGGATATGGAGCGGCGCTTTCCGGACAGCGACGTCGTGCTGATCGAAAGCGGAGGCGATAATCTGACATTGACCTTCTCGCCCGCCTTGGTGGACTACTTCATCTACGTGATCGACGTCGCCGCAGGCGACAAGATCCCGCGCAAGAACGGACCCGGGATCACACATTCCGATATCCTGGTCATCAACAAAATCGATCTTGCACCTTACGTCGGGGCCAGCCTCGACGTGATGGAGCGGGACTCGCGGATGATGCGTGGCGTCAAGCCGTTCCTGTTCACGAACTGCAAGACCGGAGAAGGTATTCCCGAGCTGGTCGCGCTGATCGAACGGGAGTTTCTGTTCGACATCGATCCGCGTGCGCGGCGGTCAGCATGATACCGGCCGCCGTTCCGCCCTGGGCTCGCGCCGAAGCGCTTGGCGCGTCGATGCCTGAATTTGCACCATTCCAGGACGAGCCGCCGCAGATGCGGAGCGGCACCGTAGGGAAGACGGGATACCTGCGTCTTGGCTTCGAGCAACGCTCGGGCCAAACGATCCTGGCGAACTTGCAGCGTCAAGCGCCTTACATGGTGCAGCGTGCGCTGCATTGCGACGAAGCCATGCCGGGGTTGGCTAGCGTCTTTCTCATCACCACCACGGGCTGCGTGCTGCAGGGAGACAGGCTCGCTCTCGACATAACCCTTGGTCCACGCGCGCAGGCTCATCTCACCTCGCAGTCGGCAACCAAGATCCATGCGATGGATGCAAACTATGCGGCGCAGAGCCAAACGATTACGCTGTTTGAAGATGCCTATTTGGAATTCATTCCGGAGCCTGTGATCCCGCACCGAGAGTCGCGGTTTCTCAGCGATACCCAAATCTCGGTCGCACCATCGGCCACGCTGCTGCTTTCGGAAATCATTCAAGCGGGGCGGAAATACCATCATCCTGACGAATGCTTCGGAGCAACCGTGTTGTCGATCTCGACGTCGGCGACACGACCTGATGGTCGCTCCCTGTTCGCAGAGAAGCTGGTGATCGAGCCCAGGCGATATGAGATGCGGCAGACTGGCGTGATGAATTCCTTTGACGTGTTCGCCAACGTGGTCCTGTGCACACCCAAGGAAAAGGCTGTGCGTATTCACGAACGCGCGGAAGCCGATGTGAATCAGGCTGGAGGCATAGCGCTCGGTGCCTGCTATCTGCCCAATGATGCTGGCTTGATTTTCAAAGTGCTGGGCCGTGAAACCGCGCAGGTGAAGGCAAAAGTCCGCGAAATCTGGGGGCTGGTACGTCAGGAGGTCATCGGCGCTGCGCTGCCTCCGCTCTATCTCTGGCGGTAGCGGGTGAGCGCTGTAAACGGCTGACGCGCGGCAGCCGATAGCGACACGTTCGAGGAGGCGGCAATGGAAAGGATCTTGGCAGGCTGGGAAAGCCTCTCTGTGTCGTCGGGCCTGTTGCGGTTTCTGGACATCAACTTGCGCGGCATCGGGCAGGTCATGTTTCAGAACAATCCGCTGACCGGCATTCTCTTCCTGGCCGCGATCGGCTGGGGTTCCTATGCGGCCGGCGTCCCCCAGGTGGCAATTGCGGGCATCCTCGCGGTCGTCGTGTCCAACCTGACGGCGCAATGGCTTCGCGTCGACAATGACTCACTCTATTCCGGGCTTTATGGCTTCAACGGCATTCTCGTCGGTCTTGCGCTGGCGACGTTCCTGGCGCCCGGACCGCTGCTTTGGGTGTATGTGATACTGGGAGCGGCCGTATCCGTCATCGTGATGCTCGCCACCACCAACATCGTCAAGCCATGGGGGAGTGCTCTCACCTTCCCATTTGTGCTCACGACGTGGCTTCTTCTGTTGGCGACATATGGATTTTCCGGCCTCGCGGGAACGGCACTGCCGTCCGGCGCCGTAGTCACCGCGTTCCAACCCTACCCGACAAGTCCACTTCGGCTGCTTGACCTTGTCGAGGGAGTTTTCCTGAGCATCTCGCAAGTCTTTTTGAAAGCCAGCGGCATCGCGGCGCTGCTCCTGCTTGCGGGGCTCGCCGTGAGCTCGCTCGCGGCAGCTGTCTTCGCGCTCGGGGGAGCGATATTGGCAGTGCTGACCGCTCATCTTTTCGGCGCCGAGAGCGATCTGATCACCGGCGGCCTGCTTGGGTTCAGCCCAGTCCTGACGGCGATCGCGCTCGGTACCGTCTTCTATCAGCCGAGCTGGCGCGTCGTTGTCTACGCTGCGCTCGCCACAGTGTTCACGGTGATCACCCAGGCAGCCCTGAACGTCGCTTTGACGCCGTTTGCGATCCCGGCTCTCACGGCACCTTTCGTGCTGGTGACCTGGTTGTTCCTGTTGCCGCGGCAACGCTTGGAGCAGAAGGATCCTGCCGCTCGCGATATCGAAAATCCGGCTGCCGGGGCTTGAGAGCGACAGCTCAATCAAGGCTCCCGCATTCGTTGGAGAAGGTGCACCATGGGACTTATCGGAGTTTTGCTTGGTTTGGCTCTGCTCATGTGGCTCGCGTACCGCGGGGTGAGTGTACTTCTGGTCTCTCCAGTGGCTGCGCTCGTCGCAGCCGCGTTCTCCGGCGAACCGCTGCTCGCTCACTGGACCCAAACGTTCATGGGCGGAGCGGCGCGATTCGTCGCGCAATGGTTTCCAATGTTCATGTTGGGCGGATTGTTCGGAAAGCTGATGGGCGACAGCGGGTCGATCAGCTCCATCGCCAAATATCTGACCAACAGGCTGGGGACGAACCGCACGATACTCGCGGTGGTGATCGCTTCGGCCGTTGTGACCTACGGCGGCGTGAGCGTGTTCGTCGCATTTTTCGTGGTGGTGCCCATGGCTCATGAAATGTTCCGAGCCGCGAACATCCCGCGACGGCTGTTGCCAGCGACGGTCGGCCTTGGAGCATTCACGTTCACGATGTCGGTGATGCCTGGAACGCCTTCGGTCAATAACGCGATCCCAATGCCGTATTTCGGCACCACCACCTTCGCGGCGCCCGGGCTGAGCGTCATCGCGTCGGCGATCATCTTTATCTTTGGCATGTGGTGGCTCGGCCGCGCCGAGGCGGCCGCACAGAAAGCCGGCGAGGGTTATGGTGGTGAGACGGAAACTGTCCCCGTCGTCAACGAGATGGTTCGCGAACAGGCGGCGCCGGCGGGCGACTTCGATCCGGCGGAGCTGCCGCATGGCAAGCGGGCCGAGAATGAACCCAGCTTCTTCCTGGCCGTGCTGCCCCTCGTCGTTGTCATTGTGACGAATTTCTTGATGTCGCTTGTCATATTCCCGCGGCTCGATTTTTCATTTCTGTCGGAGGAGCAGTGGGGTGGTACGTCGATCGGAGCGGTGTCGGGCGTCTGGTCTGTTGTCGTGGCGCTCGCGGCGGCAAACGTGACCGTCCTTCTCGTCAACTTGCGACGCTTGCCATCTGTCCGTGAGAGCATCGACGCCGGGGCGAATTCTGCAGCTCTGCCGATGCTGATGATCGCCAGCCTCGTTGGCTTCGGCGCGGTCGTTGCGGCGTTGCCGGCATTTACGACGGTCCGCGATGCGGTATTCTCGATCGGCGGCGGGCCGCTCGTCTCACTCGCCGTCTCCATGAACGTGCTGGCGGGGCTTACCGGGACTGCTTCCGGCGGCATGGCTATCGTGCTCAATGCATTCGGTGATGACTTCGTGCGCCTTGCCAATGAACATGGCATCGCTCCCGACCTAATGCATCGTATAACAACGATGAGCGCGGGCACCCTGGACGCTCTCCCACACAACGGCACGGTGTTGCTGTTGCTGCAAATCAGTGGTCTGACCCACCGTGAGAGCTATCTCGACATGGTGATGACCGTGATCGTCAGCTGCATTATTGCACTTGTCGCGGTCCTGATACTGGGGTCGGTGTTCGGGTCGTTCTGACCATCTTGCGTATCTCCGTATCCATTCGACATCGACCGCGTGTAGCGAAAAGGACCACATGTGGCCGCGCCGGAGGTCATTCTGCCGGCGCCGAGTCATCGAGCGGCCGTCTGCTTGAATTCGAAGCCGTCTTCACCCGCTCGCGCATGCGCTGAAAGGTCACATAGAGCATCGGCACCATGAAGATCCCAATCGAGCTCGCCGCGAGCATGCCCGCAAACACGGCGGTGCCGACGGCGCGGCGGCTGAGTTGGGCGGCGCCGGTTGCGAACACGAGCGGCAGAAGTCCCAGGATGAACGCAACGGACGTCATCATAACCGCGCGAAATCGCATATGGGACCCCTGGATCGCGGCCTCGTCGATTGCTGTGCCCGTCTCGCGCCGCTCCTTCGCAAACTCGACGATGAGGATGCCGTTCTTGGCGGCGAGCGCAATCAGCACTACAAGTCCGATCTGGCCGTAGAGGTCAAGATTGAGTCCGGAAATCTTGATGCCGAGATAGGACCCGAGCACACCGACAACGACGGATAGCAGCACGGGGACGGGAATGATCGTGCTCTCATAGAGCGCCACCAGGAAGAGATAGGCAAACAGAACGGCGAGCATCAGCACGATGCCTGTTTGGCCGGCGGCCTGCTGTTCCTGATAGGCGGTTCCGGTCCATTCAAAACCGTAGCCCGCAGGCAGCACCGCGTTGGAAATCTCCGTCATGGCCGCAAGTGCAGTTCCCGATGAAACGCCAGGCGCCGGGCTGCCATTCACGGTGACCGAACGGTAGTTGTTGTAGCGGGTGATGACCTGGGGGCCGGTGACGATCTTGATATCGGCCAAAGATCGGATGGGCACCATCTGGCCCGTGCTGTTGCGGAGGTAGACTCGCCAGATGTCGGAAATATCCGCGCGATCGAATGCCTCGCCTTGAATGTTGACCTGCCATGTGCGGCCATAGAGATTGAAGTTGTTGACATAGATGCCGCCAAGCGTCGCTTGCAGTGCGGCGAAGATGTCGGTGATCGTCAGGCCGAGCGCCTGGGCCTTGCGGCGATCGATATCGAGATAGATCGAGGGATTGGTCGCGGTGAAGGTCGAGAAGACGCGGGCCAGCCGCGGATCGGCATTGGCAGCGGCAATCAACGCGCCGGTGACACTTGAGATCGCGGCTGGATCCTGTCCCTCCAAGGCCTGGAGCTGGTATTCAAAACCGCCGCCAACGGAAAGCCCAATGATAGGGGGCAGGTTGAACGGCAGCACGTTGGCCTGCCTGATCTGTGTGCCAGCCTCGAAAATATGCCGGATCAGCGCTTGTGCAGAATCCGCTGCCGCCCTGCGATCCGCAAATGGTTTCAGCCGGGCGACAACGAGTGCGCTGTTTGGTTCGGATGCTCCATCGAGCAGCGAAAAGCCGATGATGGCCAGCGTATGATCGATGGCCGACATCTGCTTCAGGAGGCCCTCAACCTGCCGGGTGACCTCGCTCGTGCGCGCGACCGAGGCACCATCCGGGAGTTGCACCGAGGTGAAGAACGCGCCTTGGTCTTCCTCGGGCAGAAACCCGGTGGGTGTCACGCGCGATATCGCGAATATGCCGCCAGCAAATATCGCGACCATTAGGACCGATAATCCGGCCACACGCATCAGCCGGCGGACGCCGCCGCTATATTGGTCGCGCAACCAGTCGATGCCGCCGAGCACGCGGCCCATGATGCCGCGACGCCGGCCGCTGTGCCGCAGGAACAGCGCGCACAAAGCAGGCGAGAGCGTCAGAGCGTTCAGCGCGGAAATCATCATGGCTGCGCTGATCGTCACGGCGAATTGGCGAAACAGCGTGCCGGAAATTCCGGGAATGAACGCGATCGGCACAAACACAGAGAGCAGCACCAGCGTAATCGCAATGATCGGCGCGGTGATCTGCATCATCGCCTTCTTGCTGGCCTCGACGGAAGAAAGTTCCGGTTCTTCCTCCATCACGCGTTCGACGTTCTCGACCACGACGATGGCGTCGTCGACGACAATCCCGATGGCAAGCACCAGCGCGAGCAGCGACACCGTGTTGGCCGAATATCCGAGTACGAGCAGGACGGCGAAAGTACCGACCAGGCTGACCGGAACGGCGATCGCGGGAATCACGGTCGCGCGAAGACTGCCCAGGAACAGGTACACCACGATGACCACCAGCACGAACGCCTCGCCAAGGGTCCTCAACACCTCGGTGATCGTATCGCGGACGAAGCTCGTGGAGTCGTATTGGACGAGATAGCTAAGCCCCGGCGGAAATCGGCTGGACAGCCGCTCCATGGCAGCGTGGACGGCCTGCGCCGTCGTCACCGCATTAGCGTCGGGCGCCAAATAGATCGCAATCGGCACCGCGGCGCGGCCGTCGATCCGTGCCTCGCTGTCCAGATTTTGTGCGCCGATTTCGACGCGGGCAACGTCCTTGACCAGGAGCGCTGAGCCGTCCGGATTGGCGCGGAGCACAATGTTTGCGAATTGGTCGACTGTCGCGAGCCGCCCCAAGGTCTGTACGTTGAACTGAAACTGCTGGTCATCGCTGATCGGCCGGGCGCCGATGCGCCCGACCGGCGCCTGCACGCTTTGAGCGCGGATCGCCGCGATGACATCGGATGGAGTGAGGTTGAGGCTCGTCAGCCGTTTCGAATCGAACCAGATTCGCATCGAGTAGTTGAGCTTTGTGAACAGGTTCGCCTGCCCGACGCCGGGTGTGCTGGCAATTGCATCGAGTATGTTGATGATGGCATAGTTGGTGATGAACAGCGCGTCCTGTGAATCATCGGAGCTGTACAGCACCAGGAATTGCAGGATCGCTGAGGATTTCTTCCTGACCGTCACACCCTGCTGCTGAACCTCGGTAGGCAATTGCGACAGCGCGGCCTGAACGCGATTGTTGACGTTGACCGTGTTGATATCCGGATTGGTGCCAAGCGCGAACGAGACGGTGAGTGTGTAGCTTCCATCATTGCCGCTGGTCGACTTCATATAGAGCGCGCGATCAACTCCGATGACCTGGGCTTCGAGCGGTTGAGCGACACTGGTTTCGACGACCTCAGCCGAAGCGCCCGGGAATGTACCGGAAACCGTGACCTGCGGTGGCACGATATCAGGGAATTGTGCGACCGGGATCTGCATGATCGCCAGCGCGCCGGCGAGGATGATGATGGTGGCGATCACCATCGCCAGGCGGGGGCGGTCGATAAAGACGGCGGACATCATGGCTTGCTGTCCACCGGCTGCGCCGCGGGGGAGGGGGCGTGGTCTGTTTGCGTTGCTCCATCATTCGTGCCGGCTTTCATGATCGACAGAATTTGGGGACTTGGCGGCCCCGGCGCGACGGATTGACCAGGACGAACCCGTTGCAGCCCTTCAACGATCACCCTGTCATGGGCCGCAAGGCCGCTGATGACGGCGGCTAGTGTGGGGGTCGACTGCCCAAGCTGGACCCGGCGCTGTTCAGCCTTGTTGTCCTCGCTGACCTTGAGGACGTAGTCGCCCCGTTGGTCGGACAGCACCGCGGCTCGCGGAATCGCCAGCACCTCGACCGGTTCGACACCCTCAAGCTCGACGCTGACGAACTCGCCGTCGGTGAGTTCATGAACGGTGACACCGGCAGCTGAAGGGGCGCGCAGGATTGGATTGGCGATCTGGCCGCGCACCAGGATTGTATCCGTGTTCTGCGCAATCGTATTGTCGACGAAATTCAGTTTGCCGGACTGGCCGTACATGCGGCCATCGGGCAGCCGAAGCCTGATGACAACGGCTTCCAGGCCGCCCTGCGGCCCGTAACGCTCACGCAGCTGCAATCCCTGACGCAGCGGCACCGGGAAGGTGACGTGCATGGGATCCTGGCTGACGATCGTGGTGAGCACCCCGGAGTTTGGACTGACGACGTTGCCCTCGGTCACCGCCGTACGTCCGATCTTCCCGTCGATCGGTGCCCTGATCGTGGTGTAATCAAGATTGATCTGCGAAGCCTGGACCTGAGCCTGGGCGGCCTGCACCTGGGCTTCCAGGCTCCGCTGGCTCGCGATCGCAGCGTCGTAGGTCGATTGTTGTCCGGCCGGGCCGCCGAGCAGGGTGCGGGCACGTTCGGTTGTCAATTTGGCGTTTTCGAGCGTTGCCTGCAGCTCAGCAACCTGCGCCCGCTTCGATGCGAGGTCGGCCTCGAAGGGGCCTCGCTCGAGATGATAGAGCTCATCGCCCTTTCGAACCTCGGCGCCTTCGGTGAACAGACGCTCTTCGAGAAACGCCGTGACGCGCGCCACAACGTTGACCCGGCTGATCGCCTCGATGCGTCCGAGAAATTCGCTGGTCTCGGTGATCGACCTCCTGGCCGCTTCCACGACGCCGACCGCAGGTGGAGCGGCGGCCGGTTGCGCCAGAACGGCGCCACCAGCGCCCACCGCGATGATGCCCGCGACAAGCGCGACTTCAGCAAGGCAAATATTTCGTTGCTTGCTCAAGGCATGTTCCCGGATCATTCCCTGAGTTGACGTCTCAGGCGCCGCCGTTGCCAAGTTCGCCCCCGGAAGCCGGGCGGAAGCTCGTGGTTCACATGCGAGAATCCCGATCGCTGCGCGCAGGCTCGTCGTAGCCCTTGCGGCGGCTGTAGAACATGAGCGCAATCAGGCCACCAGCGGTCAACGCCATTACGGTCACGGCCACTGCCATGATGACGTTGCGGTACAGAGACATCGGCGGCGTCGCGGCCGACACCATCGCGATATACCAGATTGCAGCAAACACGAGAAAAAGAGTGGCTAGC
Organism: Bradyrhizobium sp. STM 3843; assembly: GCF_000239815.1. Taxonomy (GTDB): domain Bacteria; phylum Pseudomonadota; class Alphaproteobacteria; order Rhizobiales; family Xanthobacteraceae; genus Bradyrhizobium. Next base: position 37,627 of record NZ_CAFK01000310.1, on the reverse strand, counting down.
ATCGCCAGAAAGAGCCGGTAGGTCACGTGCACGGCTTCCTCCATCGGTTTGCGGAACCCCGGCAGAGGTTCACGATGAACCTGCTGCGCGCGGATGGAGTCTCCAAATGCACGGCTCAGCGCCAACCACAGCGGCGTCGGCCTCGATGCCACCAGCAGACCCACCGGCGCCTGCGCGGCGGCGGTCGTCCCCAGCCGGGAGGGGGCGGTCGTCCCCAACCCGGAGCCGGCGGTGCGCCCCACCACTGCGCCGGCGTAAGTTGGTCCGATTGCCTCTCAGTTCGTGCAAGATCAGGAGCCATCGGCATGGCCTGGACCGTTTCGACGAAGCGGGCGCCGAGGATGCCGGCGGCAGCACTAGCTGCCACGCCCTGCGCAACAAGACCGAGAACAGCCCGGCGGGATCTAACGGTCATTTTCTTCTCCTTAGTTTGTTATGCCGTTGCTCGCGCGGATTGAAATGCGTAAAGCAGCCAAGCCAGACCATGCGAAAGCAGGTCGACCCCAAGCAGGAATCCAAGTGCCCATAGGCTGATATTGGGAATTCCGAATAGGATCAGCAGACCGGCAGCTATTCCGAAAATGCCGGAAATCAGCATCATCCAACCGTTCTGCGCCCAGTGGGCGAAGCTCAGCGCGCATCGAATGGCACCCGATGCGAACAGCAGTGCGCCCAGGAGATAAGTCAGGACCAGGGCGCCGGAAGCCGGTTGGGTGACGAGCGTAAGACCGAATGCGACATAGAGCGCTCCAAGCAGAATCTGCCACAGGAAGCCGCCCCAGCCTCTAGTCCAGAAGGCGTGAATGATCTCGAACGCGCCGGCCGCAATGGCCGTCAGACCGATCAGCTTGACGCTGATAATGGTAGCGAACATAAGATCGCTCAGAGCAAAGAACCCGGCGAGGATCATGACGACGCCGAGGAGCGTGCAAACCCAGAGCGGCGGTGGACCCAGGCTCTCAATGGTGGAGCTTCTATAGAGAGTCATGGACCCCTCCTTTCATTGCCGGGTGACGCAATGGTAGCTGCCGCCCCTATGATCGGCATCCGACGAAACCCTGAGCGTCGGGATGGGAAGTTCCGATCGCGGGGGAGTCTCGGCCACCCGGCGAAGCCGTAGACGGTCAATGCGCTATCGCCCGCCTCGCTCGCTGAGCGTGAGGCGGGTCACCGTCGCGGCGAGATTGACGCCAATGCTGCGCTCCAGGGAGAGCGGCTGCAGAACGATACTTCGGCGCGACCCTCCGATCAGAACATTGGCCCCGAGGCCGGGCCCGAGCGCAACATGGCTGCTTATCCCGACGTAGCTCCCGTGCAAGGAGCCGCGGCCAATCCCTGAGTTCCTGGCCAACACGGCCCAAGACAGAGCGCCAACTCCGGTGACGCCAAGGTCCAGACCAACACGCTGGATTCGTCCGTCATAGATGTAGCGCGTCGTCGATCCTCTCCGATAGAATTCGCAACGAAGGGATTGAGTTGATCCAACGAGGGCGCCAACTCTCGCCCCGCCGAAGCACAGGAGGCGGCCGACCCGGAATCTCTCGCCCTGTGCTGCGGCCGAGCTCATCGCGATCAGCGCGGAAACGCTCAGCGCGCCGAGAGGTCGTATCATTTGCATCTCAGGACTCGTGTTGATCGTTGGTCCGCGGTGACACCGCCACGCGCTGGTCGCCGCGGTAAAGCCAGAACGCCATGCCGAGTCCGACCAGCAATACGGCCGCCAGAAGGAAGAAGATCATCGACTGCTTCAGCCAGGACAGCGCCGGAACGGTTGCCGCCATCGCAACGCCGAGGAAGCAGATCTGTGGGAGCAAGAGGCTCAGTCCTGCCAGAAAGGTGCCGAGCGCCAGTAGCACCAAAAGGACAAGGCTTGACGCCGGGGTCGGAAGCAGCTGTTGGACGCTGGAAATCAGGACAATATTCATCGCGACCAGGACAGCGACCCAGTGCAGCGCCTGGGTCCATAGCAGACGAAACTGGGCCTGCTTGTTGTCAAGCAGGGGCCATTTGGCTACGACGCACACCGCCGCGATTGCAAGCGAGAGAAACTCCCAATAGCCGACGAGTGGCCGGTGCGAGATGTTGGTGTAGGCGACGCCTGCGATTGCAAGCACGAGAGCCAGGATGTACGGCAGTTGCTGCCACAGGAAATTGGCTCTCGCGGGACTGGTCGAGGGTGCGACGCTATCGTGCGATTGCAGATCGATCTCGCTCATGGGCCATCCCTCGCGGTTGCGTTGACCTCATCACCAAGAAAGTCCTCGACATAGAATCTGAGCACCGCGGTGCGGCCGATCGCGACCAGCGGCATCGCAAGCGCCAGACCCATCACGCCAAAAAGTGCGCCGAGCAGCACGATCGTGACCAGCGTCCACGCAGGTGGAATTTCAACCGCTTGGCGCTGGATCAGCGGACCGATCACATAGCCTTCGACCGACTGGATAATGGTGTAGATGATCACCGCCCAGGCCAATACCGAAACGCCGAAGGGCATCGCCACAAGCGCAATCGGAACCGCAGCCACAAGGGGACCCAGGTAGGGAACGAAATTCGACAATCCAGCCTGAAGCCCGAGCACGAACGGACCCGGCAATCCGACGAGATAGAGCGCGACCCAGGTACATAGCGTCATCAGGACGATACGAACCACTTGGCCCATGAACCACAGCCGCAAAACCAATCCCATTTCGTTGAGAACCCCGCGCGCGCGGGGCCGGTACGAGGGCTTGACCAACAGGAGCAGGCTGTCGCGGTGGCCGGCCGGATCGAAAGCAAAGAGAAGTCCGAGGAACAGGATGACCAGAGCGTTGACCAAGAAGCTCGATGCGCCGCCGAGGATCATCTGAGCATGGCTGAACAGACTGTTGTGATCGGGAAACAGCCACGTGGCGAGGTTTCGTCCTCCGTCCGGGCCCAGCAGGTCCACGCCGAACGACAACAGGTGATCCTGGACGACGTCGACCTGCTCATCCATGACCTTGAGGAGCAGCCGCGTCTGCTCGGGCAGCTTGCTCGCGCCCCAGACGAAGCCCAGCGTCAACGCGGCGGCCAGAAGCAGCACGACCAGCGTCAGCCGCCAGACTCGATTGAGGGGGAGGACGGGCGCAAGGGTCCTCGCGGCGGCGTCCAGAAATGCGGCGAACAGGACGCCTGCGAAGATAATGAGCAGGCTCGAAGCGGTCTGCCACACCAGGAAAAGACATATGCTGAATGCGAGCAGGCCGAGACCGGCCGTCAACAGGCCGCGCCATTCGACATGTGCAGGCCGACTTGCGGGATCATCGTGTCGGGCGTCCTCGCGAAGTCGTTCCAAGGCCGTCTTCGTATCAGTCATTAATCGCTCAAATCGGCAGATGCATTCCGAGGCGTTCAGCTCTGCGGTCGGCGAGCTATCGTCCCGGGTCGTTCGGAGCATAGGTACGAACCCGCCGGCTGCCGTAGTGCGGATGCCTTCCGCCGCGATGGCGCCAATATCGATGCTTATGGGGATTAGCGACCCGCGCCGCGTCCGTTGGCGCAGATGCGCTTGGGCTATTCGCTTCCGCAACGGAGGGCGTTGGAGCCGCAGTTGCGGCCAATGCGCCTGCGATCAGAAGTCCGCAAACAAGACGAATGGTCATGCGTGCCTCCATGTGGAGGGCCGGCGAACGCAGAACTTTTTCAGTGGAACCAGGTCGGCAGTGCGAGAATGCTACATCCAGCCGCGCGATGGGCGCAAGGCGGGAGAGCTTCTGATCGACCTCATGCGATGCAGGTGCCATGGCGCGTGATGGCCTTCTTCCGTCGATCGCGGAGGCACCGCGGGCAGAACATACCAATACGCGGCCATCCAGCCGGCTGATCTTGTGGGGGCCTCTTCCGGTCGCCTATCCGGGATTCTCTGTAGGACGTCAGGGCAGTACCGCGCGCCCGCCATCGCTGCCCAGTTTTCCCAGATGGCCGCAGCATCCGGGTTCCGCTCCGACATCCGCGCCCGATGCGGCGCCATGGGTCACAAGGACAGCGCCGCCACGAAGAAACTCGCCGGCCCTCGCCAGTTCGGCGGCGATGCGTTCGGCATGCCTAACCGCGGCGCGCCGGGTGGCGCACTCGAATCCGATCCTGTCCTGACACAGGCCGTATCTATCGACGATGTGAAAGAAGTATCGCATCCGCGCTGAATAGGGCGGATGCGGAGCAGGTTCCAGTGACAAACGTGTAAGGGAATATCCCCAATTTGGATTAGGGCGTCCGCCTCCGGGGTTACTCTTTCGTAATGGCAAGCCATGGCGGCCGATTGATCGGCGCGTTCTTCTGTCAAAGGCTGCGAAATGATCGGGTGGTTTTCGCCGCAGGCGCTCGGGTGATTTTCCAATATCCCGCAAGATGCTCCCGGCAATACCGTCGACGTTCACGCCTCGTCAGTGGTACCGGGAGGAGACGGGCTATGTCCAACTACGATCAAAATTCACTGGGTTCTGGCACGATCGGCAGCCACGACCTTGCTGCGGATGCCGGTCTGCACGGCTACATGCTCGGAGTCTACAACTTCATGGCTGCGGGCGTCGGACTGACCGCTCTTGTCGCATGGTTGAGCTATCAGCTGACCGGTCCGGCATTGCTTCAGAGCCCCCTGATGTGGATCTTCATTTTGGCGCCTTTGGCCTTGGTGTTCTTCATCAGCTCGCGCATCAATACGTTGTCGGCGACGGCCGCACGGTGGCTGTTCTTTACCTACGCCGCCCTGGTGGGCGTGTCAGTCTCGACGCTGCTTCACATCTATACCGCCTCTTCGATCACGCGAGTCTTCTTCATCGCAGCGGCAATGTTCGGAGCGCTCAGCGTCTTTGGATATACCACCAGCCGGGACCTGTCCGGGCTGGGGACCTTCCTGTTCATGGGTCTGATCGGAATCATTATCGCAACGGTAGTCAATCTCTTCCTGCGATCGACCGGACTGGACTGGTTGATCTCGGTCATCGGAATCGGCGTCTTCGCCGGTCTGACTGCCTATGATACGCAGCGCATCAAGGCGATGTACGACGGCAGGGACGATGAGACCGCCGCCGGCCGCAAGTCGGTGATCGCCGCGCTGTCGCTCTATCTCAACTTCCTCAATATGTTCATGATGCTGCTGCGTCTGGTCGGCAGTCGCCGCTAGAGCGCAAAACCGAGTTCACCGGCTCAGGCCGCCGGCCTGGCCGCGACGCTCGCGAGCGCGTCGCGGAGAGCCTTTTCCTTGGTCTCATCCAGAGATGTTTTCAGAACGACTCCTCCGGCGTCCTTGATTTCCTTGAGCACCTTGTCCGCAGTCATGTTCTTGATCAGGACGAACAGCGCGGCGTTTCCGGGTTGGATCGTCATTGCGAGCTGCTTCATGAACGAGTCGTCGATGCCGAAATCCGAAAGGGCACCGCCGAGCGCTCCTGATGCGGCGCCGACTGCGACGCCGAAAATCGGATTGAGAAAGAGCACTCCGACCAACAACCCCCAGAAACTGCCCGTGATCGCCCCCATCGTGGTGGTATTGACGAGCTGATTGAGCCTGATGCTGCCCGCATCGGTCTTCACGGCCACCACCGCGTCGCTGATCGTTATCAGGTACTCCTTCTGCAGCTGGAGGAGGCGCTCACGCACCCGTTCGGCTTCCGCCTCGGTTGGATATACGATCGCCACCAGATCGGACATGGAGACCTCCTGCTGATCGAGATTTGGTCAGCTTGCGTCGGGCCGCTCATAGCACGTCAGTCGCGCACCTTAACGCGCGGTTTCGCATTGCCGACATCGGTGGAAACCCCCGGGGCGGGCGGATGGATCTTGGGATGACTCGCGTCAGCGACTCGCGAGCGAGATCTGGCAGGTTCATCGAAAAATCGTGGTTGCCAGATCCGTGAATTGTCTCTCTCGGGACGCCGCCCGCGACCACGGTCTATCAGAGCGAATCGTACGACAACGCCGAGACAATAGCCGTATTGAATGATGGCTTGCGCGAGGATGATGACCAATGCCGTATGGAAGAGCGATAAATCTCGATGTACCGAAAACAGGATCGAAGCCATCAATACCACAAACAGAAATGGGAGCAGAGCAGTGATCGGAAACATCGTGCCGACAGCAAAGCCTGTGACGGCGACGAGGACTGCGGCCTCTCCCATTGAACATCTCCAAGAACGAGAAACAACAATGTCCCCGTCAGATCGGCTCGATCGGAGCGAGAACTCAAAATTGACGATTGGAAGGATCTTCTTCGTGTGAGGAGCGGCTGCGGCTCGTAACTCTCGCCGTTGGCTCCCGTGTGGCCATCAACCATGCGGAACCAGGGTCTACGTCGATTGGGAAGCGCTGGATTTCGTGTCGCTTCTCGTCTCTGACGCGTATCCAGCCACGACCGTTCCGTAGCTCGGAGTGGATGATCGCAAGATCGCGCGCCATTTGTAGCGCTGCGACCTGCGCGCCCGCGTTGTGCTCGAATGGCATTCCGCCCGGATCGAGCACGACGTAGCGATCGAAATAGAGGTCAAAGTAAAAGCGCGGCATGTGCAACTTTCAGCTGTGTTGGGGTCGAGGAGGGTACGCACATCTACGTTTGTCGAGGACGGCCGGTCGGAGCGCGTTTGCCGAGTGCGGCCAAGGCGCGGCGCCGTCGTGATCAGAACTGGTGAGCTTAGGCGTACGCGACCAGAACGCCGTCTTCCAATCCTGCTTCGCGTCTAACATTACGCTCCTCATCTGACACAGATATCGGGTGGTTGCCCGATCAAGGCTAAGGAATCTCCTATGAATCTGGTGATGAGACTCATGTCTCGTGTCTCGGCTGAGGCATCATCTCCGCCAACTTTTCGCCGGGCGAATTGCCTTCATCACGCTCGCCTGAGTTGGCAGACAGCACACTCTGGTTAGGGCCGATCGGGCGCAGGCAGCATGGTCGGCTTGAGTTCCCCGGAAATCCGGCATCGGAACCAACGGAACCAGCCACTTGTTGTTGCCGTAAACGCCCCTGTGCAGTCCGCTGTCGCACTCCAAAAAATTTGATAATTCACCCTAAGGTAGTATCCTGAGGAGTGAGGGACAGCGTTGCCAAGTATTGATAGGTGTTATTCAGACCAAAAGAAGCTTAACTCAGTATAATCATGGAACAAAAATTCACTCCACGGACTAGAGCACCCATCGGTCCTGGGCTTCGACGAAACGCATTTTAGTTTTGTTTCCATAGCATTTGAGCAGTGCAGCGAGCTCCGCCTCCGTTGCGCGTGACTCATTACACAAAACCGCGATCTCAACTGAAAGATGAATCGACCTATGGTATAACTTAACCGACGGTGTATACTGGAGTAGTTCCGGGGCAGGAATGGACTTTCCAAGTTGGAAGGTCATAAGCGGAGTGTGTACCGTGAGGTCTGACAACGCTTCTGCCAGGGGGGCTGGTGGATCCAGTGTCCTGAACTTGGCGCGCATCGAGGCCCAGATTGACGCCCAGGACACCAAGGAACGGCTGTACTGGAAGTTCGCTCGAGAGCTTCTCTTCGTCGTGCGCCCATCATATGGGGGCCGTTTCGTCTACGAAGCTATAAACCCGGCGTTCGAAGCGCTTATTGGGATCGCTTCAGAAGAGATCCGGGAGATGGCCGTCAGCGACTGTATGGGGACAGAAGATGCCAGGTCCGTCTATCAGGTCCTGGATGCCTGTCTCGCCCAAGGCAACGAAACACGTCTGCGTCATCGGCTAGCGCTCGGTGGAGTTCCGCGAAACATCGAGACAGTCGTAGCGCCGATGTGCGATCCGCTGACGGGCAACATCACCCGATTGATCGGGAGCCATCGCGTCGCGAGTGAAGAGCCGGCGCAAGGCGCCCTGGAGATGGATCGGGACGATACAGGCATAACCGCCCGGTTAGCTTCCATTCAGGAGGACATCCAGCAGCGGATCGCGTCCGATCTGCACGACTCGACCTGTCAGCATTTGGTTGCTGCGAGCCTCGGTCTGATGCGGATACGAAGCTGTTTGAGCCAATCGGCCGAGGCCGAGCAGATTTACGACGATATCAACGCCTCGATCGATCGCGCCTTGAGGGAAATCCGGACATTTACCTATCTGTTGCACCCGCAAAACCTCGCGGCCTCCGGGTTGAGGACGACGGTTGAACACTATGCCGAGGGCTTTGCCGCACGCACGTCGTTGGATGTCAGCGCTCGGATTGTGCCCAGCGTCGATCGGCTGCCTTATGAAACGCAGCGGTCGCTGCTGCGAGTCATTCAAGAAGCCCTGACGAACGTCTTCCGTCACGCGAAAGCAACTGCGGTCGACGTTGCCATCGAGGTGGTCGGTAAGCATTTCGAGCTGAGCGTAACCGACAATGGGCGCGGCATCCCGGCTCTTGCCAGGGCCGGGTATCACTCCAAAACAAAATCACTCGGCGTCGGAATTCCCGCAATGCAGGCGAGGCTGCAGCAGATGGGAGGTATGCTCGAGATCTATTCTCGGAAAGGGGGGCAGTCCGGTACTATCCTGCGCGCGGCATTTCCCCGGGGACATGTGGCGCGCTCGGTCAAAGGCCGCCGCAATCATCAGCTTTCGCGCAAGCAGGCCATGAACGAAATGGTGGATCGATAGTCAGACGGGGACATCGCGTTTGGGCACCGATTGGATCGCGCGAAGCGGTACGAGTTTGGAGTTGCCTCACCATGAAGCGTTTTCTCATTGCGGATGATCACGAAGCGGTCCGTTCGGGACTGCGGGCTGTCCTGGAACAGCACCCCGGCTGGGAAGTCGTTGCGGAGGCGAACGACGGCAGCAAGGCTCTTGCCGCGGCCGTCGCAAGCCAGCCCCATGTCGCGATACTCGATTTCTCCATGCCGCGCATGACGGGGGTGGAGGTTGCGCGGCGCATCAAGGAATATCGCATGCACACGGAGATTCTCATCTTCACCGTGCACAATTCAGGTCTACTTGCGCAGCAGGCGTTCCAGGCGGGGGCGCGCGCGTTCCTGTTGAAATCAGATGCCAACAAGCTCTTGCTGGCTGCGGTCGAGTCGCTTCTGGTGCACAAGGCATTCTGCACGGACAGTTGCGCGAGCGAGCTGAACGGCAGTTTGGGTGAAGACAAGCACAGGTATCATCACCTCTCGCCGCGAGAGCGGCTGGTTGTGAAGCTGGTCGCGGAGGGCTATACCAACAAGCGTATCAGCGCCATGCTGGACCTCAGCGTCAAGACCACCGAAGCGCATCGCGCGGCCGCAATGCGCAAGCTGGAAGTCAACTCGACGGCAGGCCTGGTTCGATACGCAGTACGCGCCAACCTCGTGGAACCGTAACGGGGCGCTCGTGTCGCGCCGGTGTTTAGGCGGGACGGCGTGCGCGATCTCAATACATTTCCTGCGAGATTCCTCGGGTTTTGCGTAATGGTCGCTGGAAGACCGATCAGTACGCTGTCGACCTGCCCGCTTGAATCTGCAGACAACCGGCAATGATTGCGGCGCCGGTATACGGGGCGACGCTGTGAAACGGATATTGATCGCGGATGATCATGAGGTGGTACGCTCGGGACTTCGTGCGATCATTCAGGCACGACCCGATTGGACCGTAAGTGGAGACGCGATTGACGGCGAGCAGGCAGTGGCATTGTCTGCGAAGACGAGGCCGGACATTGTCATCGTCGACTATTCGATGCCTTTGATGAACGGGTTGGAAGTGAGCCGGCGCATCAAGGCGCTCCATCTCCCTTCGCAGGTGCTGCTTCTCACGATGCACGAAGACGAGGAGATTCTGACCGAGGCTCTTCTGACGGGAGCTCGCGGTTTCCTGTTGAAATCGGACGCCAGCAAGCATCTCATTTCGGCGATCGAGGCTCTGTTGGAGGGAAGGCCTTACTTCACCGGAGTGTTGCTGGAGAAATTGCTTAGCGACTACCAGCTCCACCAGCAGAACCGGTCATCAACGCTTCTCACTCCGCGAGAGCAGAGTGTGGTTCAGCTGATCGCGGAGGGATACACCAACAAATCCATCGGCTCGATCTTGAAACTCAGCATAAAGACCGTCGAAACCCACCGAGCATCGGCGATGCACAAGCTTCGCACGTCGACGACGGCCGAGCTGGTACGCTATGCGATCCGCAAGAAATTGATCGAGCCCTGAAGCTATCAAAAAAATGCCCACCTGAGGGTGGGCCAGTCTTGGGAGGACAGGCTCCTCTCATTGGTAGACCATGCCCCGTCGGAACGGTCCCGAACATCCGGTATTAACCTCATGGTCGAGAGCTGAAACTATGAGTGGGCGCGCTTCGCTGGGGCGTGACCCCCGGGAACTCCACGTCAGGCACCAGGACGCAAGCTTGGGCCGAGTCAACGGAAATGCTGCGCAAAAGCACGATCCAACCGGACTGAAAGCGGGAGCGCCGTCGAATCCGCTGCACACTCCCAGAACACTAAGTAAAGGTCATGACCCGAAGGTGGACTTGTCCCGATCCGGGCCCGGGTAAAACCCGCATCGCCAACTTCCAGCATCGGTGTTAGGTGGATTTCCGTGTCGAAGGCCGATCGCGCCGACGTGCACGATCGTCACGGCAGATCAATCGAGTAGTAGCTGAAATGCTCGATCATGCCGCACGATTGGCCGACGGCTCGCCTTGTAGTCCGAGACCGGGAGTTGTGCCATGCGCGGCCACATTCTATTCGCTTCATTGTTTGCGATTGGCCTTGTTGCGATTGCGACCTCGAGTTCACCAGGTCAGGCGCGTGACCGTGTTACGCGGGCGACCTCCGGCATACAGGATCGATACTGTCTGCAAGGAAGGCGATGGGGCTATCCCGGGAACTGTCAATTCGCGACTCGCAGCCAGTGTCTGGCAGCCGCATCTGGGACTAACGCCCGCTGCGGCAGGAACCCGCGACACACGTTTGCGGGACCGCGACAAGGCTAGCGATAATTCGTTGGGCACAATGGCCTGTCCGTAGGGGTCTTGTCCGTGATGGTCTGAGTGATGTGCAGGTCCATCTCGCCAGGGCGGCCGTCGGCGGCTGGTAAGCGGCTTGCCACGACGTGCCAACATGGCCTCAGTCAGCCGCCCGCCGCCGTTGAAGATCCACGGAATTTTGGCACGGACCGAATGGCGCGGGACTTGCTCTCAGCAGAGTATGACGATTCTTGCCAATGATCATCCGGCACGTAGGCTGCGCGACAGGACCACCGGTCCGGCTGCCCTGGCCGGCGGGCTCCTGATCGCCAACGGCCTTGCCTGGGCCTGGGCGTTCGCGCTGTATTCGGAGCGGCCTGCTGTCGTCGGCACCGCGCTGCTGGCCTGGCTGCTCGGCCTGCGCCATGCCGTCGATGCCGACCACATCGCCGCGATCGATAACGTTGTCAGGAAACTAATGCATGCGGGCGAGATGCCGCGTGCCAGTGGCCTCTATTTCGCGCTCGGCCATTCCAGCGTCGTGGTCGCGGCCACCATCCTGCTGGCAAGCATGGCGACGATAGGCTTGGCTGATGGCGACAGCCTGATCAGGTTGTTCGGCAGCGCCGTTGGCACGTCGGTTTCCGCCGCGTTCCTGCTGCTGATCGCTTCGGCCAATCTGGTCGTTTTGTTCGACCTCTGGCGTAAGTTTCGCTCGCTGCGGCAGTCTGACCAGAGCGCGCGCAACGTTGTCGCGATCAGTTCGGCCGATCCGCAACGTGGCTTCCTGGTCCGCGTGTTAAGGCCGCTGCTCCGTATGGTGAGCCGCCCGTGGCACATGTATCCGCTCGGTCTCGTGTTCGGCCTTGGATTCGATACCGCGAGCGAGATCGGCCTGTTGAGCCTATCGGCGACGGAGGCCGCACGTGGAACATCGCTCTTGCATGTTCTGGTGTTCCCGGCGTTGTTCGCTGCGGCCATGGCAACGGTCGATGCCGCTGACAGCGTGCTGATGACCGCTGCCTATCGATGGGCGCTGACGGATCCGCATCGCAAGCTTCGCTACAATCTGGCGATAACAGCGGCATCCGTCACGGTTGCCTTTGTCATTGGTGGCATCGAAGCGGCTCAGCTGTTGGGTACGCGGTTCGGCCTCGTGGGCAGCGTGTGGGATGTGGTTGGCGATCTCAACGCCCATCTCGCCGATCTCGGGATTGTCGTGATCGGTTTGCTCGGCGCGGTCTGGATCGGATCGATGTTGATCAACCGGGGGCGGGATACCGCCGCGAGCGCGGTCGAATGTCACCGACGCCATCCCGACGGAGCGGTGCTTGCCAGCGTTCCGACAGAAGCGCAAAATCACAAGCTCGCGCCGTGATCCCCGTCCTTTTGGTGGCGATCGCGCGCCAGATGAGTTGAAGACGCCCGGAGATGGCCTTGTCCGATCGGAAGATGAAGATGCTCTGGCTGCAGGGGGCGAGCTGCGGCGGATGTACCATGTCGATCCTGGAGAGCGGCGCATCCGGCTGGTTCGATGAGCTGAGGCAATCCGGCATCGAGCTTCTGTGGCATCCCTCGGTCAGCGAGGAGACCGGCGCAGAGGCGCTGGATATCCTGGAAGCCGTTCGCGACGGACGTGAGCGGCTCGATGTTCTTGTGCTCGAAGGTTCGGTCGCGCGTGGGCCTGACCTGACCGGGCGTTTCAACATGCTCGCCGGCACCAACCGTTCAATCTATCATTGGGTCTCAGAACTCGCGCCGCTCGCCGATTATGTGGTCGCGGTCGGCAGCTGTGCCGCCTATGGTGGAATTCCGGCCGCCGGCTCCAATCCGACCGATGCGGTCGGGCTGCAGTTCGAGGGCACTGACAGCGGCGGCGCGCTGGGGGGCGGCTTCCGGTCGCGCCGCGGGCTGCCGGCGATCAACATCGCGGGATGCGCGCCGCATCCCGGCTGGATCATGGAAACCTTGTTGGCACTTGGCAGTGGTGATCTCGCGTCCGGCGATCTCGACGGATATGGCCGGCCGAAATTCATCGCCAATCATCTCGCGCATCACGGCTGCTCGCGCAACGAATTCTATGAGTTCAAGGCCAGCGCCGAAGCGATGTCCGAGCGCGGCTGCCTGATGGAGCATCTCGGGTGTCGGGCGACGCAAGCCGTCGGCGACTGCAATCAGCGCTCCTGGAATGGCGGAGGCTCCTGCACCAAGGGTGGCTATGCCTGCATTGCCTGCACATCGCCGGGCTTCGAGGCGGCGCAAAATTATCTGGAGACGGCCAAGCTTGCCGGCATCCCGGTCGGCCTGCCGACTGACATGCCGAAGGCCTGGTTCGTTGCGCTCGCGGCCCTGTCGAAATCCGCAACCCCGCGGCGCGTGCGGGTCAATGCGACGTCGGACCATGTCGTGGTGCCGCCGACCCGGCCCAGCGGCAAACGCGCGCCATGACCCGGATCACGGTCGGCCCGTTCAATCGTGTCGAGGGCGACCTCGAGGTGCGCCTCGATATCGCAGATGGGCGGGTGGCGCGGGCCGAGGTGACCGCGCCGCTTTACCGCGGCTTCGAGCAGATCCTGGAGGGGCGTCCGCCGCTCGACGCGCTGGTGATCGCCCCGCGCATCTGCGGCATCTGCTCGGTCTCGCAGTCGGTCGCCGCTGCGGCTGCATTGCGGGCCGCGATGGCCGTGGACGCTGCGCCCAACGGCCTGCTCGCGACCAATATCGCGCATGCGGCGGAGAACGCCGCCGACCATCTGACGCATTTCTATGTGTTCTTCATGCCTGACTTCGCGCGCGAAGCTTATGCGGCACAAGCCTGGCATGCTCCGGCCACAGAACGTTTCAAGGCGACGCATGGCAGCGCCGCGCGTGAGGCGCTGCCTGCCCGTGCGCGGCTGCTGGAGATCATGGGCGTGATCGCCGGCAAATGGCCACATAGCCTCGCCTTCCAGCCGGGCGGCACGACGCGGGCGATCGAGCTCGGCGAACGTATCCGGCTGACCTCGATTGCGGCCGCGTTCCGTGGCTTTCTCGAGCGTGTTGTGTTTGCCGATAGGCTGGAGAATGTGTTGGCGCTGTCCAGCGCGCATGAGCTCGACCGCTGGCGCGAGGGCCGCGGTGGCGATTTCGCGCATTTCCTGCGGATTGCTGACGCGCTTGCGCTCGCCGATCTCGGCAAGGGTACGGGGCGCCTGATGAGCTTTGGCGCCTACCATGATCAGGAGGGCGCGCATTTCCGCGCAGGCGTCCTCAGCTCGTCCGCGCAAGTCGCGCCGCTCCCGCTCGGTCAGATCACCGAGGACGTCTCGCACGCCTGGATGCGGGACACCTCGCTCGATCCGGCAGAGAGCTCGACCGTGCCGGATGCCGATAAGCCGGGTGCGTATAGCTGGTGCAAGGCGCCACGGCTGGCTGGCCAGCCGGTCGAGGTCGGCGCACTGGCGCGGCAGGCCATTGACGGCCAATCGCTGATTGCCGCGCTCGTTGCAGAGAGCGGCAGCAATGTCCGCAACCGCGTGATCGCCCGGCTGATCGAGACGGCACGTCTTGCGGTTGCGATCGAAAGCTGGGTCAAGGCGCTGCGGCTCAACGAGCCGTTCTGTGTCAACGCCCGCGACATCTCCGATGGTCACTCTGTCGGTCTGGTCGAAGCGGCGCGCGGCAGCCTTGGCCATTGGCTCGCAGTCCACCACGGCAAGATCGAGCGCTATCAGATCATCGCGCCGACCAGCTGGAATTTCTCGCCGCGCGATGCCGATGGCGTTGCCGGGCCGCTCGAGCAGGCGCTGGTCGGGACGGAGGTTGGCGACGCCGGCGCGCGCGCGGTCGGCGTCCAGCACGTGGTGCGCTCGTTCGATCCCTGCATGGTGTGCACTGCGCATTGAAGTTGTGGCGCCGCGCGATGCTTGGGCGGTGTGCCGGAAACTTCGTTGTCGACTGCAAAGTCGGTTGTTTCCGCTTCCGCCGTGATGAGACGCCCGCGACACCGGTTTGAGACCGCGCCTCGTCTTCAAGCGCTTGGAATCATTCTGATTTAAAGTTGCAATTGATCCTGGCCTGCTTCTTGCTGTCTGCCTTCCCGAACAGCGACCAGTCGCGGTCGCCAAAGCAATCATCAAGGGAGGGCTCATGGGCGCGGCAACGGAAACTTTTTACAGCGTGATCAGGCGCCAGGGCATCACGCGACGCAGCTTTCATAAATTCTGCAGCCTGACCGCAACGAGCCTGGGACTCGGCCCGCTGGCAGCGAGCCGCATCGCCAACGCGCTCGAGACCAAGCCGCGCATTCCCGTGATCTGGATGCACGGGCTCGAATGCACCTGCTGCTCGGAAAGCTTCATCCGTTCTGCGCATCCCCTGGTGAAGGATGCCGTGCTGTCGATGATCTCGCTCGACTACGACGATACGATCATGGCGGCGGCCGGCCATCAGGCCGAGGAGATTCTCGAAGAGACCCGCGCCAAGTACAAGGGCCAGTATGTGCTCGCGGTGGAAGGCAATCCGCCGCTGAACGAAGGCGGCATGTTCTGCATCGACGGCGGCAAGCCGTTCGTCGAGAAACTCAAGCTGATGGCCGAGGATGCGATGGCGATCATCGCCTGGGGTGCCTGCGCCTCCTGGGGCTGCGTGCAGGCCGCAAAGCCCAATCCCACCCAGGCCACTCCGATCGACAAGGTCATCACCAACAAGCCGATCATCAAGGTGCCGGGCTGCCCGCCGATCGCGGAAGTGATGACCGGCGTCGTCACCTTCATCACGACCTTTGGCAAGCTGCCCGAGCTCGACCGGCAGGGGCGGCCGAAGATGTTCTATTCCCAGCGCATCCACGACAAATGCTATCGCCGGCCGCATTTCGACGCCGGCCAGTTCGTGGAGGAATGGGACGACGAGGCCGCGCGCAAGGGCTTCTGTCTCTACAAGATGGGCTGCAAGGGACCGACCACCTACAACGCCTGCTCGACGGTGCGCTGGAACGGCGGCGTCTCGTTCCCGATCCAATCCGGTCACGGCTGCATCGGCTGCTCGGAGGACGGCTTCTGGGACAAGGGCTCGTTCTATGATCGCCTTACCACGATCAAGCAGTTCGGCATCGAGCACAATGCGGACGAGGTCGGCATGGTCGCGGCCGGCGCGGTCGGCGCCGCCGTCGCCGCGCATGCGGCGGTCACCGCCGTGAAGCGGCTCGCGACCAAGCGTGACGACGCCAAACAAAACGTCGGGCAGGACAACTAATTCTCTTCAGGGCAGGTAACGATGGGCATTCAGACACCCAATGGGTTCAATCTCGATAATTCCGGCAAGCGGATCGTGGTCGATCCCTTGACCCGGATCGAGGGACATCTTCGCGTCGAGGTCAATGTCGACTCCAACAATGTCATTCGCAATGCAGTCTCGACCGGCACGATGTGGCGCGGCATCGAGACCATCCTGCGCAACCGCGATCCGCGCGACGCCTGGGCCTTCACCGAGCGGATCTGCGGCGTCTGCACCGGCACCCATGCGCTGACCTCGGTGCGCGCCGTGGAGAACGCGCTCGGCATCTCGATCCCGGAGAACGCCAACTCGATCCGCAACATCATGCAGCTCTGCCTGCAGGTGCATGATCACCTCGTGCACTTCTACCATCTGCATGCGCTCGACTGGGTCGACGTGGTGTCGGCGCTGAAGGCTGACCCGAAGGCGACCTCCGCGCTGGCGCAATCGATCTCGGACTGGCCGCTGTCCTCGCCCGGCTATTTCAAGGACCTGCAGATCCGTCTCACCAAGTTCGTCGAGTCCGGCCAGCTGGGGCCGTTCAAGAATGCCTATTGGGGCCATGCGGCTTACAAGCTGCCGCCCGAAGCCAATCTGATGGCGGTGGCGCACTATCTGGAAGCGCTCGATTTCCAGAAGGAGATCGTCAAGGTCCACACCATCTATGGCGGCAAGAATCCGCATCCGAACTGGCTGGTCGGCGGTGTCCCCTGCGCCATCAATGTCGACGGCACCGGCGCGGTCGGCGCCA
The DNA here is from genome assembly GCF_000239815.1 of Bradyrhizobium sp. STM 3843. GTDB lineage: Bacteria > Pseudomonadota > Alphaproteobacteria > Rhizobiales > Xanthobacteraceae > Bradyrhizobium. The sequence goes on along the minus strand of NZ_CAFK01000310.1, from coordinate 20,755 downwards.
TCAACATGGAGCGGCTAAACCTCGTCTCCTCCATCATCGACCGCTGCATCGAGTTCACGGAGCAGGTCTATCTGCCTGATGTCGCGGCGATCGGATCCTTCTACAAGGACTGGCTCTATGGCGGCGGGCTGTCGGGCAAGAGCGTGATGGCCTATGGCGACATCCCGGAAAACGCCAACGACTATTCGGCCAAGAACCTGAAGCTGCCGCGCGGCGTGATCCTGAACGGCAATCTCAAGGAGGTGCTGCCGATCGATCACGCCGATCCCGAGCAGATCCAGGAGTTCGTCACGCATTCCTGGTACAAATACCCTGATGAGACCAAGGGTCTGCATCCCTGGGACGGCATCACCGAGCCGAACTATCAGCTCGGGCCGAATGCCAAGGGCACCAAGACCGACATCAAGGAGCTCGACGAGGGCGGCAAGTATTCCTGGATCAAGGCGCCGCGCTGGCGCGGTAATGCCGTCGAGGTCGGGCCGCTGGCGCGCTACATCGTCGGCTATGCCCAGGGCAAGCCGGAATTCAAGGAGCCGACCGAGAAGTTCTTGAAGGATCTGAACCTGCCGGTCACGGCGCTGTTCTCGACGCTCGGCCGTACCGCGGCGCGCGCGCTCGAATGTCAATGGGCGGCGCGGCAGATGCGCTACTTCCAGGACAAGCTGGTGGCGCGGATCAAGGCCGGCGATTCCTCGACCGCCAATGTTGAGAAGTGGAAGCCGGAGAGCTGGCCGAAGGAGGCCAAGGGCTTCGGTTTCACCGAGGCGCCGCGCGGTGCGCTCGCGCACTGGATCAAGATCAAGGACACCAAGATCGACAACTACCAGTGCGTGGTGCCGACCACCTGGAACGGTTCGCCGCGCGATCCCAAGGGCAATATCGGCGCGTTCGAGGCGTCGCTGATGGATACGCCGATGGCGGATCCAGAGAAACCGTTGGAAATCCTGCGCACGATCCATTCCTTCGATCCGTGCCTGGCCTGCTCCACCCATGTGATGAGCCCGGACGGCCAGGAGCTGGCCACCGTGAAAGTGCGATAGGAGGGCGTCATGCTGGACAGAACAATCGCACCGGACGGTTCGTTGCAGACGGGGGCCTCCGACGCGCATGGCGAGCGCGTGATCGGGCGTCCGACGGTCTACGTCTACGAAGCCCCGGTCCGCATCTGCCATTGGGTGAACGCGCTCGCGATCGTCGTGCTCATGGTCAGCGGCTATTTCATCGGAACGCCGCTGCCGTCGGTCGGCGGCGAGGCCTCGGCGCATTTCCTGATGGGCTATATTCGTTTCACGCACTTCGCCGCGGGACAGATCTTGGCGGTGTTCTTCCTCGCCCGAGTCCTGTGGGCTTTCGTCGGCAACCATCACTCTCGGCAGATTTTCTACGTCCCGGTGCATCGGGTGCAGTTCTGGAAGGAGGTGCTGCACGAAATCCGCTGGTACGCGTTCCTGGAGCGTGAGCCGAAGATGTATGTCGGCCACAATCCGTTGGCCCAGACCGCGATGTTCACGGGGTTCACGCTGTTCGTGGCCTTCATGATCATCACCGGGTTTGCGCTTTACTCCGAGGGCACCGGTATCGACAGCTGGCAGCACAGACTGTTCGGTTGGGTGTTTGCGATCTGGCCGAACAGCCAGGACGTGCATACGTGGCATCACCTCGGCATGTGGGCGCTGGTCACGTTTGTGATGGTGCACATCTATGCCGCGATCCGCGAAGACATCATGTCGCGCCAGAGCATCATCTCCTCGATGGTCTCGGGCGAGCGCCAATTCCGCGAATAGGGGCCGTGTATGAGTGAGGCCGGGCAAGATCGGATCCTGGTGCTCGGGATCGGCAACATCCTGTGGGCGGACGAAGGCTTCGGCGTGCGGGTGGTGGAGGAATTCCACCGCCGCTACGCCGTTCCCGACAACGTCACCATCCTCGACGGTGGCACGCAGGGCCTTTACCTCGTGAACTACGTCGAGGACGCCGATGCCCTCATCGTCTTCGATGCCATCGACTACGGTCTTGCGCCGGGTGAGTTGAAGCTCGTCCGCGATGACGAGGTGCCGCGCTTCACCGGCGCCAAGAAGATGAGCCTGCATCAGACCGGCTTTCAGGAGGTCTTGAGCGCGGCTGATCTGCTGGGCCGCTATCCGAAGCGCCTTGCCTTGATCGGCTGTCAGCCTCTTGATCTCGAAGATTGGGGCGGGCCGTTGACAGAGCCTGTCCGGGCACAGATCGAACCGGCGATCCGACTGGCCTGTGAGTTACTGGTGCAATGGGGCGCGCCACCGGTGCCGCGCACCGAGCCGCTCGCGCCGGCTGAGCGGCTGCTCGCAAACGATATCGATCACCTGAATTATGAAATGAGGGCGCGCTCGGCTTGAGCCCGCTCGCCACTGGAGAACATGGCGATGTGCCTGGGCCTGCCGATGACCATTGTCGAAACCGACGGCACGACCGCGCTCTGCCAATATGGCGACGAACTGCGTCGGGTCTCGGTGCTGCTGCTATCGGATCCGCCGGCGGGCGCGAAGGTGCTGGTCTATCTCGACAGCGCAGTGCGGTTGCTCGACGACGAGGAGGCTCGCTTGATCGGCGATGCGATCCAGGGACTGCAGGCAGCGCTCAATGGCGAGGATTGCGACCGCTTCTTTGGCGACCTGGTCGACCGCGAGCCGGAATTGCCCGAACACCTGCGATAAGCGGTCGGCTCCCCGAGTGCTGATAAGAAAGTATCCGGCCTGGTAGGAATATTTCCAGCCAAAGTCCGGAAAATAGCTTTCCAGCTGGAAGGCATTGAGCCAGATCAATAAAAATATTTCCTATTTTCAATAAGTTGGCTCGTAAGCTCAGGCCGGATCGCTCTGGCACATCGCTTGCTAACCACAATTCCTGGCAACAAAAAACTGGACAGGAGGAAGCGTCGATGGAGTTTCAGGAGCGCGGTCGCGCGCAGCGGCGGGGCGGGCTGCCCGAAGTCGATGCCTCGAATATCGATGATTTTCTCGCCGCGGCCGATCGCGCCGGGGGCGTGGCGGTCCTGTTCTCCGCGGGCGATCCCGTGCGATTTCCCGAAGTGCTCGACGTCGCCATCGTGCTCCCCGAGCTGATCACGGCCTTTCAGGGCCGGCTGCATGGGGCCGTCATTGCGCGTGAGGCTGAGGCCACGCTGGGCGAACGTTTCGGCGTGCGCGTGCAGCCGAGCCTGATCTTTTGCCGCGGCGGTGAGACCCTCGGCCTGATCGCCAAGATCCAGGACTGGTCTGTTTATGTCGAGCGCATCTCCCGGCTGATCGACCGACCGAAGTCGGGCAAGGCAGCCGTCGTCGCCAGCATTATTCCCGCCCATACCGCCCAAGGGGCCGAGCGATGAAAGCAGGTTTCTGGATTGCCCCGGAGGGGGAGGAGCAGCCGGTCAACATTTTTCCGATCGGCGAGGAGAGTCTTGACGCTGCGCATAAGGGCCTGACCGCAGCAGGCGCGCTCGCCAAGCTTGCGACCTTGGACAGTGCCGAACTCGCACGTAACTGCCCGAATGCGATCGTGCTGTTGTCGCAGGTCGCCGACAGCATCGCGCGTCAGACCAGCGACGGGCCGACCCAGTTGTTCCGGCTCGCGGGTCTCAACGATCTCGAACGTCGGCTGATCGACGACGTGCTCGGCGAGGGCGAGGTGGCCGGTGTGGTGGCGCTGCCCGGCGGATCGCTGGCACAGATCCAGGAATCGGTGCTGGCCGGAGTCTGGCGCGTGCGCTGGGAGGCGGATAGCCAGCACGATTACATCGAGATCGGCCCGGTGCCGGAAATCGTGACCCGTGCTGCCGCCGATCTGACCGTGCCGGATTTCGAGATCGGAGCGGCGCCGGAGGGCATCATGAATGCGCTGCCGGTGCTGGCTGAGATCCGCGAGCGCACGCTCGCCTGGAAGCCGGGCACGCGCACGCAGACCATCAACTTCACGCTGCTGCCGATGAGCCCGGCCGATATGAGTTTCCTGCAGGACACGCTCAGGAACGGACCGATCCAGCTGGTCTCGCGCGGCTATGGGACCTGCCGCGTGCTGGCCACCGGCGTGCGCAATGTGTGGTCGGTGCAGTTCTTCAACGCGATGGACACCATCATCCTCGACACGCTCGAGGTCGGCGGCGTGCCGGTGGTGGCGCTCGCCGCCGACGAGGATTTCGAGGATTCGGCCGTGCGCCTCAAAGAGATCATCGAGGCCTATTTCACATGAGCGGCTTTGAGAATTTCGGCGTGCCCAGCGATCTCGCAGACAGCGTCCGCATGGAATGCGGCATCTGCTGGACCCGCTACGACCCGGCGGAGGGCGATGCGGTGGCGCAGATCCCCGCTGGGACGGCTTTCACCGCCTTGCCGGAGGAGTGGCGCTGCCCGACCTGCGACGCGCCGAAATCGAAATTCATGGCGATCGAAGCATGAGTGCGATCGCGGTCCAGCCAGCAGGGGATCCCATCACCGATCCGGTCGCGTGGGGCGAGCGGCTTGCTGCGGCCTACCGCGACATCGGCGCGCGCACCATGCGCGAGCTGCCGATCTATCATGATGCGCTCGACGTGGAGGCGATCGGTTTCCAGCAGATGCAGGGCAACATTGTTGGCATCGTCGTCACGCCCTGGTTCATGAATGTGGTGACGCCTGCGGACGGAGTTGCATCGGACCATCTGCAGATCCACTTTCCCGCGGGCGCCTTCACTTTCACGGTCAGTGAGATCGCGCAAGTCGGCCGGATCGCGAGCTGCTCGCTGTTCTCACCGATGTTCGAGTTCGCCGATATGGACGCAGCACGTGCTGCGGCGCAGGCCGCCTCGGCCGAACTGATGACGGCATGCGCCGACGATCAGCAGCGGGTCAATGGGCTTGGAAAGACCGGCAGCGTTATCGACCGCCGCGCCTTTCTGCGCGGAAGCCTGACGGAGAGCGCGCGGTGAGCCCGGGCATCCGCGATCAGATCGATCTCGCACTGTCGGTTGTCGATGGCCGGATCGCGGCCGTCGATATCAGGCCGCGAACCCGTCCGCCTCTGAGCCGCATCTTCGCAGGCAAGCCCGCGGAGAAAGCGGCAGCGGCCCTGCCGCGCCTGTTTTCGCTGTGCGCTGCTGCGCATCAGGTTGCATTTCTGTCAGCGCTCGATGCCGCATATGCGCGCGAGGTCGCGCCGTTGACGCAGCAACGGCGCACTCATGCTGTCGTCGCCGAGCGGCTCGCCGAACTGCTGCGTAGCCTGCTGGTGCCGCGTCTTGCTCAGGATCGGGGCGCGGCCGTAGGCCTGCGCAAGCTGCTGCAGGCCGTGGCGTCCCTCGCCGCCGACACCGCAGACCGGTCCCGCATTGAAACCTTGTCGCAGATCAAGACCGCACTTGCGGCGCTGGGCTTATGTTTGCAGCCGGAGGAGATCGTTCCAGAAAGCCCGCTGGCCTCGATCGTTGTGGCCGCGAACGATCGCGACTGGACACATCCTATGCTCGCAGACCAAGGCCACCTGTCGGCGGCGGACGACCCGCTCATCGTTACACGTCTGCTTGACGAGGGCGCATCCTTTGCCGACCGGCCCGATCTCAGCGGCCGTGTTCCTGAAACCGGCGTCTGGGCCCGTCACATTTTGCGAACGACATCCGGGGCCTCGCACGGAACGCTGGTTGAGCGGCTAAGGGCCAAGGTCGCCGAAATCATCCAGCTCGTTCGCTGGCTTGAGAACCAGCAGGACGACAATGAGACGCGCGACAGCGGCGTCGTCGAGAGCTATCCGCTCGGGCGCGGGCGTGGCGCGGCAGCGGTCGAATGCGCCAGGGGGCGACTCTATCACGCGGTCGAGCTCGACGGCGTAGGCCAGATTGTTCACTGCGAATTTCTGGCGCCGACCGAATGGAATTTTCATCCGCGCGGGCCGGTGGCCAGGGCGCTGACCGGCGCCGCCATCTCCATGCACGATCGCGACGCTGTCGAGGCGCTGGTCGGCGCATTCGATGCCTGTGTCGGCGTGCGTGTCGAGCTGACGGAGCTGGCCGATGCATGAGATGGCGTTGTGCGAAGGCATCGTCGAGATCGTCGAGCAGGAGGCACGCAAGTGTGCATTCTCGAAGGTCAAGACGGTGTGGCTCGAGATCGGCGCGCTCAGCCATGTCGCGCCCGAGGCACTGCGGTTCTGTTTCGATGCCGTCACCGCGCGCACGGTGGCGGAAGGCGCTGCGCTGGAAATCATCACGCAGCCAGGCACGGCCTGGTGTCTCAACTGCTCGCAAAGTGTCGAGATCGCCGAGCGTCTCGCGCCGTGTCCGTCCTGCGGCAGCTACCAGTTGCAGGTCACCGGCGGCGAGGAGATGCGGGTCAAGGAATTGGAGGTCGAGTGATGTGCACGGTCTGTGGCTGCAGCGAAGGCAAGGCGTCCGTCGAAGCCGGTGACGAGCACCACCATCATCATGGCGATCATGATCATGCGCATGGCCACCATCATCGTGGCCACGCTCACGATCATAACCACGACGATCACGGCCACCATCACCACCATGGTCATGGCCATCATCATCACGGTGACCATGATCATCATCATCACGATCATGGCGAAGCCAGCCGTGTCGACTGCACCGCCAATCCGGCCGGACAAGAGATCGCCGGTCTCTCCTCGTCGCGTATCGTCCAGATCGAGCGCGACATTCTCGGCAAGAACAACACCATTGCCGCCGACAACCGCGCCCGCTTCGGCGCTGATGATGTGCTCGCGTTCAACCTCGTTTCCAGCCCCGGTGCCGGCAAGACCTCGCTCCTGGTCCGCGCCGTCGCCGAACTGAAGCAGACCCGTCCCGTTGCGGTGATCGAAGGCGACCAGCAGACCTCGAACGATGCCGAACGGATCAGGGCGACCGGCGTGCCGGCGATCCAGGTCAACACCGGCAAAGGCTGCCATCTGGATGCGGCGATGGTGGACGAAGCCTATCGCAAGCTGCCGTCCTTGCGTGGCGGCATCCTGTTCATCGAGAATGTCGGCAATCTGGTCTGTCCGGCCGCCTTCGACCTCGGCGAGGCCTGCAAGATTGTGGTGTTCTCCACCACCGAAGGCGAGGACAAGCCGCTGAAGTACCCGGACATGTTCGCAGCCTCCTCCTTGATGCTGATCAACAAGATCGATCTCGCGCCGGCGGTCGATTTCGATCTGGCGCAAACCATCGAATATGCCCGGCGCGTCAATCCGAAGATCGAGGTGTTGACGATCTCCGCGCGCACCGGCGAAGGCTTTGCCGCGTTCTATGCCTGGATCAGGAAGCAGTCGGAAAAGGCCAGGGCAAGCGTTACGGCGCAAGCCTTGAGCGCGGCTACGGTCTGATCATGAGCGGCGGGGCGCAGGCACAGCATCGGACGCGGCTGCGGCTGCGCGTGCGCGGCGCCGTGCAGGGCGTCGGCTTTCGCCCCTATGTCTATGGGCTGGCCACCCGCTATCGGCTCGGCGGCTTCGTCGCCAACGACCCGCAGGGAGTCCTGATCGAGGTCGAGGGCGACCACGCCGCTGATTTTGTCGATGCGCTCCCGCGGCAGGTGCCGCCGCTGGCGCGCATCGACGACATCGCAGTCGAGCATGTCGCGCCCGCGGCAAGCGCCGCGTTCCAGATCCGCGAGAGCGGGCGCGGACGGGTCGCCACGCGGATCACGCCTGACGCCGCCACCTGTCCGCAATGTCTCGCCGAGCTGTTCGATCCGGATAGCCGCTTTTATCTTTATCCCTTCGTGACCTGTACCGATTGCGGGCCGCGCTTCACCATCGCCGAACGGCTGCCCTACGACCGCGCCACCACCGCGATGAAGGCCTTTGCATTGTGCGAGGCTTGCTCGGTCGACTACGCGGATCCTGCCGGCCGGCGCTTTCATGCCGAGGCGATCTCGTGCCCGCGCTGCGGGCCGCGCTTGAGCCATGACCTCGAGGAGATTGCGGCAGCGCTCGAGGACGGTCGCATCGTCGCGATCAAAGGCCTCGGCGGCTATCAGCTGCTCTGTGACGCGCGTAACGAGGCGGCGGTTCGCTGCTTGAGGGCGCGCAAGCAGCGTGACCAGAAGCCGTTCGCGGTGATGGTGGCGGATGTGGACGCGGTGGCCGGGATCGCCGATGTCGATGCCGCCGAGCGCGGATTGCTGGAAACGGTGGCGCGGCCGATCGTGCTGCTGCGATCGCGCTCCGGCTTGGCACCATCTTTGGCCCCCGGGCTTGTCAGGATCGGGGTGATGCTGCCGGTCGCGCCGCTGCATCATCTGATCTTCCATGCGCTCGGTGCGCGCAGCGGATCAAGCGATGCCGCGCATTGGGCGCTCGTCTGCACCAGCGCCAACATCAGCGGCGAGCCGCTCCTGATCGACAATGCGGAGGCCGGGCGGCGGCTGGCCGGCATCGCCGATCTGGTGTTGACCCATGACCGTGACATCGTCACTCGCGCCGACGATTCCGTCGTGTCGGTCGTGGCCGGGCAGCCGCATTTCATCCGTCGCGCGCGCGGCTATGTGCCCGAGCCGATAAGGCTTGCACGCGAGGTGCCGCCGATTCTCGCGGTCGGCGGGCACCTGAAATCCACCGTCACGCTCACGCGCGGCGATGAAGCCTTTGTCTCCCAGCATATCGGTGATCTCGATACCGCCGCCGCCATCCGCTTCTTCGAAGAGACGATCGCGCATCTCACGCACGTGCTCGACGTCGAGCCGGTGGCGGTCGCACATGATCTGCATCCCGACATGGCCTCGACGCGCTTTGCCGACGCAAGCGGGCGCCCGATGATCGCGGTCCAGCATCATCATGCGCATGCCGCTTCGGTCATGGCGGAACATGGTCACACCGGACCGGCGATTGGGCTGGTGCTGGACGGCTACGGCCATGGCTCCGACGGCGGCAATTGGGGCGGCGAGCTGTTGCTCTGCGACGGCGCAAGCTTTCGCCGCATCGGCCATTTGGCCGCGCTGAAAATGCCCGGAGGCGATCGTGCCGCGCGCGAGCCCTGGCGGATGGCGGCGGCGCTGCTGCACGGACTCGACCGCAGTGACGAGATCCCGCGCCGCTTTTCAGCCCATGCGCAGGCGCAATATCTGCCGTCGCTGCTCGAGAGGCCGGACACGCCGATCACAACCAGTGCCGGCCGGTTGTTCGATGCGGCCGCCGGGCTGCTCGGGATCTGTCTGTTGCAGAGCTACGAAGGCGAAGCCGCGATGAAGCTCGAAGCATTGGTACGCGAAACGTCGATATGCGATCGCGGTTGGGAGGTTGCTGACGGCGTGCTGTCGCTGTGTCCCTTGTTCGAGCGCCTGCTGGCGGACGCGACGGCCCCGGTCGACGCCGCTGGCCTGTTTCACGGTACGTTCGCCGCCGCCTGCGTCGACTGGGTCATGCGTGCGGCGCGCTCGCTGAACATATCCGACATCGTGTTGAGCGGCGGCTGCTTCCTGAATGCGCATCTGACAGAGCAGATCGAACGCGGCTGCCGGGCCGCTGGCTTGAACCCGCTGCGGCCGCGCCGTCTGCCGCCGAACGACGGCGGCTTGAGCCTGGGGCAGGCTTGGATCGCGGCCCTCACACTTGCCACTGTGCCACCACATCTCGGAGGATCGACCTGATGTGCCTAGCCATTCCCGCTGAGGTGATCGAGTTCTTAGCCGACGACATGGCGATCGTCTCGATCGATGGTGTCCGCAAGGAGGTCTCGGTCGCGCTGGTCGAGGACCTCGCGGTCGGCGACTATGTCATCCTCCATGTCGGCCACGCGCTGGCCAAGATCGATCCGGCCGAGGCTCAGGAGACGCTCGATCTGCTGCGGCAGCTTGGCGACTATGCGGAGGCGCAGCCATGAAATATTCTGACGAGTTTCGCGACAAGGAGATTGCGACCGGACTGGCGCGGGCGATCCGCGCCAAGGCCGACCCGCAGAGATCTTACCGCTTCATGGAGTTCTGTGGCGGGCACACGCACGCGATCGCCCGCTATGGCCTCGAGGACATGCTGCCGGACAATATTAGGATGATTCATGGCCCGGGCTGTCCGGTCTGCGTGCTGCCAGCGGGGCGCATCGACATGGCGATCCAGCTCGCCGAACGGCCCGAAATCATCCTTTGCGTCTATGGCGACCTGATGCGGGTGCCGGGCTCGCGCGGCGCCTCGCTGTTGCGGGCAAAGGCGCGCGGCGCCGACATCCGCATGGTCTATTCGACGCTCGACGCGATCAGGATCGCTGAAGACAATCCGGCACGCGAAATCGTGTTCTTTGCGATCGGCTTCGAGACCACGACGCCGCCGACGGCGATCATGATCAGGCTCGCGGACAAGAAGGGCCTTACGAATTTCAGCGTGTTCTGCAATCACGTGCTGACGCCGCCGGCGATGCGCGCGATCCTCGATAGCGAGAACCCGGTCGAGATCGACGGTTTCGTGGGACCTGCGCATGTGTCGACCGTGATCGGCACCGCGCCCTACGAGCCCTTTGCCGAGGGTGACGGCAAGCCGGTGGTGATCGCGGGCTTCGAACCGCTCGACATGATGCAGGCGATCCTGATGTTGGTCGACCAGGTCAATGACGGACGCCACGAGGTCGAAAACCAATATCGTCGCGCCGTCACCCGCGTCGGCAATCAGCGCGCCAAGGCCGATGTGGCCGACATCTTTGCGCTGCGCGAGACGTTCGAATGGCGTGGCCTGGGGTCGATCCCGCACAGCGGGCTGAAGCTGAGCCCGGCCTTTGCGCGTTTCGATGCCGAACTGCGCTTTGCGATGGACGAAAAGATCGTGGCCGACAATCCCGCCTGCGAATGCCCGGCTATCCTGCGCGGCTTGAAGAAGCCGGTCGACTGCAAATTGTTCGGCACAGCCTGCACGCCTGAGACCCCGGTCGGTTCCTGCATGGTGTCGTCGGAAGGCGCCTGCGCCGCGCACTGGACCTATGGCCGCTTCCGCGACCATCAGCGGAGGCTCGCATCATGAGCGTCCCGCAGCGCCGGCTCGACCTCAAGAACGGCTGTGTCGACCTGTCCCACGGCGCCGGCGGACGGGCAATGGGACAGCTCATTTCCGGTCTTTTCCACGAAGCCTTCGGCAACGAATGGCTGGCGCGCGGCAACGACCAGTCGGCCTTCGACGTGCCCGCCGGCCGCATGGTGATGACGACCGACGGCTACGTCGTCTCGCCCTTGTTCTTTCCGGGCGGCAACATTGGCTCGCTGGCTGTGCACGGCACCGTCAACGACATCGCGATGGCCGGCGCCCAGCCGCTCTATCTCTCGGCGAGCTTCATCATCGAGGAGGGATTTGGCCTCGCCGATCTGAAGCGAGTTGCCGATGCGATGGGGGAGGCAGCGCGGTCAGCCGGCATCGCGATTATCACCGGCGATACCAAGGTGGTCGAGCGCGGCAAGGCCGATGGTCTGTTCATTTCGACCGCCGGCGTCGGCGTGCTGCCCGAGGGGCTCGATCTGTCGGCCGACAAGGCGCGCCCCGGCGATCGTGTTCTGCTGTCGGGCAGCCTCGGTGATCACGGCGTCGCCATCATGTCGAAGCGCCAGAACCTCGCCTTCGACACCGAGATCCTCTCCGACTCTGCAGCCTTGCACGAGCTGGTCGCGGCTATGATCGCGGCAGGCGGGCAAGGCATCCGGCTGATGCGCGATCCCACCCGCGGCGGCCTTGCGGCAACCATGAACGAGATCGCCCAGCAGTCGCGGCTCGGCTTCCGCCTGGAGGAAGAGGCGATCCCGGTCAAGCCTGCGGTGGCCGCGGCCTGCGAGCTGCTTGGGCTCGACCCGCTCAATGTCGCCAATGAAGGCAAGCTGGTCGCGGTGGTCGCGCCGGATGTGGCGGCCTCTGTCCTGGCGGCAATGAAGGCCCATCCGCTCGGCCGTGACGCCGCTGAGATCGGCGAGGCGGTCGCGGACGATCACCGCTTCGTCCAGATGGCGACCAGCTTCGGCGGCGGGCGGATCGTCGACTGGCTGTCGGGCGAGCAGTTGCCAAGGATCTGTTGACGAATCTGTTGAAGGATCTGTTGAGACCGAAGATGAGCGTGCAGGGGACGATACTGATCGTCGATGACGAGGTCCGCTCGCAGGAGGCGCTGCGGCGCGTCCTCGATCAGGATTTCGAGGTGCTCTGCGCCGGCAACACCGCGGATGCCGAGAAGCTGCTGGAAGGCGAGATCGTGCACGCCGTCATCTGCGACCAGCGCATGCCGCAGGAGTCCGGCGTCAGCTTCCTGAAGCGCGTCCGCGAGCTGTGGCCTGATCCGGTCCGCATGATCATTTCCGGCTACTCGGATTCGGAAGACATCATCGCCGGCCTGAACGAGGCCGGGATCTACCAGTACATCACCAAGCCATGGCAGCCGGAGCGCCTGATCGAGATCGTGCGCGAAGCGGTCCAGTTGTACCGTCTGCAGAAGGAAACCGAGACGGCGGGCGTCGACGTCAAGGCGCGGCCTGCGCACGTCAAGAAGGTGGTCTCGGTCAAACGCGGCGCCGCCAAGCAGCTCTATGACTTCGACCGCATCCTGCACTCGCCTGATAGTCCGATGCGCGGCGTCATCGAGCTCGGCCGACGGGCGGCGGATTACGACATCTCGGTACTGATCACCGGCGAATCCGGTACCGGAAAGGAGCTGCTGGCGCGCGCCATCCACTATGGCTCCGCACGGGCCACCAAGGCTTTCGTCATCCAGAACTGCGGTGCGCTGCCGGACGAATTGCTGGAAAGCGAGCTGTTCGGCTGCAAGAAGGGGGCGTTCACCGGCGCCTATCAGGACCGGATCGGCCTGTTCGAGGTCGCGGACGGCGGCACCATCTTCCTCGACGAGATCGGCGAGACCTCGCCCGCCTTTCAGGTGAAGCTCTTGCGGGTCCTGCAGGAGAGCGAGATCAGGCCGCTGGGCGCGCAGCGGGTGCGCAAGGTCGATGTCCGCGTGGTGGCCGCCACCAACCGCGATCTGGAGGCTGAAGTCGAGGCCGGCCGGTTCCGGCGGGACCTCTATTACCGGCTCGCCGCGTTCCCTGTGCATATGCCGGCGTTGCGCGACCGTCCCATGGATATCCCGCTGATTGCTGAAGGCGTGCTGTCGGCGGTCAAGGTTTCGTTCAACCGGCCGAACCTGCGCTTCGCGTCGGCGGCGCTGGAGGAATTTTCCAGATATCACTGGCCGGGCAATGTGCGCGAGCTGCAGAACGAGATCCAGCGCATGGCCGTGCTGGCCGACGCGGATGAATTGCGCTGTCCGCCATTCGCGGGACGCCGCACTCCGCGCCGGGCGTCGCCGGCGGCCAATGGCCAGCTGAACGGTTCCGCAACCCTCAAGGACAAGGTGGAAGATCTCGAAAAGGCTGTCATCATCAATTATCTGGAGAAATATGAAGGTAATATCAGCCGGGTCGCGAACGAGCTTGGCCTGTCGCGCGTGGGCTTGCGCAACAAATTGTCCCGATACGATCTGAGAAAAAATGGCAAAGGCGACGTCCTCTCCTGAGATGCCCGGTTCGGAAACGCTGCTGAAGCTGATTGCCGGCCGCGGCTCGCTGGAATTCGACAGTGAGCGCGAAGGCGTCTGGATCGAAGTCATCCGCAAGATGGATGAGGTCTATTCCGATCTCCTCCGCTACGAGGTCGATCTCGAGCACAAGAATGCCGAGCTCGAGGAAGCGCAGGCTTTCGTCACCAATGTAATCGAATCCGTCTCGGACATTCTGGTGGTGTGCGACGCCAGGGGAGCCGTGCAGCAGGCCAATTCCGCATTTCAGCAGACCTCCGGCCGTGCAATGCAGGAGATCACAGGTGGCAATATCGCCGACCTGATCGACCGCGAGGACAGGGCCAGGCTGGCGCCATTGCTGAAACCCCGCGCTGCCGCGGAGGTCGTCGACAGCGAGCTGCGCTTCGTCAACGAGCAAGGCAGCTCGGACCTGTTCGCGATCAACAGCTCGCCCCGGCATGATCACCGCGGCCGCTTCATCGGCGTCGTGTTGACGGGCCGGCCGATCGGCGAGCTCCGTCGCGCCTATGAGGCTCTGCACAAGGCGCACCGGGAGCTGCAGCGCGCACAGCGGCAGCTGGTCGAGCAGGAGAAGATGGCGAGCCTCGGCCGCCTTGTTGCCGGCGTCGCCCATGAGCTGAACAACCCGATCAGCTTTGTCTACGGCAACATTCACACCCTGATGCGCTATCGGACCGCGCTCACGACCTATCTCGACGCGATCCATGAGCGGCCGCTGCCGGCCGAGGTCGCCGAGCTCAAGGGTAAGCTTAGGATCGATGCGATCCTCGCGGATTTCGGCTCGTTGATCGATGGCACGCTGGAAGGTGCGGTTCGTATCAGCGAGATCGTCAAGAACCTGCGCCGGCTGTCATTCTCGAAACTCGGCGAGGTCGAGCGGGTCGATATCGAGCGGTTGATCAACACGGCAGTGCTCTGGGCGGTCCGGACCAAGCAGCGCCATCTCGACGTTCAGATCGATGTCGCGCCGGACCTCTGGATCTCCGGCAATGAAGGCCAGTTGCATCAGGTGGTCGTCAATCTGGTCGAGAACGCCATTGATGCCATGCGCGCGACCGAGGCGCCCCGGCTCGTCGTGTCAGCCCAGCGCGAGGGCAACGAGATCCTGTTCAGGGTGTCCGACAATGGCCCCGGCATCGATCAGGATCATCTGAGCCATATCTTCGAGCCGTTCTTCACCACCAAGCGCGTGGGCGAGGGGACCGGGCTTGGGCTCTGGATCAGCTATGGCATCGTGCGTGAGCATGGCGGCGAACTCGTTGCTGCCAACGCGCCCGAAGGTGGCGCGACATTTTCATTCGCGTTGCCCGCAGCCTGATAGCGGTCGGCCCGACCAACGGACCAGGCCGCAACACCGTTTGTAAGCTTCTCCTCCAGGATGCGCTTCACCGAGCGTGAGCACTGTCCGCACTGGACGGCGCAGCCGAGGCAGTCATAGACCTGTGCCGGCGATCCGAAAGCGAGATCGGTCGTGGTGACGATGTTGCGGATCGCGTGGTCGGTGATGACGTTGCAGGAACAGATGATCATGGGTTCGATGTCCGGCTTCTGCAACTGATAAGCAACAAGAGTGCCAGCCGCGATCAGGACGGCGGCAGCAGTTACAGGCGGATTTGGAATAGATCTAGACGGAGGCAAACGTCGATTCTGCTGCTGCTTTTGTCGATGACAGCGCAGAACAAGGGGGATCAGAGCTTCGAGTCCGCCGCGTGAAGCGGCATGGGAGCAACGCCGGCTGCGCGATGCTGCTGCACGGCCGTCAGTGTGGCTTGCGCGATGCCACGTCCGCGCCGATCGATCCCGGTCCATTGCGCATCGCGACCGCGGGGATCGACTTCGAGGAGCTTGGCACCGGCCGGCACATCGCTGCCGTCGCGGACGATCCCGCGGAGTATTCCATCATAAGGCGCTGTCAGCGGCGCGCCCGACAGGTGGCCTACGACAAAGCCCTTGTAGATGCGGGTGCCGATTTCGACCGGCGTGTGCCAGCGGCCTTCATAGGGCGAGTAGACAAAGCGCTCGGCGCCGACGCCGCCTAACAAGGCGGGGGCGCTGTCGGCCGTTGCGGTCCAGCCGTGGCGCACGATCTGTCCGCTCTGCGCCGGCCTGGTCTCAATCGCAACATCGCAATTGGCTGACGGAGAAAATCCGGGTCCCAGTCCGATTGACAGGCGCGTCAGGCCCCGCAGATCGGGCGTGATGTCGCGCTTCTGCATGCGCGCGTCCACCAAGACGTCGATCTCTCGCACCGGCAACAAATCGAGTAGTCCAAGCCAGGTCACAAGCACGTGCCGCGGCGCGCGCAATGCGTTGAAGACGTCGACGCTGCCCTCGATGCGCTCGCCGATCACATTCTCGACCCGCGCGAAATCGGCAAACAACGCGTCATGGAACGCCATCCTGCGACGCATGACCGGCGGGTTGGGATCG
This sequence comes from Bradyrhizobium sp. STM 3843, assembly GCF_000239815.1. Taxonomy (GTDB): domain Bacteria; phylum Pseudomonadota; class Alphaproteobacteria; order Rhizobiales; family Xanthobacteraceae; genus Bradyrhizobium. The sequence continues at coordinate 4,827 of NZ_CAFK01000310.1, read as the reverse complement.
TGCGAGAGCACCACGCAGTAGCCCGCGCGATGCAGATAGACGGCGACGGCCGACGCGATTTCGTTCGTGCCGAGAATGACAGCGAGCCTGACGGCGCTCAATCCCATCGAAAAGGCCCTGCAGCGTCGAACGTCTCACGCAGTGTGGTTGGAAAGTAGATTGGCAAAACCTGATTGTCAGAACGTGAGCAAGACTTGGACCACATCCATAGGACGGGAACTAGCGGCTAGACTTCAACGGGTTACCCGAAGATCCGTCACGAATTCGACGAGCGGCATGTTCCAAACCAGCCAAGCTGTCGCAAATCCGACAGGCCCGGAGATGTTGCGCCGTGTTTTTTGCTGGCCCAAATCCTGCAGTTTTACCGCAAGACCATCGCGCCGCATCTCGTGGCCGCAGGTCGATATCTGAAGCACAACGCGGGAGCGCGTGTGAGTCTCGATCTCGAACATGACGAGCGGCCAGCGGACGCCGAAGCGGTGCCGTTGTCGTGTCCATTTCACGGCGATGCTCTCTCCACCGAGATGAGAGGGCGACAAGAGCAGAAGACGATGGTGCTGACCGGCGGCTCGCGCGGGATCGGGCACGCCACGGCCAAGTTATTCTCCGACGCAGGCTGGCGGATCATCACCTGCTCGCGGCAGCCGTTCGATGGCGGACGATGTCCGTGGGACGCCGGTCCCGACAATCACGTCCAGGTCGATCTCAGTGATCGCCAGGCGGTACCGCGCGCCATCGCCGATATCAAGGCGCGACTGGCGGGGGCCCCGTTGCATGCGTTGATCAACAATGCCGCGATCTCGCCGAAGGCGATGGACGGCTCCCGGCTCGATTCACTGTCCACCTCGGTCGAAGCCTGGATGACCGTCTTTCATGTCAATTTTCTCGGGCCCATTCTGCTCGCGCGGGGGCTATTTGATGAGCTCAAGCTTGGGCAGGCCGCGGTCGTCAATGTGACCTCGATCGTCGGCTCCCGCGTCCATCCCTTCGCCGGTACCGCCTATGCGACGTCGAAGGCGGCGCTCGCGTGTCTCACCCGTGAAATGGCCCACGACTTCGCGCCGCATGGCATCCGCGTCAACGCGATCGCGCCCGGCGAAATCAAGACGGAGATGGTGTCACCGGAGACCGAGGCGCGTTTCTCGCCGCTGATCCCGATGCGCCGTATCGGCACGCCGGACGAGGTCGCGAAGGTGATCTTCTTTCTCTGCTCGGACGCGGCGAGCTACGTGACCGGCGAGGAGATTCAGATCAATGGCGGCCAGCATCTCTAATTGCATTTGCGAGGCGTTCCGATCTACCGCAAGCCGTTCGATTGAATGACGGAATCGACCTGATAAGAGCAAATTTGTCCTGTCGGTCCTCGATCATGCGGCGATGCGGTCGAGGCCGCCTCCGTGCGCGCGCGTGCGGCGTTAACATCATGAAAGCCCTGCAACTTTTCTGGTCTGTGTTTGCCCACTCATTCTGCGGCGGTGCAGCAAAGTTAGGCACGACAATCAGTAGCTGATGAGCGAGGATGTTAGAACGCCTACAAAATCCGGGCGATCCGCTGGGGCGTCCGTGACGCATAGAGATGCGACCATGATCCATACGGAAGCACTGAAGCTCGAAGCTCAAGACACGCGGTCCAATGCAGCTCCGATCCCGCTCAGTGAGATCGCACTGACCGGTATCTTCGAGATCTCGAAAATTCTCGCCGCACCGACGCGGCTCGAAATCACCCTCGCCAATGTCGTCAACCTGCTGCAGTCGTTCATGCAGATGCGCCATGGCGTGGTATCGTTGCTGGCCGATGACGGTATTCCTGATATCGCCGTAGGCGCCGGTTGGAGCGAGGGCAGCGATCAGCGCTACCGCGAACGTCTCCCGCAAAAGGCGCTCGATCAGATCGTGGCCACCGCCGTGCCACTGATCGCGGAGAATGTGGCCGACCATTCGGCGTTCAGTGAAGCCGACGTGGCGGTGCTCGGTGCCGGGTCTGACGTGCGCGTATCCTTCCTCGGCGTGCCGATCCGGATCGACCAGAAGGTGGTGGGAACGTTGACCATCGATCGGGTCTGGGACGGACGGGCGGTGTTCCGCCTCGACGCCGATGTGCGCTTCCTGACAATGGTGGCGAACCTGATCGGTCAGACCATTAAGCTGCACCGCGTGGTTGCGCGCGACCGCGAGCGGCTGATGGCGGAAAGCCATCGGCTGCAGAAGGAGCTGTCGGAGCTGAAGCCGGCGCCAAAGGATCGCAAGAAGGTGCTGGTCGAGGGCATCGTCGGCGACAGCCCGGCGCTGCGTACACTGCTCGACAAGATCAACGTGGTCGCCAAGTCGAACGCGCCGGTTCTGTTGCGCGGCGAATCCGGCACCGGCAAGGAATTGGTAGCAAAAGCCATCCACGAATTGTCGGCGCGGGCCAAGCGGCCCTTCATCAAGATCAACTGCGCGGCGCTGCCGGAGACCGTGCTTGAATCCGAACTGTTCGGTCACGAGAAGGGGGCGTTCACCGGCGCGATCAATGCCCGCAAGGGCCGCTTCGAGCTGGCCGACAAGGGCACTCTTTTCCTGGACGAGATCGGTGAGATCTCGCCGGCATTCCAGGCCAAGCTGCTGCGTGTCCTGCAGGAGCAGGAGTTCGAGCGTGTGGGCGGCAACCAGACCATCAAGGTCGATGTCCGCATCGTCACCGCGACCAACCGCAACCTTGAAGAGGCGGTATCGCGCAACGAGTTCCGCGCCGACCTCTACTACCGCATCAGCGTCGTTCCGATCCGGCTGCCGCCCTTGCGCGAACGCCGCAGCGACATTCCGCAGCTCGCCTGCGAGTTCCTGCGGCGCTTCAACACCGAAAACAACCGCAACCTGAACTTCGACGTCAGCGCGATCGATGTTCTCATGCATTGTGGTTTCCCCGGCAACGTCCGCGAACTCGAGAACTGCGTGCAGCGCACGGCGACCATGGCGGCGGGGCCATCGATCGTGATGGAGGATTTCGCCTGCAGCCGCGACGAATGCATGTCGGCGATCCTCTGGAAGGGCAATTCCGATCTGCCTGCGCCGCGATCGCAGCCATTGGTGCCGCTACCGATCATGCCGCGTGCGAAAGCGCCGATTGAGCCGCCGGTTCGCGAAATTGAACCCGTGGACGACGAGGCGGCGGGCGAGATCGCCGACCTCAACGATGAGGCCGGACTGATCGACCGCGACCGGATCGTGCAGGCGATGGAGCGTTGCGGCTGGGTTCAGGCGAAAGCTGCGCGGCTGCTTGGCCTCACGCCGCGGCAGATCGGCTACGCCCTGAAGAAGTATAACATCGAGGTCAAGCGGTTCTGATCCGGCGGTTGCGGCGCCCAGCTGCTTTCCGTTCGCTGCGCAACCGAAACGTCAGCGAATAGCTCACGCGCCATCCAACGGCGCGTGATTTTTTTTGGCTCGCGACCCGGCGTGTGCGCGACGTGTCGATCGAGGTCGGCGAAGCTGTCGGACTTGCGACATGTCGGGAGCGCGACAGCCCGGCCCCCCGAAGCAGTTTAGAATAATCCTGAAATATCAACCGCATGACCTCTGGCATGCGGCTTGAAAGACCTCCTGGCGAATGACGTCGTCCGATGTCGCTAATCGCGGGGAGCGGTTCATGGCCTACAAGATCATCGCTTCGCAATGCACGGTCTGCGGTGCCTGCGAATTCGAATGTCCGAATGCAGCCATCCGGCTGAAGAACGACATGTACATCATCGATCCCAAGAAGTGCACCGAGTGCGAAGGGCATTTCGACTCGCCGCAATGCGCAGCCGTCTGTCCGGTTCCGGACACCTGCGTGCCTGCCTGACGCGACGGCGTGGTGAGGGAAGAGAAGCGGAGTGAGGCATGGCAGCCGTTCAAGAGACCGTCGATCGGGTCAAGGGTATCGACGTCGATCAGTATCGGTACGGATTTGAGACCCTCATCGAGTCGGAGAAGGCTCCCAAGGGCCTCTCGGAAGACACCATCCGCTTCATCTCGGCCAAGAAGAACGAGCCCGCCTGGATGCTGCAATGGCGGCTGGAGGCCTATCGCCGCTGGCTGACCATGGAGGAACCGACCTGGGCCCGCGTCGGCTACCCCAAGATCGACTATCAGGATCTTTATTATTATGCCGCGCCGAAGCCGAAGAAGAAGGTTGCGTCGCTGGAGGAGATCGATCCGGAGATCCTGAAGACTTACGAGAAGCTCGGCATCCCCCTGCGCGAGGTCGAGATCCTCGAAGGCGTGGAACGGCCGGCGGGCGAGGTCGACGGCGAAACTATAGCGCCGCGCAGCAAGATCGCGGTTGACGCAGTGTTCGACTCGGTCTCGGTCGCGACCACGTTTAAGGAGGAGCTGAAGAAGGCCGGCGTGATCTTCATGCCGATCTCGGAGGCGATCCGTGAGTATCCGGAGCTGGTGCAGAAATATCTCGGCAGCGTGGTGCCGACATCAGACAACTACTTCGCTACCCTCAATTCGGCGGTGTTCTCGGACGGCTCCTTCGTCTATGTGCCGGAAGGCGTACACTGCCCGATGGAGCTGTCGACCTATTTCCGCATCAACGAACGCAATACCGGTCAGTTCGAGCGTACGCTGATCATCGCCGACAAGGGCGCCTATGTCAGCTATCTTGAGGGCTGCACCGCCCCCCAGCGCGACGAGAACCAGCTGCATGCGGCTGTCGTCGAGCTGGTCGCGCTGGAAGACGCCGAGATCAAATATTCGACGGTGCAGAACTGGTATCCAGGAAACGCCGAAGGCGTCGGCGGCATCTACAACTTCGTCACCAAGCGCGGCGACTGCCGCGGCGCCAATTCGAAGATCTCT
>NZ_CAFK01000311.1 GCF_000239815.1 Bradyrhizobium sp. STM 3843 | reverse complement strand
TCCCGACCCCGATCACGATGGACGAGCTCGAAGACATGCTCATGGAGCACGGCATCATGAAGGCGGTCGACGAGAGCCAGATCGGAAAGACTGCCGCCGATCTCGCCGCGACGGCTTAAATCCAAACCGGCCATCCGGCCCTTCGCGAGAGGGCCGGATGGATGTCCGCAAATCGTATCATCGAGGAAAGCCAGATGAGCGTCACCGAGAAACAAAGCGTTGCCGAGATTAAGGCACGCAACAAGGAACTGATTGCAGAGGTTCTGCAGGTCTATCCGGAAAAGACCGCAAAGCGTCGTGCCAAGCACCTCAACGTGCATGAGTCCGGTAAGTCCGACTGTGGTGTCAAGTCGAACATCAAGTCGATCCCGGGTGTCATGACCATCCGCGGCTGCGCCTATGCAGGCTCGAAGGGCGTGGTATGGGGTCCGATCAAGGACATGATCCACATCAGCCACGGTCCGGTCGGCTGTGGCCAGTACTCCTGGGCGGCACGCCGCAACTACTACATCGGCACGACCGGTATCGACACCTTCGTGACCATGCAGTTCACTTCCGACTTCCAGGAGAAGGACATCGTCTTCGGCGGCGACAAGAAGCTCGCCAAGATCATGGACGAGATCCAGGAGTTGTTCCCGCTGAACAACGGCATCACCGTTCAGTCGGAATGCCCGATCGGCCTGATCGGCGACGACATCGAGGCGGTCTCCAAGACCAAGTCGAAGGAATATGATGGCAAGACCATCGTGCCGGTCCGCTGCGAAGGCTTCCGTGGTGTGTCCCAGTCGCTCGGCCACCACATCGCCAACGACGCGATCCGCGACTGGGTGTTCGACAAGATCAACCCGGACACGCCGGCGCGCTTCGAGTCCACGCCCTATGACGTCGCGATCATCGGCGATTACAACATCGGCGGCGATGCCTGGTCGTCGCGCATCCTGCTTGAGGAGATGGGCCTGCGCGTGATCGCCCAATGGTCGGGCGACGGCTCGCTCGCCGAGCTCGAAGCGACGCCGAAGGCAAAGCTCAACGTGCTGCACTGCTACCGCTCGATGAATTACATCTCGCGTCACATGGAAGAGAAGTACGGTATTCCGTGGTGCGAGTACAACTTCTTCGGGCCGAGCAAGATCGCGGAATCGTTGCGCAAGATCGCGAGCTATTTCGACGACAAGATCAAGGAAGGTGCCGAGCGCGTCATCGCCAAGTACCAGCCGCTGATGGACGCCGTGATCGCCAAGTACCGGCCGCGCCTCGAAGGCAAGACCGTCATGCTGTTCGTCGGCGGTCTGCGCCCGCGCCACGTGATCGGCGCCTATGAGGACCTCGGCATGGAGGTGGTCGGCACCGGCTACGAGTTCGGCCACAATGACGACTATCAGCGCACGGCCCAGCATTACGTCAAGGACGGCACGCTGATCTATGACGACGTGACCGGCTACGAGTTCGAGAAGTTCGTCGAGAAGATCCAGCCGGATCTGGTCGGCTCGGGCATCAAGGAAAAGTACGTGTTCCAAAAGATGGGCGTGCCGTTCCGCCAGATGCACTCCTGGGACTACTCCGGTCCCTATCACGGCTATGACGGGTTCGCGATCTTCGCGCGCGACATGGACATGGCCATCAACTCGCCGATCTGGAAAATGGCCAAGGCTCCCTGGAAGCAGGCACCGAAGCCGTTCCTGCAGGCCGCCGAGTAACCGCAAACTAAGCTCCACGGCTCGGCCCTCCTTCGGCGGAGGGCCGGTGCTCCCGATCGACACAGGAAATTGAGAGGGTTGTCCTATGACACAAAGTGCCGAACATGTGCTCGATCACTTCGAGCTTTTCCGTGGTCCCGAATACCAGCAGATGCTGGCCAACAAGAAGAAGATGTTCGAGAATCCGCGCGATCCCGCCGAGGTGGAGCGCGTGCGCGAATGGGCCAAGACGCCCGAATATCGCGAAAAGAATTTCGCCCGTGAGGCGCTGACCGTCAATCCGGCCAAGGCCTGTCAGCCACTCGGCGCCGTGTTCGTCGCGGTCGGCTTCGAGGGCACGATGCCGTTCGTCCATGGCTCGCAGGGCTGCGTCGCGTATTATCGCAGCCATCTATCGCGCCACTTCAAGGAGCCGAGCTCCTGCGTGTCGTCGTCGATGACCGAGGACGCGGCCGTGTTCGGCGGCCTCAACAACATGATCGACGGACTTGCCAATACCTACAACATGTACAAGCCGAAGATGATCGCGGTCTCCACCACCTGCATGGCGGAAGTGATCGGCGACGACCTGAACGCATTCATCAAGACCTCGAAGGAGAAGGGCTCGGTTCCGGCCGAGTACGACGTGCCGTTTGCCCATACGCCCGCCTTCGTCGGCAGCCATATCACCGGCTACGACAACGCGCTCAAGGGCATCATCGAGCACTTCTGGGATGGCAAGGCCGGCACCGCGCCGAAGCTGGAGCGCCAACCCAACGAGAAGATCAACTTCATCGGCGGCTTCGACGGCTACACCGTCGGCAACCTCCGGGAGATCAAGCGCATCTTCAAGATGATGGGGATCGACTACACGATCCTCGGTGACAACGAGAATGTGTTCGACACCCCGACCGACGGCGAGTTCCGCATGTATGCCGGCGGCACTACGCTCGAAGACGCCGCCAACGCGATCCACGCCAAGGCCACCATCTCGATGCAGCAATATTGCACCGAGAAGACGCTGCCCGTGATCGGCAATCACGGCCAGGAAGTGGTTGCGTTCAACCATCCGGTCGGCGTGACAGGCACTGATGCCTTCATCATGGCGCTGTCGCGCATCACCGGCAAGGAGATCCCGGAGGAGCTGGCGCTCGAGCGTGGCCGCCTGGTCGATGCGATCGCCGACTCCAGCGCGCATATCCATGGCAAGAAGTTCGCCATCTATGGCGATCCGGACCTCTGCCTCGGGCTCGCCTCGTTCCTGCTCGAGCTCGGCGCCGAGCCGACCCATGTGCTTGCCACCAATGGCAGCAAGCAGTGGGCTGAAAAGGTGCAGGAGGTGTTTGACGCGTCGCCGTTCGGCAAGAACTGCCACGTGTATCCGGGCAAGGATCTCTGGCACATGCGCTCGCTGCTGTTCACCGAGCCAGTCGATTTCCTGATCGGCAACACCTACGGCAAATATCTGGAGCGCGACACCGGCACGCCTCTGATCCGCATCGGCTTCCCGATCTTCGATCGCCACCACAAGCACCGCTACCCGGTGTGGGGCTATCAGGGCGGCCTGAACGTGCTGGTCACGATCCTCGACAAGATCTTCGACGAGATCGACCGCAACACCAACGTGCCGGCCAAGTCGGACTACAGCTTCGACATCATCCGTTAAGACGCGACGGAGCGCGGTGGCCAACGGCCGCCGCGCTTCGGCTCTGACGAGGGCAGGGCTCTTTGGGGAAGACAACAGCTGTCTGAGCCGTGCTCGAAAGGCGCAAACGGTCCGTCAACAGGAGAAGCCAATGAGCTCGCTTTCGGCCACCATTCAGGACGTCTTCAACGAGCCGGGGTGCGGCAAGAACGCCAACAAGTCCGAAGCGGAGCGCAAGAAGGGCTGCACCAAGCAGTTGCAGCCGGGTGGTGCGGCCGGTGGCTGCGCCTTCGACGGCGCCAAGATCGCGCTGCAGCCTTTGACTGACGTTGCTCACCTGGTTCACGGCCCGATCGCCTGCGAGGGCAATTCCTGGGACAATCGCGGTGCGGCCTCGTCCGGACCCTCGATCTGGCGCACCGGCTTCACCACCGACATCAACGAGACCGACGTGGTGTTCGGCGGCGAGAAACGCCTTTACAAGGCGATCAAGGAAATCATCGAGAAATACGATCCACCGGCGGTTTTCGTCTATCAGACCTGCGTGCCCGCGATGACCGGTGACGACATCAACGCCGTCTGCAAGGCGGCTTCGGCCAAGTTCGGCAAGCCCTGCATCCCCGTCAATTCGCCAGGCTTCGTCGGCCCGAAGAACCTCGGCAACAAGCTCGCCGGCGAAGCGCTGCTGGAGCACGTGATCGGCACGGTCGAGCCGGAATTCACCACGCCCTACGATCTCAACATCATCGGCGAATACAATCTCTCCGGCGAGCTCTGGCAGGTGAAGCCGCTGTTCGACGAACTCGGCATCCGCATCTCGGCCTGCATTTCCGGCGACGGCCGCTACAACGAAGTCGCGTCCTCGCATCGCGCGCGTGCGGCGATGATGGTCTGCTCCAAGGCCATGATCAACGTGGCCCGCAAGATGGAGGAGCGCTACGGCATCCCCTTCTTCGAAGGCTCGTTCTACGGCATCCAGGACTCCTCGGACTCGCTGCGCGAGATCGCGCGGCTCTTGGTCGAGCGCGGCGCGCCGCCCGATCTGCTGGAGCGGACCGAGGCCGTGATTGCCCGCGAGGAGGCCAAGGCATGGGCTGCGATCGAGCCGTTCAAGAAGCGGCTCACCGGGAAGAAGGTCCTGTTGATCACGGGTGGCGTCAAGTCGTGGTCGGTGGTCGCAGCGCTGCAGGAGGCCGGCATGGAGCTGGTCGGCACGTCAGTCAAGAAGTCCACCAAGGAGGACAAGGAGCGCATCAAGGAGCTGATGGGCCAGGACGCGCACATGATCGACGATATGGCGCCCCGCGAGATGTACAAGATGCTGAAGGACGCCAAGGCCGACATCATGCTCTCCGGCGGCAAGTCGCAATTCGTGGCGCTGAAGGCGGCGATGCCCTGGCTCGACATCAACCAGGAGCGCTCGCATGCCTATATGGGCTATATTGGCATGGTGAAGCTGGTCGAGGAGATCGACAAGGCGATCTACAACCCGATGTGGGAGCAGTTGCGCAAGCGGGCTCCATGGGAGAAAGCAAACAGCAATTGGCAGGCAAAGGCGATCGCGCAGGCCGAGGCTGAAGCGGCCGTGCTCGCGGCCGATCCGGTCGCCGCCGAAGCCGCACGCCGTGCCAAGAAGATCTGCTTCTGCAAATCGGTCGATCTCGGCACCATCGAGGATGCGATCAAGGCCCATGGCCTGACCGACGTCGCCGGCGTCAGGCAGCATACCAATGCGTCGGGCGGCTGCGGCGCCTGCGCGGTCCGGGTTGAGGACGTCCTGGCCCAGACGAACGCGCCGGCGAACCTGCTGCAGGCGGCCGAGTAGGGCAGGCGCATGGCCAAGGTCATCACTGGAAAAAAAGCCTGCGCGGTCAATCCGCTCAAGATGAGCCAGCCGATCGGCGGTGCCTTCGCCTTTCTCGGGCTGCGCGGGGCGATGCCGCTGCTGCACGGCTCGCAGGGCTGTACCTCGTTCGGGCTGACCCTGTTCGTGCGCCACTTCAAGGAAGCGGTGCCGATGCAGACCACTGCGATGAGCGAGGTCGCGACCGTGCTTGGCGGCTATGAGAATGTCGAGCAGGCGATCCTCAACATCCATAAGCGGCAGAAGCCGGAGATCATCGGCATCTGCTCGACGGGCGTCACCGAGACCAAGGGCGATGACGTCGACGGCTATATCAAGCTGATCCGCGAGAAGCATCCGCAGCTCGCCGACTATCCACTGGTCTATGTCTCCACACCCGACTTCAAGGATGCGTTCCAGGACGGCTGGGACAAGACGGTCGCCAAGATGGTCGAGGTGCTCGTCGACAAGCCGACTTCGACTCGGCGCGATCCGGCGCGCGTCAACGTGCTGCCGGGCTGTCATCTGACGCCCGGCGATATCGAGGAGCTTCGCACCATCATCGAGGATTTCGGCCTCGAGCCCTCCTTCCTGCCCGATCTCGGCGGCTCGCTCGACGGCCACATCCCCGACGAGTTCGTGCCGACCACGATCGGCGGCATCGGGCTTGAGGAGATCGCGACCATGGGCCGGGCCGCCTGGACCATCGCGATCGGCGCCCAGATGAAGCGCGCCGCAGAAGCCATGCAGGCCAAGACCAGCGTGCCGTACCGCCTGTTCGAGCGTCTGTGCGGGCTGTTGCCGAACGACGAGTTCATGATGTTCCTAAGCGAGATCTCAGGGCGTCCGGTGCCGGCGAAATATCGCCGCCAGCGCGGCCAGCTGGCGGATGCGATGCTGGATGCACATTTCCACATTGGCGGCCGCAAGCTTGCGGTCGGCGCCGAGCCGGACCTGCTGTTCGATGTCGCCAGCATGCTGCAGGAGATGGGCGCCAAGCTGAGCGTCGCCGTGACCACGACGCAGTCGCCGGTGCTCGAGCGCATGCCGTGCGAGGAGGTGCTGATCGGTGATCTCGAGGATCTCGAGAACCTGGCCAAGGAGCGCGGCTGCGATCTGATGATGACGCATTCGCACGGCCGCCAGGCGGCATCGCGCCTGAACATCCCTTTCTATCGCATTGGTTTCCCGATGTTCGATCGGCTCGGCGCCGGGCACCTGATGTCGATTGGTTATCGCGGCACGCGCGACCTGATCTTCACCTTGGCCAATCTCGTAATCGCCGATCGCGAAGACAATCGCCAGCCGACCCCGGATACGTGGCGGGACGGCTGGCAGGATTCATTGCGCGAGACGACCGGCGCGCCGCTGGAGGCCGCGGTCGTGGCGCCGCTGCACTGATCGCCTAAGTTCGAAAGAAAGGACGCTTGCATGAAAGTGGCATTCGCAACGCAGGACTTGAAGAGGGTCGATGCGCATTTCGGCTGGGCCAAGAACATCGCGATCTACGATGTGAATCCCGAAGGTCATCGCTTCGTCGAGGCGGTCGAGTTCGACGGCGACCTGAAGGAAGACGGCAACGAGGACAAGCTCGCGCCCAAGATCGATGCGATCAAGGACTGCGCCATCCTCTATGTCGCCGCGATCGGCGGCTCCGGTGCCGCGCGCGTCGTGGCTAACAACATCCACCCGATGAAGGTCAACCAGCCCGAAGAGATCACGGGTTTGCTCGACAAGCTGCAGGACGTGCTGAAAGGAACCCCGCCGCCGTGGCTGCGCAAGGCGCTGGCCAAGGGCCAGGAGCGCGCGCTCGATTTCGAGGAATGAGGATCAATCATGTCTGATACTGCGGTCGTAGTCGAAGCCGTGCCCGACCAGGAGCGGCCCTTCGTCAAGGAGCTCATCAAGATCTGGCGGGCTCAGGACACGCACGGCGCCTGGGAAGGCAAGAGCGACATGGATCTGCTCGAGCCCTACCTCCTCGATAAGGAGAAGCGGCGGGCGCTGCCGATCGTCGGCGATCCCGATCCCGAGACGATCTGGCGGCTGGAGCTGTTCTACAACGCCGTCGCGCTCTCGATCGAGAGGGCGACCGGCGTGATGATCTCGCCGATGCTGAAGATGCATCACGAGGGCTTTGGCCGCATGGTCTTGATCGGCGGCCGGCTGATCGTGGTCAACAAGCAACTGCGCGACGTGCATCGCTTCGGTTTCGACAATCTCGGCAAGCTCGCCGACGAAGGCGACAAGTTCGTCAAGTCCGGCGTCGAGATGATCGAGAAGTTCAAGGACGTCGCAAACTACTGAGAACGGCGAGGAGACGAGATGAGCGACCTGGACACCCTGAAGGCCGAGATCAAGAAGCTGTCGGCCCGCGCCATGGATGCCAAGATGAACCTGCACGATCTGTCGGAGGAGCTGCCCATCAACTGGGACCAGATCCTGCCGACGGCGCAGAAGGCACATGAGGCGTTTGCCGAGCTGGAGAAGAAGCGGGCCGAGCTGAAGAAGCTCGAGGCCGCCTAGAGCCGAGCGAAAGGACCGACTGTCATGTCGAATGCAACCCGCGACGGCCGCGACTGGCAGCCGGACTATCTGGTCGCGATCGATGCCCACAAATGCATCGGTTGCGGCCGCTGCTACAAGGTCTGCGGCCGCGAGGTCATGACCCTGAAGGGAATCAACGACGAGGGCGAGTACGTCGAGTTCGACGATGATGAGGACGACGAGGTCGAGAAGAAGATCATGGTCATGAACGACACCGGCGCCTGCATCGGCTGTGGCGCTTGCGCCCGCGTCTGTCCGACCAACTGCCAGACCCATACGCCGGCGCCCTGATACCATCGAGTGCTGACATGAACACCATGGAAGCCAAATTCACGATCGGGCAGGTGGCGCGACACCGCGTCTACGATCTGCGCGGCGTGGTGTTCGATGTCGATCCCTCATTCTCGAACGACGAGGGATGGCGCGCGATCACCATGGACGCGCGCCTCGCGAAGGACCAGCCGTTCTACTACCTGCTCGCCGAATGCGGCGAGAACAGCTATATCGCCTACGTTCCAGAGCAGAACCTGGTGGAGGACGTCTCCGGCGATCCCGTGCGGCATCCTGACATCGGGGAGCTGTTCGATATGGATGATCAGGGCGGCTACCGTTATCGCGGCCGGATATTTCAATAAAACGTTTGGACCTCGCAGCGCGGGCAGAGCGGTCGCTGTAGCGGTAGTTCGTATGCCGCCGTCCTTCGAGACGTCCGCCTCAGGCGGGCTGCTCAGGACGAGGGTTCAATCTTGGACGAGATCTTGCACCTCATGGCGAGGAGCGCCGCTTGCGCTGTCCGGACGATGCTGACGCATCGCCGGGCGAACCATGAGGCCGGATAGCTGATGTAGCCTACTCAATCCCCTGTTCGCGTGCCTTCCACATCGCCGCGATCCGGAAACGCTCGTTGATGGCCGTGGGATTGGTCAGGATTTCCGCCTGCGCGGCGTCGAACGCCTTGTTGACGATCTCGGCCTGGTCCTTGGTCAAGGTGACGCGTCCGGCCATGTGGGTCGCATCAGGTGCCGCCTGCCAGATCTTGCGCCGGTTCGGATGCATTTTGACCTCGACCAGTTCGAAGGCTTCGAGCTCGCCATCGAGGCAGATCGCGAGCCCGACCACCTCGAGCTTGCGGCCGTCTTCGGTGGTCTTGACCAGGGTCCTTGCCATGTGTGCTGCTCCCGTCGTGGTGTGCTCGTTACGCCGCCGCCGGCGTTTCGTCCGTCAAGCTCCATTCCGCCCATGAGCCATCATAGACGGCCGCGGTCGGAACGCCGATCCGGTAAAGCGCCAGCGCCACCATGCACGACGTGATGCCGGAAGCGCAGCTCGTTACGATGGGCTTCTTCAAATCGATCCCAGCTGCCGCGAAACGCGCTGCAAGCGCATCGGGCCCGAGCAGCACACCGGTGTCCGCGTCGACCAGGTCGGCCCAGGGCAGATTGATCGCGCCCGGAATGTGCCCCTGCCGGCGGAAGGCGAAGACATCGGCCTGGCTGCCGTCAAACTTGCCGGGGCCGCGCGCATCGATCAGCTGCGCGGCGCCGCTCTGCAGCTTCGCTCTGACATCGTCGAGCGTCGCGACCAGATGGCCGTTGAAGCTTGCCTTGAAGCTATCAGGCGCGGGGCGCACCGGCGTCATTTCTGCCGGCAGCTTCTCCTTGGTCCATTTGCCGAAGCCACCGTCGAGCATCGCGATATTGTCGTGGCCGAACACGCGGAACATCCACCACACCCGCGCCGCCGCGGCTCCGCCATAGAGCCGATCGTAGACGACCACACGGTGCGAATTGCCGATGCCGAGCAGCCCGACCTTGTGCGCGAAGTCCTCGGAAGAAGGCAGCATATGCGGCAGTGCGGTCGATTTGTCCGCGACCTGGTCGATGTCGAAATGCACCGAGCCCGGCAGATGCCGGCCGCGATATTGCGTGCGGCCGTCGAGATTGGTGCTTGGATGATGCCAGGTGCAGTCGAGAATCTTGACCTCGGGATCCGTCAGATGCGCTGCCAGCCATTCCGTGCTGACCAGGGCGTCACAGGCTTCGGTGCTCATGGGGTGGCTCGTGTCGAGAACATGACAGGGAGGGCGGACAGCGTGGCTTGCCGAGCTCTGTTCAGAGCGTTTTCGGCATCGGGAAGCCGGGCCGCGGATGCGTGTCGTAATATTCCGGCCGCTCCGGCCAGCCCCCCTCGGCGATGATCTTGAAGCTTGCCACCGTCACCGGTGCGCCCGGCGAGCACGACACCTCCGTGAACTTGATCTCGCGATCGCCCGGGCCGGCAGAGAAGTCCGCCACCGTGCTGCCGTCGGCCTTGCGGGCGCGGGCAAAGCCGGGTGTGCCGACGGTCGAAGCGGGGACGGAGGCGGCGACGAAATTGGGCTGCTCCAGTCCGTCTTTGGCCGGGCCGAACGCGGGTGAGCCGAAGGTGAAGGTAGCGAGCACGCCGCTGCGATCGACCGCTTTGTCGGCTGTGATCGGACGCGCGACCGAATAGACGGCCAACGTCCCACCATCCAAGGCGGCCTTGATGTCATCCAGCGAGCTTTCGACGAAATCCAGCGCGACGTTCATGTCGATCTCCTTACACAACGGTGTTGAGATCAAAATTTTTCAAGTTTTGTGCCAGTTTGCCGCGGGCGCGAAGGCGGACCGGTCCCGGGCCTCGAGTTGCGCGAATCTTGCAATGTCGATGGTAGGTGGCCCGGTTGGACGGCGCGAGGTCAGCGTCGGCCGATGTCGGGAGTACTCCGAAAGACGAGGGCCGACATGACGACAAGCATCGCCTACGCGATCTGCAGCATCAACGACATTCCGAGCCGACGCGCCATGGGTTTCAATCTGATGATCGTCGACGAGGACGGCACCAAGCGGCCGTGGCCGATCATCGTCGTTCGCTGGGGCAAGCAGGTGTTCGGTTACGTCAACCAATGCCCGCACGACAAGGTCAATCTCGATTGGGAGCGCAATCAGTTCCTCGATCCGAACGGCCTGCGCATCATGTGCGGCAAACATGGATCGTTGTTCGAGATCGGCACCGGCGCGTGCGTCGATGGGCCCTGCAAGGGTGACAGCCTGACGCCGGTGACGCTGGCTTTGCTGGACGACGACATCTGCGTCACCGGCGTGACCCTCGTCGAGGACGATGAGGTCCTCCCCGACGAGGAGCGCGAGGAAAACTAGACGTCCGTTTCTAAAGTCCCGGTCATATCGATGCAGCCCCAGCTGTCATCGTCCGCGAAGGCGGACGATCCAGTACGCCGTGACGTCTCTGTTCGATCTCTTCTGCCGCGGAGTACTGGATGCTCCGCCTCCGCGGAGCATGAGACTGTTGGAGATGGCGAGACCTAAATCCATACTCGACAGCCGATTTCATGGAAACGATGTTCTCGCGCGATGCGCCCGGCTTACACCGGGCGGTTCTCGTTGCGGTTCTTGACCGGCTCCATCTTGGCCAGCGCGTCGGCGTAGGCGACGAGATCGTAGGGCTCGCTAAACCCTTTCGCGGCGTCCAGCACATAATCAAGCTTACCGGCGGTATCGAGTTTCTTGATGTCGTTCTTGTCGATCGACAGCAGATCGAGCATCTCCTTCCACACCGTGGATTCATCGCAGGGCAGCACATAGAAGGTGATGTCGCCCATCTTGATGCGGTATTTCGCCAGGAGATCGATGTTGTTGCAGAACATGAAGTAGCTGCCCTCGGGACGCAGCAGGCCGCTCAAAACCTCAGCGGCAGTCTCGAGATAGGCAAGTGAATGAATATAGCCGGCGAGCACGGGAATGGTGCTCTCGCCGTCCTGCACCACGGTCAGGACCTGTTCGACGGAAAAGTCCGGCGGCCGCTTCTCGTCGGCGACCTGGGCCTGGAATTTCAACGCAATATCGCCGCGGAAGCCGAACCGGCCGGGTTTCGTCGTCGGTCCTTTCAGCACCGCGTTGAGGAGTCGTCCTTCAGCGTCGAGGCGCGCCAGCGCCGTGGCCTCGATCGCGACCGTCTTTTCCATCGTCGTCATCAACAATCCCTCGCATGTCCTGATGTCATGAGCCGTCTCGCCGTACGGCGCGGTCGAGCCAAGACGATGCAAATTGTCTGCCGTCGTTCATTGCGTGCTGATTTGCTTGAGCTTTCGCTGTTTCCGGCGCGGCTTTGTCGGGTTTGTGCCGAACAGCCCGATCCTGGCCGGGCCGGCCGGCATGAACCCGCCGTGTCGGAAACCCGACACGCGTCGGAAACGCCACAGCCGCTGAGCCTTAAAAATTGAGGCAGATCAAATAATTGCTGCATGGCACGAGACTTGCCAAACCCTTCAGCAACGGCCGAAAGCAACGAGGGCTCAGCAATGATGATGATCAATCTGACCGACAGCGCAATCAGTGCGGTGCGTAACGCGATCTCCACCTCGGACAAGCCGGTCGACGGCTTGCGGATCATGGTGGAAGCGGGCGGCTGCGCCGGGCTGAAATACAATATGGGCCTCGTCAGTGGCACCGAGCCCGAGGATACCGTGATCGAGCGCGAAGGCGTGCGCGTGCTCGTCGATCACAAGAGCCTCGAATATCTCGAGGGCACCACGATCGATTTCGTGGTCGCGCTGGAAGGCTCCGGCTTCACCTTCGACAATCCCAACGCAAAGTCGAGCTGCGGCTGCGGCAAGTCGTTTGCTTAACAAGTCGTTCGCCTGATCCTGAATCATCATCGAGAGAAATGAAATCATGCTGGTCGAATCCCAGGGCATTACCGAAGCGCCGGCGCCGATGAGCGAGCGCGAACGCATCATCCGCGCTGTCATCGAGGAGGTCCGCCCCAACCTGAAGCGTGACGGCGGCGACTGCGAGCTGGTCGAGATCGACGGCAACAAGGTCATGGTGAAGCTTGCCGGCGCCTGCATCTTCTGCAAGCTCGCCAGCGCGACCTTGGAAGGCATCCAGGCGCGGATGATCGAGAAGCTCGGCGAATTCGTTCGTCTCGTTCCGGTGGCCGGCCCAGCGAAGGCGCGGCATTAAGGAGCGGTCGTGCGTCCGGTCTATCTCGACAACAACGCCACGACGCGCGCCGATCCTGCGGTCGTCGCGGCGATGTTGCCGTTCTTCTCGGACCAGTTCGGCAATGCCTCGTCCTCGCATGCCTTCGGCAACGAGGTGGCAGGCGCGCTGCGGGCTGCGCGCAAGAGCCTGCAGGCCCTGCTGGGGGCCGCGTTCGACCACGAGATCGTCTTCACCTCGGGTGGGACGGAATCCGACAATGCGGCGATCCTGTCGGCGCTGGAGACCCAGAGCGAGCGCGACGAAGTCGTCACCACGGCGGTGGAGCATCCGGCCATCCTATCGCTCGTCGAATATCTGCGCGACCGGCGCGGCATAAAGGTGCATCTGATCGGAGTCGATGCTGCCGGCTGCCTCGACCAGGAGGCCTACAAACAAGCTCTCGGCCCTCGCACCGCGATCGCCTCCGTGATGTGGGCCAACAACGAGACCGGCACGCTGTTTCCGATCGCCGAACTCGCCCGGCTCGCGCATGCGTGTGGTGTGCTGTTTCACACCGACGCGGTGCAGGCGGTCGGTAAGCTGCCGATCGATCTCAAGGCGATCGGCGTCGACATGCTGTCGTTGTCCGGCCACAAGCTGCACGGGCCCAAGGGCATCGGCGCCCTGTACGTACGGAAGGGCACGCCGTTCGCGCCGCTGGTGCGGGGCGGCCCGCAGGAGCGGCGCCGTCGTGGCGGCACCGAGAATGTCACGGGGATCGTCGGGCTCGGCAAGGCGGCCGAGCTTGCCGCAGTCCATCTTGCCGACGAGCAGAGCCGCGTCCGCGCGCTGCGCGACCATCTGGAGCAGGGCATCATCGAGACGATCGGCCATTGCGCCGTGCTCGGCGATCTCGATCACCGGCTGCCGAATACGTCCAACATTGCCTTTCAGCATCTCGAGGGCGAGCCGATCGTGATGCGCCTGAATCAGGCCGGTATCGCCGCCTCGCTCGGGTCGGCCTGCGCGTCTGGCTCGATGGAGCCCTCGCATGTGCTGCGCGCGATGAACGTGCCTCCCGCCCTGTTGCGCGGCGCGGTCCGTTTTTCATTGTCGCGCGACAATACGATCGACGACGTCGAGCGCGTGCTGCAGGTGCTGCCCGAGATCGTCGGCAGGCTGCGTGAGACGTCGCCCTCCTGGCTGCAGCATCGATCCTCGCAATCGGCGGAAACACTACGACCCACGGAGCTTACCCAATG
>NZ_CAFK01000312.1 GCF_000239815.1 Bradyrhizobium sp. STM 3843 | reverse complement strand
CCCGATGCCAATGCGAGCGCTCATCGCGCGCCAGCAGGAAGTAGATCAAGGTCGAGGCCGCGCGTCCGCTCGCATCGACCTTGGTGTCTCGAAACGTCTGGTGATAGTGCCCGCCTTCGGGATGGGGTTTGAGCCCGAGCTGGGCGATGATCTCGGCGGCTGTCAGCGTGCTCATGATCGCGGCCGGCTCGTTAGGATTTGTTCTTGCGTTCGCGCAGCTCGCCGAACACTTCCTCCGCGCTTGCGCCCTTCATGCGCAGCTTGATCGCGACCGCGGGATCGTCGGCACGCAGGAACACGTTGGCCTTTTTCTCCTCGCCGAGCAGCGCTGGAATGGTCGGCCGGTTGGCGGCGCGAAGCCGGGTGACCTCCTCGGCGCGCGCCTTCAGCGCCTCGTTATCGGAATCGACGGTGAGCGCGAATTTCACATTGGAGGCGGTGTATTCGTGGCCGCAATAGAGCTTGAAGTCGTCGGGCAGGGCGCGCAGCTTCAACAGCGAGTCCCACATCATCGGGTAGGTGCCCTCGAACACCCGCCCGCAGCCGATCGAGAACAGCGTGTCGGCGGCGAACAGCGCCTTCTCCGCATCGAACACGTAGGACACATGGTCCAGCGTGTGACCGGGCGTCTCCAGGACGCGCGCCAGCAGCTCACCGACCTTGACCACGTCACCATGGACGACGCGCTGATCGACATTGGCGATCTTGGCCGTCTTGTCGTGCGGCGCGACCACGCGGCAGCCATAGGCCTGCTTGAGCTCGGCGACACCGCCGACATGGTCGTGATGGTGATGGGTGATCAGGATGTCGGTGAGCCGCCAGCCTTTGGCGTTCAATTCCCGGATGATCGGCGCCGCCTCCGGCGCGTCGATCGATGCGGTGGCGCCGGTCGCGGGGTCGTGGATCAGATAGCCGAAATTGTCGGACAGGCAGGTAAAGACGCTGATGTCGGCGGCCATGTTGTCTCCATCGGCGGGTTGGGCGCGGCGTTATGGTCAGGTGCCAAACGCCTCAACGAGAGATCTTGGCGACAGATATGGCGTCAGCGCTGCCGACGCAACGCAATCTTGGCTGGGCGAAGAGCGCCCGTGCCGTGCTACATTGAAATCATGGATGTCATCGATCTCCGCAACTTCTATTCGCAGCACCTCGGCATCGTGGCGCGGCGTTTGATCAATCGCGGCATCAGGTCGCGCTGGCCAAGCGCAAAAGGCCAGCGCGTGCTCGGCATCGGCTACCCGACGCCCTATCTCGGCCTGTTCCGCGAGGATTCCGAGCGCTGCATCGCCTTCATGCCTGCGGCGCAAGGCGTCCTGAAATGGCCCACTGCGCGGCCGACGCTGGCCTCTCTGGTGGATGAATATGCGCTGCCGCTGCCGGATGCGGCGGTCGATCGTATCCTGCTCGTGCACGCGCTGGAAATGTCGGACGACCCTGCCGGGCTCCTGCGCGAGGTGTGGCGGGTGATGGCGCCATCCGGGCGCATGATCATGGTGATCCCGAACCGCCGCGGCGTTTGGACGCGTACCGACGCCACCCCGTTCGGCCACGGCCGGCCCTATTCGCGCTCGCAGATCACGGAGCTCTTGCGGCAGACCTGGTTCACGCCGACCGGCTGGAGCGAGGCGCTGTTCATGCCGCCGGTGAGCGGGGGCTGGCTCCTGCGTTCGGCCTTGGCCTGGGAGCGGGTCGGAGCGGCACTGTCACTGCCCTTTGCCGGCGTGCTGATCATCGAGGCCACCAAGCAGGTCTACCGGGTCATCCCCGCGCGCCGGCAGCGCATCCGGCTGATCCCAAGGCTCGAGCCGGTGCTGGTGCCCTCGGCGCCGGCCAGCGGCCGCAACGGCTGAGGACAGCGGCTCCGCGCCCGCGCGGGTCTTCCGGGCTATCGCTCGGCTATTGAGCAGTCGCGTTGGAGAACAGGTTCATCACCACTACTCCGGTGACGATGAAGCCCATGCCGATCATGGCCGGCGTATCCAGCCTCTGCCCATGGGACACCCAGGCAAAGAGCGAGATCAGGATGATCCCGACCCCCGACCAGATGGCATAGGCGATGCCGGTCGGGATGCTCTTGAGGCTCAGTGACAGGCAGTAGAATGCGATCGCATAGCCGGCCAGGGTCAGCGCGGTCCAGAGCGGCCGGCTGAAGCCTTCCGACTGTTTCAAGGCGGTGGTGGCCAGAACCTCGGCGAGAATCGCGATCGCGAGCAGCGTGTATTTCATGCGCTCTGCGGTAGCACACGGACTGTGACTGGGTGCTGACATGGATGCCGGGGCCGGCTCTCGAGCGGGCACGCAGGCAACAAAAGGGCGGGCGGATCATCGGATCCACCCGCCCAAGAAACGCTGTGCGAGCCTATTCGCCGGGGTTGAAATCGTCGCTCGGCGCAGGCGCCGGCGCGGCTGCAGCTTCAGCCGAGCGCGGGGCGTGCGGGCGGCGGCGCCGCCGCGGATAGCGCTCGCCACCACCTTCGAAGCCGGCCGGCGCGTTCGAGATCTGCGGCTGCGGGCCGGTGATGAAGGACGGCAGGCGGTCGACGCTGCTGTCGGCGACCACGGGCTGCGGTTGCGGCTGGGGCTGATATTGCGGCTGCGGACGCTCGCGAAACTCGCGCGGCTCCCTGGGCTCGCGATGCTCACGGGGTTCGCGATGCTCCCTCGGCTCGCGATGCTCCCGATGCTCTCTGGGTTCGCGATGTTCCCTCGGCTCGCGCTGGTCGCGCGGCTCTCTGGGTTCACGATGCTCGCGCTGCTCCCGCGGCTGCTGGTCGCGCTGATAGGGCTGGTTGTCCCGCGGCTCCCGATCGCGCTGGCCGCCGTCGCGGTCGCGCATGAAAGGTTGCGGCTGCGGGGCCGGAACGAAGCCCGGTTCCTGGCCGAAGCTCGAGAAGCCATCGCCCTCGTCATCCAGATCGTCCACCGTCAGATCGTCGGTGTGACGCGGCTGCGGCTGGTTCTGGCGGAGCTGCTCCTGGGCGGCGGCGATCAGGCGGAAATAATGTTCGGCGTGCTGATAATAGTTTTCGGCCGCAACGGGGTCGCCGGACGAGCGGGCATCGCGGGCAAGCTGGACGTATTTTTCCGCCACGTGGGAGGCGGTGCCGCGGATCTTGATGTCCGGCCCGTTGGACTCGAACACACGGGTCAGCGGGTTCTGGCCGCGCCGGTTATTATTGTTGTTATTCCGGTTGCGCATCCGCTTGTTGTTTTGACCGTTTCTCATGTCCTGCCTTTATTCCAACCCTGTGTTAGAAGCACTGAAATGCCACTGCGAATTGCGATATTTACGCCAATACAACCTCGCCGGGCTGCACGTGCCAGCCGCGGTCCTGCGCTGCAATCTGACCTGTGTCGACGTGATCGATAGCTGCGATCGACAGCCGAATCTTCGACGGACGATCATCTCGACCGATGTCTCGACAAAGCGCGTTCAACACGCGTTCCCCACCCGCCAGCGGCTATGCCGGCGAACCACGTTTTCAGCCTGCCAAGGCAGCTGTTGCTGCGACAGACCCAGTTTCCTTTGTGTAAGACGTCAAGCGCAAAATCAGGCTTTCGTTCGCTCTGCAGTCGCGAGCCACATAGCCTCATTTCCGGCTATTGCGCTCGTCCGACCTGCGTCTTGGAACCTATCGCCCGGCGCGGCTCGCTTGCGTGGATCCGCGGCGGTCGTCCCATCCGGGACCGCTCTACGGGGGCCTGCGCCGATGCTTTGAGCGGAACGTAGTCGCTCCGCGGCGATATTCCAAGAGGTTTTTACTGGTTAATTCCGCCTTCTCAGGGCTTTTTTCGACCCATCACCGCGCGGGGAATTCCGGCCAGATCGGACCTTGTGGTGGTAGAATCTGCAAGCAAGCCGGCCTTTGTCATCAAGCTTTCAACATCATCGCTTTGGCCGCGGCCGACCTCGACGACCAGCGCGCCTCCCGGTCGGAGCAGATCTGCGGCTTGCGGGACCAGCGCACGATAGGCATCGAGCCCATCGGGCCCGCCATCGAGTGCCCGGTGCGGATCGTGCTCACGCACCTCGAACGCCAAATCGGCAATCTCAGGCCCGCGGATGTAAGGCGGGTTCGATACGATCAAATCGAATGCACCTGCCAGCGCCGAGGCATAGGAGCAGGCGACGAAGCCGGCGCGGCTGGCGAGATCGAGGCGGATCGCGTTGGTCCGTGCCGTCAGCAGCGCGTCCAGGCTGATGTCGGTGCCAACGCCGAACGCATTCGGCAGCTCCGACAACAGCGCGAGCAGAATCGCGCCGGAGCCGGTGCCGAGATCGGCGAGGCGCAACCTCCGCTCCAGATCGCCGCTGGCAGACAAATGCTCCAGCGCGAGCTCGACCACCGTCTCGGTGTCGGGCCGCGGCACCAGCGTTTCGGCAGAGAGCGTGAGCGGCAGTCCCCAAAACTCCTTCCAACCCAGGATACGCGCGACCGGCTCGCCCGCAAGCCTGCGTTGCGCCAACGGTTCGATCCGGCTGGCTTCGTCCGTACCGAGCGGCCGCATGCCTTGAGTAACCAGCGCGGTGAGATCGAGGTTCAGCGCAGCGCCGACCAACTGCCGCGCATCGAGCTCGGGAGAGTCGAGACCAGCCGCCGCAAAGCGCGCCGCGAGGGTTCGGCGGATCGAGTCGATGGTGTGGCCGCCCGCAGCTTCGCTCACGCGGCGATATCCCCTCGCGAGATATTCTCGGTGTCGTCCCCGCGAAAGCGGGGACCCATAGCCACCGTCGACGGATGGGAAGCGAGGACGCCGCTCCATCGCCGTGCGAACCACAATCGCCTGTGGTTATGGGTCCCGGCGTTCGCCGGGACGACACTTTTAGTGTTGCTGCACGCTCCCGCTTGACTAAGCCGCGCGCATTGCTGCGTCACGCCGCTGCTCCCTGCGCCGCGAGCTGTGCGGCCTGGTGTTCGGTGGTGAGCGCGTCGATCAGCTCGCCCAGCGCTTCGCCGGCAATGACCTGCGGCAGCTTGTAGAGCGTCAGGTTGATGCGGTGGTCGGTAACGCGCCCTTGCGGGAAGTTGTAGGTCCGGATCCGCTCGGAGCGGTCGCCGGAGCCGACCTTTTCCTTGCGGTCGGCCGAGCGCGCGGCGTCGACCTTCTGCCGCTCGGCATCGTAGATGCGCGAGCGCAGGATATTCATCGCGGAGGCGCGGTTCTTGTGCTGCGAGCGGCTGTCCTGCATCATCACCACGATGCCGGTCGGAAGATGGGTGATGCGGATCGCCGACTCCGTCTTGTTGACGTGCTGGCCGCCGGCGCCTTGCGCGCGCATGGTCTCGATGCGCAGATCCTCGTTCTTGATGTCGACGTCGACATCCTCGACCTCGGGCAGCACGGCGACCGTCGCCGCGGAAGTGTGGATGCGCCCCTGCGTCTCAGTGTCGGGCACACGCTGCACCCGATGCACGCCCGATTCGAATTTCAGTTTCGCAAACGCGCCGCGGCCCTGCACCTCCGCGATGATTTCCTTGTAGCCGCCGACGGTGCCTTCGGAGGCCGAGATCACCTCGACCTTCCAGCCCTGCAGCGAAGCGAAACGCTCATACATCCGGAACAGGTCGCCGGCGAACAGCGAGGCCTCGTCGCCGCCGGTGCCGGCGCGGATTTCCAGCACCACGTTGCGGTCGTCCATCGCGTCCTTCGGCAACAGCGCCAGGCGAATCTTCTGCTCGAGCTCGGCGCGGCGTTCGACCAGCTCCTCGCGCTCGGCTTCCGCCATCGTCCGCATCTCGGCGTCGGTTGCGGAATCGGCGATTAGCGTCTCGGCGTCGGCGAGCTCCTTGACCGCGGCACGGTAGGCCTTCACCGCATCGATCACGGGATTGAGTTCGGCGAGTTCGCGGGTGATCTGGACGTATTTGTCGGAATTGACCTGACCCAGCAGCTCCGCTTCGAGAGAAGCGTGATGTGCCAGCAGGACGTCCAGTTTGGCTTCGGGCAGCGACGACATGATTCTTCTTGTCTCAGGAATAAATGGATTCGGGGCAATGACGCGGAAGCGCTGACGAGCGCCGCTACAAAGCCAGGCCTTCGGCCTCGGCGAACTCGGTCAGCTTCTGCCGGATCGACATGCTGCCGGCGGGAGCGGCGAGCAGCCTATCCATCATCGCCTCGGCCTTGCGGGCGTCGAGCTCGAGGATCATCGCCTTTACGGGGCCGTGCCCGGTCGCCGACAACGACAGCGAGCGGTAGCCGAGCGCAATCAGAGCCAAGGCGCCGATCGGCTTCGACGCCATTTCGCCGCACAGCGAAACCGATTTCTTGGCGATCTGCGATTTGCGCACGATGTCGCGCAGCGCCCGCAGGATCGGAGCAGACAGCGTATCAAAGCGTTCGGAGACCTTGGCATTGCCGCGGTCGACCGCGAACAGGAACTGGAACAGGTCGTTGGAGCCCACCGAGATGAAGTCGACCTTGGTGAGCAGCTCATCGAGCTGATAGAGCAGCGCAGGGACTTCGAGCATGGTGCCGACGTCGATGCGCTCGGGCAGCGTATGGCCGTGCTGGCGCAAATAGGTCAGCTCGCGCTCGACGATGGCCTTGGCGGCGTCGAACTCCGGGACCTCCGAGATCATCGGGAACATGATGCGCAGCGCACGGCCGCCGCCGGCGCGCAACAGGGCCCGAATCTGGCCGCGTAGAAGGCCCGGACGATCGAGCCCGAGGCGGATCGCGCGCCAGCCGAGCGCGGGATTTTCCTCGATCACGGTCTCCATATAGGGAAGGGCCTTGTCGCCGCCAATATCGAGCGTGCGGAAGGTGACCGGCTTCTGGCCGGCGGCATCGAGCACGGTGCGATAGAGTGCGAGCTGATCGCTCGAGCGCGGCAGATTGGCCGAGACCATGAACTGCAGCTCGGTCCGGAACAGGCCGATGCCGGCGCTGCCGGTGTCGTCGATATGCGGCAGGTCGATCACCAGGCCGGCATTGATCATCAATTCGACTGGCTGGCCGTCCTTGGTGACGCAAGGCTTGTTGCGCAGCTCGAGATATTGCGCCTGGCGGCGGGCGCGGAAGCGCACCCGCTCGGCATAGGCGGCTTCGATCTCGTTGGAGGGGCGCACATAGATCGAGCCGGAGGTGCCGTCGACGATGATCGCGTCGCCGGGATCGGCGATGCCGGGCGCGTTCGGCACCTCGCCGACGGCGGGAATGCCGAGCGCGCGTGCCACGATGGCGACGTGCGAATTGGCTGTGCCTTCCTCCAGCACCAGGCCGCGCAGCCGCTTGCGATCGTAATCGAGCAGTGCGGCCGGGCCCATCGCACGCGCGATCAGGATGGCATTGTCAGGCATCTGCTCGCGCGAGGGCGCGTGGTCGCGGCCGACCAGCTGGCGCAAGAGCCGGTAACCGAGGTCCTCGAGGTCGTGCAGGCGCTCGCGCAGATAGGGATCGGTCGAACGCAGCATGCGGGCGCGGGTGTCGGACTGCACGCGTTCGACTGCGGCCTCGGCCGTCAGGCCCGTGGCCACGGCTTCATGCAGCTTGTGCGACCAGCCCTGGTCGTTGGCGAACATGCGGTAGGCTTCGAGCACGTCGCGGTGCTCGCCGCTGTCGGCGACGTCGCCGCGCTCCAGCATGCGGTCGAGGTCGGCGCGCAGCATGACGAGCGCCGCATCCAGCCGCTTGATCTCCTTCGGCAGGTCCTCGGCGATGTAGTTGTTCACCACCACGCGCGGCTCATGCAGCACCACATGGCCGAGCGCGATGCCGTCGGACAGCACGGTGCCGGACTTGTGAATCGAATGGCGGACGGCGGGCTCGGCGCCGGGCTGCGCCAGCGCGGCGAGCTCGCCGGAGGCGATCATCTCGGCGAGCACCATCGCGGTGGTCTGCAGCGCCTCGACCTCTTCCTCGACATAGGTGCGCTTGGCGCGGTTCTGCACCACCAGGACGCCGAGCGTGTTGCCGGCGCGCAGGATCGGCACGCCGAGGAAGGAGTGGTAGATTTCTTCGCCGGTCTCCGGGCGGTAGGAGAACGCCGGGTGGCTCTGTGCGTCGCTCAGGTTGAGCGGCGTGGCCTCGCTGGCGACGAGGCCGACCAGGCCCTCATGCGCGCTCAGCACGGTCATGTGCACGGCGTCGCGGTTCAGACCTTCGGTGGCGTACAGCTCGAGCGTGTTGTCGACGCGCAGCACGTAGACCGAGCAGACCTCGGCCACCATGTTGGCCGCGATCAGCACCACGATCTTGTCCAGGCGCTCCTGTGCCGAGACCTGCTCCGCCATGGTCTCGCGAAGCCGTCTCAGTAAGACGCGGGGGCCTCCCGACGTGCTTCGCATGTGGCACAATCCCCCTTCCTGGGACCAGTCCGGTGGTCAGCCGGAATCTGGTGCTAAGCTTCCGAAATACAACAGCTTTCGTGATGCGACGCCGTCGTAGGCTTCATCCGCCGCCCGAATCGGGACAGCCCTCGCCGGGGGCGCAATTGCAGCGCTTGTTCTGCGTGGCCGTATAGCGAATTGGAGCTTGTTTTGCCAAGCAAAACGCCTGCCAGCATCGGCAGCATCAACGGCTTTCGGACCGCTTGCAACACGTTTCCATGTCCCGCCTTGTTGCAAAGCGGGACATGGCGTGACAGGGGGAAATTTCTTCTAGACCTGATCCAGCCCGTAGAGCGTATGCAGCGTGCGGACGGCAAGCTCGGTATAGGCGGCGTCGATCAGGACGGAGAATTTGATCTCGGAGGTTGTAATGGCGCGAATGTTGATGTTGCGGCCCGCCAGGGCGGCAAAAGCCTGCGCAGCCACGCCGGCATGGCTGCGCATCCCGCTCCCGATCACCGATACCTTGGCGACGTCGGTGGCGGTATCGAGGCGCTGATAGCCGATCTTGTCCTTGGCCGCGGAGATCGTTTCGCGCGCCCGCTTATAGTCGGTGGCCGGCACCGTGAAGGTGAGGTCGGTTGTCTTGCCGTCCTCGGACACGTTCTGCACGATCATGTCGACATTGATGTTGGCGTCGGCAAGCGGGCCGAAGATCGAGGCAGCGATGCCAGGCTTGTCCTCGATCTGACGCACCGAGATCTGGGCCTCGTCCTTGGAGAAGGCGATGCCGGTGACAACGTGATTTTCCATGATTTGCTCCTCGCTGCAGATCAGCGTGCCCGGCGGCTGGTTGGCATGGGGATCGATGTCCTCGGGCTTGTCGAAGCTGGAACGGACGAAGATTGGCATGTTGTGCACCATGCCGAGTTCCACCGACCTCACCTGCAACACCTTGGCGCCTTGCGAGGCCAGTTCCAGCATGTCCTCGAAGGCGATCTTGTCGAGCCGCTTCGCCTTGGGAACGACGCGCGGGTCGGTGGTATAGACGCCATCGACGTCGGTGTAGATGTCGCAGCGGTCGGCCTTGATGGCGGCCGCGATCGCCACCGCTGAGGTGTCGGAGCCGCCGCGGCCGAGGGTGGTGATTCGATTGGTCTCGGGGTTGACGCCCTGGAAGCCGGCGATGACCGCGACCTCCTTGCGGTCCTTGAACCGCTGGATCAACTCGGAGCCGTCGATCTCCATGATGCGAGCGGAGGCATGGGCATCGCTGGTCCTGATCGGGATTTGCCAGCCCTGCCACGAGCGGGCCTGGATACCCATGCCCTGCAGCACGATCGCCAGCAGGCCGGAGGTGACCTGCTCGCCCGACGCCACCACGGCGTCATATTCACGCGCATCATGCATTGGCGAAGCCTCGGTGCACCACGCGACCAGTTCGTTGGTCTTGCCGGCCATCGCGGAGACGACCACAGCAACTTCGTGGCCAGCGTCGACCTCGCGCTTCACGTGGCGCGCGACATTGCGGATACGGTCGATATTGGCGACGGACGTGCCGCCGAATTTCAGCACGAGGCGACTCATGACGGCGCGCTCATTTCCCTCAGGGAGAATAAGGTGGTAGGCCGGCGCGAAACTTCAGGCGCGCCAGCCGAAAGGCGCGTATACAGAGCGGCGCGGCCGGGGGCAAGCAGGTTCCTGGATCGAGGCTTTTTGGCTGTTCCGCCGGGGCCAGTGGTGAGGTAGAGGCGAGGGTAATGGGGCGTTATATCGACGAGATTTTGCAGCCTGGCGAGAAGGTGCTGTATTCGACCAACGCGCATTGGATGTTTTATCTACCCGCAATCGGTGCCTGGATCGTGGTGTTCGCGCTTCTCATCCTGTCTCAACTCACCGCCGTCTACAATCTTCAGATGATATGCCTTGCCGCCGCGGCCGTGATCGCAGTCGCTGCGCTGTATTGGACCGTCAGGGCCTGGTTCCACCGCCTGACCACCGAGACCGACGTGACCAACAAGCGTGTCGTGCACAAGACCGGCTTCATTCAGCGACGGACCTTCGAGATCGCGCTGGACAAGGTGGAAAGCGTCGACGTCAACCAGACCATCATGGGACGCATCCTCAACTATGGCGACGTCACCATCATGGGGGTCGGCGAGGGCAGGGAAACAATAGCGACCATTGCCGCGCCGCTGGCGTTCCGCAACGCGATCACCGCACGGTAACGGGGAGAGGTTTTGAGCATGGCTATGCCGCAGGACACCTCCTCCAATCCGTCCGCCTCGACCTCGTCGGTGGATCCGGCCGAGATCGCGAAGTTCTCCAAACTGTCGGAGACCTGGTGGGACCCCAAGGGCAAGATGGCGCCCCTGCACAAGATCAATCCGTTGCGGCTTGCCTATATCCGGGACGCCGCCTGCCGGAAGTTCGCGCGCAACGCCAAGAGCCTCAACTGCCTGTCGGGGCTGCGCATGCTCGACATCGGCTGCGGCGCGGGGCTGTTGTGCGAGCCGTTCACGCGGCTCGGCGCCCAGGTGGTCGGCGTCGATCCCTCCGCGAGCAACATCGCGGCCGCGAAACTGCATGCCGAGAAAGGCCATCTTTCGATCGACTATCGCTGCACCACGATCGAGGAAATGGATCCGCGCGAGCGGTTCGACATCGTGCTGGCAATGGAAGTGGTCGAGCACGTCGCCGATGTCAGCGGCTTTCTCGGACGCTGTGCCGCGGTGCTCAAGCCGGGCGGCATGATGGTGGTCTCGACCTTGAACCGCAACTGGAAGAGCTTCGCGCTGGCGATCGTCGGCGCCGAATACGTGCTGCGGTGGCTGCCGCGCGGGACCCATCAGTGGAACAAGTTCGTTACCCCGGACGAACTCACCAAACACCTCCTGGACAACCGCCTCGTCGTCACCGAGCAGAGCGGCGTCATCTACAGCCCCTTCGCCGACCGCTGGAGCCTGTCGTCCGACATGGACGTCAACTACATGATGGTCGCCGAGCAGATGGTGTGAGGCTGGTTTAGCTTACTCTTCGCTCCGGTCTGGCAAATGCTGTTGGGAACGACTCAGCGACCGCACAAATGGTGTCGTCCCTGCGGCGAGTTTCGCGGATTAAATTCGAAGTCGCAATTGCCGTTGGCGCTACCTGCAATCCTGACATGCGGTGTGCCTGTTGACCCCGCGGCACGCGCCCGGCACGGTGAGGCAGTCTTCCCGTTGCCAGCTCCTGTTCCATGCCCTCTCTCGCCACGCTCTGGATTCCCTTCACGCTGATTGCGGCCGCCGGTCAGGTTGCGCGCAATGCCATGCAGCGCTCGCTGACGGCGAAGCTCGGCACCTGGGGCGCCACCAATATCCGTTTCCTGTTCGGATTTCCGTTCTCGCTGCTGTTTCTGGCCGCCGTGCTGCTGACCACCGGCGACCAGCTGCCGTGGCCGCCGCTCGCATTTGGGCCCTGGCTGCTGTTGGGCGCGCTCACGCAGATCCTCGGCACCGGCCTGATGCTGCTCGCCATGACCGATCGATCCTTCGTGGTCACGACGGCCTATCTCAAGACTGAAGCGATTCAGACCGCGATCTTCGGTTTCGTGTTCCTGGGCGATCCGCTGTCTCCGACGAAGCTGGTCGCGATCCTGATCGCCACGGTGGGCGTGGTGATCACCGCGCTGCGCCCGGGCGGCGGGCGGCGCTTTGCCGAATGGAAGCCAACGATCATCGGCCTGGTCGCGGCTGCCTCCTTTGCGCTCTCGGCGGTCGGCTTTCGCGGCGCCATCATCACCGTCGAAGGCGTCTCCTTCGTGACTGCAGCGTCCTACACGCTGGTGTGGGGTCTGTTCGTCCAGACGCTGATCCTGAGCATCTATCTGTTGGTGCGCGCGCCGAAGGTGCTGCGCGGGATCATCGCGCTGTGGCGGCCGTCGATGCTGGCGGGTTTCACCGGCGCGTTCGCCTCGCAATTCTGGTTTCTGGCTTTTGCACTGACCGCGGCCGCCAATGTGCGCACGCTGGCGCTGATCGAGGTGCTGTTCGCGCAAGCCGTGTCGTACTACTCGTTCAAGCAGCCGATCTCGTTGCGCGAGCTGTTTGGCATCCTGCTGATCGTCGCCGGCGTGGCGCTCTTGATCGCGGTGTAACAGGCGTTCCTGACATCTGCGCCTTCCGCGGTCATTGCGACGGGGCGCCGCCCTTCAATTCCGATCTTCCGGCAGCACCGGCAGCGGCGCGACCTCGATGCCTTCCTCGATCAGCTCGCGGGCTTCCTGCGGCGAGGCCTCGCCATAGATCGGGCGGTGTTCGGTCTCGCCATAATGCATCTTGCGCGCTTCGGTCGGGAATTGTTGGCCGACATCATCGGCGTTCTTGACGATGTGGTCGCGCAGCTCCTTCAGCTTGGCGCGCAGCTCGCGCTCCTGCGCCATCATCAGCGAGGTCGGTTGTCCGGGTGGGATGATCTCGGCCGCCGGAGCCGGGGCGGGAGCGGGAAGATTGGCCTCGCGGCCCTTCTTGCTGACGACGCCTTTGACGATCCTTGGCGCCATGATCGCCTTCTCGACCTTGGTCGAGCCGCAGGCCGGGCATTCGACCAGGTTCTTCTTGACCTGCGTCTCGTAGGCCGACGAACTCTGAAACCAGCTTTCGAAGGTGTGGTCGTGTTCGCAGCGCAGGGCGTAGCGGATCATGCCGATCCCCGGACCAGGTGCAGATGATCGGGGCCGGCCTTGGGATCGGCGACGCTGAAGCGGCGGCCGTGCTGCAGCGAGGGGATCGCCTTGCGCGCCGTCTCCACCCGCGACGGATCGATGCGCGCCAGGACCACGCCCGGGTCGACGCCGCCTTCGGCGAGCACCTCGCCCCAGGGATCGACGATCAGCGAATGACCGAAGGTCTCGCGCTTGTTCTCGTGCAGGCCGCATTGAGCGGCCGCAAAGACGAAACAGCCGGTCTCGATGGCGCGGGCCCGCAGCAGCGTGTGCCAATGCGCCTCGCCGGTCTTGCGGGTGAAGGCGGAGGGGACCGAGATGAACGACGCGCCGCTCTCGGCCAGCGCGCGATAGAGGGCCGGAAACCGTACGTCATAGCAGATGGTGAGTCCGATCCGGCCCCAGGGCAGGTCGGAGATGACGGCGGTCTCGCCGGGCTGATAGTTCGACGATTCCCGGTAGCTCTCGCCGCCCGGCAGATCGATATCGAACATATGGATCTTGTCGTAGCTGGCGAGGATGTCGCCCTCCGGCCCGATCAGGAAGGAGCGATTGACCGCCTTCTCATCGGAAAAGCGCAATGCCAGCGAGCCGATGTGAAGGTGGATCTTCAGCTCCTTGGCCAGTGCGCGATACGCCTTCAGCGACGGGTCCGCAGCCTCGGACTTGAGATGTTCGAACAGCGCCGTCCGGTTGAGCTGCATCATGTTGCTCACCTCGGGCGTTTGCACATATTGCGCGCCTTGCGCGGCCGCTTCCCGGATCAGGCGGGTGCCCTGCGCGAGACTCGGCTCCGGCAGAAGCCCGGTGCGCATCTGCACCAGGGCGGCCGTGAAGCTGCGATCCGTGCTCATGATGTCGCCTTCTCCCCTGCCAGCATGGCATCGAGCCTGCCCTCGCGGTCGAGCGCGTAAAGATCGTCGCAACCGCCGATATGCTCCTCGCCAATGAAGATCTGCGGAAAGGTCGAGCCGGGTCCGACCCGATCATACATCTGCTGCCGGAACGAGGGATCCTTGCCCGCGTCGTATTCGGTGAATGCGGCCTTCTTGCGGGTCAACAGCGATTTGGCGGCGGAACAATAGCCGCAGCCCGGACGGGTGTAGATTTCAATGGCAGCGGTCATCTCGCGCTCGATTCTTTCGTTCCAAAGCGCAAGATTATATGGGAGGTCGCGGTGTATCGACAACCCGGGCGAAGACCAGCACACTGACCTCGGCCGCCTTGGCCCTGAGCAGCGCCCGTGCGCAGGCATCGACTGTCGCACCCGTGGTCAGGACGTCGTCGACCAGCACGATCCGCCGTCCCTGCACGTCAGCCAAGCGCTCCGGCGATACCTGGAAGGCGCCCTGCACATTGCTGGCGCGCTGGCTGCGCGAGAGCCCGACCTGCTGCTCGGTCGCGCGCACCCGGCGCAAGAGATCGCTCCTCAGCCTCACGCCACTTTGCCGCGCGACTGATCGCCCGAGCGCGCCGGACTGGTTGTAGCGGCGGCCGAACCCGCGGCGCCAGTGCAGCGGCACCGGCACCAGCGC
Source organism: Bradyrhizobium sp. STM 3843 (assembly GCF_000239815.1). Taxonomy (GTDB): domain Bacteria; phylum Pseudomonadota; class Alphaproteobacteria; order Rhizobiales; family Xanthobacteraceae; genus Bradyrhizobium. Next base: position 16,920 of record NZ_CAFK01000312.1, on the reverse strand, counting down.
ATCGGCGCCGTCCAGCAGGTCGCGTCCGGCGCGCGCCATCCAGCGGCCCATGATCGGCGCGAGGTCGGTGCGATCCTGATATTTCAGCGCATGGACCAGGATGCGGGCGACGTCGTCATAGCGGACGGCAGCTCGCGCCCGGGCATAGGCCGGCGGGCTCGCGATGGCCTCCATCGAGAGCAGCTCGGGGCCGGGGTCATAGACGAAGGGAATGCCGAGCTTGGGGCAATAGGGGCGTTCGATGAACGACAATTTGCCCCAGCAGGCGGCGCAGACGCCCTCGCCATCGACCGGCTCGCGACAGCAGATGCAAAGCGTCGGCAAGGCGATATCGAGCGCAAGCTTCGCCACACCGGCGCAAGTGCCGCGAATCGCAGCCAAGGCGGCCCGCAGCTTCGGCCTGGCGAAACGGATAGGAGCGGTGACGGCGTCCATGCGTTGACGGTACCGTTACGGCCGCAGGTGCTCAAGCGCCGGATTGCGGAAGCTGCTGCAATCGGCGTAACCACGGGACATGATGACCAGCTCCAGTTCGGCGCCCATCCTGTTCGACCGCGCGCTGCTCGCCGCGCGCCAGCGGCGCGTTGCGGGCGCGCCGGAGACATTTCTGATGGAGCGGGTCGTCGAGGACATGGCCGACCGTCTGCTGGCGGTAAACCGCCGTTTCACCGCCGTGGCCGACATCTGGACGCCGGGCGGCCTGCGGGCGCCGTTTGTCGAGGGGTTTGCCAAATTCACCAAACTGGCGGCGCCGGATACGGCGCGCGAGGAGCTCGGGCTTGCGCCGAATTCGCTCGATCTCGCACTGTCGGCGCTCGCCTTTCAATTCGTGAACGACCTGCCCGGCGTGCTGGCGCAGATTCGTCGCGCCCTGCGGCCGGACGGTCTGTTGCTCGCCGCGATGATTGGCGGTGACAGCCTGACCGAGTTGCGGCAGAGCTTCGCTGCGGCGGAAGCCGAATGCGAGGGCGGGGTGTCGCCCAGGGTGGCGCCGTTTGCCGATTTGCGCGACATCGGCGGCCTGCTGCAGCGCGCGGGGTTTGCGCTGCCGGTCACCGATGTCGATCGCGTGGTGGTGCGCTATGGCAACGCGTTCGGTCTGATGCAGGATCTCAGGCGCATGGGCGCCACCAACAGCCTGATCGAGCGCCGCCGCGCGCCAACCCGCCGCACCACGCTGCTGCGGATGGCCGAGATCTATGCCGAGCGCTTCGCCGATCCGGACGGCCGCATCCGCGCCACCTTCGATATCATCTGGATCTCCGGCTGGGCGCCGCATGAGAGCCAGCAGACCCCGCTGAAGCCAGGCTCGGCAAGCGCGAGCCTGGAGGATGCGGTGAAACGGGCGAAGAAGGACGACTAGCCTCGAGCTGTCATCGCCGGGCTTGATTCGCCCGCGGCGCCGAAGCCCCTTCGCCGCGGCGAAGGCCCGGTGATCCAGCGATTTCGATGCAGGATTCTAGCTGGTGGATGGATGCCCGGGTCAAGCCCCGGGTATGACGACCGAACAGGCCGCGACATTCAGCCTCACAGCAACAGATCGAGCAGGTGCGGAATCAGCGGAATGTCGGCCGGCGGCATCGGATAGTCGCGCAATTTGCTCGCCCGCACCCAGGCAAGCTGCTGGCCCTCGCGCGCCGCGACCTGTCCGTCCCAGCGCCGGCAGATATAAAGCGGCATCAGCAGATGAAAGGTCTCATAGGCATGGCTTGCAAAGGTCAGTGGCGCGAGGCAGGGCTCGCTCACGCTGATGCCGAGCTCCTCATGCAGCTCACGGATCAATGTGGCTTCCGGCCGCTCGCCGGGTTCGATCTTTCCGCCCGGAAATTCCCAAAGGCCCGCAAGCGTCTTGCCGGGCGGCCGCTGCGCCAGCAGCACGCGCTTGTCGGCATCGATCAGCGCGCAGGCGACCACGAGGGTGAGCTTGAGGTCGGTCATCGTCGAAATGCCTGTGATTCGAGCTGGGAAAGCTGCAGTCGCGCTGCATGGATTACCGTTCTTGGGCCGGACCACAGGGTCTTATTTCTACGATCGGAATAAGCCAAGTTTAATTTATTTCCGTGCATTTCTGCGGGGCTTCCTGTCACCGACGCATGTCCGCCAGGCATTGTCCCGAGGCATTGTCCCATGAGTGCTTTGTCCAATCTGCTCGCCCGTTTTAGCCGCGATACCAGGGCGAATATTGCGGTCACCTTCGCCATCGTCTGTGTGCCGCTGATCTCGGCCGTTGGCTGCGGCGTCGACTACAGCCGCGCCAACCAGATCCGGGCCAAGCTGCAGGCCGCCGTCGATGCTGCGTCGGTCGGCGCCGTAGCCCGGACCTCGCCCGCCTTCATCGCCGCGGGCGCGATGAGCGCGGACGGCACGATCGACGTGGGCAACATGGATGCCCAGAATATCTTCAACGGCAATATCGCCGGCAGCGGCGGCTACACGCTGACCAGCCTGACGCCTTTGGTGCAGAAGAAGGGGGCGATCGTCACGGCCACGGTGTCGTATACGGCGACCGTGCCGACCATGTTCATGAATGTGGTCGGGATCAGGTCGTTGACCATGAACGGCTCCTCGACCGCCACGGCGACGATGCCGAAATATATCGACTTCTATCTGCTGCTGGACAACTCGCCGTCAATGGGTGTGGCGGCAACTCCGGCCGATGTCACCAAGATGGTGAGCAACACGTCGGACAAATGCGCATTCGCCTGTCACGACTACAACAACGCCAACAACTATTACAATCTCGCCAAGACGCTCGGGGTGACCACCCGGATCGACGTGTTGCGCAGTGCCACCCAGCAGCTGATGGATACGGCGGCACAGACCGAGGTCTATCAGGACCAGTTCCGGATGGCGATCTACGATTTCGGCGCATCCTCGAAGACGATCGGGCTGCGGGCGCTGTTCAACCTGTCGGCGAGCCTGTCGAATGCCAAGACGGCGGCCGGCGGCATCGACCTGATGGGGGTCTACGGCAACAACGACGCCTACACGGCCGACAAGGATACCCAGTTCAGCACTGTCTTTCCCGCGATCAACGGCCAGATCGCGAACCCGGGCGACGGCACCACGGGCTCGCCACTGAAATACCTGTTCTTCGTCTCCGACGGCGTTGCTGACGAGAGCAACACCGGTTGCCTGAAGACGATGAAGAACGCGACCTTCGGCAACATTTCGCCGCGCTGCCAGTCGCCGATCAATCCCGCGCTGTGCAAGACCTTGAAGGAACGCGGCATCAAGATCGCGGTGCTCTACACCACTTATCTGCAGCTGCCGACCAACAGCTGGTACATGGCCTGGATCGACCCCTTCAACAAGGGACCGTTCGGTCCGTCACCCAACAGCGAGATCGCGCAGAACATGCAGGCCTGCGCCTCGGACGGATTCTATTTCGAGGTCTCGCCGACACAGGGCATCTCGGACGCGATGAATGCGCTGTTCAAGAAGGCGGTCGCCGACGCACGGATAAGCGGTTGAGGTCCATTCGGGCTGAACAACTTCATGGATGTATTGATCGAAGGCTCGACCTGAGGTCTAATATGCTCGCGCGCGCGTGCTGAGGTGCGCTGACCGAGAACGGAAATGGGGGGCAGCGTGATCAGGGCGACTGGATTGTCATGCGTTCTATTGGCTGCGATCGGCAGCCAGGCGTCAGCCAGCGTCTGCGTCGTGCCAAAATACAGGACCCTGGCGAACCAGACGGTGCAGGGGAATATGTTCGTCGTCAGCGGCAAGCGCTGCAGCGTGGTCTCGCTGATCACGGCAGGGCCGACCTTCGGTCCCCGCGTGCTGCAGCAGCCGGCCCATGGCAGGATCTCGATCGAGGGCCAGCGGGTCGTCTACGTTTCCCGCCCCGGCTATGTCGGCGAAGACAGTTTCGTGTTCGCCCATGATGGCCTCGACACGCTCAACAAGCCCCGGACGAACACCACCGAGATGCACGTCCAGGTCTCGGAGCACCTCTAGCCTTACGACCGGTAATCGCCGTTGATCGCGACATACTCCTTGGTGAGATCGCAGGTCAGCACGCGGTCGCGGCCCTTGCCGAGCCCGAGGCCCACCTTGATCTGGATCTTCGGCGCCTTCATCGCTTCCGAGACTTCCGTCTCGTCATAGGACGGATCGCGCGCCCCCTTGGAGGCGACGCGGATGCCGTTGAAGGCGATCGACAGCTTGTCGCGATCGGCCGGCTCGCCGGCCTTGCCGACCGCCATCACCACGCGGCCCCAATTGGCGTCCTCGCCGGCGATCGCCGTCTTGACCAGCGGCGAATTGGCGATCGACATCGCGATCCTGCGCGCCGACTGCTTGGTCTTGGCGCCCTCGACGATGATCTCGACCAGCTTGCGCGCGCCTTCGCCGTCGCGGGCGACCTGCTCGGCGAGATCGGCGAGCACCTTGTTGAAGGCTTTGACGAACGCCTTCAGCCGGGGGTCGCTGGCGCGGCTGATCTTCGGTGCGCCGTTGGCTGCGGCCGCACCGGTGGCAAAGGCGAGCAGGGTATCGGAGGTCGAGGTGTCGCCGTCGATCGTCACCGCGTTGAAGGTGTCCTCGACGCCGGCTTTGAGCAGCGCCTGCAGCGCGGGCGCAGTGATCGGCGCATCGGTGAAGATGAAGGACAGCATGGTCGCCATGTCAGGCGCGATCATGCCGGCGCCCTTGGCCATGCCGTTGATCGTCACCTTGGCCTTGCCGAGCTTCACGGTCGCGGTCGCAACTTTCGGGAAGGTGTCGGTGGTCATGATGGCGCGCGCCGCACCCATCCAGTCCTCTGGTGCGGCGGTGCCGGTCAGGCCCTGCAGCACGCCGTCGAACTTGGTGGCATCGAGCGGCTCGCCGATGACCCCGGTCGAGGCCAAAAAAATCTCGTCCTGCTTGCAGCCCACGGCCTTGGCGGCGATCTGCGCGGTCTGCGCCGTCGACTGTTTGCCGGTCTTGCCAGTGAAGGCATTGGCATTGCCGGAATTGACCACCAGCGCGCGGGCCTTGCCGCCCTTGAGCTTGGCGCGGCACCACTCCACCGGTGCGGAGGGGCATTTCGACAGGGTGAACACGCCGGCGACGGTGGTGCCGGGGTCGAGCAGCGCCAGCAGCACGTCGGTGCGGTTCTTGTAGCGGATGCCGGCGGCGGCGGTGGCGAGCGTCACACCCGCGATGGCCGGCATGTCGGGGACGTCGGTTGGGGCGAGCGGAGATACAGCTGAGGACATGAGAGCTTCCGGCGGCAGGTTTGGCGGGAACCGCTCTGTATCACTTCAGTTGTTGCTGTGGGAGAGGGCGCGCGCGACAACATCCACCTTCGTGGGCCGTCCCCAACCATCAGCGGGGTCGATGTCCGCCTGGCGATCTCTGGCATGATCGAGGGCGGGCCGGTCATCAGGCAACACCGCCCCATGCAGCCGAGTGCAATAAGATGGCTCGCGGGCGCGGGGACCGCAACGCGACCGCCACTAATCGTGCCGTCAACAGCGGTGTCAGGCGGGCAACTCCAGCGCCTTCAGCTCATCGGCGGCGGTGATGATCGCGTCCCGAATTTTCAGGAAATAGTCTGCATCGACGCGTGAAACCAACCAGTCGAGCTCGCCCCTGTAGCCGTCCTCTTCCTTTCGGATGACGCCCTCGCTGATCAGCGCATCAAGGCAGCGACGGACGTTGGAGCGCGGCAGGCCGAGACGTTTCGAAAGGCCGGAAGCGGTCGACGGGACCGCGCCCAGATCGTCGGCGATACGGATCGCCAGCGCCACCAGGAGTTCCTCGAACACGGCTCCGATGTGCTTGCGCGGGTAACCGCTGCGCATCGCGACGAAGCTGGCCACGGTCAGACGGGCGATGATCGCCGATTGCCTGTGACGCTTCGCCAATGCTGCATCTGAATTGGTTGGAGTTTCCCCGGCCATTTTCGCCATCTTTTGTTCTGCTTAGAAAGCGTGTTTAACGGGCTCATTCTGCGGTTGTAAAGGAGCGCTGTGTGTTAGCTGGGACGATGCGGGCCGTGCATCGGCGCCTCACTCAGACACTCAGAAATGATACGACCTTTGCGGTTGGCGTGATCTGTCTGGGGCTTTCGCAGGTCGCAATGATCGCGATCGTTCTCTTCTTACGTGACTGCCCGTCTTACGCGCTGTCACGCGCGCGGCCCGCAAGCGCTGCTGTCCTCGTCAACCATTGAGGTCCGGAAAGCCGGGCGCCTGTCGCGCAGCCGGAACGGTTCGCTTCAGGCGATGACTGCAGATTGAGATGACTGCAGACTGAAATGAACTTCGGATTCTTGAAACGGGGCGCCGCTCTGGTGCGGCCACAGCCAGCCTTCGGCGGTGGTTCGGTCGATCGCCCGCTTTTCATTCCCCGGCTGCCCCTGAAAGCAGAGTGGGACACGCCGGCGATGTGGAGGCGGTCGTTCGGCCGCAGCTCGCGCGGTCAGCGATCTCGAACAGCTGGCGGATGGTGACGTCCGGGTGGTAGCGGCCCCGGCTACGCGCCGGGGCGGCATTGTTCATGACGGACTGATGTCTCGCCTCAGCGCAAGCGGGCTTACTTCTTGGCTTCGGTCGGCTTGGCCGCATCCGCCGGCTTGCCGGCATCGGCGGTGCGCTCGATCTTGGCGTCGGCACGCAGCTTGGCGACGTAGTCGGCCTGCGCCTTGCGCGTCACATAGGTCTCGATCTGGCTCTTGACCTGGTCGAACTCCGGCGGCTTCCGGTTGCGCTTCTCTTCGACCTTGATGACGTGCCAGCCGAACTGGGTCTTCACCGGATCGGAGATCTTGCCCGGCTCCAGCGTGAAGGCGACGTTGGCGAATTCCGGCACCATCTGCTCCTTGGTGAAGAAGCCGAGGTCGCCGCCATCGGAGGCGCCGGGGTCCTTGGATTTCTTCTTGGCCAGCTCGGCAAAGTCGGCGCCCTTGTCGAGCTCCGCCTTCACGGCCTTGGCCTCGTCCTCGGTCTCGACCAGGATGTGGCGGGCATGCACTTCCTGCTCGCCGCCGATCTGCTTGGAGGCCTCCTCATAGACCTTCTTCATCGCATCGTCGCTGGTCGCGGCCTTGCCCTCGCTGGCGAGCAGGCTGTCCATCAGCAGACGGTTGCGGGTGAAGGCGAGGCGCTTCTTGAAATCCTCGCTGTCGCCGATCTTCTTGTCCTCGGCCGCCTTGGCGACGAGCTTCATGTCGATCAGGAACGACAGCACGTTGTCGTCGCGGCTCGCCGGGTCCATCTGCGCGAGGCTCGGCCCCAACTCCTCTTCGGCGAGCGCCACGTCGCTCTTGCGGATTTCGGTGCCGTTCACCTTGGCGAGCACTGGATTGGGATCTTCGGCGGCGCGCACGGGACCCGCAATCAGGGTCAATGCGAGACTGCCGGCCAGCGCGGTTGCGAGGCCGAAGCGCAGGCCGGTTTTCGTAACCGGGAACGAGGTGGTCATGGAAAATCCTTCTTGAAGTGAGGCTCGAGAGGGACCTCAAGGCGGCCGGACACTCGCCCAATCGCGCCGCCTTGGCAACGCGAAAAGTCTGTCAATTTCGTGAAATTAGCGACAGGTTAAGGCCGATTTGGTAGGCACGGCGCGCCGTTGACAAGCATGCCCCCCGGCCATATCTCTGCCCCATCGCTTCAAGGGCGATAGCGCTTATTTTACTGCGTTTTTGGCCGTTGAACCTTGGTTGGCTCACATCCCACTCACCCGGCGGTCGCGCCCAGCTCCCAAGCTTGAGCCGGTTGCTGGTGCTGCGGTGCGTCATCATGGGATCATGGCGGACCGGATAGACCCTCTACGGCTGCAACGCAGACCCACATAGGCAGGATTTTCGCATGATCGGCGCGCTCGCCCGCAAGTTTTTCGGCTCCGCCAATGACCGACGGGTCAAGGGTTACCAGGCGCGTGTCAGCGCGATCAACGCGCTCGAGCCGGAGGTGGCGGCGCTGTCGGACGAGGCCCTGAAGGCCCGGACCGACGAGTTCCGGAAAGCCCTCGCCGACGGCAAGACGCTCGACGACCTCCTGGTTCCTGCCTTCGCCACCGTGCGCGAGGCCGCCAAGCGCACCCTCGGCCAGCGCCACTTCGATGTGCAGTTGATCGGCGGCATGGTGCTGCATGAGGGCGACATCGCCGAGATGAAGACCGGCGAAGGCAAGACCCTGGTTGCGACCCTCGCGGTCTATCTCAACGCGCTCGCCGGCAAGGGCGTGCATGTCGTGACCGTCAACGATTACCTCGCCCGCCGCGACGCCGGCTGGATGAGCCAGATCTACGGCTTCCTGGGGCTCACCACGGGCGTCATCGTTCACGGGCTCGACGATGCCGAGCGCAAGGCCGCCTATGCCTGCGACATCACCTACGGCACCAACAACGAATACGGCTTCGACTATCTGCGCGACAACATGAAGTACCGCCTGGAGGACATGGTCCAGCGCGGGCACTACTTCGCGATCGTCGACGAGGTGGACTCCATCCTCATCGACGAAGCGCGCACGCCGTTGATCATCTCCGGTCCGCTCGACGACCGCTCGGACTTCTACAACACCATCGACACCTTCGTGCCGCGGCTCGACAAGTCCGACTACGAGGTCGACGAGAAGCAGCGCACGGTGACGTTGACCGAAGCCGGCATGGAGAAGATCGAGACCTTGCTGCGCGATGCCGGCCTGCTGAAGGGCGAGTCGCTCTACGACGTCGAGAACGTCTCCGTCGTCCATCACATCAACCAGGCGCTGCGCGCCCACACGCTGTTCACCCGCGACAAGGACTACATCGTTCGCGACGGCGAGGTTGTCATCATCGACGAGTTCACCGGACGCATGATGCCGGGCCGCCGCTATTCGGAAGGTCTGCACCAGGCGCTCGAGGCCAAGGAGCATCAGCCGGTCCAGCCGGAGAACCAGACGCTCGCCTCGATCACCTTCCAGAACTACTTCCGCATGTATGAGAAGCTCGCCGGCATGACCGGCACCGCCGCGACCGAGGCCGACGAGCTGTTCGACATCTACAAGCTCGAAGTGGTGGAGATCCCGACCAACCTGCCGGTGGCGCGCCTCGACGAGGATGACGAGGTCTATCGGACCCAGCAGGAGAAATACGCCGCGATCCTGGCCGAGATCGAGCGCGCCAATTCACGGCTGCAGCCGGTGCTGGTCGGCACGGCCTCGATCGAGAAATCGGAAGTGCTGGCGGCCTACCTGAAGCAGCACGGCTACAAGCAGATCGATTTCGGCAGCGAACGTGCGCTCGACAAGCTCTATGCCGCGGCGCGCGCCGGCAAGCCGGCCAAGCTCTTCGCGGTCTTGAACGCGCGCTTCCACGAGCAGGAAGCCTACATCGTGGCCGAGGCCGGCGTGCCCGGCGCGATCACGATCGCGACCAACATGGCGGGACGCGGCACCGACATCAAGCTCGGCGGCTCGCTCGACATGCGGATCCAGCAGGAGACCGCTGGGATCACCGACGAGGCCGAGAAGGCCAAGAAGATCGAGCAGATCAAGGCCGACGTCGAGCGCTTCCGCGAGATCGTGCTGAAGGCCGAGGAAACCGTCGAGGTCGAGCCGGCCAAGGGCTCGAAGGCCGCCAAGACCGTGCAGAAGCCCGGTGGCCTCTACATCATCGGCTCCGAGCGCCATGAATCCCGCCGCATCGACAATCAGCTGCGCGGCCGCTCCGGCCGTCAGGGCGATCCCGGCCGTTCGAAGTTCTTCCTGTCGCTGGAAGACGATCTGATGCGGATCTTCGGCTCCGATCGGCTCGACAGCATGCTGACCCGGCTCGGCCTCAAAGAGGGCGAGGCAATTATCCATCCCTGGATCAACAAGGCGCTCGAGAAGGCGCAGCAGAAGGTCGAGGCGCGCAACTTCGACATCCGCAAGAACCTGCTCAAGTTCGACAACGTCCAGAACGACCAGCGCAAGGTGATCTTCGAGCAGCGCGTCGAACTGATGAAGGACGACAGCGTCGCCGAGACGGTCGCCGACATGCGCCACGCCTTCATCGACGATATCGTCGCCAAGCATGTGCCTGAGCATGTCTATGCCGAGCAGTGGGATGTCGCCGGGCTGAAGGAAGAACTGAAGCGCGTGCTCGACGTCGATCTGCCGGTCGACGAATGGGCCAAGGAAGAGGGCATCGCCGACGAGGAGCTGCTCAACCGCATCGAGAAGCATGTCGACGAGCGGATGGCGGCCAAGGTCGCGCAATGGGGTCCCGACGTGATGCGTTACGTCGAGAAGACGATCCTGTTGCAGACACTGGATCACCTCTGGCGCGAGCATCTGATCATGCTCGACCATCTGCGCCAGGTGATCGGCCTGCGCGGCTATGGCCAGCGCGATCCGCTGCAGGAGTACAAGTCGGAGGCCTTCACGCTGTTCGAGACCATGGTCGCTCATTTGCGCGAGGCGGTCACGGCGCAGCTGATGCGGGTCGAGATCGTGCCGCCGGAGGAGCAGCAGCAGATGCTGCCGCCGATGCAGGTGCATCACGCCGATCCCTCGACCGGCGAGGACGAAATGGCCTTCGCCAACGTCTCGCTGGCACCCGCGGCCAATGCCGCCGTCGCCGAGGCGCGCGACCCGCAGAACCCCTCAAGCTGGGGCAAGGTCGGCCGCAACGAGGACTGCCCCTGCGGCTCCGGCAAGAAGTACAAGCACTGCCACGGCCGCTACGCGTAGCGAAGGCTTTCAAATGCGCTCGTGAGCTCATCGCTCGCCCGCGCATTCGAAGCGATAGCATCGTGGTGCTTGCTGCCGCTCGGCGGCACCACGGGCGGCTTCGCGGCCTCGAAGATGGCTCGCTCGCAATTCGTACCGGCCATGGCTGCCGACGCGACGGCCGGTATGCCATGCAGGATCGGTAACACTTGCTGCTTGCGATCGGATTGATGGCCCTCTGTTCACATTTGCGGGGCTGTCAATTCCTTTGACTTAGGTCAAGCAGCGTCCGACCGCGCGAGCTTTCGGTGCCTCGGGGGCAATCAACCCTGGAGATTACCGATGTTGAAGACAGTCGTGATCGGAACTGCATTCTTCCTTACGGCCTCCTCGATTGCCAACGCGCAATCCTCGCAGACTCCTTCTCCCGCGACTCCGGAACGGCTGAACGCAGCCGACCGGAATACACTCACCGACATGAGGGTTGATCTGGTCAAGGCTGCGTTGCAGCTGACACCTGAGCAGGAGAAATTCTGGCCGGCTGTCGAAAGCGCTATTCGATCCGGCGCCGAGGATCGGAGAGCCCGTATTGCAAAGATCCAGGAGACCGTAGGTGTACGGAACGACGAAAGCCGGATGGAAGCCATGCGCAAGCGTGATCCCATCGCCTTCTTGCAACGACGCTCGCAAGCCTTGGCTCAGCGATCAGCCGATCTGGATAAGCTCGCCGAGGCGTGGCAGCCGCTCTATAATACGTTGAGCCAAGAACAGAGGCAGCGCATGGCGGCCCTCTCGATCTTTGTCCTGCGCGAAATGAGTGACGCCGTTGACCGGCGCCGTGCATTGTCTGAGGACAGCGACGACTGAAGCAAAGCAACTGATCAGGCTCAACTAGCCCTGTGTGCTTCGATCCTCATTTAGCAGCAAGGGGATGTCGGCTCTTTGCAAGGTCTTGTACAGGGCTGACATCCCCCTTCTGCCCTTGCGGCGATGGTGCTCGCTCCAGCGCGACTTCAATTGACTGATGCGCGCAGCCGATCGCTGGATCACGTCTGGCTTGATCTCGCCTGAGCAAGCCGCAAAGGTGAGCGCTCGGTTGATCTCGCGGCCGACGTCGGACGTCTCATCCTCCTCGCTCAGCCGGGTGATGATCATGAGGTCGGCGCCGGCATTGATCGCCGCAACCGCAGCGGCGGACGCCTGCTTTCCGTCGAGAATGGCCTTCATGGCCAGGTCGTCGGTCATGACCACGCCGTCGTAACGGAGCTCTTTCCTGAGCATGCGGTCGATCGCATGGGCTCCGCTTTGGGTGGCGACGTTTCCCCATCTGTTGAAATTCGCGAGGTGCCCGACCATGACGGCGTCGGCCAGCCCCGACCGTATGAGCCGCTTGAACGGCTTCAATTCCTCCAGTGACCAGCTGGCTGTCACATCGGCAATGCCAGCATGACTATCGGCTGTCGATGAGCCATGGCCGGGAAAATGCTTGAGCACTGTAATGATGTTCCGCTTTCGATGCTCCTTGATGAAGGCCGCGGCGTATTTTGCGACCGTGTCGGCGTCGCTTCCAAAGCTGCGTTGTCGCTGCCCGATGATGGGGTTTGCGGGATTCCTGTTGAGGTCGACCACCGGGGCAAGATTTGTATTGAAGTGCAGCGACGAGAGTTTCTCGGCAAGTGATGCGTAGGCCTTGCGCGCCGACCGGACGGAGCCTTCGGCGACGGTCGCTGCCGAGGGGGTCTCCTGCAATCCGATGTTCTTCCCGAGGCGCTCGACCGTGCCGCCTTCGTCGTCGACGGCGATAAAGGGAGGCGTCGCGCATTTGCAGGAGCGGATTCGCTCAATCATTTGCTCGAGGTCTTCCCGCGTTCCGACGTTACGGCCCAGGATGATAACGCCCCCGATCAGGCCATCTTCGAGATCTGCCAGAATTTGCTGAAATCCAGGATCGGACGGCTTGGTGCCGAAGAAGCCGGCCATGATCATTGAGCCGACCCGTCGCGACATCGCGGGCCTATCCGTGCAATCGGCAGCAAATGCACCGTGATCCGACAGGATCAAATACAAGATGGCTAGCAGAAGACGAGAAAATTGACTTCGCACGGCGGCTCGACGCTATTTGGAGGTGGCATTCTCTCTGAGGCAAGTCGCTTGCTCGCGCGTCGGAGCATCCGGGCCTCGATGTGATGTAGACACGGCATCGGGCATCAGCCGATCGTCGGCAGCGCCGCTCAAATCGCGTCAACCGTTCTCACTCTTGCCCCGTCCGCAATCGTGCGCGGCGCGGTGTTGAGCTGCTCGATGGCGAAGCCCGCGGCTTTCTTGTAGCCGGCCATGAAGGCGTCGCGCTCGGCCGGCGGGATCACGTTATCGATATTGGTGAAGGTGCCGCCGCAGCGCTCGTCGACCATGTTCAAAAGCCCGAACGGGCCGGCGCCGCGGTTGCGCAGGATCACCTGCGAGATCGGGCCGCACAGTCTCTCGTCGTAAGCCGCGAGCGCTGCCGGCGTGACGCCGTGATCGAGCATCGCTGCCCCCAGTACGCGCGCATCGACGATGGCCTGGCTGGCGCCATTCGATCCGGTCGGATACATCGCGTGTGCGGCATCGCCGAGCAGCGCCACTGGGCCGTCCACCCAGGTCGGGATCGGATCGCGATCGATCATCGGGTTCTCATAGGCGCTTTCGGCGCCGGCGATCAGCGCGGGCACGTCGAGCCAGTCATAGGTCCAGCCGTCGAAATGGTGGGCAAAGTCGCTGACCGGCACCTGCCTGAACCAGCCGGTCTGCTTCCAGCCTTCCGTATTGTCCATCGTGACTTCGGCGATCCAGTTGATCAGCGCCAACCCCGTCTTCGGATCGGGATGGGAGATCGGATAGATCACGACGCGATGCCGGTGCGTGCCGAGCCCGATAAACGAGGCGCCGGTGCGGATCGGCTTGGCGCGCGTGACGCCGCGCCACATCACCGCACCGCCCCAATGGATCGGCGGCTGGGTCGGATGCATCTCGGCCCTGACAGCAGAGTGGATGCCGTCGGCGCCGATCAGAAGCGCGCCGCGCGCCTTGGAGGTCGAGCCGTCGGCATGCTCGATCAACGCGGTGACCGTGCCATCCGCATTCTTCACATAGGCGTGGACGCGGCTGCCGAGTCGGACCGAGTCACGCCCGGCGCGCTCGATCAGCGTCCGGTAGAGCAGCAGGTGGAAATGGCCGCGATGCACGGCATATTGCGGCCAGTTGTAGCCGGCCGCGAGCCCGCGCGGCTCGGAATAGATGTCGTTGCCGTTCAGCCCGACCAGCGCCCACTCCTTGGCGGGCAGGCCGACCCGGTCGAGATCATCGGCCGAGATGCCGAGGTCGTAGAGCTCGCGCACCGCGTTGGGCTGCAGGTTGATGCCGACGCCGAGCGGGCGCATCTCGCGCACGCCTTCATAGACGACGCAGGGCACCCCGATCTGCTGCAGGGTCAGCGCGGTTGCAAGGCCGCCGATGCCGCCGCCGGCGATGATCACAGGTGTCTCGGTCATGGGCATGGTCCGTCGCGCAGGCTCGAAAGAGGTTCTGGGGAAGGGCTGGATGCGTTGCGATCTCGCGAGGCGGCATGGCGCCGCATCGAGCTTCCCCCGTTTGCATGGCCGGCATTGGCGCCGGTCCTTTGGACCATAGGCCTAGTTCAGGCGGCCGCGCGAGACAAGGGGCGGGACGCCTGCGCTGGCGTGAGCCGCCGGCCGCCATGCTGCCCCGAGCCGGCGCGAGGTCGGCGTCATTCCGCGATCGCTAGGCAATCCTCATCACGACCCCGCGCATTCAGGCATGCACCACCTCATGCCTCAGCACGAACGGCGCAAGCAGCGTGTGCACCTCGTTTTCGACCGCCTCGCGGGCTTCGGTCGGCACGTTGCGCAAGGTCACGGTGGCGAGGCTGCCATGGCTGCCGTGCGGGCCGACCTTCACGCTGCAGTCGATGCCGCGATCGGTGAGCTGCGACAGCACGCCGGTGAAGACGCGCGTGGCGGCGTCCCAGCGCAGCTGCGGCTTGAACACCTTGCCGACGCCGGTCAGCGGCATCGGGTCGACCGGGATGATCTGCACCGGCACGGCGGCGCGCTCCGGCGTGCGCGTGCGCACCCAGTCCTCCAGCTCGCCCGGCTGCACGGACGCGCCCGGCTTGAGCTGCACATAGCCGACCGGCAACTCGCCGGCGTAGGAATCCGGCTGTCCAACCACGGCGGCGAAGCCGACCGCCGGATGCTGAAACAGGATCTCCTCGATCGGCGCCGGATCGATGTTGTGGCCGCCGCGGATCACCAGGTCCTTGGCGCGGCCGGTGATCCAGAGAAAGCCGTCTGCATCGAGTCGGCCGAGATCGCCGGAGTTCACCCAATGGCCGTCGATGAACGCGCCCTTGTTATGGGCGTCGTCGAGATAGCCAGAGAACACGCCAGGCCCGGCCATGATGACAACGCCGATCTCGTCCGGCGCGCAGTCGCGCTCATAGGCACCATTAACGTCGAGCTTGACGATGCGCACCCGCGCGTAAGGCAGCGGCAGCCCGACCGAGCCGAGCCGGATCGGCTGGTCCGGATAGGCCATGGTATGGATGCTGGAGGTCTCGGTCATGCCGTAGACTTCGACGACCGGTAGCTTCAGCTTGTCCTGGATCGCCTGGCCGACTGCGACGGGAATGGCCGAGCCGCCGCCGGCGGCATAGCGCAGGCTGGAGACATCAGCGGTGCCTTGCGGGATCGCCAAGGTTGCCGCCAGCACGGTCGGCACGCTCGACAGCGTCTCGGTCCTGAAGCGTTCGACCAGCCCCCAGATGTTGCGGACGGCGGCCGGATTGCGCCAGCCGGACGGCGACAGCACTACCAGGCAGCCACCCGCGCTGAGGGTCGGCAGCGTCTGGGTCAGCGATCCCCCGACATGAAACAGCGGCATGCCGAACAACAGCGTGGCGCCGGGCTTGGCTTTCAACAGCAGGTTCACACCCCAGGCCTGATAGACCTGATTGCCGTGGCTGTGGCGCACCAGCTTCGGCGTGCCGGTGGTGCCGCCGGTGTGGAAATAGGCGGCGGTGTCGTCGGCGGAGATCTGGCGGCCGCTGACCAGATGATCGGCCGGTTGCGGCGTGATCAGGTCGTTGAAGGCGTAGATGCCATTGGCGGGATCGCCGCCGCCACCATGCACCTGCACGATGGCCTTGAGGTGCGGCAGGCTGCCGCGCACTTTCTCGACCTTCTGCCAGATGTCGGTGCCGGGCAGGGGTCCCAGCGCGACCAACACCTTGGTGCGCGCCGCATTGAGGATCTCCGCGATCTGGTGCGGCTCCAAGAGAGGATTGACGGGGTTGGCGATGCCGGCCGCCTCGGCGCCGAACAGCGTGATGAAGGCCTCGGGCAGCAGCGGCAGCATGAAGCTGATCACGTCGTTGGGGCCGACGCCGAGCGCGTGAAACATGTTGGCGGCTTGCGTCACGCGCCCGATCAGGTCGCGATAGGTGATGACGAGCGGGATGTCCGCCGGATCGGCATTGGGGAGAAACTGGATCGCCGGCGCATCGGGATTGACGGCGGCGCCAAGCCGGATCGCATCATACGTGCTTTGCGCCGCAATACGCTCGGTGTAAGGCACCTGTTCGAACGCGCGGATCTCCGCTGCGGTGGTGAAGCTCGGATAGTCGCTGCCGATCACGCGATCGAGCAGGTGGACGCCCGTCATGGCCTTGATCCTCCCATTGACGTGTTCTTCCCCGGCCGGACCTGTGGCTTGCAGGTCGGCCGCCGGCCGCGCGCGGGCTCTCTGGCCCGTTCGGCGCGATCGGTAGCGTCAACAATGATCGAGGATTTGTCTTGCGTCCATCACCTGTTCGGGCGGTGGCATGATTTGCGGCAGATTAGGCGGCAAGAATGGTGTCGTCCCGGCGAACGCCGGTATGGTGGTCAATATATCGGCTCTAGCAGTCAGCTCGCGGCGTCGATGAGGTTCTCGAGCAGCCGCTTCAGCTCGCCGGTGGCCTTGCCGCCGTAGTTCTCCAGGATGTGCGCCTCTTGGCTCACCGCCAGCGAATTGAGCCGTTTGCACAGCGCGTTGCCGCGGTCGGAGATGAACATCAGGACCTTGCGGCGATCCTCCGCATCCTGCCGGCGATAGACCAGCGAGTCCGACACCATGCGGTCGACCATCTTGGTCAGCGTCGGATGGTTGAGCAGCACGGCGTCCGCGAGCTCGCCCATCGAGTGCCCCTCACCGTCGGATAGCACCTTGAGGATGCGCCATTGCTCCACCGGCA
>NZ_CAFK01000313.1 GCF_000239815.1 Bradyrhizobium sp. STM 3843 | reverse complement strand
CACCTATTTCCTCACCGTCGACCTCTCGCCGCTCGGGCTGAACGAGACCGACGAGGCGTTCTGCTGGCGCATCGTCAAGGACTACAAAGTCGCCGCGATCCCGGTCTCCGCTTTTTATGAGCAGAATCCGGTGACCTCGGTGGTGCGCTTCTGCTTCGCCAAGAAGGACGCGACCATCGACACCGCGCTCGAGCGCCTCTCCGACGCGATTCATCGACGCTAGAGGATTGATGATATGATCCGCGGCCGCAACCCGATTTCGCTTGTCCTCGTTGCCGCCGCGCTGATGCTCCTCGCGTCGCCGTCGCGCGCCGAAGAGCGGGTGGTCAATTTCTACAACTGGTCGAACTACATGGCGCCGGGAGTCCTGGAGGACTTCACCAAGGAGACCGGCATCAAGGTGGTCTACGACACGTTCGATGCCAATGAGACGCTGGAGACCCGGCTGCTTGCGGGCAAATCCGGCTACGACGTCGTGGTCCCAACCGCCTATTTCCTGCAGCGGCAGATCAAGGCGAAGGTCTTCCAGAAGCTCGACAAGTCGAAGCTGCCGAACCTCGCCAATGCCTGGCCGTTCGTGGTGCAGCATCTCGCCACCTATGATCCCGGCAACCTCTACGCCGCCAATTACATGTGGGGCACCACGGGCATCGGCTATAATGTGAAGACCGTGCAGAAGATCCTCGGTCCCGACGCCAAGATCGATAGCTGGGATATTGTCTTCAAGCCGGAAAATCTCTCCAAGTTCAAGGATTGCGGCATTCACGTGGTGGATGCCGCCGACGATGTCTTCCCGGCGGCACTCAACTATCTGAAGCTCAATCCCAACTCGACCAATCAGGCGGACCTCGAGAAGGCGGCCGATCTCATTAGCAAGATTGCGCCCTACATTCGCAAGTTTCACTCATCGGAATATCTGAGCGCGCTTGCGACCGGCGAGATCTGTCTTGTGGTTGGTTATTCGGGCGATGTCATGCAGGCGCGCAGCCGTGCGGCCGAGGCCAACAACGGCATCGAGATCGGCTACACGATCCCGAAAGAGGGCGCGCAGCTGTTCTTCGATAATCTCGCGATCCCCGCCGATGCCCAGCATGTCGCGGAAGCCTATGAGCTGATCAACTATCTCTACCGACCCGAGGTCGCCGCCAAGAATTCGGATTTTCTGTCCTACGCAAATGGCAATCTGGCGAGCCAGAAGCTGATCGATCCGAAGATCCTCAGCGACAAGAACATCTATCCGGACGAGGCGACACTTTCGAAACTGTTCGACATCACCGCGCGCGATCCGGCCACCCAGCGCATCATCAACCGGCTTTGGACCCGGGTGAAGACCGGGCGGTAAGGCGACGCATAGCCTTAGCGCCGGATGTCATGTAATATGAAGGGACCATCCGGAGGTCGATCATGACCGAGCACCCTCGCATTACGCTTTCTCCAGACGTCCTGGCGGGCAAGCCGGTTGTCCGCGGGACGCGCCTTTCGGTCGAGTTCGTCATCGGATTGATGGCCGATGGGTGGAACGAAGGCGACATCCTTGCCAACTATCCCGGGCTGTCGCATGAGGACCTCATTGCCTGCCTCGCCTATGCACGTGACATTCTGGGGGCGGAAAAGGTCTATCCGAGCGCTGCTTGACCGTTTGCTTTCTCGCCAATGAGAACTTTCCTCGCGCCGCCGTGCTCGCGCTTGAGAAAGCCGGCTGCGATGTCGTCTGGATCGGAACAACTGCCCTGGAAGCTCAGACCAAGACGTGTTGTCGATGGCCGTTCGTGACGGTCGGGTTCTTCTGACGTTCGATAAGGATTTCGGCGAACTCGCCAAGAACTCCTCTCTGCCGCCGCATTGCGGCGTCGTGTTGTTCCGCATTCCAATGCCGCCTGCCGATCAGGCGGGGCAGAGGCTTGCGGACTTGCTTTTGTCGCGGCAAGACTGGGCAGGGCATTTCTCTGTTATCGAACCCGGACGCATTCGAATGCGTCCGCTGGGGGGTTGATTGATCGGACTTGCGCGCAATAGGCGTGTATCCTGCGAGACGGTCGCCCGTATCCACGGGCGACCTGGTCCTTGGCAAGTACTTGGATCAGCCCATCCGGTGCATGGCGCAGAGCTTGTTGCCGTCGAGATCGCGCAAATAGGCCAAATAGAGCTTGCCCGTGGAGCCTTCACGCACGCCGGGCGGCTCTTCGCAGGAGGTGCCGCCGGCGGCGACGCCGGTCGTGTGCCAGGCATCGACCTGTTCCTGGGAATCGCAGGCAAAGCCGATCGTGCCGCCATTGGCCGGTGTGGCTGCCTCGCCATTGATCGGTTTGGATACGGCGAAGACGCCGCTGCGCGTGATGTAGAAAATGCGATGGCCGTCGAGCCTGGCTGGCCTTACGCCGAGCGTGCCGAGCAGCGTATCATAGAATGTCTTGGCCTTGTCCAGGTCGTTGGTGCCGATCATGACGTGCGAAAACATGCGTGCGTGTCCTCCTCCTGATCCCCGAACGCGTGCCGGGGTGCTGTTTGTCCGAACGTCCGCAATGACGGCTTGGCGTCGACTTGCGGCGACGTGGCGCTACGGTAGCGAGGGTTGGCACACGGCGTAACTGATTTCTTGCGTGAAACGGCGCTTGCGGAGCATTGGATGCTGCCGCACATCTTCCTTGCGAAGGAATATTCCCGCTTGGCTTACCGCCAGCGGCGATGCAGCCAGAGCCATTGCTCTGGATATTCGCGAATCCAGCCCTCGATCACCGAGGTGACCGCCTGCATGGTGCCCTGGATCTCGATCTGGCCGTTGGCATCGCGTACCGGCTTCACTTCTTCCGAGAGCTCGGCGCGGAAGCGGTGGTCCGGCAGGCGGATGATGCGCACGCCGTGCACCGGGCACTCGACCTGACGGAGCAGGCGAGCCAGCGTCGGATTGGCGCGGGTCTTGCGGCCGAAGAAGGTGACCTCGACGCCATTCCCCATATACTGGTCGACCAGCATCGCGACGTGCTGGCCGTTCCTGAGCGCCTCCCCGAGTCGCAGCGGCGCGTCGCGGCCGGCCGGGATCAGGGTGCCCATCTTCACCTGACGCATCTCCTGGATGATGCGGTCGGCGGAAGCGATGTTCGGCTTGCGATAGAGGATCGCGGCGTCGAGCCCATGGGCGACGGCAGCGAGCGCGGGCATCTCCCAATTGGCGAGGTGGCTCGCGAAGATCAGCCCCGGCTTGCCGTCGAGCCTGAGCTGGTGAAACAGCTCGTAGGTGCGCGGCGACAGCTCGATCCGGCTCGTCTCCGGGTGCGCTTCGCTATAGTCCCAGATCTTGTCGAGATGAGCGAATTCGGCGCCGACGCGACCGAGATTATCCCAGACCCCGGCGAGAATCGCGTCGATCTCGTCCGGCGATTTCTCCGGGAAGGCCGCGACGAGATTGGTGCGGCCGATCCGATGCTCGCGCAATCGCGGCCCGATCAGTTGCGCAATCCGCGCGAACAGATCGGCGGTCTTGATCGGATCGAAATAGCGCGTGGTGCGCAACATCCCGACGGTGAGCGCACCGACCGCGGAGGCGCCCAGCGATTTCGAGGCCTCGCGGAATCGGGCCTTGGTCCGGGCGATCAGAGCGGTCATCGTGACGGGTGAATGCCGATCAGGCTGGTTCGCGGGTCAGGATCAGCGAGGCGTTCTGGCCGCCGAAGCCGAACGAGTTCGACATCACGGCGGTGACGCGCGCATCGCGGGCCTTGTTGCCGACCACGTCGAACAGGATCGCCGGATCCGGGACTTCGTAGTTGATGGTCGGCGGAATCCGTTGATGTTCGAGCGTCAACAGCGAGAAGATCGCTTCGACGGCGCCGGCGGCCGAGATGGTGTGGCCGACCATCGACTTGTTCGAGGAGACCGGAATCTTGCCGGTGTGCTCGCCGAACACGGCGGAGACTCCGACATATTCCATCTTGTCGTTCTCGGGCGTCGCGGTGCCGTGCGCATTGATGTGGTCGATCTGCTCCGGCGCCATCCCGGCATCAGCCAGCGCCTTGCGGATGCAGCCGATGATCGGCTTGCCGTCGGGCGAGGAGCGGGTGCGATGGAACGAGTCGGTGAGCTCGCCGCAGCCGGCGATGACGCCGAGGATATTGGCGCCGCGGGCAACCGCAGCATCATAGCTCTCCAGCACCAGCGCGCCGGCGCCTTCGGCCATCACGAAGCCGTCGCGATTCTTCGAGAACGGTTTCGAGGCGGCCTGCGGCGGCTCGTTCTGGGTCGACAGCGCCGAGAGCAGCGAGAAGCGCACCAGGCCTTCCGGATTGACCGAGCCTTCAGTCGCCGTGCACAGCGCGACGTCGGTCTCGCCGCGACGGATCGCCTCGACGCCGAGCTGGATCGCGGTGGCGCCGGAAGCGCAGGCCGTCGACAGCGAGATCGGCGAGCCCTTGGTGCCGAAGGTCTCGGTGAGATAATCGGCGACCGAGCCGAATTGGAAGCGGTGATGATAGGGCAGGAATTTGCCGCCGCCGCAGACGCCGAGCAGGTCGTCATAGCTGAATTCGGTGCCGCCGACCGCGTGCGCGAGTTCGAGGCGCTGCGGCCACTCGATCTCCACTGGCGCCACGGCCAGGAAGAGGGGACCCGGAAAATCACCCTTACGGCCGACGCCGGATTGCGTGATCGCTTCCTCGACCGCGAGGTGGGCCAGCCGCTCGGCAAGCCCGGTCGAGGTGAAGGGCGTGACGGGGACGAAATCCACCGTACCGGCCATGGTCGTCTTGAGGCCGTCGATCGGAAACCGCGTGATGGTGCGGATGCCGGATTCGCCGGCGACCAGCTTGGCCCAATTGTCGGTCTTGCCGGCGCCGAGCGAGGTCACAACCCCCATGCCGGTGACGACGACGATGGGGCGTCCAAACTTGTCGCGTGTCGCAGTCATGATGTCCCCCGTCGTCAAATCCCGTCGCCAATCCCGTCGCGTTGCGTCGGTTAGTTGACCGCTTCGACCAAGGCCATGCCTTCGCCGCGGTAATGGCCGGCCCCAACCACCACAATCTGGGTCGGCGCCTGCTTGGTTTCAACCTCGACCCCGCTGGAATCGCCCGGCGGAAACAGCGCGCCGCGCGCGATCGAGAGCGCCGCGAGCGCGAGCCCGAGCGCAAACTGCGTCTCCATCGTGTGGCCGAAGCGCGTGCCGCTCGACCGCACCGCGAAATCCCGGTGCCGTTCAAGGAAGGCGCGCTCCTCCGACGTGACAGGCTCTGCGCCGGTCGCGCCGGTGATGATGGCGCCACCGCCCTCATGCACGCCGACCGCCGACCACAAGGTTTCGAGCGTTGCAGTGACCGCGCCCGGCTGCTTGCGCTGTGCGCGATCGGCGACAACGCGCGTCAAGCGGGCCAGCGGCTTGGCGCCGCGCGCCAGCGCATGCGCTTTTGATTCGATCACCAGGAAGGCGCCGGCGGAGCCGAGCGCAAAGCCCGGATGCTCCTGACGCGCCCAGACCGGGGCGAACTTGTGCTTCAGATTGTAGTCGCCGAACTCGTAGAGGACGAGCAGGTCCTTGCGCTCGCCATTATGCGAGCCGCCGACCAGCGCGATCTCGCTCTGGCCGCCGGCGATCCGCGCCAGCGCGATGCGCGCGGCGTCGACGCTCGAGACCTCTTCGCCCATGAAGGTGCGCGAGGTGCCGCAGACACCGTGGGAGATGGCGATATTGCCGGCGAGCAGGTTCGACAATTGCGCCAGGAACAGGGTCGGACGCAGGTCGCTCATCAGCCGATCGTTGAGGAAGCCCGGCGTGCAGTTGCCCTGAGCCTCGGCGTTGAGGATCGCGGTATCGACGGAGATGTCGCGCTCGCCGCCGCCGGCGGCGACGATCATGTCCATGCGCGACAGGATCTCCTTGTTGCCTTTGAGCCCGGCCGAGTCGAGCGCAAGACCGGCGGCGTAGGTGCCGATGCGCTGCCAAGCCTCCATCTGACGCTGTTCCTTCTTGGGGATCTGCGTCTCCAGATTCACCGGCGCCCAGGGGTGGATCACGTAGGGCGCAAAGCCCTTCTCGTCGACATTGATGCGGCCGGCGTTGAGCGCCTCCCAGTTCGCATCCAGCCCTTCGCCGAGCGAAGTCGCAAGCCCAATGCCGGTGATCCAGACTTCGACTGGTTCCGGCGTCGCAGATGTCGTCTCAGTCATGGGAAAGGGCCTGTTGCGGAAAGCCGATGCGCTTGGCTTCGGCATCCATGTGTCCGCGCAGCTCGGGATTGGGGAAGGGAATGTGACTGAAGGTGAGGGTCGCGTTGGAGCGAAGCTTGCCCGCGACCTTCACCCGAGCCTCGGTGATGGCGTAGCCGGAGCCTTCGTGCAGTACGTTGGCCTCGACGCTCAGCACCTCGCCGGGCGTGACGAAGCCGCGCATCTTGGCCTCCTTGACGGCAGCCAAGAACGGCATGCGTTCGAAATTCATCAGCGCGAGCAGCAGCCAGCCGGAGGTCTGCGCCATCGATTCAATCAGGAGCACACCGGGCATGATCGGATAGCCAGGAAAATGCCCCTCGAAGATGGTGTTCTCGGTCGGAACCTGCGCCTCGACAACGATGGTCTTCTCGCCGACCTTGAGGTCGACGATGCGGTCGATGAGTTTGAAATATTCGATCTGCATGGCGGGCGATCAGGCGCCCTTTGCTGCGACCAGTTCGTCAATACGGGCGCAAAGGTTCTTCAGCACGAAATACTGTTCAGTGCTGGCCTTACCGTCGTTGACTTCCTGCGTCCATTTTTCCAGCGGCAGCTTGATGCCAAAGGCCTTGTCGATCGCAAAGGCGATGTCGAGGAAATCGAGACTGTCGATGCCCAGATCGTCGATGGCATGACTGTCCGGCGTGATCGTGTCGCGCGGGATGTCGCAGGTTTCAGCGATGATCGTGGCGACCTGATCGAATGTTGAGGACATCACTAAGCCTTTGATATATTGGAGACAAATCCGATGCGGCGCGACGGCTGGACACCGCTTGGCGGCGTGTCCTGGTACGAGCCCGAGAACCCCCGTCGCCCGGGAGTCGAGTGCCCGTATATCGGAGCGCCGCCGTGAGTTCAATGGAGGTAGGGTAGGCGGCGCGCGCCCGCCTTGGGATGTCGGGTTCGGCCGATTTCGCCTGTGATCACGGCACCATCAGGGCGTGTAAGGCTCCGTGAGAATGCGGGCGCAATCACGCCGGCCGGTCAGAACGCAATCCTGGGTCTTCCGCAGGTCTGCGATGCTCATCGCAAGCCAGATGCCGATCGCCGTCAGCGCCACCGTGAAGGCGAAGGCCGCGATATTGGCGAGAATCCTGTGGCGGAAATCATCGGTTTCTTGGCGGGGCCGCTCATAACGCGACAGATCCAGCGGATCTGGGTGCGGGGGCTCGCGTCGCGGCAGCGGCACTGGCGGACCACCGCCCTCGACCACCCGGCGGATGGGCGCGCTACGCGGCCGGAAGGGCACCACGCGATGCTCGTCCTCGGCTGCAATAGGGCGCTGGGTCTTCATGGCCTTCGACTCCGATGCTCACTTCTAGCACGCGGCCGCCGCGTCTCAGCAAAAAACTTTAGCAGGGCAGGCGTGCATGATCTCACCACTTCGACCTTCGGATGTGTTCCTCGATCATCAGATTTCGACCGTTTCGTGGAACCGGCCGTAATCGACCCGAACGCGTCCGTCTGGATTCGTGGCATCCAGAATATCGGCATATCGATGGCCAAAGCGGATGTCCGGATGATCGTAGGACTTGCGCGCGTGCACCGCTTGCGCCGCAACGACATCATAGCCCGTCACCACCACGGACAACGACAGATTGACGGCTTCGAAATCGGCCATGGTCATGCCGTGCAATGGGCTGGTCTCGTCGATGACGTGATGGAGCGTCCAGCTCAGTGCCAGGGCCGGGCTCTCGCTGCGCAACAGCGGCAGCTCGACGAACCGGCGGAACGGCATGCCCTCGGCCGTGACGACGTTCTTGAACAGCCACAGTCTGGCGCTGGCGTTGCCGATCAGGTTCTGCCGTTCATTGGCGAGGCGAACCATCAGCGTCGGCGCGCCTTCATGGTTGGAGATCACCAGCTGATTGGCAAACAGCAGCCGCGCCTGCGGCCGGGAGAACCGGGCGAAGATGAGCCCGGTCATCACCGACATCGAGAAGATGCCGGTGAACAGCTCGATCGTTGCGATGAAGTGGCCGTAATGCGTCTGCGGATGCATGTCGCCATAGCCGGCCGTCGAGAGCGTCTCGATGCTGAAGTAGAAATAATCGATATAGGCGCCGCCGGGCACGTTCGAGATTGGCTGATCGCCCAGCCAATAGAACGCGGCGAAGAAGGCGTTGAAAGCGAGAAACACCAGCGCAGCTCCGCTGATGAAAGCGGGCCAGGATGCGGTCATGCAGCGGTGGCTGATGTCGTCCCAGAAATTGAGATTCAATCCCTCGGTGATGATCTCGCGCCCGCCCAGGCGAACGACGCGCCCCTTCGCCATCCAGTCGTTGTGTTCGCCTGCAACTTGTTTCAATTCGTAAGTCCGCTTGATCCGACGCCAGCTCGTGTATGACGCTTGAGTGCCCGTATCACCGTGGCATAATTGCATGAATCGGTGGACAAAATTGATACTCAATTACCGGAGATTCAAGCATGGCGAACACCCGCGAGCCGATCCTGCATCCGGTGCCGATCCTGGCGCTGCGCCCGACTCAGATGACGGTTGGGATGCGCGAGGTGAAGGAGAAACGCAAGCGCTGGCGCGAGCACAAATCGGATAAGAAGCGGGCGGAGCTGCTCGGCCAGCACATGATCCCGGTCGTGTTCGGGCCCGATGAGCGCTACTATGTGGTAGATCATCACCATCTGGCGCGAGCGCTGCACGACGAAGGCGTCAAGGACGTGCTGGTCACCATCATCGGCGACCTCACCATGGTCGATCGCGATGCCTTCTGGGGCGTGATGGACAACAAGCGGTGGGTCTATCCCTACGACGCCAAGGGTGAGCGCCGACATTTCAAGGATCTGCCGAAAACGGTCGCCGACCTCAAGGATGATCCGTTCCGCAGCTTGGCCGGCGAGTTGCGCCGCGCCGGCGGCTTCGCCAAGGACACCACGCCGTTCAGCGAATTCCTATGGGCGGATTTCTTGCGGCGGAAGATCTCGCGCAAAACCGCGGACGACCATTTCTCGGTGGCGATGGAACGAGCGCTCGAGTTCGCGAAGGGGAACGACGCCGTCTATCTGCCCGGCTGGTGCGGTCCGCATGCGGACGGTTGAGTTCGAGAGCTATGCCTGCTTCGGCAGGCGTCCCATCAGATAGAACTCGTCATTCGGGCGCATGGCCGTGACGTTGGCCATGCGGTTCGATAGCGCGAAGAAGGCAGCGATCGCCGCGATGTCCCAAATGTCGCCTTCGCTGAAGCCGTGGCTTGCCAGCGCCGCGAAGTCGGGATCACCGACGGTGTTGGCTTCCAGCGCCACTTTCATCGCGAAATCCAGCATCGCCTTCTGCCGCGGCGTGATGTCGGCCTTGCGATAGTTGATCGCGACCTGATCAGCGATCAGCGGGTTCTTGGCGCGGATGCGCAGGATCGCGCCATGGGCGATCACGCAATATTGGCACTGGTTGGCGGCCGATGTCGCCACCACGATCATCTCGCGCTCGGCCTTGGTCAGTCCGCCGTCTTTTTCCATCAGCGCGTCGTGATAGGCGAAGAAGGCGCGGAATTCGTCCGGCCGGTGCGCCAGAACGAGGAACACGTTGGGCACGAAGCCCGACTTCTCCTGCACGGCCAGCAGGCGCGCGCGAATGTCCTCCGGCAGCGCGTCGATGGGAGGGACAGGAAAGCGGCTGATGGCGGGCTGTGTCATGGGCGTGGTCCGGCTGGCGTGTCTGACCGTCCGACCATAGTGCATCGGCAAGAGGCCGCAAGCTGCAGCCGGCTAGTTCACGACCTCCACGGTCGCCGAGCGGCCGGCGACGAGCTCGGCGCCATCAGGAACGTGATCGAGCGCGACCCGCACGGGAACGCGCTGGGCGAGGCGAACCCAGTTGAAGGTCGGATTGACGTTGGCGAGCAGGCTTGCGCCCTCGGCGCGATCGCGATCCTCGATGCCGGCGGCGATGCTCTGCACGTGCCCGGTCAGCTCCTGATGCGTGCCCATCAGCCAGATCTTGACCGGCGCACCGACGCGGATGCGCGACAGCTTGGTCTCCTCGAAATAGCCCTCGACGTGCAGCGTATCGGTGTCGACCAGCGCCATCACGCCCTTGCCGGCGCTGACATAGGTGCCGGGCCGGAGATCCATGTTGGTGATGGTGCCATTGACGGGGGCATACACCTCGCTGCGCTCGAGATTGAGCTTGGCCACTGCCTGGTCGGCGAGCGCCTGATCATAGGCGGCCTGCGCCTGCTGCTGCGTCGCCAGCACCTGTTCCTGCTTCTGCTGCGAGACCGCCTCGGTGGTGAGGGAGCGATAGCGCTTCAAATCCGCATTCGCCTCGTTCAGGCTCGCGAGCCGCCCGGCGACGGCCGCGTCGGCTTGTTGGAGCGCCAAGGCGAAGCGCGCCTGGTCGATGCGGAAGATGACGTCGCCGCGATGCACGGGCTGATTGTCATGGACCAGGACATCGGTCACGAAGCCGGACACATCGGGCGCGATCTGGACGACATCAGCGCGCACGCGGCCGTCCCGCGTCCATGGCGCCTTCATGTAGTAGCCCCAAAGATAGGTCCCGACCAGAATGGCCGCGGCGACTGCGACCGCAGTGACAGCGATGCGCCCAAGCAAGCCGAATGTGCTTCTCACGACAGATACTCCGAAGACAGATAAACAACGCCTCCCAGAAGGCAGATGAAGACGGCGAAATCGAACAGCGCGGGATGCCACACCAACCGATAAAATCCGATGCGGCGGAGACCGGCGTGCAAGAGGCTGGAGGCCGCATAAGCAATCAGCAGCCAGAGCAGCAGCGCCGGGATGAGGACGCCCGCGATGTCGATGTCGTATCTCATGCGACCAGGCTCCGCGGATGGTCTGCATGAGCATCATAGGGCGGCGCCTCCGGGAACAGCGCGGCGCGGATGCCGACGAGCCCGATCAGCGCATCCTCCTTGGGCCGGGCAGGTGGCTCGTCGAGGGCTCTGGTCATGGCATTGTCGATGCAGGCCAGGAGATCGGGCGGCATCGGCACGGCGGCACGGTTGCGGCAGGCCGCCGCCAGCCGGTCCAGCATCGCATCGATGGCGCTCAAGGTCGGTGTCGCCAGGCCGTGCCGGGCGCGCCTGATGTCGATGATGTTCAGCCCGACACGCAGCTGGCTCAAGCCGGCGAGTTCGGAGCGGTCGGCTTCGGGGATAGCGGCAAAGCGCTGCGCCAAGAGACCAAGCCGATCCAGCATGAGGCCGACGAAGGTGGCACGATCATTGTGGCCGCGCCGCTCCGCGGTCTCGGCCAGGTTCGTCCAATTCGTCTGCAGCAGGCGTTGCGCAATCCACTCGGCGCGAGCCGATCGGACCAAGCGTGTCAGCACGATGGCCGCCGCCATACCGATCATGAAGGCCAGCGCCGAATTGGCATAGCTTTCGAAATCGGCATTGTAGGTCGATTGCAGCGCCAGCAGGGTCGCGCCGTTGGCGCCGAGCGCCATGCCGATCGGCGTCGTGCTCGGGTGGGCGATCAGGATGCCGAACAGGATGAAGGCGGGAGCCAGCGCGGCGATCAGCATTTCGATGTTGGAGATCGCCGGGATGATCGCAAACAGGTAGACCGCAACGACGATGATCGCGACCAGCGACCAGATCGCGAAATTGCGGATGCTTGGAGCGGGATCGTCCTGCGCGGCGAAAAATGAGCAGGCGACCGCCGCCATCATCGGCGCGGAGGCACCGTCGACCCAGCCGGTACCGATCCAGAACGCACAGCTGACCAGGATCGCGACGATGACGCCGGCCGCCGACCACAGCGCCAACCCATGATCGCGATGCCGCGCCGGCTCGATGCCTTCTTCAGTGCGGAAGGTGAGGGCAACCTGCGAGCTGTCGGCGTCGGCTGCGATCGCTGTGTTCAGCGCGCGGCAATCCTCGGAGATGTCGATCAGCTCGCGCAGCCTGATCAGCAGGCTGGCGGTCATGATCTGGTCCCAGGATGTGTTCGCATCCAGGGCCGGTCGCAACGCACTGATTGCCGAATGAAGAGCGCTGACGGGCTCCCGATCCTCGCTCTCGGCCATCACCCATCGTGCCAGCCGTTGCAGCAGTTCGGCGAGTTCGGGGCGGATGCGGTCGTCCAGCGCGGCGAGCCGGTCGCGGACCGAGCCGAGCAGGGGCAACAGCAGCAGCATATGCAGCCGCAGTGCGCGCAACCCGCGCACCGCATTGTGATCGGCGAGCCGGTCGAATGCGAGGTGAGTGGCCAGCGTATCGATTTCGAGCGCTTCAACGGCGAGGTGCAGGCGGTTCACTTGATCTTCGGTCCTAGCGCCGCCGCCGAGCAGCACGTCACGGCTCAGGCGCCTGGCTTGAGCAAGCCAGCCTTCCACCTTGGCACCGACCACCGGCGCCACGCTTCGCGGCAGCACCAGGGTGGAGACCAGGGTCGCGCAGATGATGCCGAGCGTGATCTCCTCGGTGCGCGCGACCGCGGTATCGAAGATGCTGGCAGGATCGGTCACGGCCGGGAAGCCGATCAGCGCCAGCGTGTAGCCGGCGAGCATGAACAAATAGCTGCGCGGCGTGCGGTCGAGCAGAGACAGATAGAGGCAGAGGCCGGTCCAGAGTGCAACTGCAAGGCAGAGCAGTTCCGGCGCGTTGACGAGATTGGGGATGAGCGCCACCGAGGCCGCCGCGCCGGTGATGGTTCCCAGCACGCGATACAGCGCCTTCGAGCTGGTGGCGCCGGCGAGCGGTTGCGAGGTGATGTAGACGGTGGCCATGGCCCAATAGGGGCGCGGCAGGTCGATCCACAGCGCGATCACCAGAGCGAGCGTCGCCGCACCAAATGTCTTCAAAGCAAAAATGAGGTCCGCGCCGCGGACCGGAGAGATCCGGGTCTGGCTCATGGCTAGCTCGCATCCGAAGGCGCAGCAGTCTCGTGCAGGTGCATCGCGCGCTGCTCGATGCGTTGCAGAACGTCGTAGGTGACGGCGAGGTCCTCGGGCGAGATATCTTTCAGGAGCTGGGCGCGGACGCGCCGTAGCACCCGGTTGATCTCCTCCGCCTTGGCTTCGCCCTCGCCGGTCAAATGCAACGTCTTGGCCCGCCGGTCGGTCGGATCTTCGCGGCGCTCCACCAGGCCTTCCGCCTGCAAGAGGTCGATCAGGCGCACGAGAGACGGGCCCTCGATCCCGATCTCCTCGGCGAGCACGCCTTGCCGGGCGCATTTGCCGCGGCGCGACAGCACGCGCAGCGGATGCGATGTGGCTTGCGACAGGCCGTGATCGGCCAAGGCCTGGTCAGCCTCACGCCGCCACAGCCGCGCGATGCGCGCGATGAGAAGGCCGAGTTCCGCCTGAATGGTCGTGTGCGAAGGAGCCATGCAAAATAGATAGGATACAAACCTTTAGGATGCAACTTATATGAGCGAGCAATAATGATATGCAAAGGCAGCAGCGAATGGATCCTGATTCGACGGTCAGGGCAGGACGGGACGGCACCGGTGCGATGCACGCCGGCCCGCTGGCGCTGGTTCCGACCGTCATTGTCGTGGTGGTGGACGCTACCGCGCTCGGCATCATCCTGCCGTTATTGCCGTTTTACGCGCAGGGGCTCGGCGCCACGCCTTTCATGATCGGCGCTCTGGTATCGGTCTATGCAGTTTGCCAGTTGGTGGCCGGACCGATCGTCGGCATGCTGTCCGACCGCTATGGTCGTCGGAATGTACTCCTTGCCAGCCAGCTTGGAACCTTTGCCGGCCTCGTGCTGCTGGCGCTCGCCAACAATCTCACACTCGTGTTCCTGGCTCGGATCATCGACGGCCTGACCTCCGGAAACATCTCGGTGGCCCACGCTTATGCGGCCGAGCACAGTTCGCCCTCCGCCCGCAAACAGGCGCTCGGCATGACGAGCGGTGCCATCGGGACGGGCTTGTTGATCGGACCTGCGGTGTCGGGGTTGCTGGTCCCCCTTGGACATGCAGCGCCGGTCTGGGCCGCGGCGATGTTGTCGATGCTCAGCATCGCTGCGACGTGGCTGCTGCTGCCGGCCGATCAGCCGACCTCGGAGAATGTCTGCGTGCCGCGGCTTCCGGAGCGGCGGACCACACGGACCCTGCTCGGCCTGCGCCATGCATGGCGGCTGCTCGGGTTGTTGGTGGTGTTCTTCCTTGCGAATGCGATGTTCATCTCGCAGATCGGCCTGTTCCTGTCGGCGCGTTTCAGCTGGGATGGTCATCCCTTCGGCGCACGCGAGCTTGGTTGCGTGTTCGCCTATGCCGGCTTCATCAACATGGTCGTCCAGAGCTTCTTGATCACCCGGGTCAATATGTTCGCATTGGACCGGACCATCATCATCCTGGCGTTCGGCGGCATGGCGGCGGGATCTGTTGGGCTCGCCTTTGCGAGCACGCTCGGTCTTCTTGCCTTGTGCCTGACCCTAATCATCGCCGGCAGCATGATCGCGCGCAGCACGCTGACTGCGGAACTGTCACGCAGTGCGGCGATCGAGCGCCAAGGCATGATCATGGGATTGAACCAGTCGCTGATGTCGATCGCCAACATCGCGGCACCGCTGGTCAGTGGCGCGCTGATCGGGCGCGGATTGCATACGATGTGGGCCTTGGCGATTGCGCTCATCACAGGCTGCGGCGCCTCGTTGGCGGCGCGCCTTCTGTCGTCCCGACACACGGGAGACGCCAAGCCCGCGAAACAGTCCGCCCTGGCGTCAGCTTGAGTTTGATGCCTGCGACCGGCTCAGCGCAGCGGCTTCTTCAACAGCGAGAAGCGATCCGGGTCGAGCCCCATCGACGGTTGCAGCAGAGGCGCATCGAGCGGCATCGAAAGTCCGGCGCTCCGGTCGGAGCTGACGGAATCGCCCTGCGCGTCGCGGCTCGAGGTGGCACCACGCCAGCGCTCGAGCACCGCGCTGACGAAGTGCATGTCGTGGCCGGCGTTGATCGACGGAACGGTCGCGATGGTCGCTTCGCTGCGCGGCATCTGATGCGGCGGCACTTCCTTGAAGCGCAATCGGGTCGGTAGCGCGACGCCTTCGCCGAATGCCAGCACCTCGCGGGTGCCGAGCGACGGCACGAACGACAACAGGTTGGCGGCGGCGTCGGAGACCGCCGAACGCAACAGCGACTGGTCGCGCTCGTTGGCGAGCCGCATCGTGAACAGCGTGTTGCACTGGGAGATGATGGTGGCATCGAGCTCGGCCGGACGCTGGGTGACAAGGCCGAGATAGACGCCGTATTTGCGGCCTTCCTTGGCGATGCGTGACACCGCCTTGCGGGTGGGCCCGAAGCCGATCGAACGGTCGGCGGCGGCATAACGGTGCGCCTCTTCGCAGATGAAGAGCAGCGGCGACACGCCATCGCTCCACAGGCCGAAGTCGAAAGCCATGCGGCACAACACCGACACCACGGAGTCGACAACCTCGGCGGGGAAGCCCGCGAGCTGCATCACGGTCATCGGCCGGCCGTTGGCCGGCAGGCGGAACAGATGGCTGATCACCTCCGCCATGGTGTCGCCGCCGACATTGGCGTTGTCGAACATGAAGGCGTAGCGCGGATCGTTGCGTACGGTCTCGATGCGCGAGATCAGCTTGTGGTAGATGATGCGCGAGGAGCGGTTCTCGAGCTTGCCCATGCGCTCATCGATCTGATTGATCAGATCGACCAGCCGATAGGGCACGGGCGTATCGACGGTGTAGCCGACCATTTTCGGATCGGCGCGTTTCAATCCGATCCGATCCGTGCTCTGGTACTGGGTGTAGACACCCTTGGCGAGCGGGATGACCTCCGCCAGGATATCGAGCTCCTCGGGCACGCCGGGACGGCCGCCGAACAGGACGTCGACGATCTCCTCGAAATTGAACAGCCAGAACGGCAGCTTGAGATTGCGCGGGTTGAGCACCAGCGCGCGGTCGCCGAAGCAGCGGCCATATTCGTTGTGCACGTCGAGCAGGAAGATGCGCAGATTGGGACGCGCTTTCAGGATCTCGTTCAGGAGCAGCGACACGCCTGTCGATTTACCGACACCGGTCGAACCGAGCACGGCGAAGTGCTTGGACAGCATTTCCTCGACATTGACGTAGGCGCGTACGGACGGATCCTGTTGCAGTGCACCGATGTCGATCTGGTCGCCGCCGGTCGGCGTGTAGATGGTGCGCAGCTCCTGGCTGGTGATCATCTCCACGGCATCGCCGATGGTCGGATAATGCGTCACGCCGCGCTGGAATTTAGGACGTTCAGCGGGGCCCAGGATCTCGCCCAGGAGGTCAACCGATGCGGTGGCGACGTAGGTTTGCGAGTCCGCGACCGCTTCGCTGGACACCTCGGTGATGAGGGCTACGATCGTGGCGTGCGGGGCACGGATACTGATGAAGCGTCCGACCGTGGCGCGGATCTCGGAGACGCTCAGCTGCTTGGCCGCCAGGATGCCGACGCGGGCCTGAGAGCCTCGCACCGAAATCACGTGCCCGAAGGATGTCACGGTCATAGAACCTGTGGTGGTCAGTGGGGTCGGACCGTCACCTTGGCGGCTGTGGCTGGAAAATGTGTTAAGCGTTTTACGCCGAGGAATTTGTTGAGGCGCGCATTTGCGGCCGCGGTGCTCTGCCGCGCTGGCGCGGCGGGCCATGAAGGAACCGTAAGTTATTAGAAACTAAGCCGTTTCTGCTGCCACGCGGAACCCGCATCGGCGCGGTGTGCATTTACGGGCGGTTTACCATTTCGACAGCGCTTTCGGATGGCGCGATCGGACGCGCAAGCCTTGAGGTGCATCGAGAGGTCGCGGTTGATTTGCGCCGGCGGGCAAGGTTCAGTTCAATCCACCTTCAGTCTGTGGAAGCGGCGAGCCTAATGGACGCAGAGCGCAGCGATATCCTGATCATCGGCGGCGGCATTGCGGGCATTGCCACCGCGCTCGATCTGCTCGATGGCGGGTGCTCGGTGCTGCTCGTCGATCGAGACGAAGAGGCCGTGTTCGGAGGGCTTGCCCGCGAAAGCTTTGGCGGCATGTTCTTCGTCGATTCCCCCGTGCAGCGCCGGCAAGGCATCCGCGACAGCACAGAGCTGGCGTGGCGCGACTGGCAAAGCTTCGCGGAGTTCGATCCGGACGACCAATGGCCGCGGGCCTGGGCGCAGGCCTATGTGAACCGCACCACGCGCGACGTCTATCGTTGGGTGCGCGGCTTCGGCGTCAGCTTTCTTCCCGTGGTGAACTGGGTTGAGCGTGGCGAATTCCAACCCGGAAATTCTGTACCCCGGTTTCACATTGCTTGGGGGACGGGGAAGGGCATTGCGGACGCGCTGATCGGCGCCTTGCGCAATCACGTCAATGCCGGCCGCCTGACCCTGCGTTTCAACCGGCGCGTCGAGCGGCTGACCGTCGAAGCCGGCCGCGTGGTCGGCGCCGAAGGCGTCGACGAAAAGAACGGCACGCCGTTTGCGGCCCGTGCCGAGCAGGTCGTCGTCGCCGCAGGTGGCATCAACGGCGACCTCGGTCGTGTCCGGCAGAACTGGCATCGCGACTGGGGCCGCCCGCCTGAAATCCTGCTCAACGGTTCGCACCGCTTTGCAGACGGCCGGCTGCATGATGCGAGCATGGCGGCCGGCGGTGTCGTCACGCATCTCGACCGGATGTGGAATTATGCCGCCGGGGTCCATCATCCGCGGCCGCGCAAGCCGAACCATGGGCTTTCGCTGGTGCCGCCGCGCTCGGCACTGTGGCTGAACTGGCAGGGCAGGCGGATCGGTCCGCAGCCGATGGTATCGGGCTTCGATACGCGGCGGCTGGTCACCGACATCTGCCGCGAGGCGCGGCCGTATTCGTGGCAGCTTATGAACCGCACCATCGCGCTGAAGGAGCTCGCGGTCTCAGGCGCCGAGTTCAATCCGTCGATCCGCGAGAAGAACCGGCTCGGCTTCTTGCGCGACATCCTGCTCGGCAATCGCTGGCTGGTCGATGAGCTGACCGGGCGGTGCCCGGATTTTGTCACCGCATGGAGCCTGCCCGAACTGGTCGACAAGATGAATGCGCTGCAGGGCGACGAGGCGGTGTCGCTCGCGGCGGTGACGGATGCGGTCAGATCCTACGATGCGACGATCGCGCGGGGCGCCAGCCTGATGAATGACGAGCAGCTTCGCCGCATTGCGAGCCTGCGGCTCTACCGCGGCGACCGCATCCGCCTCTGCAAATTCCAACCGATCGAGGACAAGCGCGCGATGCCGCTGATTGCGGTGCGCGAATTCATCATCAGCCGCAAGAGTCTCGGCGGCATCAGGACTGATCTGCAGAGCAGGGTGCTCGACGCGGCAGGCCAGCCCATCGCGGGACTTTATGCGGTTGGCGAGGCCGCGGGCTTCGGCGGCGGCGGCATGCATGGCTTGCGCGCGCTCGAGGGCACCTTTCTCGGCGGCTGCATCCTGTCGGGGCGGCTCGCGGCGGCATCGATCAACGGCAAAGCAGAATTCTTGAACGGGTGAGGAAACGACATGAAGAGAACGGGAGCCTGGCTCACGGCCTATGCGCTGGAGCAGATCGGGGCGCGTTTCACCTTTGGCATTCCCGGCGTGCACACGACCGAGCTCTACGATGCCCTGAACAACTCCAACCGCATTACGCAGGTCCTGGTGACCCATGAGGGCGGCGCTTCCTTCATGGCGGACGCGGTGAGCCGCCTGTCCGATTCCATCGGCGTGCTGACGGTGGTTCCGGCCGCCGGCCTGACC
Organism: Bradyrhizobium sp. STM 3843; assembly: GCF_000239815.1. GTDB lineage: Bacteria > Pseudomonadota > Alphaproteobacteria > Rhizobiales > Xanthobacteraceae > Bradyrhizobium. The sequence goes on along the minus strand of NZ_CAFK01000313.1, from coordinate 5,335 downwards.
CATGCCGCCAGCGGCATCGGTGAGGCCTTTCTCGACGGCGTTCCGATGCTGGTGATCACCGGCGGGCCGCGCACCGACAGCGGCCATCGTTATCAGCTGCACCAGATGGACACGCATAAGTTCATGGGGGGCCTCACCAAGGCGACATTCCATGTGACGCGCCACGAGGACGTGGTACCGACCTTGTTCGAGGCCTATCGGATCGCAACCTCAGGCGAACCGGGGCCGGTATTCGTCGAGTTGCCGGTCAATATCCTGTTGCTGACGGATGAAGTACCCGAGCTGCCGCAGTTCAAGCCGGCTCCGCCGCCCGCGCCGCAAGCGGCGACGCAGATTGCCCAAGCCGCCGAGCTGCTCTCGACGGCCAAGCGGCCCTGCATCTTCGCCGGCTGGGGTGCGCGCAATGCCACCGCCGAGCTTATGAAGTTGGCCGAATGGCTGCAGGCGCCGGTTGCTACCACGCTGCAGGGCCTGTCGGTCTTTCCCGGCAACCACCCACTGCATGTCGGGTTCGGCTTCGGGGCTTCGGCGGTGCCAGCGGCGCAAAACGCATTCAAGGAGTGCAACTGTCTGATCGGGATCGGCACCCGCTTTGCCGAGATCGCCACCGGCAGCTATGGCGTCACGGTCCCTGACAATCTGATCCATGTCGATATCAATCCCGCGGCGGTTGGCGCAAATTTCCCGGCCAAGGTCGGCCTGGTCGGCGATGCCGCGGCCGTGCTGCGGGAGCTGCTTGCGGTGCTCGAGACGAAAGGTGCGCGCCGCGCGACCAACAGCGCCCTCCGCGAGCAGATCGCCAACGACAAGGCCGCCTATCGCGCGACCTGGTACCGGCACGACACGGCGGGGCTCGTGAACCCCGCGCGGTTCTTCGACGAGCTGCGCCGGCAGACGCCTGACAATGGCATCCTCGCGATCGATGACGGCAACCACACCTTCCTCACCGCCGAGCTGATGCCGATCCACGCGCCCAAGAGCGTGATCCTACCAACCGATTTCAACTGCATGGGCTACGCCGTGCCGGCTGCAATCGGTGCCAAGCTGGCATGCCCCGATCGCAGCGTGCAGGCGATCGTCGGCGACGGCGCCTTCACCATGACCTGCATGGAAATCCTGACCGCGGCGAGCAATGGTCTTGGCATCATCTATTACGTCTTCAATGACGGTGAGCTGGCGCAGATCGCGCAGGCACAAGCGATCCCCTATGGCCGGAAGCCGTGCACGAAGCTCGGCAAGCTCAATATCGAAGGCGTGGCGCTCGCCACCGGCGCGGCCTACGTGCCGATGAACGACAATGCGGCGATCGCGGGCGCGATCGCGCAGGCCAAGGAGATCGCGAGCACCGGACGGCCGGTGATCGTGGTGGTCAAGATCGACTATTCCAAGAAGACCGCGTTTACGCTCGGAACCGTCAAGACCAATTTCGGCCGCTTCCCGCTCAACGAAAAGCTGCGCTTTCTGACCCGCGCGGCGGTCCGTCACGTGATGGGGTAGTCCGGTCAAAGTTTGATCGCGATCAATAGGAACGGCTGCGGCGCCCGGTACCTTTTCCCGGGCGCGAAGGAGCGGCATGCCGGTCGGCCTTGCAGCGCAAAGCGGAAGGACATCTGCGGCGCCGGCGGCTCACTCGCGCGTTGAAACCGGGAGAATGTCATGGCTGAAACAACGAAAGTGCCTGTCACCGCCGACAAAGCGTCCGCTCCGTCCATGCAGGGACGGTGGCCGTTCGACAATTTGCGTCGCGAGATCGATCGCGTGTTCGAGGACTTCAACACCGGCTTCTGGCGTACACCGTCGCTGTTCGAGAATTTTCCCAGCGCGGTACGCGCAAGGTTTGCGGTCGCGCCGGCCGTCGATGTCGCCGAGCATGATAACGCCTATGAGGTGACCGCCGAGCTGCCGGGGCTCGACGAGAAGAATGTCGACGTCAAGGTCGCGAATGGCGTGCTCTCGATCAAGGGCGAGAAGCAGGAAGAGAAAGAGGAGAAGAAGAAGGACTATTACCTGCGCGAGCGCAATTTCGGCTCCTTCGAGCGCACCTTCCAGATCCCGGACGGGGTCGACACCGACAAGATCGAGGCGGTGTTCAAGCAGGGCGTCTTGAAGGTCACGCTGCCGAAGAAGCCGGAAGCGGCCCAGGCCGCCAAGAAGATCGACATCAAGGCCGCGTGAGCATCTCATCCGACCGGCCGCATCCGGGCTTCGCCCGGGTGTGGCTATTACGCCCGTAGCGCAATAGCCAGATCGCACCATAGTTTTGCTGCGCCGCGTCGCTATCACCTCTCACTTATTGAGGCGCGTTTGCTTGGGCCAAGCCAGCGGCGGTGCCGCGACAGCTCGCTCAGCAAGCACGCCGAAGCGTAGTGAGGAGTTTTCCTGATGACGACGTCGTGTGTTCGCGGACTTGTTGCCGGCGGATTGGCCCTGATGGCGCTGCTGCCGGACGTGGCTTCTGCTCATGATTATCCGTACTGTTTGCAGGGGCGCAGGTGGGGCTATCCGGGCAACTGCCAGTTCCGCAATTTTCAGCAGTGCCGGGCCGCGGCTTCGGGCACCGACGATGATTGCGGCATCAACCCGCGCGCGGCCTTTGCCTGGCAAGGACGATATCAGAACCAGTGGCATGAGCAGGATCCGTGGCAGGGGCCACGATACTATCGGGGCTGGTAACCACGGCGGAACCGTCTTGCGCTGACGGGGAGGGCCGCTATCCTGTCCGAAACACCGCTGCGGGAGGCTGAACAGGCCGCCTCCTTTCGGAGAATGAACAGGACGGGAGGATTTGACCGATGGGCAAGCTCGCACTGGCTGCGAAGATCACCCATGTGCCCTCGATGTATCTCAGCGAGCTGGACGGCCCGGCCAAAGGCAAGCGGCAATCCGCGATCGACGGCCATATCGAGATCGGGCGGCGCTGCCGCGAGGCCGGTGTCGATACCATCCTGGTGTTCGACACCCATTGGCTGGTCAATGCGGGCTACCACATCAATTGCGCACCGCATTTTGAAGGCCTCTACACCTCGAACGAGCTGCCGCACTTCATCGCCAACATGACCTACGCCTATGACGGCAACCCGGAGCTCGGCCAACTCCTCGCAGAAGAGGCCAATGCGGAGGGGGTCGTCACCATGGCGCATGCGGCGACCTCGCTTGCGCTGGAGTACGGCACGCTGGTGCCAATGCGCTACATGAACCCCGACCGCCACTTCAAGGTGGTGTCGGTGTCAGCGCTCTGCACCTCGCATTATCTTTGGGAAAGCGCCAAGCTCGGCTGGGCGTTCCGCCGCGCCGTCGAGGATCATTACGACGGCACGGTGGCCTTCTTCGCCTCGGGCTCGCTCAGCCATCGCTTCGCGCAGAACGGCACCGCGGACGACTATCGCGACAAGATGTTCAGTCCGTTCCTGGAGCGCCTCGATCACGAGGTGATCCAGATGTGGGAGCATGGCGAGTGGGCCGATTTCTGCGACATGCTGCCGGAATATGCCAGCAAGGGGCATGGCGAAGGCTTCATGCACGACACCGCGATGCTGCTCGGTGCGCTCGGCTGGAACCATTACGACCGCGGCGTCGAGGTGCTGACGCCGTTCTTTCCATCGTCGGGCACCGGCCAGATCAATGCGGTCTTCCCGGTCTCGCCAATGCCGAAGGCGCTCGACGACATCGGCCGGCCGCGCACTCCGGCGCTGGCCGGCGGCAGGCTGTGAGGACCGGCGCGCCTTACCAGATCTCTGCGCGCCGCAGCATATCAGTGAGATCTTCGGGGTAGATCTGGTCGGCGGATGCAGCGAGCTCGGCTTGCGCCCACCAGCGGTGCTCGGCGATGGCGGCGCGCTCCAGCTCGGTCCAGTGCATCGACGAGATGCCGGCGCGCGCGACTCTCACGAGGAAGCAGCGCTCGTCCGAGCTGACCTCCTCGCCATCGACCATCGTGAAGGTGAGCGAGCGCTGTGCGATCTGCGGGCCCAGATGATCGATGCGGAGTCCCGTCTCTTCGAACATCTCCCGGCAGGCCGCCGCTTCATAGCTCTCGCCCGGATCAAGCCCGCCGCCCGGCGTCGCCCAGAATTGCTGTCCGACCAGCGCGCCGGCCAAATGGACGAACTTGAACAGCAGCAGTCTTTTGTCAGGATCGATGACCAGGAGGCGGGAGGAAGGACGTTGGCGCATGAGGGGGACTTTCCGGCAGCCCCCGGCGGCCTCGATGAGAGTCCCAGAGGAACCTGTGCGAGCGGCGCTTCAGCGCGCTGTCGCGCCGCTGTCAAGGGTTGCGCAAATGCGGCAACTCTGCATAGTGGCGGCCATGCGCAAGACCCTTCCCTTAGCTCTGTTCGTCCTGGCCGCCGGGGTCGCCGCCTGGTGGCTCTCCGGCGTCGCCCACGACGATCTCGGCCTGTCGGGGCAGGCGGTGCGGATCGACGCGCTGCTGTCGGCGGCGGGCCTCGGCGGCGTTCTCGTGCTGGCCGAATATTCGGACCGTTTCGGCAAGAAGCCGTAGGCGCCTCGCGAACCCCGCTTGGGGTGCGCCCGGCCTGAGTTTCCTTGCCGTCGTTCTCCCCGACGATCTGTGCGCCGCCCGTCAGGTGTGTGCGGCACCGTGCAGGCCGCGTCGGGAACGGCTGCCGTCATCTCGTCGTTGCCATTCACATGGAGCGATCAAGATGACGAACAGCGGCACGGGACCGAAATCAACGGGATCGTCCGGCATCCGATCTGGCCTGCAGCCCGGCGGCACGCGTCCCCTGGACAGTCCGGGCGCCAACGTCGGCAGCCTCGGAACCGGCGGCGGCAGCACCGACGATCACGCCACCGGAACAGCGCGGACCGACGACCAGCGGCCCAGGGACGACGGCGAGCCGAAGCCGGAGTAGCGCGGCAAAGCAATGCGGCCGAAGTGATCGGTGCGGGCCCGTTCTGATTCACATGTCAAACAACTGATGGGGTGCGCGACCGCGGCCTCGCGACACCTCGTGCCCGAGCTTTGCTGATAGCGCCGCCCTCTTGGAAGATCGAGGGCGCAGGGAAGGCCGGGAGCTTGCCGCCCCCATGGCCCGCCTGCGAAAGAAATGCAGGCGGCAGGAACCACAGGTTTGGCCGAGGCATCCCGGCCTTCCCTGCGCGACGGTTTTAACGCTTATACGCGCTCTCCTCGGTGCACCGGGCTTGTTGGCCACCGTCATCCGCGCGATGCCCTCGCATTGCGAAGCAATGTCGAGCAGCATCCTCGCAAACTTGACACCAGCGTCGGGGTATCAGGACCACGCGACTTCACGTCCGCACCAGGATTGTTCGTCCGCCGCTAAAAGCGTGCTGCAACCTGCTGCGTCCATCG
>NZ_CAFK01000314.1 GCF_000239815.1 Bradyrhizobium sp. STM 3843 | reverse complement strand
TCACCGCCGCCATAGGTCAGCACCAGGTCATAGTGCGGAATGGCGCGGCGCAGATGGTGGTCCGGACGGGCGGCAATCGCATCCAGCGTAGCCGGGGCATCGACATCCCAATACAGGCGCAGGGCTTTCGACGGAATGCCGATGACGGCAGCCTCGAGCTCGGCATCGAACACGCCCACACCGCTCGCCTTGACCAGGAGATCGGCGGAGCGCGCAGCCTCATCGAGCGCGGCCTGCCAGCCCTCGGCCGTGGCCGGATAGACGCGCACGCGTGCCCAGGGCGGATCGGCGATGTCGCGATGCGCCTGCCGCTCGAACGCATCGGGCTCATAGAAGGTGATATCGTATCCGAGCCTCGCGATCTCCTTCAGCAGGCCGCGGTAGTAGGTCGCGGCGCCGTTCCAATAGGAAGAGACCAGACTTGAGCCGAAGAAACAGAGCTTCATGAAACGGCTTCCTCATTCAGGGCAGGTGCCGACGGCTGGAAGCGCTGGCCACGGAGAGTATCGACGATATCGAGCAGTTCGCGCACCCGATGCCGGCAGCTGTACCGCTCCCGGATCAGGCGCAAGCCTTCAGCGGCCATCTCCCGGGCGAGCTCGCGATCCTCGATCAGGCGGCGAAGGCAGGCTTGCATTTGCGCGGCGCTATCGGCGCGCAAATAGGAGCCGGCAGTAAACAGCTGTTCGCAATCGTCCCAGGGCGCGGATACGATCGGAACGCCGCAGGCCATCGCTTCGAACATGCGGATGGTAGGGATGCCGGGCAGCGTGCGCGCATAAGGCCCGCGTGGCACGTGCACTGTCACATGCGCGCCGGCAAAGGCTTCGGGCGCGCGATGCGCTGGCAGCCAGCCGTCATAGTCGATGCCGGCCGCCTGGATTGCATCCAGCGCGTCCTGCGGGTAACGCACGCCGTAGATCTTCCCGTGCAGCTTCAGCGCGGCAACCGGCGCGATCAGATATTCGCGCAATTCGGCGCTGCGCTCGTCGTCGCCCCAATTGCCGATCCACACCACGTCGTACCGTTTCTCGATCTGTGGCAACGGTCGATAGAGCGCGGTATCGGCGCCTTCGTGCCAAGTGAAGGCGCGGTCGGCCCAGCCGAGACGCAGATACATCTGGCGCAGCACCTCGCCGAAGGCGAGCACGCCGTCGAAGCCGTCGAGATCAAACCGCGCCATCTCGTCCGGCTTGCTGACGGCGCGGTGATGCGTGTCGTGGAAGAGCAGGGCAAAACTCCCGCCGCGGCGACGGCGCGCGCCGATCTGCGCGATCAGCTCGGGCGGATTCCATTCGTGAACCAGCACCAGATCCGCACCCTCAAGCGCGTGATCGAGGTCGATGGATTGATCATACGACCGGATTTCAACTTGCGGGAACAGGGCAGGGACCTGGTGCAGCGCGTCCTCGCCGCCTTCGGCGAGCGCATTGAGGCGGCTCCAGCCGTCGGCGGGTTCGTGGACGACAACCTGGTGGCCCAATTCGGTAAGCTCGCGTGCCACACCGCGCAGGAAATGCGCATTGCCATTGTTCCAGCAGGACGTGAACGCGTGGTAGAACAGGACGCATTTCATGCGACGGCTCCCATGCTCCGCGGGCCGCACGCCGCAGCGCCTCTCAATGCTGAATAGAGCTGCTGATAGCCATCCACCATTCGGGTGAGCGAATAGGTCTTGGCGCGCGTCAGCGCCGCGCTCTGGAGATCCAGACGCAGCGTCTCGTCTTGGATCAGCGGATCGAATGCGGCGCCCAACTGATCGGAGTCGCCGGGCGGAACGAACAGCGCAGCGTGATCCCAGAGTTCGCGGAAGCTCGGGATATCGGACAACACCAGCGCGCATCTGGCCGATGCAGCTTCCAGCACCGCGAGCCCGAACGGCTCGTAGAGCGCAGGACTTGCGAAGATCGCGGCGCGTCGCATCAGCCGGTGGAGATCGGCCTGCGGCAGGTCGCCAAGGAACTGAATGCTGCCCGCCTCATGCTGCCCGGCTTCGCCAGCCACTAGGATCGGCCAGCGCACCTCGTCCCCAGGCTGATTGTCTGCTGCCTCGTTGTTTGCTGTCTCGACGAGCGTCGACAAGCCTTTTGCCTTGTCCCACATCCGGCCGGCCGCAAGGATCACGTTGTGCTTCGGCTCCGGCTGCAATGCTGCGGCGATGCCGTTCCATATGACGGCGCCAGCACGGCTCGGATGGTAGATTTCGTCGACAGCAGCGCGATGGGCCGCGCTGGGGCAAACCCATGCGGTCGCCGCGTCAAGGCCGGCGGCCACCAGCTCGCTGTAGCGGCGCCATCGCGGCTCACGGAGCCATTCGCTGTCGTTGCAGGCACGGCCCCAGGAATTGACGCAGGAATGCGCGGCGACAATGACAGGGGCGATCCAGCCGAAGGTCGCCTCACGATAGCTGTTGAGATGGATGACGTGGGGCCGCAGCTGCGTCTCCAGTTCGCGCAATTTGCGCCGCGCCCGTCCGATGTCCTCTGCTTCGGGATCCTGCCACTCGAGTGCGAGATCCGTCTCGATGACGTCGACCTTGTCATGAACCATGCTGCGCTGGTCAGGGCGGGGCGCAGGGCCCATGGTAACGAGCGTGACATCGGCGCCGCGATCGGCCAGTGCTGCCGACAGCGCCGTCGCGTAGGTCCAGACACCGCCGACCGCGTCCGTGGTCATCATGATTCGAAGGCCGAGCGAGCGGGTCACGACGCCTCCTGCAATTCCAGTGCGCTCAGCGGGACCGGGCGCGCCTCCTGCACGTCACTGAAACGATCGAACAACGCGAGATAATGCGTGTGTGCGCGCTCCCAGGCGAGATCATCGGGCTCGCCCCAGAGCTTCCGGTAATCCGGCGATCCCGGATAGGGATAAAGCGGCACGGGATCGTTGGCCCAGACCCCGGCGTCGAGCATGCGCTGGCGCCAGCGCTGCACGACCGGATCGTCGTCCTGCGGCATTTCGATCAGATTGGCCTGCACGAAGGGGACGTGCTTGCGGGCCTCGACGAGCCGATCCGCGAGCTGATCGGTGTCCATCTTGCAGTTCTTCTCGAGCGCAGCCCGGCCTTCGACGGTCAGGCTCTCGATGCCGGCCTCGATCGACACGCAACCGGCGCGCCCGAGCAGCTCGAGCATGTCGGGCTTCCATAGATCGATGCGGGTCTGCACCCCGAATTTGAGCCCGCGAGCTACCAGGCCTTGCAGGAGCTCCTTGTTCGGCAGAAAGATCTCGTCGATGAAATAGATATATTCCGCGTTCTGCCGAGAAAGATGATCGACCTCATCGAGCACCGCAGCGGCAGGCCGCCTGCGATAGGCATTGCGGAAATTGTCCTTGGCGCAGAACGTGCAGTGATAGGGGCAGCCGCGCGATGCTTCCACCTCGGCGCCGGGCCTGATCGGCTCTGCGTCAAAACGGTGGTGATGATGATGGTGACGGCGCACCATCTCGTCAGGCCAGACCAGCGCGGGCTGGTCGATGAATTTGGCGGCCTGCGGCCCGCCATTCACACGAATTTCGCCGTTCTCCCGGAACGCCAGGCCGGGGAAGTCGCGTTCGCCATCGGCGAGCCGCAGCAGGGCCTGCTCGCATTCGCCCATGACCACGATGTCGACGTCGAGCTTCCTCAGCACCGACCGCGGCGTCGTGGAGCCATGCGGCCCTACGGCGACGAGGGTGGGAGCCAAATCGCTGATGGCGCGGGTCAATTGTTGCGGCACGCGCAACTCGGGCGGCGCGCAACGCCAGAACAAATAGGTCGGCGCCGTCGTGATCACGATGAGATCCGGGCGAAAGGCCCGCAGCTCCGCTTCGATGTCGCGCAGCGACAGGGCAAACATATGCGCGTCAAGCAGCAGTGTCGCGTGTCCGGCTTCACGCAGGTTATGCTCGGCAATGCCGAGCTCGAGCGGCAGATGCGGCGAACGGCAACCGAAATAGATGCTGCCGTTGAAATTCCAGGGCGGATTGATCAGCGCGACGCGGGTCATGCCAGCGCCTCCTGCCCCCCTGCCACGCGCCCGAAGCGGCCTTCCAGCCAGCCTTGCAGGTGTTGCAATCCGTCCGCGAGAGGCGTGGCAGGCGTCCAGCCGATGGCGGCGCCGAGCGAGCTGATATCGCTCACATACCAGGGCTGATCGCCGGGCCGCCATTCCGCAAAGTTGAACGCAGGCCGCTTGCCGCTGATCTGTTGGATCATCGCGATGAGTTCAATCAGGCTGATCGAATTGGAGAGACCTCCGCCGAGGTTGAAGATGCGTCCGCTGACGCGTTCGATATTGTCGAGCACGCCGATCCAGGCGTCGGCAGCATCGGCAACGTAAAGCGCGTCCCGCACCTGCAGGCCGTCGCCATAGATCGTCAGCTTTTCGCCGCGAAGCGCCGAGAGCAAAAAATGCGCGATCCAGCCCTGGTCCTCGTTGCCGAATTGCCGCGGCCCATAAATGCAGCTCATGCGCAGCACGGCCGTATTCAGGCCGAAGATCCGAGCGTAGTCGCGGACATATTGGTCGGCGGTGCCTTTCGAACAGCCGTAGGGACTGTAGAGATCGAGCGGGGTGTCTTCAGCGATGCCATGCGCGAGGCTTGCATCGCGCGGAACATGGCGCGTGCCGTCGCGACGGATCTGTGAATTGTCGATCAGCCGGCCATAGACCTTGTTGGTCGATGCGAACACCACCGGCACGGCCGGATTGTGCAGCCGGACCGCTTCGAGCACATTCAGGGTGCCGCGCGCGTTGATCTCGAAATCATCAATTGGAGTTTGGAGGCTGCTGGTTACGGCAACCTGGGCTGCCAGATGCAGCACGGCCCCGGCCTCGCGAACCACATCGATCACGGTGATGGGGTCACGCACGTCTCCAACCACGACGCTGATCCGGTCGGCATGTCGCGACTTGAGCCATTGCGCATTCTCGCGAACACCGGCGCGGACGAGATTGTCGAGCACGACAACCTTGTCGCCACGCGAAGCGAGCCGGTCGGCGAGATTGCAGCCGATGAATCCGCAGCCGCCCGTGATCAGAACAGATTTTTTGCCAGCAGCACTCAGTGTCATGCAACCAATCCTCGCCGCAGCAATTCTTCGGTGGCCTGTTCGGCCTGGTCGTCCGGGATCTGGCCGGCCAGATAGCGCGCGAGCTCGTCGAGCCCGTCTTCAAAGCGAACGCGCGGCTCGAAGCCAAGCAAGGTTCGGCTCTTGTCCAGGTCTGCAAAGCAGTGGCGGATATCGCCCGCGCGATATTTTCCGGTGATAGTTGGCGCGATATCGCCGCGGCCCATGACGCAAGCGAGATCGCGCGCGACTGACACGATACTCCGGCTCGTGCCCGAGCCGATGTTGAAGGCTTCGTTGGCGTGAGACGTCTCCAGCGCAAGACGGCAGGCGCGCGCGACATCGTGAACGTGCACGAAGTCGCGCCGCTGCAGTCCGTCCTCGAACACGAGCGGGGATCGGCTGTTCAAGAGACGGGCCGCGAAGATCGCGAGCACGCCGGTGTAAGGGTTCGACAGCGCCTGGTGCGGTCCGAATACGTTGAAGAAGCGCAGCGCGACCGTCGGGATGTTATAAGCCTTGCCGGTGATCAGGCACATGCGCTCCTGAGCATATTTGTTCAGCGCGTAGATTGAGCTGAGCGTCGGCTGCTTGGCCTCCGGCGTTGGAACGGGCTGCAAGGCCTCGCCGCGGAAATCATAGAGCTCCCAATCGGCGCGTTTGAGCTGATTGAGACTGCGCTCCTCCGGCGCGACGTCAGCGCCAGCGGTGGTGCGGCACAGGCCTTCGCCATAGATGCTCATCGAGGACGCAACGACCAGACGTTGGACCGGATGCTTGGCCAGCGCCTGCAGCAGAACGGCCGTGCCGAGCTCGTTGGTGCGGACGTAGTCGTCGATGTGGTACATGCTCTGGCCGACGCCGACCACTGCGGCGAGGTGCAGAACCATATCGGCTCCGCGCAATGCGCGTTCGACAGTGAGGGGATCAGCGACATCTCCGACAATGAGTTCGGCGTCCTGGCTCAGGTAGCCGGGCCGGTTGCGTTCGGGCCCATGAACCTGCGGCGCGAGATTATCGAGGATCCGAACATCATATCCCGCGCCGAGCAGCTCATTGGCGGCGTGAGAGCCGATGAACCCAGCTCCTCCGGTAATCAGGACTCGTGCCATTCGCCGGCTCTCCTCTCCCAGGTTGAAATGATCTCGGATCGATCAACGACACTGGGGTGTCGCGATCCGGAGGCGGACTCGCCGCACGCTTGAAATGCATGTGCGTCGGTCACTCCCGGAGAGAAGCGGCGGAAGGAATGTTGGTTCCTGAATGGGCCTACAAACAAATATTTCCTAGTTGGAATTACTAACTTAGGTGAAATCTCGAATAGGTGAGCAATTTGAACAAACAGCTTAGAATGGCATCCCGTGATGCATGGCCGGCAGCTGGAGATGCCGCGCGACGGTTGCGGCGATATCGGCGTAGCCGTTGCGTCGGCCGATGGGGGTGGTCACGGCGCAGCCGAGTGCCAGGACAGGAACTTGCTCACGCGTGTGATCGCTGCCAGGCCAGGTTGGATCGCAGCCATGATCCGCGGTGATGATGAGGAGGTCGTCAGTCGTGAGACGGCTGATGAGGGCCGGCAGTCGCGCGTCGAATGCTTCCAGCGCCGCGGCATAGCCCGCGATATCGCGGCGATGTCCGTAGACGCTGTCGAAGTCGATAAAGTTGGCGAACAACAGGCCGCCGTCGTCAAGTTCGTTCCAGCCCTCGATCGTGCGATCGAACAGTTCGGCGTTGCCGTCGCCTTTTTTGTTCAGACCGGTGCCGCGATGCGCGAAGATGTCGCCGATCTTGCCGATCGTGATGATGTCGCGGCCTTGAGCCGAGGCGATATCGAGGAGGGTTGGTTCCGGCGGAGGCACGGCATAGTCGCGGCGATGGGCGGTGCGCCTGAAATTGTCAGGGCCGGTGCCGACGAAGGGGCGGGCGATGACCCGGCCGATGTTCATTCCCTCCAGCAGTTCGCGCGCGATTGCACAGACGTCGTAGATCCGATCGAGTCCAAAAGCCTCTTCATGGGCAGCGATCTGAAACACGCTGTCGGCCGAGGTATAGCAGATCGGCTGTCCGGTCCTCAGATGGAGTTCGCCCAATTCTGCGATGATTTGGGTTCCGGAGGCATGCCGATTGCCGAGAATGCCGGGAAGCTCCGCGTCGCGGCACAGCCGGGCGATCAACTCATTCGGAAAGCACGGAATGGTTTTGGGGAAATAGCCCCACTCGAACGACACCGGCACACCGGCAATCTCCCAATGGCCCGACGGCGTGTCCTTGCCCTTGGATTGCTCGATCGCGCTGCCATAGAGCGCCAGCCTGGCCGATGGTTGTGTCAGCCCCGGCGGGCAGCGTCCGGTGGCGAGACGGCAGGCCTGGCCAAGACCAAGCTCGACAAGATGGGGCAGCGATAGCGGACCGGCGCGGATGTTGCTGTCGGCGTCGCCGCGCGCGCAGGCTTCCGCAATATGACCGATGGTATCGGCGCCTTGATCGCCGTACTGCGCGGCGTCAGGCGCGCCGCCGATGCCGACGGAATCCATGACCAGGATCATGGCGCGCATAGCGGTTCTCTGTGGTTATGGGTTGACGGCCGGCTTGCGGGCGCCGGGCAATAGCGCTGGATCATTGTCGCGCAGAAGTCGGCGAATTCCTGCGGGTCGAGCGGGGGGCTGGTGTGGTGCGGCGCGATGCCGCGATGTTCGGGTGTGAAGCAGAACGTCACGGTGATTTCGAATTCAGCCAGCGCCTCCATCTGGCGGTCGAACCAATCGCGCGCGTTCGGGCGGAAGCTGTCAGCCCAGGACAAGCCGGTCCTCAAGTGCCTGACGCCGAGCCGGCGCATCCAGCGAACGGCGTCATCGAGCCGATGATCCTCGAAGTGAAACCACTGGCACAAGCCCATCGTGGATGCATACTCGGCATAGACGTCGAGCGCCGGTTTCGGCGTTCCGTCCTCGCGCAACAGTCCCATGTGGAAGTGCCGGTAGTAGGACGAACCCTCGGCTTCGCGATGGCGGGTCGTCGCCTCCCATGTCTTCGGCAGGTCGTAGAGGCTGTACCAGTGGATGCGCGGCGCGTGGCCCGCGAGCAGTTCCACGGTTCGCTTCAGGCCCCACGCCTGCACCTCGTCAGCCCCAAAGGAGGAGACGCCGACTTCGGTCACCCATACCGGATGCGGGACCAGCGCCTGGATCTCGGCGAGCTTGTCGGGCCATTCCTGAATCTGCCACAGATTCCAGTCGAGCGGAAAGCCATGAACCGCGACGACATCGACGTGGTCGAGCACGCCCCGGGTTTTCATGTTCTCCATGAAGCGCGGGTCGATCGGCGAGAGACCGCCGAGCACGCGGGGCAGCGTCGGGTGCACCGCGCGAATGGCTTGTCCGGCCACGATCGCCAGCTCGGCGAATTTGTCCCATTCGGGATCGATCAGGATATCCCAGTGCGACTTGTTGTTGGGCTCGTTCCAGATCTTGGCGGCTTCGATCATCGGCCGTTGCCTCGCGATGGATAGACCGGACCTTCGTTTTGTGGCCGGTTGATGCGCCGGCAGAGATAGACTTCCTCTTCGGGATGCGCGGTGATGCGAAATCCAGCGCTCCGGAGCATGGCCTCGACGCAGGCGCGGTTCGGGATCCACCAATTGGTGGGATCCTCGGCGTATTTGTGCTCGACGAAATGAAGGCGGGGATAGCCGGGACTGTCGAACGGTTCGGTGGTCCAGAAGTCGTAATCATCCTCGAGCGGATCGATCCGGCTCTGGCCGCGCTGCATCGACTGGAACAGCAGGAGGTCGCGGGCCACGTGCTCGTGAATCAGATCGAGGGCCAGCAGCGGATGCCGCAGATGATAGAGGACGCCCATGAAGATCACGAGATCGAATGTCTCGTGGAGATCGCCGACGTCATAGGCCGACATCTTGCGAAACTCGATGTTCAATCCTTCCACTTCGGCAGCGAAGCGCGCCTGCGCCAGATACTCGTCCTCGGTATCGAGGCCGAGCACGCGCTTCGCACCGCGCCGCTTCATCTCCATCGCGTAAAAGCCGGCATTGCAGCCGATGTCGAGCACGGTCATGCCGTTGAGGTCGGCCGGGATGACCGATGAAAAGCGCCGCCATTTCACATTGGGATAGTCGCCGAGAAAATGGCGCGGCGCCGTCGGCACGCCCTTCAGATCGAGGTTATGAAACCACGGTCCAAGGGCATCGACCCGCGCGCGGATTTCCTCGGTCGAAAACCTGTCCGCGCTCATGACGCACCTCCGGCCAGTTCGTGAGCCGGTGCATCCTGAAGCTCCGTTGGCGACGCCGCCCACAGCCTGGCGCGTTGCGCGTCCGCATCGCGCGCGGCGAGCAGCGCAATGGCGGTGCGGTAGCCGTTGATGGTGCCGACATCCACGTAGGATTCGCCGGCCTTCACGCCGATGCCGCGGCCGCCGGATGCGAGATAGAAGTTGACCAGCGTGCCGAAATATTCGTCGCGACAGTCGCGCTGCCTCCAAAGCTGGTGCAGATCGCGAAAGCCTTGGGCCGACATTTTGAAGGCACCCCAGATCCAGTTCGAGCGCGCATTGTGCTGCTTGACCTGGATCTCACGGACTGCGGTGCCGTCGAGCACGACGGCGTCGAAGAATTCCGGATGCTCGACCGGAAACAGCAGGAATGACAACGCCGCCGAGGGCAGTGCGCCGAGCGCATCATTGGGAAACCAGACCGTATCCGGAAGGCCAACCAGGACGTCATCGGTGTCGCCAACCACGGTTCCAGCACGAAAGACCGCGTCACACAGTCCCGCGGCCTGCGGCTGGACGACATAAGCGAGCTCGGCATCCTGATAGCGGTCGCCGAAATATTCCAGGATGTCCGATTTGCCCGGAGAAATGACGAAGCAGATCTTCTTGGCGCCGCCGAGGATCAGCCGCTCCAGCAGATATTCGGAGACGGCGCAGGGCCGGTCGACACCGTTATCGCTGCGGCTGCCGACCGGCAGCAGCTCCTTCGAGAACGCCAATGGCTGAATGCGGCTGCCGCGACCGGCCGCGGGAACGACGCCCCACATGATCAGGCCTCCAAGGTTGCGCGCATAGGCGATGGACGCGATCGCGTCTGTGCGAACAGGGCGATGAGCTCCGTTGCACGTTGCGCCGAGCTATGCTGCGCGAGCACCCGGTCGCGCGCGCGCCGCGCGAGGCTGTGCAGTTCGGCGTCGCTCAGATCGATGGCACGGAGCACGTCATCCGTGTCCTCTGCGAGCAGAATCTCCTCGCCCGGGATGAAGAAGTGCTCAAGGCCCTCCCAGCGGTCGCTCAGGATCGGTACGCCGCAGGCCGCGGCCTCGAACAGGCGTCCCGACGGACACCAGCCCATCTCCGCCATCGCCCGCCGCGTCACGTTCAGCGTCAATCGGGAGGACGCATAGAAAGCCGGGTGTTCTGCGGGCGGAAGATGCCTGACGAAATAGATGTTGTTCGACCAGGGAAAGTCCGGCGGATATTGCGCGCCACCGATCAGAAAGCGCAGCTCGGGGCGGCGTCGCGCCGCTTCGACAAACAGGCGTTCGAGCGTGTCCTGACGATCAGCGGCATAGGTTCCGAGATAGGACAACGCGGCGCGATAGTGCGGCTGCGGCTCGCCGGGACGGTGAACATCCGGGTCGACATGGCCGTAGAAGGGGACGACATCGGTCGCGCCGAGCCGCTCGGCGAATTCGCACCGCACCCGGTCCCCGCCGGTGAAGCTCAAGACCAGGTCGAACTCGCCAAGCCCGCGCGGCCCGATGTAGGAAACCGGCTCTCCAGCGCGCAACGCCTGCAGCGTTACCGGTGTATCGAGATCATAAAACACGCGCAATGCGTGGTCCTGATCGAGGACGAGGTCCGTGGCATCGATACCGTCAGGGCAATAGGAGGTGACGATCGCTGCATCGGCGTCGCGCAGCTCGGCGCGCGCGGTCGTTCTGATATCCTGCCACCGCGAGAACAGTTCCAGCCGGCCGCCTGCCAGCTCATGGAGATCGCGCGCACCGGCATAATAGGGAACGTCCCGTTCGAAGAAGGTGACGTGATGTCCGGCGCGGATCAGATGCTTGCAGAGCCCGCGCCACAGCGTGGCGTGGCCGTTGCCCCAGGAGGAGGAGATGGTGAGGCCGAAAATGACGATCTTCACGCCGGCACCTTCTGATTGATTTCCGCGACGCGCAGGCGCTCGCGGTCTCGGATCAACGTGCTGATGCTCGCAGGCGCAACCTCGATCGAGAGGAAATCGTCGAGCGGAACGCCCGCAAAATGCAACAGCGCGGCGCGGATCGGTTCGGCGTGACTGACGATCGCCACGACTTGGCATGGTGTCTCCCGTGCAAGACTCATGAGATGTTGCACCACCCGTGCCTGCAGCGCCTGCATGCTCTCTCCGTTCGGTGGAGCAGTCGAGCCGCGCCGGGCGTTCCAGCGCAGCCAGTGCGGATCGCGATCGAGCTCGACGAACGACGCGGAAGTCCAGTCACCGACGTCGATCTCGTCCATGTCCGAGACGACCTCGACGGGCAGCCGGAACGGCTCGGCGAGAATGTTTGCCGACTGCAATGCGCGAAGCCGCGGGCTCGATTGAATCATGGACGGCTGGGGCGAGAGCCGGCTTGCGCAGGCCGCCATCTGCTGCCGACCGAACTCATCAATCCCGATCCCGGCCATCCGGCCGCACAGCATGCGGCCGAGCAGGGCATGCTCACCGTGACGAATGAGATGAATGATGTCGGCCATCCTCAGGCCTCACGCCTTGTCGTCGATGAAGGCGCGCGTCCGCCGCCGCGCTTCCTCATCGGTGAATTGTTGCGGCGGCGATTTCATGAAATAACTGGAGGGTCCCGTCAGCGCGCCGGCCACGCCGCGGTCCATTGCCAGCTTGGCGCAGCGCACCGCGTCGATGACGACGCCGGCCGAGTTCGGCGAATCCCAGACTTCGAGCTTCAGTTCGGCAGACAGGGGGACGCCGCCGAAAGTTGTTCCCTCCAGCCGGATGTAGGCGAGCTTTCGGTCCGTCAGCCACGGCACATGGTCGCTCGGCCCGACATGGATGTTATCAGCCGCAAGCGGCACATCGAACTGGCTGGTCACGGCCTGCGTCTTCGATATCTTCTTCGAGGTCAGCCGCTCCCGCTCGAGCATGTTCTTGAAGTCGGTATTGCCGCCGACATTGAGCTGATAGGTGCGATCCAGCCGCACCCCACGCTCCCGGAACAGATTGGCAAGCATGCGGTGCACGATGGTGGCGCCGACCTGGCTCTTGATGTCGTCACCTATGATCGGAAGTCCGGCCTGCTCGAAGCGGCTGCGCCAGGCGGGATCGGAGGCGATGAAGACTGGAATGCAGTTGACGAAACCGCAGCCGGCCTCGATGGCGCGCTCGGCATACCATTCGGTGGCTTGCTGCGAGCCGACCGGCAAATAGGACACCAGGATATCGGTCCGCGACTTCGTCAGCACGTCCGCGACGTCGGCTTGGTCCACCGGCGCGATCGGGATTTCATCCTTCAGATACTGCCCGATCCCATCGAGCACGGGGCCGCGCTGGACGATGACGCCGGTCTCGGTAACATTGGCGAAACGGTGCGTGTTGTTCGGCGTGGTGTAGATCGCCTCCGCAATGTCGCGTCCGACCTTGCTGGCGTTCACGTCGAAGGCCGACGAGATCTCGATGTCGCCGATATGATAGCCGCCGATCTCGGCATTCATCAGCCCAGGGACGGGTTCGTTGGATTTTGCATCTCGGTAATAGGTCAATCCTTGGACGAAAGAACTCGCGCAGTTTCCCACGCCGACGATGCCGACGCGAATGCGGCGTCGATCTTGAAGACGTGAATGCATCGCGCGCTGTCCTTTCACCTAAACGTAAGTACGTTCGCGAACGTGGACAGGGATGGGTTTGTTCCTGGCGAAAGGCGGCGCGGGTGCACGGAAGGCGCAGCTTGGCGTGCAAACAAGCAAAACACCTAACATAGTATAACGTATCGCATTGCGTTGATGGAACGACCTAAGAAGTAGAAGAAGATGATGAAGATGGCGGTTCTCATCGCTCTTGCGAACGAACCAAGCTTAGGCGCGTTGAGCGCAACGATTACGCCCCGGTGAGCACGCATAAAGAGGAACTACCGCATGATCAGAAAATCACCTGGCATTTGAGATGGGGATCGCCAACACAATCGAACAGTCGGTCTCAGAAGAGACGAATGCACGCGATTGGGTCGCAGCGATGCGCGCCGGAGACTTTGCGCGGGCCTGGGAGATTTCCGATGCCGATCTCTCAGCGCTACCGAAGGCGGGGGCTGACAAGCACGTCGGGCCGCGCCATCTGCAGCGGATCTGGCGGGGCGAAGAGTTGAGGGGGCGCCGCGTGCTCGTGCGCTGCTATCATGGTCTCGGTGACACCATCCAATTCATTCGCTTCATGGCGCCGCTGCGGCGGATGGCGCGCGAGGTGACCGTCTGGTGCCAGCCCGAGCTGGTCAGCCTCGTCGCGAACGTGCACGGCGTCGATCGGGTCGTCGCCCTTCACGATGGGACGCCGGAGGTGGAGTTCGACACGGATATCGAGATCATGGAAGCGCCGCACGCGCTGCGCGCCAGTATGCGCGAGGCCGCGATGCCGCGCCCTTATCTGAGGCCTAAGACGGACCTCATGACCGAAGATGCCGGATTTGTGCCCAGGCAAGAGCGGCTCGCGGTGGGGCTGGTCTGGGAAGGAGGAGCTTGGGACATCAGGCGCGCGGTACCGCCCGCGCTGCTCAAAGAGATCCAGGCGCCGGACGTCCAGCTCTATTCGCTTCAGCGCGGCGAGGCGGCCACGGCCGCTTCCGATATCGGCGCGATCGACATCAGCACGGCCAACCTGAACGAACTCGGCTGCCGCATGCGACGGCTCGACCTCGTGATCTCAGTGGATACGATGGCAGCGCATCTGGCCGGAGCCTTGGGTGTCGAGGCCTGGGTGATGCTGCATTCGGAGTGCGATTGGCGCTGGCCGGTGATCGGCGAGCGGACCTATTGGTATCCCAGCGTGCGCTTGTTTCATCAGGATGTCGCAGGAGATTGGAGCGGCGTCGTCGGACGAATCCGTGTGGCACTGCAGGACCGGCTGGGCCGCTACCAGCTTTGACGCCGTGTTAGATGCGGATTTCAGCCAAGGATGCGTTGAAATCCTTCGCTTCCTGCAGCGACGGCTTGCGCAGGCCGAGATAGTCCGGCTGAAATCCGGCAAGTCGCACGAGGCCGGACCAGTCGGTGATCTCGATCGTTCGCGAGTTCCACTGCAACAATTTCCGGCGCCGCAATTCCTGAATGGTCCGATTGGCATGGACGGCCGAGATCGCACAAGCTGCGGCGAGGTCGGTCTGCGTGAAGGGCGAGAGAAACCGAAAATCCCGGGCTTGGCCGATGGCTTGCAGTCGGACTGTCAGCTCGCAAAGCAGATGGGCGACGCGCGCCAGCGCATCCCGCGTCGCAAGATTGCAGATCCAGTTCCGCAGACACCAGACATCCGTCAGCATCAGGAGCGACAAGGCGCGGGACAGCCGCGCCGAGGCCTCGCTTAGTTCGCGAAAAAATCGGTGCGGCACAAAGGCGACCACGACTGGCCCGAACGCGGTCAGATCGAATTGGAGCAGCGGGGCGGAGAGGGCCTGAAGATCAGGTATGTCGCCGGGAACGTGCAGCGAGGTGATCTGCTGCTGGCTTTCACAGTCGACGGTCCAGCAAAGATAGCCCTGCAACAGCAGACAGCAGACCGTGGGGCGGTCGCCTTTGCGGGCCACGATGTCACGGGACCCGAAATGGCCGATGGTGGCGGGCATCTTGGCAAGCAGATCGACGTCGTCGGAGGAGAGTTCGACAAGGCTGGCGAGTCGGTCTGCGAATTTGGTGAATGGAAACCCACTTTGCATACTCGGACCTGTTTGATGCGATGTCCCGCCCGACCGAGATGCTAAGGGGTAAGTACGATTCGTCTTTAACCTTTGTTAGATGGCGCACTGCAGCGCGTCCTTTTCACGGTGGGAACTGACTACATCCATGATCCGGAACATCTCTGGAACTTCGCCGGGTTGCTCGAGTTGCACTCGGCTTGAGCCCGAGGAGGTCGGAATGGGTGTCGCTGAGTACGCGATCGTGTCGGTTCGGGACCAATGGGGCGTGCTGCACGACGGCGAGATCAAGGGAGAGTACGCGACGAAAGAAGCCGCCTTTGAAACGGCAGCCGCTGCGGCTTCGCTTGCGATCCGCCAGGGTCATGCGGTTCGTTTGACCGTCCCGGGTCGCGAGGCGGGTGGCTCCGCGCTTGGACATTAGCCAGGACGGCACCGCGCCAGCGCGGCCGACCTGACTTTCCCAATGAGTTTGTTCGCGTTCTTGAAGGGAACTTCCATGACCCGCCATGCCTCCGGTCCGGGGGAGGCTCCCAAGTTTCTTTGAACCTCTTGTCGAACCTTTTCTGCCCTCGGGCGTTATGCGCGTCGAATTGGAACTGTCGCGGCCGAATGTCGGGGCGGCTGAAATATCGAACGGAGCGTTCTCGAACGTTTGCCGATCCGCCTCATCCAATGTCTTCAACAGGTTCACGGCGGGAGGACACTGTGAATCGTCTCACGCGCAAACTCGAGCGCTATGTCAGGCTCGGAGCTGAGGAGAGGGTGCTCCTCGATCAAGTGACAAGATCAGTCGATCGGATCGGCGCCCGTTGCGATATTGTTTGCGAAGGCAACAATTCCGACCATGTGCACGTGATCGTGGAAGGCATGGCCTGCCGTTACAAGATCACATCCGAGGGCCGGCGCCAGGTGGTGGCCTTTCTCCTGCCAGGCGATTTCTGCGATCTTCGTCTGGGGCTTCTGTCCGAAATGGATCATTCGGTCGCGACCCTGTCGGAGTGTCGGGTCGCGCGCATTCCGCGCGAACAGATCGAGCGGATGGCGGCCCGGCCGCTGCTGGCGCGCGCCTTGTGGTCGGCGGCCTTGGCGGATGAAGCCGTGCTGTTCGAATGGCTGGTCAATCTGGGCGCACGTGACGCCCGCAGCAATTTGGCTCACCTGTTCTGCGAACTGTTGATCAGGTTGCGCGCGGCAGGCCTGACGAGTGGGGACTCCTACAAATTGCCGCTGACGCAGCAGGACCTGGCTGATACGGCCGGCCTGTCATCGGTACATGTCAACCGGGTGCTGCAAAGCCTTCGTTCGGACGGGCTGATCAGCTTCGACGGCAAAAGCCTCAGCATCCTCGACGCGGAGCGGCTGTCCGAACTGAGCGGCTTCGATGCAAGCTACCTTCAGCTTGGGCGACACGAACCGCCTGCGCGAAATTTGGATGCGCAAAGCCTCGCGGATCGCCTGACGGCCGCGGAGTAGGCCAGCGAAAGCCATCCGCGGCGTTGCGTCAGCGCTGAATTTTTTCCGGCCCGCTGAGCCACAGCGCAAGCACCGTCCAGATCGCACCCGACAGCAGGTAGGCGCCGGCGGACATCAGCCCGAAATTGGCAGCCAGCAGCAGCGCGGCGAGCGGGGCGAATCCAGCGCCAAACAGCCAGGCGAGGTCGGAGGTCAGCGCCGAGGCGGTGTAGCGATAGGCGCGCGCGAAGTTGGAGGCGATCGCACCCGACGACTGGCCGAACGACAGCCCGAGCAGGATGAAGCCGAGCACCATGTAAATGGACTCACCGATGGTGCCGGCATCGAGCAGCTGCGGGGCAAAGCCCGAGAACACCGCGATGGCAATTGCCGAGCCCATCAGCAGCGGCTTGCGTCCGATCCGGTCGGCGAGCAGGCCGGAGGCAATGATCGCGATCACGCCGACCATGGCGCCGATGGTCTCGATCACGAGGAAGCGCGTCGGGCTCTCGCGCGTGAACAGGAACACCCAGGAGAGCGGAAACACGGTGACCATGTGGAACAGGGCGAAGCTCGCGAGCGGTGCAAACGCGCCGATCACGATGTTGCGACCCTCATGTCGGATGGTGTTGGAGACGCGGGCCGGCTGCAACTCGCGGCTCTCGAACAGCCCGGCATATTCAGGCGTCGCCACCATGCGCAGCCGCGCAAATAGCGCGACCACGTTGATCGCAAAGGCGACGAAGAACGGGTATCGCCAGCCCCAGTCGAAGAAGTCGGCGGCGGACAGATAGCCGGCGAAGAACGCAAACAGCGTGCTGGCGACGATCAGGCCGAGCGGCGCGCCGAGTTGCGGGATCATCGCATACCAGCCGCGCTGGCTTTCCGGCGCGTTCATCGCGAGCAGCGAGGCCATGCCGTCCCAGCTGCCGCCCCAGGCGAGGCCCTGGCCGATGCGCGCCAGCGCCAGGAGCCAGATCGCGGCAGCTCCGATGGTGTGGTAGCTCGGCAGGAAGGCAATCGCGACCGTCGACGTGCCGAGCAGGAACAGCGCGGTGATCAGCTTGGCGTTCTTGCCGTGCCGGCGGTCGATCGCCATGAAGATCACGCTGCCGACCGGCCGGGCGATGAAGGCCAGCGCAAACAGCGCGAAGGAATAAAGAGTCTGGTGCAGATCGTCGGCGAACGGAAACACGAGCCGCGGGAACACGATCACCGAGGCGATGGCGTAGACGAAGAAGTCGAAGAATTCCGATGTGCGTCCGACGATGACGCCGATGGCGATCTCGCCCGGATTGGCCCCGTGGCCATGGGAAGCGCCGGGGATCGCATCAGCCGTTGCCGCCGCCTGTGTCATCACGATTCCTGCCTTGAAGTGGTCCTGCCGGGCCTTGCGCCCAAGCTGTGTTTGGCCGCGCGGCCATCGGCCCGGTATTGGACAAATTGTCCAATGTTGGATGCGCTGCAGCATGGGTACCTCTCGGGCGAAAAAAATCCGTCGCTTGATGGGGTTAAGCGTGCGCTATCTGAAACTATTGGCTTTATTGCCGCTTGGCTTCGCCCTTGGCGGGTGCGACTTCGTCGTTCTCACGCCGGCGGGCGACGTGGCGGCGCAACAGCGTGATCTCGTGGTCATCGCTACCGTCTTGATGCTGCTGATCGTGGTGCCGGTCATGGTTGCGACCGCCCTGATCGCCTGGCGCTACCGGCAGTCGAACACGACAGCCCGTTACACGCCGGATTGGGATCATTCGACCCAGCTTGAGCTTTTGATCTGGGCGGCGCCGCTCCTGATCATCATCTGCCTCGGCGCGGTGACCTGGATGGGCACGCATCTGCTGGATCCCTATCGCACGCTCGGCCGCATTGCCGCCGATCGTCCGACCAACCCGGATCTCAAGCCGTTGGAAGTTGATGTCGTCGCGCTCGACTGGAAGTGGCTGTTCATCTATCCCGAATACGGCGTCGCCAGCGTCAATGAACTCGCAGCGCCGGTCAATCGGCCGCTCGATTTCAAGATCACGGCCTCTTCGGTGATGAACTCGTTCTACATTCCGGCGCTGGCTGGCCAGATCTATGCGATGCCGGGCATGCAGACGCGGCTGCACGCCGTCATCAACGCGCCCGGCAACTATCGCGGATTCTCCGCCAATTACTCCGGCGCCGGCTTCTCGCATATGCACTTCACCTTCCAGGCGCTGGCCGACGGCGATTTCGACCAGTGGATCGCGAAGGCGAAGTCCGCCGGCGCCAGCCGGCTCGGCCGACAGGAATATCTGGCGCTCGAGCGTCCCAGCGAGAACGAGCCCGTCCGCTTCTATACGCCTGTCGATGAGGAGCTGTTCCCGGCGATCCTCAACATGTGCGTCGAGACCGGCAAGATGTGCACCAGTGAGATGATGGCGATCGACGCCAAGGGCGGCATGGGCCTTGCCGGCATCGGCAACACGCTGCCGCTGACCTACGACAAGTTGGCGGCGCGCGGCGCCGTGTTCGGACTCGAGCCCAGCTATGTCGCCGGCGGCGTCTGCCTGCCGGGTGACCAGGTCGGCCGGATGTCGGACGCCTCGACGATCGTTCCCGCGCCGGTCGATGGAACGCCGCTGCGCGGTTACGGCCTGGCGCGTCCCGGCTCCGCGCGGAAGTCCTCGACCTCATTCTTGTTCGGACGCAGCTCCAAATCGGATTCGTGAGATAGCACCATGGTTGATACGCACGATCTCACCAGGCTGATCTTCGGACGGCTCACGCTGGAGTCGCTGCCGCTGCACGAGCCGATCATCGTCGGCACCTTCGCCGTGGTCGCGCTCGGCGGCATCGCGCTGCTTGGCGCCGTCACCTACTTCCGGCTCTGGGCCTATCTGTGGCGCGAATGGTTCACCAGCGTCGATCACAAGCGCATCGGCATCATGTATATGGTGCTCGGCATTGTCATGCTGCTGCGTGGCTTTGCCGATGCGCTGATGATGCGCATGCAGCAGGCGATGGCCTTCAACGGCTCGGAAGGCTTCCTCCCGGCGCATCACTACGACCAAGTCTTCACCGCGCACGGCGTGATCATGATCTTCTTCGTGGCGATGCCGCTGGTCACCGGGCTCATGAACTTTGTGGTGCCGCTGCAGATCGGCGCGCGCGACGTGTCGTTCCCGTTCCTCAACAATTTCAGCTTCTGGATGACGGTGGGCGGCGCGGTGCTGGTGATGGCGTCCCTGTTCATCGGCGAGTTCGCACGCACTGGCTGGCTCGCTTATCCGCCGCTGTCGAATCTCGCCTACAGTCCGGACGTCGGCGTCGACTACTACATATGGGGACTACAGGTCGCAGGCGTCGGTACGACATTATCCGGCATCAACCTGATCTGCACCATCGTGAAGATGCGCGCGCCCGGCATGACCATGATGAGGATGCCGGTGTTCACCTGGACCTCGCTCTGCACCAACGTGCTGATCGTGGCCTCGTTTCCGGTGCTGACTGCGGTGCTCGCGCTGCTGTCGCTCGACCGTTACGTCGGCACCAACTTCTTCACCAATGATTTTGGTGGCGATCCGATGATGTATGTCAACCTCATCTGGATCTGGGGCCATCCGGAGGTCTACATCCTGGTGCTGCCGGCCTTCGGCATCTTCTCCGAAGTCACCTCGACCTTCTCGGGCAAGCGGCTGTTCGGCTACACCTCGATGGTCTACGCCACGGTCGTCATCACCATCCTGTCCTACCTGGTCTGGCTGCACCATTTCTTCACGATGGGATCGGGCGCGAGCGTCAACTCGTTCTTCGGCATCACCACGATGATCATCTCGATCCCGACGGGCGCGAAGATGTTCAACTGGCTGTTCACGATGTATCGCGGCCGCATCCGTTTCGAGCTGCCGATGATGTGGACGGTCGCCTTCATGCTGACCTTCGTGATCGGCGGCATGACCGGCGTGCTTCTGGCGGTGCCGCCGGCCGATTTCGTGCTGCATAACAGCCTGTTTTTGGTCGCGCACTTCCACAACGTGATCATCGGAGGGGTGCTGTTCGGCCTGTTCGCCGGCATCGGCTACTGGTTCCCGAAGGCATTCGGCTTCAAGCTCGACGTGTTCTGGGGCAAGCTGTCGTTCTGGTTCTGGGTGGTTGGCTTCTACCTGGCCTTCATGCCGCTCTACGTGCTCGGCCTGATGGGCGTGACCCGGCGCTTGCGCGTCTTCGACGATCCGTCCTTGCAGATCTGGTTCGTGATTGCCGGCATCGGCGCACTTTTGATTGCCTGCGGCATCGCCTGCTTCCTGATCCAGATCGCGGTCAGCGTGCTCCGCCGCGAGAAGCTCGCCGACGTCACCGGGGACCCGTGGGACGCCCGCACCCTGGAATGGGCGACGTCGTCGCCGCCGCCGGCCTACAACTTCGCCTTCACGCCGGTGGTGCATGACAACGATGCCTGGTGGGACATGAAGCGCCGCGGCTATGCGCGGCCGCTCGCAGGCTTCAAGGCGATCCACATGCCGAGCAACACCGGCACCGGGGTCATCCTCGCCGGGCTTGCGACCGCGATGGCGTTCGGCCTGATCTGGTACATCTGGTGGCTGGCGGGGGTGAGCTTCATCGCGCTGCTCGCGGTCGCGATCCGCCACACCTTCAACTATCACCAGAGTTTCAACATCCCCGCCGACGAGGTCGTGCGCACCGAGCGCGCCCGCACCGAGCTGCTGGCAGGAGCGAAGTCATGACCATTGCCATGGGATCGATGAAGGCCGGCGAGCCGGTCTTCTACGTCGTCGACGAGCACGAGCACGCGGAAGGCCACAGCACCATGCTGGGCTTCTGGATCTACCTGATGAGCGACTGCCTCATCTTCGCGATGCTGTTCGCCGTCTATGGCGTGCTCGGCGGGAAATATGCCGCGGGTCCGGCGCCGAAGGATCTGTTCGACCTGTCGCTGGTCGCGGTCAACACCACGTTCCTGCTGCTGTCATCGCTCACTTACGGCCTGGCGATGCTGGCCATGGGGCAATCCCGCGTCGGGGCGATGATGGCATGGCTTGTCGTGACCGGTTTGTTCGGCCTCGGCTTTCTCGGCATCGAGCTCTCCGAATTCGCCCACATGATCCATGAGGGCGCGACGCCCCAGCGCAGCGCGTTCCTGTCGTCGTTCTTCACGCTGGTCGGGACCCACGGCCTGCACGTCACCTTCGGCCTGATCTGGCTGGTCACGTTGATTGTGCAGGTCCGGCTGCATGGGCTGATCGAGAGCAACCGCCGCCGGCTGTTCTGCCTGAGTATGTTCTGGCACTTCCTCGACGTCATCTGGATCGGCGTCTTCACCGTTGTCTACCTCATGGGAATGCTGCGATGAGCACGGATGTCCACGCCGAAGCCCAGGTTCACGACCACGGCCATGGCACCGCGGGGGACCATAGCCACGGCACGCGTTCCGATCTGTGGATCGGCTTTGCCGCCTCGGTCGTCCTCACGGCGCTGCCGTTCTGGCTGGTGATGAGCGGAACCCTGGATAAGCAGGTGACCGCGCTGGTGATCATGGCGGTGGCGGCTCTGCAGGTCGTGGTCCATATGGTCTACTTCCTGCACATGAACACCCGCTCGGAAGGCGGCTGGAGCATGATGGCTTTGATCTTCACCATCATCGTGGTCGTGATCGCGCTGAGCGGTTCCTTGTGGGTGATGCAGCATCTGACCACCAACATGATGCCGATGCACGAGATGAGCCCAGCGCCGTGACCGAGCCTCCCACGGAGGGGGCCGAGCCAGAGGGGACCGATCGCGACCGCCGCAAGATGCGCCGGCCGGTGTCCTTGCTGCTCGGTCTCGCGTGGGTCGCCTGTGTTGCCCTGCTGCTGGCGCTGGGCGTCTGGCAGATCGAGCGACGGGTCTGGAAGCTCGATCTGATCGACCGGGTCGAGCACCGCGTTCATGCCGATCCATCGCCGATGCCGGGACCGGCGGCTTGGCCGGCGGTCAACCGCGCCGACGATGAATACAGGCGCGTCACCGTGACAGGGCGTTTCCTGCAAGAGCGCGAGACCCTGGTGCAGGCGCTGACAGTCGATGGCCCTGGCTATTGGGTCGTCACCCCGCTTGAGACGCCCGATCACGCCATTGTGCTGGTGAATCGCGGCTTCGTCCCGGTGGAACGGCGCCATCCGGCCACGCGAGGCGAGGGGAACCCGGCTGGGGCGGTGGACATCACGGGGCTGCTCAGGATCTCCGAGCCCGGCGGCGGCTTCCTGCGCCGGAACGATCCCGCCGCCAATCGATGGTACTCGCGTGACGTCGCGGCGATCGCCGCGACGCGCGGCCTGCCGCAGGTTGCGCCGTTCTTCATCGATGCCGATGCGACACCCAATCCGGGCGGCTGGCCGCGGGGCGGCCTGACCGTCGTTTCCTTTCCGAACAATCACCTGGTCTATGCGCTGACCTGGTTTGCGCTTGCCGTCATGCTGGGCGGTGCCGGACTGCACCGTGTTTTCGGTACGCGCGGTTCTCCCGACCGTGCCGCGCAGGGCGTAAGCTAGCCAACAGCCGTAGGACGAGGCTTGGAACGGACTCTTGGGACAAGCTCAGTGTCTTCTGCTAGGCCAGCTCTCGGGTTGACATGTTGTCGACACGATCCGATTTCGGGAATGGTCATGAGGAACGAAGCCGCGGCCTTGCCGGCTGCAGCCAATGCCGCAGATGCATTCGGGCCACCGCCGCTGGCGGCGGATGCGACCAACCGCAAGAACATGGCGCTGCTGATCCAGCTGCGCTGGATGGCGGTGCTCGGACAGGTGGCGACCATCGCGTTCGTCTCCTGGTGGTTCGATATCACCCTGCCGCTCCCGCCGATGGCTGCTGTCATCGGCGCGCTGATCGCGTTGAATGTGGCGAGCCAGATCTGGCTGCAATATCGCGATGACGTCAGCAACCGTCACCTCCTGATCGCCCTGATGCTCGACGTGGTGGCGTTGACGGCTGAACTTCATCTCGCCGGCGGCGCCTCCAACCCCTTCACCTGCCTCTATCTGCTGCAGGTGACGCTCGGCGCCGTGCTGCTCGACGCGCGCTCGACCTGGTCGCTGGTGGCGTTGAGCTGCGTGAGCTTCATCTGGCTGATCGTCTCCTATCGGCCGCTGCTGCTGCCGCATCATAGCGCCAGCGATGTCTTCAGCCTCTATATCACCGGCACCTTCGTCGGCTTCGTGCTCGATGCGGTTCTGCTCGTCGTGTTCGTCACCCGCATCAATCGGAACCTGCGCGAGCGCGACGCCAAGCTGGCCGCCTTGCGCCAGCATGCCGCTGAGCAGGATCACATCATCCGGATGGGCCTGCTCGCTTCGGGCGCTGCGCATGAGCTCGGTACGCCGCTGGCCTCGCTCTCGGTGATCCTCAATGACTGGCGGCGCATGCCGGCGATCGCGTCCGATCCGGCGCTTGCCGATGATTTCGCCGACATGGAAGCCTCCGTGCAGCGCTGCAAAGCCATCGTCACGGATATCCTGGTGTCGGCCGGGCAGGCGCGCGGCGAGGGATCGGCACCGACCACGTTGAAGACCTTCCTTGCGGGCCTGGTCGACGAATGGCGCGGGGCGCGGTCAGCGCGCAATCTGATCTTTCGGAATGAGTTCGGTGACGACATTGCGATCGTTTCCGACGTCGCGCTGAAACAGGCGATCGTCAATGTGCTCGACAACGCCTACGAGGTGTCGCGCGACTGGGTCGAACTCGTGGTCGAGCGCGACGGCGACATGCTGCTTCTGAGCATCAGCGATCGCGGCCCCGGCTTCGACCGGGCGATCCTCGCCCAGCTCGGCCGCCCGTATCAGAGCAGCAAGGGACGGCCGGGCGGCGGGCTCGGCCTGTTCCTGGTCGTCAATGTGATCCGCAAGCTCGGCGGCGTCGTTTCGGCCTGGAACCATCGCGGCCGCGGCGCCACCGTGCGGCTGTCCCTGCCGCTGTCGATGCTTGCGATTGGAGAGCGTGGTGGTGAGTGACCGATCCCTGCTGATCGTCGAAGACGATGAAGGTTTTGCGCGCACCCTGAAGCGCTCGTTCGAACGACGCGGCTACGACGTCGTGGTCGCCGCGTCGTACGACGAGGTCGGCGAGATCCTGAAACTCAGATCACCCGAATATGCCGTCGTCGACCTCAAGCTCGGTGGTGCATCGGGGCTCGTCTGTGTCGAGATGCTGCACGCACACGACCCGCAGATGCTGATCGTCGTACTGACGGGATATGCGAGCATCGCAACGGCGGTCGAAGCCATCAAGCTCGGTGCCTGCCACTATCTGGCGAAACCCTCCAACACCGACGATATCGAGGAGGCGTTTCGCAAGGCGCAGGGCAATCCGCAGGTCGCGCTCGGAGATCGCTCGACCTCGATCAAGACGCTGGAGTGGGAGCGGATTCATCAGACCCTGATCGAGACCGATTTCAACATCTCGGAAGCCGCAAGGCGGCTCGGCATGCATCGCCGCACCCTGGCCCGCAAACTTGAGAAACGCCAAGTCAAATAGCAGGCGAAATAGCGCCGCGACAGCCCTGACGTCCTTGTTACGGGCGTAATGGGAATCTCGCTCATCGAAATCATTGTGTGACACGACTTTCTCAAGCTCGCAGGCCCAGATGAAGCGAGGCCGCCGATGTCACACGCAAACAGCACCGTCTCTCTTTCCCCGGGCGCGCCGCCCACCATCGCCGAGCTGGAGGCGGATCCGCATGGTGTGATGCGGCATTGGCGTGCGCTCACACCGGCGATCCCGCACGACGGATACGGGTTCCTGGTCCTGCGCGCGACGGATGTCGACCGCCTGATAAATGATGCGCGGCTGCGGCCTCTCGGGACCGAGCTGGCGCGCCTGCGCGGCATCACTGAGGGCACGCTGTTCGAATTCTTCAGCGAAGGCATGCTGACCGCCGACGGCGCCGTGCATCGCCGCCGGCGCTCACCCTTCACCCGCGCCTTTGCCGCGCGTCTGATGACGGAGTTGCGGCCACAGCTGCGTCGAAGCGCAGAGCACCTGATCGAGGCCTGGGAGCCGGGCGAGACGATCGATTTCGTGGTTGGCTTCGCGAGCCGGTTGCCGGCGCAAGCCATTGCCGGCCTGCTCGGCCTGCCGCTACGGGACATCCCGCGCTTCACCGAGCTCGCCTACAGTGCTTCCCGCCTGCTCAGCTTCAGCTACGCGCCCGAGGATATTCCGGGCATGGAGGCGGACATGACCGGCCTGAGGACCTATGCCGAAGAGCTTCTGGCCGACCGTCGAGCCGCACCACGGGACGATTTCCTCTCCACCTTCCTGCATGATGCGGAGCAGGAGGGCGAGCTTTCACCGGCGGAAATCGTCGTGCAAGTCATCACGATGATTATCGGCGGCACCGACACGACGCGTGGTGCGATGGCGTCTCAGCTCGCGTCGCTGCTGCAGCATCGAGCCCAGTGGCAGGCCGTCTGTCGGGATCCTGCGCTCGTGCGCCCCGCGGTCAACGAGGCGCTCCGCTACGAACCGAGCGTCGCTTCGACCAGCCGGCTCGCCCAGGAGGATATCGATCTCGACGGAGTCAAGCTGCCGGCTGGACAGCTCATCACGTTCGCGCTGATCTCGGCATTGCGCGACGAACGCGTCTACAAAGATCCTGACGTATTCGACATCCACCGCACCGATCATGTCCGCCTGCATCCGGTGTTCGGCGCTGGCCCGCATCGCTGCCTCGGGGAGGCGCTGGCGCGGGCTGAGCTGGAGGAAGGCCTGGCGGCGCTTGCCGCGCGCGTGCCGGAGCTCGAGATGGTGGGCGAGCCGTTCAGCCTGCGTGGACATTTCGGCATCCGCCGGGTCGGAGCCATGCGGGTGAGGCGGCCGCATTAGGCGCAGCCAGGGCTGGAAGCCGCATTTGCCGTCGTCGAGAAGCTCCAGGTCAAGCAGTGAATATCAACGCGCGAGCTGCGTCAGCTTCGCGTCGTTGATGGATGCTTCGTTACGGTTGTAACCGGAATTTGACAGATCGAAATCTTGTCGTGATGCCGTCCCCACAAGCTCCGCTGCAGATATGAAGTGGGCCGTCGATTGGTCGATATCGAATGGTTTTGGTGGTCCGGCGCCGCCGCGGCCGATATTGTGAACAGATAAGTTGCCTCGATAGGCAGAAATCCGACGATAGTTTGATCGCCTCGTGCCAAAGCACGCGATAGCACCGTCTTGTGGTCACATTCCAAATGCTTTGTCCGAGCATTGGCGCGACGGACTGACTACATGTGACCGTGTCGTATTCTGTCTTCAACCGCCTTGCGCGTTCGGACCTGCATGAGATCAGCAGACCGGGGAATTCAAGGACCATCCATGATCGGGCCGCACGAGCTCAAGGAGGATGCGGGAATTGAATTCGGCCCGTTCAGCCTGTATCCGGCGCGGCGGCTGTTGCTCAAAGAAGGGGTGCCGCTTCGGATCGGTGACCGCGCGCTCGACATTCTCGTTGCGCTCGTCGCACGCTCCGGTGAGGTGGTCGGCAAGGAGGAGCTGATCGCGAAGGTTTGGCCGGGCCTTGCCGTCGATGAGAGCTCGCTCCGCGTGCACATCAAGGGCCTGCGCAAAACGCTCGGTGATGGCCAGAACGAAGCGCGGTACGTGGCCAATGTTGCGGGTCGCGGTTATTGCTTCGTCGCTCTGATCAAGCCGATCGAGGCCCGACCGAAATCTGCGCCTGAACGCCAGCTCGAGGCGGCCAGGCTGCCGGCGGCCGTCAAGCGCATGGTCGGCCGGGATGCCGTCGTCAAAACTCTCGCCGACCAGTTGCTGGCGACACGGTTCGTTTCCGTGGTCGGTCCCGGAGGCGCAGGAAAGACGACCGTTGCGCTGGCCGTTGCTCATGCGCTCTCCCGGACGTTCGCGGACGCCGCCGTGTTTGTCGACCTCTCGGTGCTTCGCGAGCCGCAACTGGTGCCGGCCAGCGTCGCCTCGGCGCTTGGGCTCCGTATCCACGAACCGGATGTCACCAACGCGCTGCTCGCGCACCTCGCAGAGAAGCGCCTTGTCCTGCTGTTCGACAATTGCGAGCACGTGATCTCCACGGTCGCCGCGCTCGCCGAGCAGATCGCAAGCCAGTCGACCGAGGTGCACATTCTAGCAACCAGCCGGGAGGCGCTTCGGGTCGAAGGCGAACATGTTCATCGGTTGCTGCCGCTCGATGTCCCGGATGGCAAGAGGCGGTTGACGGCGGCGCAGGCCAAGACATTTTCCGCGATCGCGTTGTTCGTCAATCGCGCGGTGGCGGCCGGCGCAGAGCTTGAGCTGTCGGACGACAACGCGGAGATGATTGCCGGGATCTGCCGTCGTCTCGACGGCAACGCGCTGGCGACCGAACTCGCCGCCAGCCAGGTTGCGATTCACGGCCTGCGCGGCCTGACCAGGCTGCTCGACGATCGTTTCCGCCTGGCGTGGCCCGGACGGCGGACCGCGAGCCAGCGCCACCAGACGCTGAACGCGCTGATCGAGTGGAGCTACGATCTGCTGTCTGACGAAGAGCGCCGCTGTTTCTGGCGGCTGTCAGCCTTCGTCGGCAGTTTTGATCTCGCTGCGGCGCATGCCGTAGTCGCCGAACCCGGCGATGCCGAGGCCACGACACTTCGTCTGATCGAAAGCCTTGCCGCGAAATCCCTGCTGACGATGTCGACGGAATGGAGCTCGCCCCGATACAGGTTGCTGGAAACCACGCGCGCCTTCGCCTTCGAGAGGATGGTCCAGCAGGGAGAGGACGCGACGATCCAGAGGCGTCATGCGGTCTACATCGAAGCTTTGCTGAATTCCGGGAACGGACGCGAAGGAGACGCAACGCTCTGTTGCGGGCGTGAGGTGGCGATCGAGAATCTCGGCAATATTCGTACCGCGCTCGGCTGGGCATTCTCCGACACCGGTGATCCCGCCATCGCCGTGCCGATAGCGGCAGCCGCGGCTCCGGTCTTTATCGAGCTGTCCCTGCTCGCCGACTGTCATCACTGGTGCGCCCGGGCGCTTGACGTCCTCGGCAGCAGCGTTCGCGACAGCCGGCTGGAGTTGAAGCTGCGCGAGGCGCTGGCCATCGCCGGGATGTTCACGCGCGGCAACGGCGCCGATGTCCAACACGCGGTACGCCGGGGACTGGAGCTCGCCGAAGCGGCGGGAGATCCGATGTCGCAGCTGAGGCTGTTGGCGGGGCGTCATATCCTTCTCACCCGGATCGCAAATTTTCGCGGTGCGTTGAAGATCGCCGAGCGATATGAGGAAATCGCGAAATCCCTGGGTGATGAGTCCGGCCTGGCCACGGCCGATTGGACGCTGGGCGTTGCCCATCATCTGCTTGGCAACC
This sequence comes from Bradyrhizobium sp. STM 3843, assembly GCF_000239815.1. Classification (GTDB taxonomy): domain Bacteria; phylum Pseudomonadota; class Alphaproteobacteria; order Rhizobiales; family Xanthobacteraceae; genus Bradyrhizobium. The sequence continues at coordinate 95,308 of NZ_CAFK01000314.1, read as the reverse complement.
AGGCCAAGGCACGGGTCTATTTTGAATGTGGCTTTGTGAGAGCCGAAGCCAATCCTGACATCAACACCAAATTGTTCGGTTACGACCATCGCATTCGCGCCATGGTCGGTCTGGCCCGCACGTTTTGGCTGCGTGGCCGGCCCGAGCACGCGGTGGAAGTCGCCGAGAAGGCGATCGAGGAAGCCAAGCTACTCGGCAATCCGGTCAATGAGTGCATTTCTCTGATCTACACGGCCCAGGTATTTCTTTGGCGCGGAGACTGGACGGAGGCCTCGCATCGGGTCGAGCAGCTCATTGCGAAGGCGGAGCAGCATCATCTGCGGCCCTACCACGCAGTTGGGCTGGGATTCCGTGGTGAATTGGCGTTGAGGCACAATCCGGCGCTGGGAGTCGCTTTGCTCCGGAAAACACGGAACGCCCTGCAGGCGGAGAATCACCACGTTCAGGATGCCTCATTCAGGCGGGCGCTCGCCGAAGGCCTGCTGCAACTGGATCGGGTCGACGAAGCGCGCGAAGCGATCGAGGAGGCGATCCGTCAGGCGGAACTGAGCGGCGGAGGCATTGACCTGCCCGAATTTCTCCGCATCAAAGCAAGGATATTGCTCGCGGACGGCACGTTCAGTGTCGATCAGGTGGAGTCCATCCTCACCGCCGCGCTCGATCTGTCCCGAAGCCAATCCTCGCTCGGATGGGAGTTGCGGGTGGCCATGGATCTGTTCCTGCTGTCGCGTTCTTCGTCGGCGCAGGCCAGGCAACTTCTTGCCCAAACCCTGCAACGTTTCGACGAAGGTTTCGACACCGCAGACTTGCGCGCTGCGCGGCATTGTCTCGAAGGTGTTCCGTTTATCGGAACACGACGCGCCTAGAGCAGCGTGATTTTCATCGAATAGAGGCCGCGGCGTCGCCGATTCGCGTCTTTCCGCGGCAATTCGTTCATGCGGAGCCGCCCTTGCGCTGCGGCCCAAGCCGAGTCCCAACACTTCACAACACTTAACGAGCGCCGGTCACGTCGAGGCGCTAAATGGGGCCGAACCGAGGCTGGCGGGTGTGTCGTGGAGGTGAGCATGTTGAGGCTGCATTCTGTGCCCGTCGACGGACGATCGGCCGCGCGCCCGCGAGGCGACCGCTGATGACGAAGCTTGAGAGCGAAGCGAGCCATCCGACAGGGCCGGGTGAGAAAGCGAGAAACATCATGAGTACCGTGCACGCGTTTGCGGCCCGGGTCGTGCCGATCGATGTCGGCCGTGCGCAGGGCGAGCTTGCAGCAGGGACGCCTCGCCGGAATTCAGACCATGGTTGCTACCGCTTCGGCGATTGGCAACTCGATCTGCAGAGCGAGCATCTGATTGCGCCTGACGGCGCGTCCGTTGCGCTCACGAGCGGAGAATTTTCATTGTTGGTCGCATTCCTCGACTCTCCTTACCGAGCACTGTCGCGGGACTATCTCGCGCGGGCAATTTGTGTCCACGACTGTGACCGCGAAGCTTGTATCGACGTCCATATCCTGGGTCTCCGTCGCAAGCTCGAGGCCGACCCCCGGACACCGGAGATCATCTTGACCGAGCGCGGCGCAGGCTACCGGTTCGCTCTGGCAGTCGAGCGGGCCTGATACGAACGGCGCGTCATTGAGCTTCGAGTCTGTGTATCTTGCGCGTGGTCCGTGTGCCGAAGGTCCACCGCAAGCAATGGGCCGTTAATCTAAAAATTCTATGATGAGCAAGGCGTGTCAGAACAGGACCGTTCCTTGCGCCGGTCTGTTCTCGGCACACAAATGTTCCAAGATGATGCGAGCGCCTGCTCAAGTCCTTTCCATTTCCTTACCTGCTAACTCCAAGAAAGCAGATGTGAAGCCAAGAGCGATTAACTAGGAATTTAGGATTGGGTTGTGCGCTTGGGTACCTCCATTAAGGGTTTTGTTAAATTGCCCTGGAATTCGGAGTCCGCGATGCGCGTCGCTATCGTTCACGACTGGTTATACGTCCTGGGCGGTGCCGAGCAGGTGTTGCGCGAAATCCTCCGCTGCTATCCGAATGCCGACGTCTTCACGCTGTTCGACCTTCTCCGCCCTGAGCAACGTCGCAAGCTGGGCTTTGAGAGCTCGCACACCAGCTTCCTGCAGAAGATGCCGTTCCTGCGCAAGCACCACCGGTCCTACCTGCCGCTGATGCCGCTTGCGATCGAGCAATTCGATCTGTCCGGTTACGACCTCGTCATCTCGAGCAGTTGTGCGGTCGCCAAGGGCGTGCTGACCGGCCCGGAGCAGCTTCATATTGCCTATGTGCACTCGCCGATGCGCTATGCCTGGGATCTGCAGCACGTCTATCTGAACGAAAGCGGTTACGCGACCGGCCTGAAGGGGATCATGGCGCGGCTGCTGTTGCACAAGATGCGGATCTGGGACGCGCGCACCGCCCACGGCCCCGATGCGATCTTCACGAACTCGCAATTCGTCGCCCGCCGGATCAAGAAGACCTATGGGCGTGAAGCCAAGGTGATCTATCCGCCGGTGTCCATCGCCAATCGCGATGCCATCCTGCCGGTCGGCAATCACTTCCTCGCCGCGAGCAGGCTCGTTCCGTACAAGCGCATCGAGCCGATCGTTCGGGCGTTCAACGAGCTGCCCGATCTGGAGCTGATCGTTGCCGGAGATGGGCCGGAAGCAGAAAAGCTGAAGGCGATCGCGCGGCCGAATATCAAGTTTGTCGGCTTCGTTCCGGATAGACAGCTGCGCGATCTCATGACCACTGCGCGGGCCTTCGTGTTTGCGGCGGAGGAGGATTTCGGCATCGTTCTCATCGAGGCGCAGTCTGAAGGCGCGCCGGTGCTGGCGCTCGGCCGCGGCGGCGCACGCGAGTCGATCCTGACAAATGGTGCGCGGCCGACCGGAATGTTCTTCGACGCCGCCGATCCGAGCTCGATTGCTGAATGCGTGCGCACGTTCCTCGGCAAGGAAAAGACGATCTCGCGGCTCGACTGCCGGCAGCGGGCCGCCGTGTTTTCTGCTGAGCGCTTCCGCAGCCAGTTCGTCGCGGCCGTGAATGAAGAGCTCGAGCGTTTCCATGCGGGGGACCAGCGTCGCGCCGCACGGCTGATCGCGTAAACGGTGTCGTCGGAGCGAGACCAGGAAGATGAGGCACGCGAGCATGTCCGATAGCCTGTCCGGTCTTGCGGCCCTCGGCAGCCTGTGGCGGCGCCGTCGCGTGTTGGGCGCGGTGGCCGCGGCGGTCCTCGGACTTGCCGTCCTCGCATTGATCGTGCTGCCGGTGCGCTATCTCGCGACCGCGTCCGTCATCGTCGCCGAACAGGAGCCTGGCGCTGCCGCCAGCATGTCCCCGGCCTGGGCTCAGAAGGTCGGCGATCCCGCAGACCTCGAGAGCCAGCTGCTCGTCATCCGCTCGCCACGGCTGCTGAGGCTGGTGATGAGCGCGCCGGGTGTCATCCCGGCTGTGGTCAAGGAGTGTGAACGTGGCCGATGGATAGGCGGTGGCGTGAGCTGCGACAAGCTTGCCACCGATCCCAGCGCCTTCATCGACCACGTCGACAACCGTTTCAGCGTCGCGTCGGCGGGCCGCTCGCGCGTCATCAACATCTCCTACCAGTCGAGTCTTCCCGAGACGGCGCAGACGCTCGCGAACGCGCTGACCCAGGTGTTTCTCGACGACCAGCGCAACGAGGGCGCCAACAGCCGCGAGGTCGCGAGCTCCTGGATCTGGCAGGAGCTGAAACAGCTCGATCAGCAGCTTCGCGCGGCCGACGAGAAGATCCAGCAGTTCCGCAGGACCAAGGGCCTGATGCGCGGCGCCAACGCCCCGATCTCGTCGGAGCGGTTGACCAGCATCGGCCAGCAGCTCTCGCAGGCCGAAGCCGCGCGCGCTGAAGCTGCCGCGCGGCTGCAGGAGATCAAGTCGGAGCAGGAGCGGGGGCCGACAGATGCGCCCTCGGTGCTGGCGAGCCGCACCATCGCGGATCTGAAGCAGCAGCTCACTGCGGTCAGCGCGCAGCTGGCCAGTGCGGCCACCATGCTCGGGCCGAAACATCCCTCGATCCTGTCGCTGAGCCGCGAACAGGCGATGGTCCAGCAACGGCTGGTCGACGAGATGCAGAACATCGCCGCGAGCGCCAAGAAGGCCTACGACGCCAACGATGCGCTGGTGAATTCGCTGAAGAGGCAGATGGACGGCGCGAAGGCCGAGGCCGGTTCGGCGACGCTCGATGAAGCCTCGATCGAGAGCATGGTGCGCGACACCGAGATCAAGCGCCAGCAATATGCCGAACTGTACAAGAAGGCGAGCGAGCTCGAGACCGAGCGGCGGGTTTTGCGCGGCAGCACCCGGCTGGTCAGCCTCGCCGAGCTGCCGAACAAACCTTTCTTCCCGAAGAAGATCCCGTTCCTGGCTGCCGGCGCGACGCTGGCGTTGATCTTCGGCGTCGGTGCGGCGTTGCTGGCGGACCGGGTCGCGCCACCTGCGAGCGGGGAAGCGGCGCCAGCTGTGCCCGAACCCGTGCAACCGCCTGCGCGCGAGGTTGCAGAGATCGCGCAGGGGCCGGCGCTCGCGCCAGAAGAGGCCGCGCGTGTGCCTGATCCCTCTGCTGCGGATGCGCAAAGGCCGGATTTGCCTGAGATCGCTGGCGTGCCGATCCTTGCGTGCCTGCCGCGGCTCAAGTCGTTGCGGCAGTTATCGGCCGTCGGCGCCATCCTCCAGGATTATCGCAACCTCGCCATTCCACAGGCGCTGCGGCTCGCTTCGGAGGACGCAGAGTTTCAGGCGGGCATTCGTACGCTGGTGCGGGAACTCGCGATCCGCGAGTCTGGGCAGACGCGGCGGATCGTCGTGACGTCGCCGGAAAGCGGTGAGGGCAAGACAACCATCGTATGCGCACTCGCCGAGCATCTCGCTGCCGCAGGCCGCCGGGTGCTGATCGTCGAATGCGAGCCGCTCCACCCGAATGTCGCGCAAGTGTTGTCGCTGCCGCCCGGCCCCGGATTGATCGGCGTGCTGTCCGGAGCGACCGCGGTCACCGACGCCGTGACCAGGACGGAGCATCCGAATCTGGATGTGCTGCCGCTGGGGCAGGGGACTGTGCCGACCGCGGACCTGCTGTTTGGTGCGAAGTTTGCGGAGCTGCTATCCGGATTCGAGGCCTATGACGTGGTCCTGATTGACAGCGTGCTGCCCGCGCCGAACAGCCAATATCTCTCCGGGATGGATTGGGCGGTGCTTTGCGTCAGGAACGATCGGCCGGTCATTGAGCCGGTGGTCTCGGCGATCAGCCGCATCAAGGCGTTGGGCGCCGGCCATGTGGGCGTCGTCGTCACGATGACCGAGGCGGAACGCGCTTGTCCGCCGCAAGCGACATTCATCGCAACAGATGCTTATGCCAGGGCAGGGTGATGTCGAACGAACGTGTGCTGTTCGTGGATCATACCGGCCAGATCGGCGGCGCCGAGCTGATCCTGCTTGATGTCGTCACGAGCCGGCATAACGCCTCTGCATTCCTGTTCGAGACCGGCCCGTTGAGCGCGGCGCTGGCCGCGCGCGGATTGAAGCTCATCACCTCACAGCATGGCAGTGGTCTGTCGCGCTTCCGCCGCGACAGCTCCGTGCTGTCGGCGCTGCCGCTCGCTGGCCGGCTTGCGGCCATTGTCGTGGAGATCGCGAGAGCCGCGCGGGAGCATGACTTCGTCTATGCCAATTCGCAGAAGGCGTTTGTGCTGGCCGCGATCGCCAATGTGCTGGTGCGGCGGCCGCTGATCTGGCATCTCCACGACATCATCAGCAGCGCGCATTTCGGCGCCGCGCAGCGCCGCATGCAGGTTCTGCTGGCGAACATGTGCGCCATGAAGGTGATCGTCCCCTCGGAGGCGGCGGCGGCGGCCTTTGTCGATGCGGGCGGGCGGCGCGGTCTGGTCGAGGTCGTGCCCAACGGCATCGACCTGCAGTCCGAGCGGACGTTGCGTAGCGAGCTCAGGCAGCGGTTCGGCCTCCCGGCCGGTCCGCTGGTCGGCGTGTTCAGCCGGCTCGCGCCATGGAAGGGGCAGCACGTGCTGCTCGAAGCGCTCGCGCGCCTTCCAGATGTCGGCTGCATCATTGTCGGCGATGCTCTGTTTGGCGAGCAGGACTATGCGGCGCGTCTGCGCGCGATGGCCGATGAACTTGGCCTGGTTGATCGCGTGCATTTCCTTGGTCATCGCAGCGATGTGCCGAGCTTGATGCAGGCGGTCGATGTGATGGTGCATCCATCGATCGATCCCGAGCCGTTTGGCCGGACGCTGGTGGAGGCGATGTTGTCGGGCGTGCCTGTCATCGCGACCGATGCCGGCGCCGCGCCGGACATTCTGGAGCGCGGTCGCGCCGGCACACTGATTCCGCCCGGCGATCCGCGCGCCTTGGCGGCTGCGATCACCTCCGTGCTGACGACGCCGGAACAGGTCGCAACGCAAATCGACTATGCCGCGCAGCGCGCACGTGCAGAGTACAGTCTCGGGCGGATGCTCGACGCGATCGGGGCGGTGATCACCAAGGTCCGCCTGGGAGCGGTGGCGTGAGCACAAGTCTCGCCGCATCATCGGCCGCACGGCCCTGGCAGCTCCCCGGATGGGGCGTGGCCGTGCTCGTTCTGCTCGGCACTGCCGTGCTCGGCGGTTCGCTCGGCAGCCTGGCGCGGCTTGGTTTCGTGATCGCCTGCGGCGGCGTCGGCTGGTACGCTTGGCGCCAGGGCCCGGCCGCGCATCTGCAGGCGGCGCTGATGCTGTTTGCATTCGCCCCGTTCGTGCGGCGAATGGTCGATGTTGCCGCAGGCTTTGATCAGCTCGGCCTGATGCTGATCGGACCGCTGGTCGCGATCCTCATCCCGGCGATCCATTTGCCGCGATTGCTAGGGCAGCGCGAGGCGCGGGCAGGCTGGCTTTGGCCGCTCGGCATCGTTGCGGCCTGCGTCGTCTATGCGGGCCTGCTGTCGCTCGCCCAGGCCGATTGGACCAATGCGGCATCCGGTCCGCTGAAATGGCTCGCGCCGCTGCTCTATGCCGCTGTGCTCATGCTCAGCGCCGATCGCAGCGCACTGCTCGAGGCGGCCGCGTCGGCGTTCCGCATCATCCTCCCCGTCACGGGTCTTTACGCGATCTACCAATATGTCGATCCGCCGGATTGGGATCGCTACTGGATGGAGTTCGCGCCGATCCTGTCGATCGGCCAGCCGGTGCCCTACGGCGTACGCTCCTTCAGCACCATGAATGCGCCGGCGGTCTATGCGAGCTTCACCGCGACCGGGCTGCTGCTGATCGCCTTCTCGAAGCGGCCATGGCCCGCCATGCTGCTGAGCGTGCCTGCGGTGCTCGGCTTTCTGCTCTCGATGTACCGCACCGCGTGGATCTCGCTTGCGGTGGGAATCCTGTTTGGCCTCGTGTTCGTGCAGACCCGGCGGCGTGCCGGCATGATCCTGCTCGGCATTGCGGTCGCGGTCGTGCTCGCGGCGACCCTGACGCCGTTCGGCGACGTGGTCGCTGAGCGCCTGTCTTCGCTCGGCGAGGGGACGAAGGACGGCAGCGCGCAGGAGCGGCTCGAGGAATTCATCACGCTGTGGAATCTGCCGGACAGCTCGCTGTTCGGATCCGGTTTCACCATCACTGATGTCGGCTCGGCCGGCGCCATGCCGATCGACGGCATGATCATCGCGTGTTGGGTATCGATGGGCATCGTGGTCGGCGGCGTCTGCCTCGCCGCTTTGCTGTGGGCGGTCGGCAATGCGGTGGGCGCTGCGCTGTCGGATCGCACCACAGAGGCCGTCATCGTCGGTGCGCTCGCGCTCGGCGCGCTGGCGCAATTCCCGCTCGCCAACATCACTTCCGGCGAAAGCGGCTTCCTGTTCTGGACCTTTGCCGTCCTGCTGGCGCCGAAGCAGCCCAAAGAGGGCGCCGCATGAGCGCGAGCGGCCAGTCATTGCGGCGCTTCAGCGCGCTTCTGATCAGCGGCGCGCTGGCAAGCAAGCTGCTCGGCTTCGCGCGCGAGGTCATGATGGCGCATGTGCTCGGCGCCTCGCTGATCGCCGACGGTTTCCGCTCCGCGACAACGGCGGTGCTGATCCCGCTGGCATTCCTGCAGAATGAGAGCGTGCCGGCGATCATGATCCCGATGCATCGGGAGGCGCTGCAGGGCGAGAACCCCTCGCGCAGCCTCGGCGCGCTCACCGCTGTCATCGCGCTGATCTCGGCGTTGATCATGCTGGCTGTTCTGTTGCTCGGCGAGATCTGGGTCAATGCGATCGTCGGTGGCTTCTCCGTCGAAGGCCGTGAGCTGACCTTGCGCTTTGTGCGCATGATGGCGTTCGGCATGCCGGCGTCTGCCGTCCTCAATGTGCTGGCCGCAGGCGAAATCGCGCTCGGTCGCACCCGGCTGACCAACCTCCGCGCCAGCCTGCTGAACGTCGCCGTGCTCGCCGGCATCGCGCTCCTGATGCTCACGGGCAACGCCTACTTCCTGGCCTGCGCCTTCACCATTGCCTTCAACGTTCTGGCGCTGTGGGGCCTGTATACGATGTGGCGTGAGGGCGTGCTCAGCTTCTCCGGCCTCACGGTGCCGATCATTCTCGCCAAGGCCGCCGACTTCTTCCGCAGATTGCGCGTGCTGCTCGCGCTGCCGCTCGCCGAGCAGGGCAATATCTGGATCGAACGGCTCACGGCGTCGCGGCTGACCACCGGCGCGGTGGCTTCGCTCGACTATGCGCGATCGCTGACCGAGAGCGCGCTGCTGCTGATCAGCCAGCCACTCGGCATGGCCGTGCTTTCGCATCATGCGCCCCGCGATCCGCGCAGCCAGCTCGACGCATTGCTGCGGCCGTTATTGGCCTTGACCTTGCCGGCGTCTGCGTTCCTGCTGATGTTCTCGACCGACATCGTGCGGCTGATCTATTTCCGCGGTGCCTTCGGCGACGAGGCGCTGCTCCTGACCTCGCATGCGCTGAAAGGCATCGCCTGCGGCGTCTGGGCCGCGACGCTCGGCTGGATTCTGATCCGCCTGCTCAACGGCGCCGGCCGCAACGGCGCCGCCGCACTGATCATCGTGTGCGGCTACCTCGTCAATATCGGCTTCAACCTGCTCGCCCCGCTGTTCGCGCCCGGGCCCGCCGCGGGCATGCAGCTGCTCGGCATCGGTGAGGCGCTCCGCAGCATCGTTCTCCTGCTCGGCGTGGTGCTCGTGCTCGGCGAGCGCAGAAAGGTCCTGACGCTGATCGGCACCGCGCTGGTGCCGGCCCTGCTGATGATGGCGCTGGGGCAACTGATTCAGAGTTCGGTTGCCGGCTTGCTGCCGCGTCTGCTGGTCGGCGGCTGCACCTATCTTGTTTGCCTCGCTGTCGCCGTCGCTCTTCTGATGCCGACCGCACTCGGCACTGCGCTCAGGCAGATCCGGAGATTATCCAACGTGAAGGGGCAGTTGAGTTGAGCCTCCTAGCTGTTGCGACCACAAAGGCCATGATGGCCTCCAGCGCCTTCGTCCTGCCATTCACCAAGGCGGCCGATCGGGTGCTGGGCCCGCGCGGCTGCTTTTTGACTTTCCATCGCGCCGCTCCGTCTGAGGTGTGGGAGCGGCTGCCGAACCGCGACTTCCATCTCGACCTCGGCTTTCTCGATCAGTTCCTGACCTATCTGCGTGCCCAGCGTTGGGACGTCGTGACCGTCAGCGAGGGGCTGCGTCGCGCGGCCGATCGCCATGATCACAGCCGCTACGTCAATTTCTCGATCGATGATTGCTATCGCGACAGCTTCGAAAGGGTGGTGCCACTGTTCCGCCGGCACAATGTGCCGATCACGCTGTTCGTGACCACGGGAATTCCCGACGGCACGCTGCCGCTGTGGACGGCCGGACTCGAGGACGTGCTGCTGCATCGTGACCGCGTCGAGGTCGACGGCGAAAGCCTCGCGCTCGGCACACCCGACCAGCGGCGTGGCGCCTTTGCGCGCATCGCGGCGTCCTGGGACGGTCCCGACGCGGGCGGGCTCTACGCCGATTTCTGTGCGGCAAACGCCATCGATGTCGAGGCGATGCATTGGAAGCACGCGATCTCCTGGGACATGCTGCAGGAGCTGGCACGGGATCCGCTGGTCGAGATCGGCGCCCACACCGTGACGCATGCACGGATTTCGGCGGTGACCGCGGCAGCGGCCTTGGCCGAGCTGTCCCGGTCGCGCCGCCGCCTGAACGAGCGGCTCGGCATCGAGGTGCAGCATTTCGCATTTCCATACGGCCGCGCGACCGATTGCGGCCCGCGCGATTTCGCGCTGGCGCGCCAGGCGGGATTCGCCAGCGCCGCGACGACGCGCAAGGGGCTGCTGCGTCACGGGCAGGATGCGTTCTCATTGCCGCGCAACACCATCAATGGCGCGCATCGCCATCTCGCAACCATGGAAATGCATCTCACCGGCCTGAGCGGCACGGCAGCCAGGGTGATCGGCCGTGTCTAGTCGGGCGCGTTTACGGATCGTCTCCATTGCGCATCCGGCCGCGAGCAGCGAAGCCGGACGCTTGCGTTACCGCCATCTCGCGGCCAAGGCCAATATCGATCTGCACCTGGTGATGCCGGCCGTCTGGAAGGAGTTCGGTCGCACCATCGTCGCCGAGCCGCCGCGCGCCGACGGCTTCTCAGTCCATGTGCTGCCGATCCGTCTGCCGCAGGCCGGCCCGATGAAATGGTACCTGCACTTCTATCCGGCGCTGCGGCGGCTGCTGGCCGAGATCGATCCCGACGTGATCCATTTGTGGGAGGAGCCGTGGAGCATTGTCGCGCTCCAGGCGCAGCTCTCGCGGCGCCGCGCGGCCGTCGTGCTCGAGGTCGATCAGAACATCCTCAAGCGACTGCCGCCGCCATTCGAGACCATCAGGCGCTTCGTGCTGGCGCGCACCGACCACATCCTGTCGCGCAGTCCCGACGCGACGTCAGTGGTGCGCGCGCGGGGGTATGCCGGGCCGGTGACGCCGATCGGCTATGGCGTCGATCTCGCAACCTTCGTGCCCAACGCCGAGCCGGTCAGCACGCCGCGCACCCGGCCGCTCACGATCGGCTATGTCGGCCGGCTGGTCGAGGAAAAAGGGTTAGACGACGCGCTGGAGGCGATCGCGCACAGCGCGGCGCCCGTGGTGCTCGACATCATGGGCGAGGGTCCTGACCACGCGCGGCTGCGCCAGCGCGTCGAGACGCTTGGGCTTGCTGATCGCGTGACATTCCGCGGCTGGGGTCCGCCGCAACAGGTTGCCGCCTTTCTGCAGAGCCTCGATGCGCTGGTGCTTTTGACCCGCACCACCAACGTGGTGCGCGAACAGTTCGGGCGGGTGATCATCGAAGCCCAGGCCTGCGGCATTCCGGTGATCGGATCGACCTGTGGCGCGATTCCCGACGTCGTCGGCGAGGGCGGCTGGATCGTGCCGGAGCACGATCCGGACAGCCTCCGCCGGCTTCTCGAGAAGCTGGCCGCCGACCCCGCCACGCTGCGGGCGAAGGCATCCGCGGCGCGCGCCAACGTGCTGTCGCGTTTCACCTATGATGCGGTCGCAACCGCGATCGAGACCGCCTGCCGCGCCGCGGCCAGCGACAGGGAGGCCACGCGTGTCAAGCCGCTGCAGCCGCTCGGCATCGGTCGTCCGTCGTAACCTGCAGGCGCCGGCATTGCCGATGTGAGGCCGATCAGTGCGACGTCGCTCTCAACTGCTGCTGATCAGTACGGTCCTGTTGGGGCTGGTTTTGCCGGCGATACCGACGGCCTTCGCGAACGACATGATCGGGCCGCGGCTGCGCGACCGCGTCGGCGGCGGCAATCTCGTGACCCATCTCGCCGGCCAAAGCGCGCAGCTCTACGAGGCCCTGCATGGGGTCGGCGCCGGAATGGGCCGGATGGACTCCTATGGCTGGCGGACGCGCCAGCGCGTACCGACGCCGCACGATTTCGACGCGGCGATGCGCGAGGCCTATGCCAACGGCATCACGCCGGTGATCCTGCTCGAATACGAAGGCAGCTATCAGTTCCTCGATCCGCCGCAGCCGATCGGCTCCTATCAGGATTGGTTCGCCGCCGGCCAGGCAATGGCGCGGCGTTTCCGGCCCAACGGTGATTGGAGCCTGGAGAACGGCATCGCCAATTTCGGTGCCACGATCTTCACGGCGATCAACGAGCCGGACGTGCAGGCCACGATCCCGCAAAAGGCCTATCACGACGCGCTCGCCGGCCTCGCTGACGGCGTCCATAGCGTCGATGCCGGCTTGCGTGTGGTGCCCGGCGGCTTCGCCACCTGCAATTCGCATGGCGATGCGACGTTGCGCGGCTATGGACCTGCGATCGCCGACCTGCTCGAGGACGGCCGCCTCGACGGCATCGACCTCCATACTTACTACAATGATCGCTGGTATCCGATGACGCGCGGCCGCGCCTTCTCGGTGCAGACCTGCTTCGATCGTATCAAGCAGGCGATGGGCCTGAGGCGTGACCTCAATTTCTACACCACCGAATTCAATGTGGCGCGCGCCGGCGCCTGGGAGGAGGCCGACGTCGCGGCAAGACTGTTTCTGAGCGCGGTGTGGGACCAGATCGCTGTGGTCGGCAATGACGGTCATTCGCCGCGCATGATCCTGGCCTTTCCGTGGAATCTCGGCGATACGCCGCGCGTCGACGGCCCACATTATGCGATGGCCGCAGGCGAAAATCCGTGGGTGCCCGAGGCGCGCGGGCGCGTGTTCGAGACGGTGCTGAAGCTGGCCGGCGACATGACGATCACATCGATCGACCGCACGCGCGGGCTCTATCGGATGTCCGGTCCCGACGCCGAGCTGATCGTCTGGCAGAACATCGCCGGATGGACCGACAGGCCGGGCCGCGCCGTCGAGATCGAGCTGCCGGAATGGGCGACGCGGATCGAGGTCTGGGGCTGGGATGGACTGCGGCGCGCCCTGCCTGCGACGGGGGGCCGCTTTGTGGTCGACGATCTCAATGAGAACGAGACCTACATGATCCGCGTGCCGCGGCGCTAGAGCGCCGGCTCGTCGTAAACGTCTGGTTATCAGGATCAGGACAAGTGGCAGGTGCTGCGCAAGCTTGGATTAACGCAAACATCAGCGCCGGGAGCGATTGCGCACGAAAGATCGGCATCTTTGATTAGAATTGCTGATAACGCCTGATTTCAAAGGTGATCTTTGCGGAACTGAATTGAGCGCCACTGCAATGCAACTCGCTCTTGGAGCAGATAGCGCCGATGGCGCGCAGAGGCCGCGCGCCGGCGTCCGCGTGCGCGAGATCGCGCCAGCCGATCTCGCCGCGATCGCCGCGCTGTTGAGCCGCGGCTTTCCGTTCCGCGACGAACACTATTGGTTGCGCGGCCTGCAGCGCCATGCGGCGCGGCCGCGCCCGCAGGCCTATCCGGCATACGGCTATTGCCTCGACCAGGGCGGCACGCCGGTTGGCGTCATCCTGCTCTTGTACTCCGAGGTGCTTGCGGGGCGTGAGACGATCGTCCGGTGCAATGTCTCGAGCTGGTATGTCGAGCCCGCGTTTCGCGCCTTCGGCTCGCTGCTCGTGAGGGCGGCGACCCGCGACAAGAGCGTGACCTATTTCAACATCACGCCGGCGCCGCATACCTGGCCGCAAGTCGAGGCGCAGGGATTTCAGGTCTATTGCCGCGGGCAGATCTATGCGGCGCTGACGCTGTCGAAACCCGTGCCGCGCGCGAGCGTGCAGCTGTTTGCCGACGGCGAGAGCGCCGGGCTTTCCGACTTCGAAACCGAATTGTTGCAGCACCATGCCGGGTTCGGCTGTTTGAGCCTGGTCGTGCATGACGGCGCGGACAGCCATCCGTTTGTGTTCCAGAGGCACCTCGTGAAGAACGTCGTGCCGGTGTATCGGCTGCTCTATGCCCGGGACATCGGCGATCTCGTGCGCTTTGCCGGCAATGTCGGTCGCTTCCTGGCGCGGCGCGGTGGACTCCTGGTCCGCTTCGATGCGAACGCGCCCATGCCTCGCCTGGCCGGCTGGTACTCCGAACGGCGGGGCCGCAAATACGCCAAGGGCCCGCATCCGCCGCGGCTCGGCGACCTCGCCTTCACCGAAGCCGCGCTGTTCGACGGCTGAGGCCAGCGGGGTGCATCTCGGTGGGCCTTGTTCAGCTCGCCGCAAGGCGTGTCGCGGGCGGCTGCTCGGCCAGCGCGCACAGCCCGATGGCCAGTTCCTTGCCGCGCAGGTGGACGGGCCCAAGTGAGCGCGCGGCAATGCCGGGTGGAAGCTTGAGGCGATCGAGAAGGTCGGCCGAGGCAATGATCGATTCGCCGCGGTCGCGGCAGGCATCGACCAGGCGCGCCGCAGTGTTCAGCGTGTCGCCGAGCAGCGCGATCTCCTTCTTGATCGATCCCATTTCACCCACAACGACCGGCCCGCAATGCAGACCGGCGCGAACCTGCGGCGTCATGCCGAAGGCGCGCTCGTAGTCCGCGCCGTGCGCGACCAGCCGGTCGCGCGCAGCGAAACAAGCGCGCACGCAGGCTGCGTCCTTCAGCCCCCGGACCAGTGGCCAGGTGGCGATCAATTCGTCGCCGACATATTTGTGGATCTGGCCCCCGCGCAGCACGATCGGCCCGCTGAGATCGGTCATGAGCCGGTTCAGCAGCATATGGAACTTGACCTCGCCAAGTCGTTCGGCAGCCGCGGTCGAGTTCTTCATGTCCATGATCAGGAAGATGCGCTGTTCGACCCGGGGGCGATGGTAGCGTCCCGTCATGAAGGACAGCAGCACGTTCTGGCTCAGAAGACCGTTCACCTCGAACAGAAAGGTGATCACAAAAGTGGCGCCGAAGCAGAACAGGATATCGTCGCCCGAGATGCTGACCACACGGGCCGGCGGACGGTTGGGCACGAGCAGTTGCCCGACGGCGATGGCCAGCAAGAACACCAGCAGATAGAGCACTGAGCGCACCGCGACGGTGACCATGAAGGGTGTGCGCGCAAGCGGCGATCCGGGCGCCTGCAGGACGAACAAGCCGAGCCAGCTCACGGCGGCGCCAATGATGACGCCGCTCACGGCGCCTCGGAGCAGGCCGCGCAACGGAAAGCCGACGGTCGTCGCATAGCTGTAGCCAGCGCCGACGGCCGCGCCGATCACGACGAAGCTCAGGATCCTCGGCAATTGGAGACGTATCCGCTCGTCGACCACCATGACCCATCTGCCAAAAGGAACGGGCGTGAATGGCCGATCTTAGCAGACCGGCAGGGGAGCGGACACCGTCGGATAGGCGAATGCGCGGTCGCGACGATGCTCTGCATCCCGCGGAGCGCCGTGCCCAGCAAGACGGAGCGATCAACGACGCGTGGGCACGCGCTCCGCGCTTTGCCCGCTCTACGTCCTGATGACGGCGGGCTACTCCGCCGCCTCGCTGCTCGCCTCAATCAGCAGCACATCGAGGCTCTCGATCTCCTGCATGGCGCGGCCGGCGATGCCTTGGAGATCGCCATAGAGGCCGGCGGTGGAGTCGAGCACGCCGCGCAGCTGCTCCTCGCGCTTGGCCCACAGCCGCATCATGGTCTTGCGTTCGCGATCGAGATCGGACTGCATCTCGGTGAAGCGCTCGACGATCGCATCAATGCGGTGACGGAATCTGGGACCGGTGAGATAGGCATAGACCAGCTCCATCTTGCTCTGCTGGCCCTCCTGGGCGAGCCGACTACTGGCGAGATCGATCAGCGACTGCCGCAGCGCCAGCGACAGCGGAACCGCAAAGCGCGGCTCCGCCACCCAGACGCCGTCGATCAGGTCGAAACCGTCGACACCCTTGGGCAGGGCGGTCGAGATGATCATCGCGATCTCGGCTTTCGCGGCGCGCTGATCGTCACGCAGCTTGGCGAGCCAGCCGTCGCTCCAGTTCTTGGTACGCTTGGATTCCCACAGGATCGTCCCGCAGGGCTGGCCGTTCGGCGCGACCACCCGGTGCAGCACGTCGCCGCCAAATTCGCCCTTCGGCACCGGCTCGATCAGGTCGCGGGGAAAGCGCGCGCGCAGCTGCGATTCCAGAGCGATCTCCAGCGTTTCGCCCTGCAATTGCTGCGAGCCCTGTTCGGCCTTGCGGCGCAGCTCCTCGATCTGGCGCTGCATGCCGGCGATCTGGGTTTCCTTCTCGGCGACCTTCGCCTTCAGCCCGTCCTCCGCCTCGAGCCGCGCCTTGTCGCGTACGGCCGTGAGTCCCTCCTGCACCTTCTTCTCGACCGTGAGCTCGATCTCGCGCCTTGCTTCGTCGAGCTCGCGCTGCTTGCGCAGCATCTCGGCCTGCGCCTTCTGCGCCTCGGCCAGCTTGGCGTCCTGACTGGCGAGAGCCTGCTGCAATTCGGCAAGCTTCTGGTCGCGATCGCCGATCTCATCCGCCAGCGCCTGGCGGGCTTTCGCGGCCTCGGTCTGCGCGATAGCCGCCCGCTCCGCCTTCAGCCGGCTCGCGACCTGCTCCTCGACAGCAGTGCGCGCTTTCGCAAGCTCGTCCTGCGCCTTTTTCAAAACCTGCTCGCGACGGCCGAAATCGGCTTCTTTCGTAGCGAGCTGGGCCTGGAACCTGCGCCGCGTCTCCTCGATCAGCGGCGCCGCAAGCTGCTCCGTCAGATGGATCTGGGTGCGACAATTCGGGCAGACGATCTGGGGATCGGTCACGATGCGAATCCTGTGGTCATTGGCTAACGAGTCTATCGCGCGAGTCGGCGTCGTTTAACCCCATGTCCAGCCTGAACTCCCAAGGAGTTGTGGACGATGCGGCGGTTTTGACGGCGTGCCGCTTGTTCCAGGGCCGAGAATCCCTCCTGCGGCAGCCGGCGAATCGCGGCGCAAGCAACGTCAGGGCTTGCGGAAGGTGTCGCTGGACTCCAAAGTCCGCGAAGTCCGCTGCCGCGATGTGACGCGAGTTTGGGAGCATGAGGCGCATGCGTCTGTTGATTCTCGGCGGCAGCCAGTTTCTTGGGCGGGCGATCGCGGCTCATGCTTGCGCAGCCGGTCATGAGGTCACCTGCGCTGCGCGCGGGCTTTCAGGCCCGATTGCAGCAGGCGCCCGCCTGGTCGTCGTCGATCGAGATGTCGTCGATGGTTTGGCGCCGCTGGTCGATCAGGACTTCGATGCCGTGGTGGATGTCTCACGCCATCCGGGCCAGGTGCGTCGGGCGGTGGCCGCGCTGAAGCCGCGCGCCGCGCACTGGACCTTCGTCTCGACCGTCAGCGTCTATGCCGACAACCGTACGCCCGGGCAGCGCGCGGACACCGCTCCGTTGCGCGAGCCGACCGCGCCTGATGTCGAGCAAAGCAGCGACGCCACCTATGGCGCCGCCAAGCTGGCCTGTGAGCAGGCGGTCGGCGAGGACGCGTTCATCTGCAGGGCGGGTCTCATCGTCGGGCCGGAGGACCCGACCGGGCGGTTCAGCTACTGGCCGGCGCGGCTCGCCAGGGGCGGCGAGGTGCTCGCGCCGGGAGCGCCCGACGATGCCGTCCAGTTCATCGACGTGCGCGACCTCGCGCGCTGGATCGTCTACGCCGCTGAAGTCGGCCTCACGGGCATCTATGACGGCATCGGGCCAACGATGACGCGCGGTGCGTTGCTGGCGGAATGCGCAGCGGCGATGAGTGCCTCCTGCACCTTCACCTGGGCCGATCGTGCCTTCCTCGAGACCCACGATGTCAGGCGGTGGGCAGGCCCGCGATCACTGCCATTGTGGTTGCCGCTGCCGGACTATGCCGGCTTTGCCACGCGCGACACCACGCCGGCCCGCAATGCCGGGCTGCAGGCGCGGCCGCTGGCCGAGACCGCGCGGGATACGTTGGCCTGGCTCCGTCAGGCCAACGGCCACGTCGATGGATTAACCATCGACGAGGAGCGCGGCGTGTTGGCCGCCTGGCATGCGAGGCGCGGAGAGGCGGTGACATGATCCAGCGCCGCCCAATGCCTACCCCGATCGCTGAAAATCCTGACTGGCATCCCGTTTGCTGTTCTCGGGGCAGGGGTCACGGAGTGGTTCGTGACCTGTGCCAAAGCCGGACAATCGAGGTCAATGACATGATGCCTTTGCTCCGTTCCGCGACAATCGACCAGCCGACGTTCAACGATGCCACGCGCGTCCGCGGTCTCATCGACAGCCTCAGGGTTAATCTCGAGGCCATGACCGCCGACATCGAGGCCGAGGAGCGCAAGAGCCAGATCTCCGACGTGGCGGCGATCAGCTACCCGATCCTCGCCAGGTCGCTGCGCGCGCGCCGTGACAATCTGGAAGCGACCATCAATCTGCTGTCGCAATCGCTCGCGCGTTTCGAGGGCTGATCGAAGGGGTGCCAGCAGCCCGAGTTCAGATCCAGCCTGTCGGTCTAGGCTGCTTCGGGCGACGCTGCGTGCTGCTCTCTGACGCAGGGCAATCGCTTATGCAAGGACATCCCGGCCTCATGGGAGGGGGCGGCTTTGCCGGTCCTCACCCTGAGGGTCTCTCGTTGCTATCTAACGGAAATTTTCTTGAGACTGTATTTCAAATGGGCCCCTGGCCCAACCGCCTCGATGAGGTTCCCTTTCAATGTCAGCGTCCAGGCACCGGCGAGTTCATTTCCCTGCGGCACCACAATTTTGAGAGTCTTTCCTTCCTCAACGGCGTCGAGAAGCAAGGGCGGATCCAAGAACGGTCCGGCAGATCGGAACAGGATTTTGCGATGGCTTTTTTCGCCATCGTAGTAGGGTACGAGGGCTATCTGAAGACCAGAATACTCGCCCTCCAGCGCGATGTAATTCATATCGGAATAGACAGTGATCCCCGCAGAGCTGTTTGCTTCATCTGCAGCGTACGCCGACGAGCTATCAAGCAGCAGTGCCAGAATGAGTGTCGCAACAATACCTGTTCCGAATCGGCTTAGCGAAACTCGCACCTTTTCTAATCCTCTCCGTAGCTCACGCGCTTGCCAAAGTATAGCGTTCCGCCCTCCGTCCAACAACGTCCGCTCCGGGCGCACAACCTACCGTTTGACCCGAAACCGCCGCAGGTTGCGTCCTAGCCCGGACGGCCGACCTTGATGGTTGGAATGCCAGGCGTCCGACCTGGGCCGTTGCCGGACCTTTCACCATGTCTGAGGACCACCGTAGCCCATTGGTCCAATGGTTAGCAGTTTTATTGCGGTGTAGAGCAAGGCAAGTCGCGACCAAACGAGGGAACGGATGTTTCGGTGTAAAATATTCTTCCATGTCGGGAATGAACTCAGTCTAGGAACGCGCGCCTCAAAGGGAGAGGCGTGGATAGATGCTTCGGGCCTGAACGTCAGAGGGCCTGACGATACGTTCCTCATACCGAGGACGGACATCCAAAAAGTAGATATGTATCGGTTTCATGGGCTGAGCCGAGTAGTTCAAGTCGATCATCGTAAAGGCCGTTTGTTTTTGGCCGCCACTCGCCTGATGATCGGGCAATTTGCCCTCGTCAATTTCTTTCGCACGGGCAAGCTGTATAAGGCTCTTTTGGATACTTCGACCTGAGCCAAGCAATGTCTGCATCGGGCCCACAAGCGGCCTTGCCGGCCGGAAGTAGAGATGGCCCCAAACCGGGGCGAAACAGCATAGTAGTCTTTCGCCCCATTCTATGACCGACGTCAGGGGCCGATGGCTTTCAAATTACGGTTGCTTGCGGCCGGATTGATGCTTCTGTCGGAGCGATAGCGGCACAAGACATCCAAATCGAATTTTGCGATCACCGCCCATGGCATCGAGAGGTACACTGTCAGACCGGAAGGTCGCGACGGGCCAAAAGCGGTTGTGTCGCCATACCATTCCTCAAGCTTCCGATGTGCTTACCAAGTTGGAAGTTGGGGCGATTGCTGAAGCGAGATTGGAGGGAGCGTCTTCTCGTACTCAGTCAAATAGTATTCCAGCGGCTTCGCCGTTCCAGTTAGGCGCAATTCACACGTAGTTCTGTTCACGATGATCGGAGCGTTCCCGGCGAGCTGCGCTGAAGGGTTGCCATCATCAAGGAATTCTTTGGATTGATAGAAGAATACCCAGCCGTATGGCTTCGCGATTGTGGCTTCACGCACAATACGTGCTTCTCCCCCGCAAAGGATGTCCACCCAAGCGATTGCAAGTGCAGCTGCCTTATCGAAGTCCATGGTATCGACATCTCGTCAGTACTGTGAAAAGTTATCAGCTTCACGACGCGGTTCAAGCGGCAAACCACGATCGGCCGAACGGAAATAGGACCGCAAGGTCCTACGCTCCTTCGGGTCGCACCCGGAAGAATTCAGATGGAGCATATCGAGCCCGCTTCATCCCAGGGAGCGGACATCTAGCGGACATGCCGGGCTAGAAGCTGACATCTGTCCGGCTTTTAGCAGGGTGTTTCCGCCATATCAGGCCACATTGATTCATTCTGCCTGATATAGAAGAACGTCCAACTATGAAGGCAACTAGGATGCTCAATGCTGCGACGCGCAAAGATTTATATCGGAGCGACGGTACGGGAAGCGATTGTCGCGGCGCTACATTATAACAACGCTGGCATTTGCTTCGAGCAAGATAACCCTGAAGTTGTCGCCGATTGGCGTCAAGGCTCGGGACTTGCGGTCGCGCTGCGCTCGGCTTTGGAGCGTTTCTCCCCGCAAGAACGCAATCTCCGCAGCTACAAAAAAGCAGAATGGCCCAGCTATCGGGCCTCAAATTCTCGCTCTATCCGCACGTTTGAAGCCGCTTATCTCCGCATTAGCGTTCAAGCACTAGATGAGGCGGAGTTTTTCTATGATGCCGAAGCCTACCCAAGTGGTGAAGAGGACATTGCGCTCCACGTCACGCTCAATCGGCATGGGCCTAACGAAGAGATCGACCGAAAACTCTTGAAGCTGTTCAACGCTTGCGTTGACTGGCCGAAATACGAACGACTGGCTGGGAGCCGTTGGTCTTGAGCTCGAAGCTCCGCTTCGGGGCCAACAGCGGAAGTCGCGGCTGCGCAATCCGTCAAATGAGCTGATCGAGATTGATCCACTCCAGGCGGGACCAGCGCGATGGTCGGAGTGATTGCGTGGCAACTGCTGGATCTGGCACGCCTCCATACCCCCCGCATGCATGGGGTTGGGGGGGGCATGCATGCAGGGGGCGTTGGCTCAGCACGCGCCCTCCTCACCGCGTCGCGTACTCAGCCCTGCGGTCGATCATGTCGATTTCGGAATCGTGGCGCCATTGTCCTCAGGGGCAATCGACATTCGGCGTCGCCGCGCCTCAAAAATCCGCGATTTGGACAGATGAGGTTGAGAATGAACATTCCGGATCGCCTGTTCACCGTTGCCATCGTTTTGATAGGTTCGGTCGCAATCGCCTTGCTGACAATGAGGCTATTTCCAGTTTGAGACGTTGCCGCGACGAAGTTTGTTGAACCACGCCCCTACGCCATGCCCGAGGCGAGCGGGTGGCCCATTCGTTCGGGTTGCGCCCACCGAGCCGTCGGCGGAATGAGCGAGCGCGGTCGGCGCGCACGTGTCGATGCGCTGTCCCGACCGACAAAATCAGTTCCACCGAAAAACGAAATTCATCTGCGCATTCAACCCGATCACCCCTGTCCAGACCTCGCGCGAAAAATATTCCTGTTTCTATTTTTCAGAAATCGTGGTTGTCTATCGCCATCCCGCCTCGATGAAGAGGGACGTACGCGTCGTCACGATACGTGGAGTGCGGGGAGCGGTGGCCGCGATGGCGTCGGGCGCGTTCTGCGCAAGACGACCGATGCTGTTGCGGACGGCCAAGCCGTGTGGTCCTGACACCCCGACGCTGGTGTCCTCGCGCTGATGCGTCAGCATCAAGCGCGGATGTGGTGGCCAACAAGCCCGGTGCACCAGGGAGAGCGCGGAGCAACCGTGAAAGCCATCGCGCAGGGAAGGCCGGGTCGTCCGGCTGAACCTGTGGTACCTGCCGCCTGCATTTTCTTTCGCAGGCGGGCCACGGGCCTCAGTCGAGGTCCGGCCTTCCCTGCGCCCTCTCGTTGCGAGAGGGGTCTATCTCCACAGCTCGGGCGCCATGCGCCGC
This sequence comes from Bradyrhizobium sp. STM 3843, assembly GCF_000239815.1. Taxonomy (GTDB): domain Bacteria; phylum Pseudomonadota; class Alphaproteobacteria; order Rhizobiales; family Xanthobacteraceae; genus Bradyrhizobium. Next base: position 73,279 of record NZ_CAFK01000314.1, on the reverse strand, counting down.
GAGGAGGCGGAGTCATGTCCGTGCTATCCCATGCGCGTCGTGCGTGTTGCGCGGCCGATCTCCATCTCGCATTGCTTGAGCGGTGTGAACGATCACCTGTCAAGTTCGAACTCATGTCCTTTTCGCTCATCCACACCCGGCGCCTCGTAATACCTCCAGTTAGACAGCTGTCACATTTGCGAGATACGACAGCGGGAGCCCCCGATGGCAAGCGAGCCGCTTCGGCAGGAGCATCGTCCGACCGCACAAGTCATGCATAACGAAAACCAGAACGGCGCCTCGCTGTCATGACAGGACTTCACTTCCGTGCCAAAGACCTGCACGCCAGGGTCGGCATTGTGGCGCTGCCATCGACCAGACGGCTCGCCGGTGATGAAAACCTCGCCGGGCGAGCGGCGCGGCTGGAGCAGGGGCGGAACGCAGGCCGTCGCCCGCCATTCGCAGCCATCCGCACGTGCAAGCGCCTGCTCGCAGCAGTCCAGGGCTTGGCGGCGGTGATGGGGATCTCCGCCGCAGCCGCGGAGAACGCGTCAGCTCCGAACGTGAAGCAGGTGCTGATCGCCTTTCATATTCCGTCGCAGCCGCTTGCCAATGCTCTGCAGATCTATGGCGAAAAGGCCGGCGTTCAGGTGCTGTATGAGAGCCATTCCGCGGTCGGGCGCAAGTCGGCCGCCGTCGAGGGCAACTACACGCCCACAGAAGCGCTCACGATGCTCTTGAGCGGAACCGACCTGAAGGTTCAATACGCACGCCCGAACGCCATCACGCTGGCGTCTCGAAACACGCCATCCGATCTCGGCGTGATGGGCACCCCTGCGGCCACGGAACTCTCATTGGGCACGTTGCGGGTGCGTGCGACCGATGAGGCGGAGGATGTCGGCCGGCTGAATGATTACAGCGAGAGTCTGCAGGCCGACATCCAGAAAGTGCTGCACAACAATTCCGGCACTCGCGGCGGCAACTATCGCGCCACGCTCGATCTGTGGATCGACCCGCTGCGCATCATTCAGCGGGTCGAACTGGTCCGCTCGACCGGCAATCAGGACCGCGACGCGGCGGTCGAGGCGGCGCTGCGCGGCTTCGCGGTCAGCCGGCCGACGCCGGCGCGCGCGCCGCAGCCGGTCCGTGTCGTCATCGTCGTGAGGTCGATGCAATGAAGAGCAATGCCGGATTTGGACGGGATGACAGCCGCGCCATGTCCGCAGTTCCCTTTGTCGTCCCTGCGGGGAGCCAGACCTGGACCCAAAGCGAGGCGCTCAAGCTGGTGCTGGTCCCGACGGTTGCCACCTTGCTCTACGTCGGCGGCATCTATTGGATCCGTTCGCAATTGGCGGCCGAGCCTTCGGGCCGCGAACGAAGCGCAATGATCCAGGTCCAGCTGCTGCCCCGGCCGTCGCCGGAATCCATCCCCGTTGCCGCGACCGAGCAGCCCTCGGCCGGCGATGTGGCTAGTCGCGTCGATCATTCGATCAGCGACGCGGATGCCGCCACGGTCGATCTCGCCGCCTTGACGCCGACCAAGCCATCGGGCCCGACCGAGCGTCCGGCGCCGGGAGCCGCCGCTCTGCCGGCACCGATCGACGCGCCGCCAAGCGGGGTCACCGCGCGTTTTCAACAGACGTTGCTGCGTCATGTTGCCCGCTATCAGCGTTATCCGAAGACCGCACGCTCGGCGCGGCTGCACGGCGCGGTTGATGTGCTGTTTTCGATGCGCCGGGACGGCACCCTCCTCGGGGTATGGATCAAGACCAGCTCCGGCCAGGCCCTGCTCGACAAGGAGGCGCTGGACGCCATTCGCCGTGCTCAGCCGCTGCCGCCGATTCCACCGGAAATGCCGGATCTGATCAATGAGCGGATCACGCTCGAGTTCGATCCGTCATGATCGGCCAGCTGAACTCACTACTGAGCCCGTTGTGGCCACTGCACGTGTGTTTCTACACGCGCTCTACCCACGTCACAAATGTGTCGTACGCGGCCGCTACCTCAAGAGGCGCTGCGGACACGGCTCGCGCGAACGCGCGAGCCGGCCTTGACGTGGCCTTCGGCGTGTCCTTGGGGGGCGGCGGACGTGGCTGACGCCAATCATATCAGGCTGCGGGGGCAGCTCGTCGATAACTATGAAGGCTTGATCAAGCGGTTGACGCGGTGTCTCGGCTCCGCGGACTTCGCCTATGAGGTCTTGCACGAGACGTTCCTGCGGCTTGACCGGGTGACGGACACCGTGACGGTGCGCAGCCCGGCCGATTATATCTTTCGCGTCGCCGTTAACATCGCCCATGATTACCGCAAGGCGCAGAACTACCGGGTCAGCACCTCAGAGATCGATGCGCTGTTGGATTTTTGCGACGAGGGGCCGGATCCGGCACGGGTGGTCGAGGCGCGCTCCGACATCGACGCCTTGAAACGCGCGCTTGCCGAATTGCCCTCGCGGGCCCGCGACGTGCTGCGCAGCATCGCGATCGAAGGACAATCGCCGCGCGCGGTCGCCTCGCGCCTCGGAGTGAGCCCGCGCACGATCGACAATGATTTGAGACTGGCGCTGAAGCATTGTGCAACGTTTCTTGACTACACTCTGGTCCGTCGGCTGGGCGGTCCGCGGCCGCGGTCGTGAGCCGCATCCGGAGGCCTCGTGGAGGGAGGGCTCAGGTATTTTGGTAAGCCAGCGTGACATTTCCGTCATCCCCGGCTGAATTTTGCAGTTTTGACGTGTTTCTTCTGCGGGATACTGAATCTCAAGCCGTCTATCGGATAAGAGCCCATCGCGCTGGAAGCGCTGGACACGTTTTGCGGTTCCCGGCGCAAGCGTTGCCATCGGCAGGATTGGCCGCGCGAGCAGAGCCTTGAAGCTGGCGAAATTGGATATGAGCGATCGATCGTGACCGTGCCGATGTGGACCTCCGAGTTCGATCCGCTATTGGATGAGGGCCTTGATTGGGTCATTCGTCTGAAGACGGGTGCGCCACTCCGGTCCGATCTGGACGCGCTGCAGCGCTGGCGCGAGCAAAGCCCGGCGCATGACGAGGCTTTCAAGAAGGCCGCACGGCTGTTTCGGCAGGCCGGCCTCGCCGCGCGGGAGCTCGCTCATGAGCAGCAAAGCGAACCGGCGGCGGCCGCTCGCGATCGTCAGTCACCGCGATCGCCGGGGGGCGCGATCACGCGCCGCCTGGTCCTGAGCGGGGCGGTCGCCGCCGCGGCGGCCTATCTGGTCGTCCGTCCGCCATTCGGCCTTTGGCCGTCGATGAGCGAGCTCTCGGCCGATTATCGCACTGCCAAGGGCGAGCATCGCAAGCTCATGCTGACACCCGACATCGCGCTCGAGCTGAGCACCCAGACCAGCGTCGCGTTGCGGTCGGCGCCGGGAGAGGTTCGCATCGAACTGATCGCCGGCGAAGCTTCGATCACGGCAAAGCTGGTATCGCAGGCGCCGGTCGTGCTTCTTGCCGGCAATGGGCGGATCAGCGCATCCCATGCGGATTTCAACACGCGTTGCCTCGACGGTGTCGTCGCGGTCACCTGCCTCGACGGCAGTGTTGCCGTCGAGCAGGGCGGACATCTCGTGCAGCTTCGGGCGTCCGAGCAGGTCAGCTACTCGACCGCGGGGCTGCAGGCCGCCGCGCCCGTCGATACGACGCAGGTGTCGGCGTGGCGAACCGGGTTGCTGATCTTCCGCGATCGGCCACTCGCCAGTGTCGTGGATGAGGTGAACCGATATCGTCCGGGCAAGATCATCATCACGAATGACGGTCTCGGGCAGCGGCTCGTCAACGGCACGTTCCAGGTCGACAGGCTCGACCATTTCGTCGCGCAGGTGGAGCAGCTGTTCGGCGTCCACGTGGTCTCGCTGCCCGCCGGTGTCGTGCTGTTGAGCTGAGTAGCGTAGCCATGATCATTTGCAACGAAGGCCGCTACGGATCATCGGCGGAATGCGGCGCGCGCACCAGCCATCGCCGGATCGGTCCGGCTGGCTTGCCGGCCAAGACCGGCAGCGCCGGGGGCTCTGCGCGATCCGTCATGATTGCGCCCATGGAACGGAGGTCCTCCGGCGAGAGCCAGGCGATATCGTCCGGCCGCGTGGTGATCATGCGGCCGACGATGCGCTGCGGAACGCCGAATGCGCTGGCGATACGGGCCATCGACAATGTCGCAGCTTCGGTTTGCGCGGTCTGGTGACCATATCGGTCGGAGACGCCATGCACCCCGATCGCCGCGGCGTGGCTGGCAAACTTCTCGATGCCGGCTGCGAACACGATGAAGCAGGCGGAGGCGCAGCGCGATCCAGCCGCCACGACGGTCGGCAGCTTGGCTCTGCGAATGAGCTCGGCAAGCTTGATCCCCTCGGCGAGACTTCCCCCCGGCGAGTCGAGCCGTATTGCCGTTACCAGCCGTCCATCATCATTCACCGCCTTGATCAGTGTCTCGGTGCCGTCGGCATCGCCTTCCTCGATGTCTCCGCTCAACGCAATGATTGCGGCGTTGTCCTCGGCCGTCACGTTGGTCAGCTCGGCGGCGGCGACCGCGTGGCCCGCAACCACCGCTCCCAGAACGCCCAACAGGGATCTGCGGAGATACATCGGCGGGCTTCGCTATTTGCGCGCGATCGGTGCTGGTGCGGCTGCCTCGAAGCGCGATGGGTTCCGGCGCATCGTATCCAACCGTTCGCGGAATTCTTCGGCGACCACTTGCGCATCCCCGCTGTTGCGAATGAGCTTGGTGGTGACGAACACGATGATCTCCGAGCGGCTCTTGCTGTCGGTCTTTTGGCTGAGCAGGTCACCGAGATATTTGATCTCGTTCAGCCCCGGAATGCCTTCCACCGTCCGCTCGTCGTCTTCCTTGATCAGGCCGCCCAGCAGCACCGTCTGCCCGCTGCTGGTGCCGATCGTCGAGTGAATGCGCCGCTGCGAGATGGTCGGCGTGAGATTCTGTGCGCTGCTTCCGCCGGGATTGACGACGTTGGAGATCTCCTGCTCAATCTCCAGATCGATCGCTCCGTTCGGATGCACATGCGGCAGCACCTTGAGGATGATGCCGGTGTTGTGCAGCGTGATCGTGTTGACCACGGTGTTCGAACTCGAGAGCACGGTGGCCGAGCCTGTCGAGATCGGAACCTGATTGCCGACTTCCAGGATCGCCGGCTGATTGTCCGCGACCACGAGCGAAGGGGCCGAAAGCACCTTGACGGTGGTCAGCGTGGACAGGGCGCTCAGGATCAGCTTGGGATTGGCTTCGGCGCCGAGCAGAAGGTTGTAGCCGGGGAGCACCCGCGCAAGCAGGACCGATTGCGCCGAAGATTGTGCGGCGTTGAACAGTCCGACCGAGCCTCTGTCGTTGCCCAGTCCGGCATTTGAGCTCGTCAAATAGGCCTGCACGCCATATTGCAACTGGTCCGTCAGCGTGACCTCTGCGACCATGGCATCGACCGCGACCTGAAGCTTGGGCCGGTCGAGCGACTCCAGGGCGCGTTCGATCACGCGATAGTCCTCCTGATTGGAGTAGATCATGACCGAATTGGTCGTGGTGTCGGCTGTGATCCGGACATTCTGGAACAGCCCGCGCGGCATTGCGCCGGCGCCTGAGCCGCCGAGCGTGTTTGCATCGTCCTGCTGCGCATCCTTGTGGTCGCCAAAACTGTCGAACGCGGCCTGGATCGGGGTGCTGCGGTTTCCGGACGTACCGGAGCTATCGGCGCTTGCCGTGCCCGAGTTGTTCTGACTGGTCATCGTCCCGCTGCCGAGGGAGTCGATGCGCGAGGTTGCCGCGGCCTGACCGGGCGCGGTCGGGCTCTGCTGGCCGCTATCCGCAACGTTCTGCCCCGAACGGCCGACGAACATCTCATTGAGCATCCGGGCAATCGCGCGCGCACTGCCAAAACGCAAGCCGTAGGTCCGCACCGTCGTGCCGCTGAGATCGGAGCGGTCCAGCCGCTGCACCCATTGCGTCGCGCGCTCGAGGACCTTGCTGTTGCGGCTGACGGCCAGCACGGCATTCATGCGCGACACCGGCTGGAATTTGATGACACCCTGACCCTGGCCGCCATCGGCCGTATCGAACACCTTGTCGAGCTCGCGGATCATGGTCTCGGGCGCGGTCGATTTCAGCGGATAGAGTGCGACGGATTGATTGCGCAGCCATTCGACGTCGAGCGTTGCGATCACGCCGAGCACGGCCTGGCGTTCGGAGGTGGTGCCCTGGATCAACAGCAGGTTACGCGCCTGATCGGCGCGCACCGCGCCCGGCCGTGAGAGGAAGTTTTCCGCCGTCTTCGCGGTCGCGGCCGCCGATACATAATGGAGCAGAATGATCGACACGCCAAAGCCGGGTTGTCCTGCACCGTAGCTGGCCGCGCCGGCACCGGACGCCTCAGGCAACGGCACGATACGGATCAGGTTGTTCTCACGCAGGACCGCGACGTTCGTCATGCGCAGAACGCTCTCGAATACCGGCAACACATCCTTGCGCGGAATGGCCTGGGCCGAAGCGAGCGTGATCATGCCCTGGACGCGCGGATCGATCACGTAGTTCAGGCCGAGGCTGTCGCCGAGCACGGATTTCGCAACCGATTGAATGTCGGCATTCTCGAAATTCAATTCCACATCGCCGGCTTTGTTCGGGAGATTGCTGTCGACGGCGGTTGCCACCTGCGTCGATGCTGTCGCCTCCCGCAACGTGGACGGGGTGGCGGGAGCCTGTTCGATGCCCGGGTACACCATGGGCTGCATTGGACGTTGCACAGCAGGCGCAGCGGCTTGCGCGTCGACCGGACCATTCCAGTGGGCACGAAGGTCGGCGTCACGGATCGGATCCGTCACCTGGTCGCGCGCCGGCAGGTCAATGCTCTTGTCGATCATGCAGCCGCAAAGCAAGCCGCCGACCACAATCCAAAGGGTAGCCGCGGCGCCGAGCGTCGCGGTGCGGCTTCGGCAGGACTGTTCGGTGAAGGGCATCACTGCTCTCCCTTATATGGCGCGCCGTTCAGATCGGCAGGTCTGACGTCAGTGCACATCGCTTGCCGCCTTCCACGGACGATCCGCGGGTCCCAGGCTGCGGCCTGCAAGATTTTCGACGTCGTTGATCAGCGTGGTGGCGCGGCCGATCAGCCTGTCCGCATCAGCAGAGGCGATCGGAAGCTGCGCGAATGCAGCGCCATCGAGCAGGGTCTTCATGTCTCTCGCCAGCGCATCGCGCCTCATCTGGATGGCGCCGATCGCGTCGAGATAGCGTTCGTAGGCAAGGTCGCTGCCTCTGATCGCCTGCGTGGCAAGTGCGAGGCTGGCGCGGCCAAGCGGCCCGAATGGCGCGTTCAAACCCCAGTAGGCCTGCGCCATTTTAGTGTAGGCATCGCGCGACCTCGCGATTGCCGGTGGTAGCGCCTGGTCCTCGAGCGCCTCGACCAGCACGACGCCATCGTGGACGTAGGTATCCTTGAGCCCGAGCAGCGCAAGCTGCGTCGGTCGCAGATCCGCAGGGTAGGAGACGATGTCGGCCTGCCCGAGCTTTGCAACGCCGGGCCCGGCGAGGCCGAACCAGCCGCCGCCGTCGCCTTGCTGGATGTCTCCGGCGACCCGGGGGACCTCCGAGTCGATGGCGACACAAGCAGGTGGCGTGGCGCAATCTGCATGACTATTCGCAATACGATAGACATAGTTCGAATCGCCGAACATGAGGAAGCTCGGCGTTCGCGCCGGACTGCCGGTGGTCAGATGCATGATTTGCATCTGTGCGCGGTCGGCAAGCAGGCCCGCGAGCCGATCTGTCTTTGCCGTCGAGGGATTTTGAACCGTAAGTTTGCCGACGTCCTGCGCGAGCGTGCGCGTCAGCGGATCGCTGGGCTGTGGGCCGCCATGGATATAGAAGGCGGGTGCGCTGCCCGGCTGAATGTCAAACCTGGTCACGTTGCGACGTTCGGAGGCGAGCAGGCGATCGAGCGTGGCGTCGATTGCGCCGACTGCACCGTAACGACATGGCAGCTGAAATCCGTCGCATGTCGCCGGTTGCGGCGGGCCGCCGGTGAAACGGTCATTGCCGGTCGAGATCGCTATAAAGAGTGTGTTGCGTTTGCTGAGTCCGTCGGCTGCAAGTCGGTCGACAAAGGATCCGAATGCGGCGTCATATTCGGCGAGCCTCCCCAGGTCCTCCGGGTCGCCCGGGCCGGAGTCGCGCATGCCGCTGCGATGATGGGCGTTGCCGATCGAGATGTAGACCACCTGCACACCGGCCTCCAGCATGGCTGCAGCGTAGCCGAGCGCCTGTGCTGCGACAGGTTGGGGGCCCGGAAAACCTGGATGGCCGGCAGTGTCGGCAACGACTTTGCCGTCGAGCGCTCTCACCGGGCCTCCGGGCGATATCACCGGCTGCACGTGGCCATTGCCAAACAAACCGCTGAAGCTGACATAGCTGTCCGGCTCGTCAGGCAGCAGGTCGGGCCGCGCTTGGGCGTTGCTACACAGCGGGCTGCTGCGCGCACAATGAATGGCGATGCCGAAGAGATCCGCCTCGGCCGCGATGGGATCACGTGCCGCTGCTTCCGCTTCCGAGGCGCTCAATATGTTCGTGACCGTGGCATCGAGCGCTTGAAGCGTGAGGCCAGTGGTCGCGAATGCGCCCACGTCACAGCCGGCACGCGTGAACGGGACCCACGGCGCCGCGACGGTCCTGCCGGTGTCGGCCAGCATCAGCGGCCTGCCATCGCCTCCGCTTGCCGTCCAGTAGCCGAATGATGAGGAAAGGCCGACGGTCCCGTCGCTCCGAAACGTGCCGTAGCTGTCGCCGACGGGAACGCCCGTGCGGTCACCAAGCAGTCCGGTCAGGACAGTCAGGATATCGGGCGCCTGCTGCAAGGGGAGAGCGCTCGGCCGATTGTTGCCGATCGTCCCATCGGCAAAGAACTCGCGTAGCCGCGGCATCTGTTCCAGATCCGAGGGGACCAACGGCTCGTCGCGAGCGAGATGCACATTGTCGAGTTGAATCTGCACCACGTGGGTGATCGTTCCGGTCCGCGAATGCAGTTCGCAGGCAGCGTGCGCTTGGCCGAGACCCACGGCGCACCCAATCATCAAGCTTGAGGCAACGATCACGCCGCCGCGCAGCAACGATGCGAGGCCGGCCGAGAGGCCGGCGGGATTGCGACGCGAACGCATGACGCGATTTGTCTTTGGTGCTTGTCGTGGTGCCGATTGTGGATGCAACGTCAGCGACGCGGCTTCCGCCGAAACACGCGGAATGTGTTCGACTTCGATGACGCGCTGTTAACGGCGGTGGCCGCTTCTCGCGCATAGCGAGAATGTTCAGTTGTGATTCGCCTTCATCGATTTGACGCAAACAAGCTGCGACAGCTATCCGCTTGCGCTGGAACTGCATCGTGAGCCTTGCCTGGCCGATTCATTTGACGCAGGTTACCGTCGCATTTTCGGATGACGCTGATGTCGACGGGCGATGGAGAATGGCATGGTCAGGCTGACAACGCGCAGGCACGGCGTGCGCGATCGAGCGTCGATGTTGGCCGTGCTCATCCTCGGCGCTGCGCTGGTTGCAACAATCGGCGCCGCCCGAAGTGGCGAAGTTGCAGTCAACAATCCGGTAGAATTGCAGTCGTTGCAGGAACTGACCGCCACGCATGAGCGTCCGCTGTTTTCACCGACCCGGCGGCCGCCACCCAAGATCGTAGCTCCTGTTGTGATGAGACAGGAGGCGCCACCACAACCGCCGGCGCCGCCGCCCAGCCTGGTTGTGCTCGGCATCGTCAGTGAAAACGGAGAGGGGCGGGCGGTCATCCGCTCGGTCGGCAAACGGCCGGTCGACAGAGTGATGCGGGTGCGGGCGGGCGACGACTTTGGTGGCTGGAAAGTCGATAAGGTCGAGCCGCGGCGGCTGGTGCTGACCCAGGGCGAGCGCTCGGTCGATTTCGTTCTGTTCGGGGTCGCGGACAAGAACATCCGGGCGGCGGATGCCACGGTGCGGGGTCGGCGCTAGCGCTCGCGTGATGTTGCGGTTCCGCCCGGCCCGGTGAGGTGAATATTTGACGAATTTTCACCGCGGGCTTGCGCGTTAGCCGTCGTCAAACCGTCTTAGGGATGAGGAGAGGCGTATCCCCGAGTCATCGGGCGCTTCCGCTTGGGCGCAGGCGGGGGGCGGTGGTTAGGTGAGGGCCGATCATTTGACCTGTTGCCGTTGATCTGGCGGTGTCGACTTGTCGGCAGCGCCATAGCTGGCTTGCGCTGGCGGCTGCGTGCGTGGGTCTGGTTCGTTATCTGCTTTGAAAGGCCCCTGCATGCCCGCGCTTTTTGGTACTCGCCTCGCTGCACGTCGTGCCTTGCTGCTGTTGGGTGCAAGCACGATCGCTATCGCGATTGCAGCGAGTTCGGGGGTGAGCGCGCGTCCATTGGGCGCCGTGGGACAATCCGCGTCAGCGACCGCTGCGGCAGCCGCGGCCGCCGCAGCAGCCGCGCAGCAGGCCCAGCAGGCGGCGCAATCGAGCCAGCAATCGATGACCCGGGCCTTGAGCGCCATTCAGGCCATGCAGGCGGCGCAGAACGCGGCGCACGCGGCCGCCGCGGCCGGGCAGAGCGCGATCGCAAGCGGTCTGGCGGCCGGCGGATTGGTCCCGGACAGCGGCCTCACCGCAACGGGCGTGGCCAATCCCGTCACCACCTGGGTCGGCGCGAACACCCCGACCCAGAGCACCGGCAATGGCCAGACCACAGTCAGCATCGACCAGACCCAATCGCACGCGCTGTTGAACTGGCAGACCTTCAACGTGTCCCGCGACACCACCGTCGTGTTCAACCAGCAGGGACACACCGACTGGTCGGCGCTGAACAAGATTGCGCCGGGCATTGCGCCGAGCCAGATCCAGGGCGCGATCAAGGCGGATGGCGCGGTCTACATCATCAATCAGAACGGCATCATCTTCACCGGCACCAGCCAGATCAACGTTCATACGCTGGTGGCGTCCACGCTCGATCTCTCGACCGTTCTCAGCAATAACAACTATCAACAATATCTTCAGAACGGGCTGTTTTCCGATACGGTGCCGGACAAGACGACATCGATAGGGCCGCAAATCTGGCCCTCCAACGGCAGCGGCGCTGCGAGTTTCGCGACCGGCACCGGCGGCTCGGCCACTGCCACGGTCAGCGTCCTGCCGGGAGCACGGATCGATACCACGGGCAATCTCAGCACGAGCGGCGACGGCGGCTTTGTCGCGCTGCTCGGAACGGGCGGTGTCAGCAACGCCGGCACGATCACGACCCAGAACGGCCAGATCATCCTGGCGGCCGCGGGCGCAGTGAATGGCGGAGGAAACTCAATCACCCTCGTCACGCCGCCTTCCAATGTGGTCGGCGTCGACACCGCGCTGCAGGTTCAGGTCCAGGGCGCGCCCGCACCCGTCACCAATGCCGGAAACGGTCTGCTGATTGCCAATGACGGCGCGGTCACGGTCGTCGGCAGCCAGATCAGCCAGCTCGGCGGGATCGCATCGACCACCAGTACCACGCGCACCGCCTCGATCGTGCTCAGCACCAGCGGCACCACGACCGGCAGCGGAGATATCGTGCTCGGTGCGGACAGCCTGACGACGATCCTGCCCGACGAGAGCAGTGGAACGCTGCCGACATCGACCCTCACGTCCCCCACCAATGCGAACAGCACCAACAACGCGAAATATTTTCAGACCGTCCTGCAGCCGGTGCTCACCATTCAGGCCCAGGGCAGCGTGGACGTCCAGGGCCATGGGTCGGGTCTTGGCGGTGCCTTCATCAAGGCGCCGGGTGCGGCGCTGAGTATCAGCAGCGCCAACGCCAATGGCAGCGTTCTGCTCGAAGCCGGCAGCACCGTCGATCTGTCCGGGATTGCCGGTGTGACCCTGCCGATGTCGATGAACCAGATCGACATCCTGGTAACCCAGGCCGAGGTGGCGGACTCGCCGCTCGCCGCCGCGCTGATCGGCAAGACCGTCAGCATTGATGCGCGCCTCGGTGGGACGCGCGCCGACGGCCTGCAATGGGTCGGCTCGCCGCTGCTTGACGCCGCCGGCTTTGTCGGCCTGATTCCGCAAAGCATCGATCAGATCCTGACCGCGGGCGGGAGCTTCACCTCCTCAGCCAAGAACGTCGTGCAGATGCCGGGCTCGAGCATCAACGTCTCGGCGGGCTATGTGCAGTACACCGGCGGCGTCATCACCACCACGCGGCTGCTCGGCTCGAATGGGCGCATTTACGATATCGGCAGCGCCGATCCGAGCCTGTCATATACGGTCTATAATGGCTTCACGGTCGATCATTCCCATTGGGGCGTGACCGAAACCTGGGCCGGCCTCGCCGGCAACGGCGCGCATTACGAGCAGGGCTACGTCGCGGGTGCCAATGGCGGCGCGATCAATGTGACGGCACAGGTGCCCGTGCTCGACGGCGACATCGTGGCCAACGTCATCGCCGGGACACGCCAGCGCGCGCTGGCCGGATCGTCGAATCTTGCCAATGCCGACAAGATGCCGAATGGCGCATCGCTGAGCATCAATCTGAACGGCGGAGCCGGCATCCCCAGTACACTCAATGTGACGCTGGAGTCGCAGGCCAATGCCGGTGCAGATCCTTATGGCCTCTCGGGGCTGACCTTCGCGAATGCTGCGAGCTGGACGCCGATGCTGGCGAACGGCGTGCTGCCGATCTTCACCGACACGCTTTCCAGCGTCGGCCTCGGCTCAGTCTCGATCAAAGGGGCGTACACGCTGAGCATGCAGACAGGGGCGGTCCTGTCCGTGCGCGCGGGAGGCAGCATCACGCTCGATGGCGTCACCACTATCGACGGCACCCTGTCGGCCCCCGCCGGCAGCATCAATCTCACCGGCTTTACTTATGCGACCAATATCCCGCAAGCGCCGCCGGTTGCGGCAGTGGTGATCGGCTCGCACGCCGTGCTCGACGTGCACGGGCTATGGGTCAATGACAGCGGCCTGTCGCGTGACGAGGTGCAGGGTGCCGGCTTCGCCAATGGTGGCAGCATCAGTATCTCCACGCTCGCTGCTAGCAATGGGCCGCGCAGTGGCCCAGGCGTGTTCACCGACATCACGCAGAGCATCGTGATGGCGCCGGGAAGCATCGTCGATGTCTCGGGCGGCGGCAATGTCGGTACCACCGGAAAGCTGAAGGCAGCATCCGACGGGCTTCCAATCGGCAAAGGCGGCAGCCTGTCCGTCGTGACTTATAGCGGCGGTTTCACTAGTGGGATTGCACTGCCGAATTCAGGGAACAACAATGGCTTTAACGTTCCGCCCCAGGGGGCTGACGGTACTTTGAAGCCTGCAAACTACGCAAACGTGGTGCTCGGCGGCAACATTTACGCCAACGGGCTCGACGGCGGCGGAACGCTGACCCTTCAGGTGCCGACTGTGACCGTTGATGGCAACGCCGCGCAGGTCACGTCCTATGTGTCCAGCGCGACTGCGACCGCGCTGGCGGGGACCGGCGCCTCCTCGGCAGCCAGCTACGCGGTTTCCGACACACGTGCCGGCGAACTGGTGCTGCCGAATTCGTTCTTCACCAGCGGCTTCTCGCAGATCGTCGTCAATGGTGCTTATAGTGGCACCACGGTGACGTCGGGTACGCAGGTGACGCCGCGCCAGACCAATGCGATCGTGAACGCCAACCTGCTCGCCGCGCCGACGGGGGCGCGGGTGCGCGACTATGCGTCGGTCGGGCTGCTTCCCGAGGGGCTGCGCCACCCCGCGGGCCTGACGTTGGCCTCCGCGACTGCCGGCGTGCTGCTCGATGCCGGCGCGGGCATCGAGGCCGACCCGCAGGCCACCGTCACGCTGAGCGCCGGAACGACGGCCGACATTCGCGGCAGCATCATCGCACAGGGTGGTGCCATCAACGTATCGGGCGGCAATGTCCTGATCGAATCCACGGCGCTGCTCGATGTCAGTGGCACGTTCGTGCCCAACCCCAAGGTCGTGGCCTATTCGACCGGGACCGTGCTCGACGGCGGCACCATCACGCTGACTGCCGCCAGCAGTTCGCTCGCGCCTGGGACGATCATCGCGCAACCCGGCGCGCAGTTCGATCTTCAGGGAGCCGCAGTATCGGCCGCGAGCGGGCTGATCCGCTTCTCGCCGCGCGACGGCGGGCAGGGTGCCTGGAGCAATGGCGGCAGCCTGCAGCTCTCCGCCAGCAGCATGTATTTCGCCAGCACCGTCAATGCAGCCGGCGGCGCGCCGCTGGCCACCGGCGGCAGCCTGACCGTGGGCGGCGTCACTTCGCTCGTGATCGAGCGGGCCGGCATCGTCGCTGCAAACCTGACAGCGCTCGGTGCAAGCGCGCCGGCGGGCGGCTTCATCGGCGCCGATACGCTGAGTAACAGCGGCTTCGATTCCGTCACGCTCAATTCCCCGACCGTCGCGTTCGGCGGTTCGGTGAACGTGACGGTGCCCGGCGCGCTGACCCTCGGTGGTCATATCATTCTGCTGCCGCAGAGCAGCGGCCTGCTGCCGGCCGGGGTGACTGATCCGGGCAAGTACACCGCCTCCAATTGCGGAGCGACATGCATTCCGAGCATCGGCGGTACGACCGTCAACCTGAAGGCCGGCTATATCCGTTTCGCGGGATCGAACGGACAAGTCCTCGCACCGAAGCTCGCGGACGGCACCTTGAACGTGTCGGCGAAATGGATCGATCTCCAAGGCGGAATCACGCTTGATAACATCGCAAACGCAACGTTTGCGAGCAGCAGCGCCATTCGGCTGCTCTCCCCCGACTATGGCAATGTTGGGAGCACGACGACGTCGAACCTCGTCGGGGCCCTGCTCGCGCCGGGCAATCTGACCCTGCGGGCGGCTGAGATCTATCCGGTGACCGGGACGCAGTACCTGTTGGCCTCCACAGGGACGCTTGCCTCAGCCAGCATGCTCACGATCCTGCCGAACGGCCCGGCTGCGGCGCCGCTGTCCGCCGGTGGCGAAATCATCCTGAGCGCGCAGACCATCGATCAGGAGGGCACGCTGTGGGCGCCGCTCGGCACCATTGTGGTGGGCACACCCACGACCATGCCGACAGCAATTACAAACCTGTTCAGCGGGTTTGGCCTGACCCCGCCGCAATTCGTAACGACCCAGACCGTGACGCTCGGCAAGGGCAGCCTCACCTCGGTGTCCGCCGCCGGTCTCGATATCCCCTATGGTACCACGGTCGACGATACTACCTGGAGCTTCGGTTCGAGCACGCTGGCGGCGCCACCGAACAAGTCGATCAGCCTGAACGGCAACAACGTGACCACGCAATCCGGCGCGGTGCTCGACCTCAGCGGCGGCGGCGACATCTATGCCACCGAATTCGTCGCCGGCAATGGCGGCACCCGCAACGTGCTGACATCGTCTCAGCAGACGACGTCCCCCGGCGCCACTGTAACGACCTATTCGTCGACCTATGCCGACGGGCGCCAGGTGTATGCGCTGGTCCCGGCCTATGAAGCGTCGGTTGCGGCCTACGATCCGACCTTCGCGTCCTCCACCTATTATTCCGGCGTCACCGTGGCGGCAGGGTCGACCTCGGCCAGCTCCGCCGTTCGACCGAACGCGATCGCTCCCGGCCAGACCGTGACCATCTCCGGCGGCAACGGCATTCCCGCCGGCACCTATGTGCTGCTGCCCGGCATGTACGCGACCTTGCCTGGTGCGTACCGCGTGGTGCAGGTGGCGAGCAACGTCAATCCCGGCACGACCCGGAGCGCGACGGGGTTGGATGGCTCGCAATATGTCGTCGGCACGCTCGGCAATGCGCTCACCGGGGCGAGTTCGTCGCAATCGGCGTTGTTCCAGCTGCAGTCGAAGTCGGTGTGGTCGAAATATTCGCGCATCGACATCACCTCCGGCACCACTTTCTTCCGCAACCAGGCCATCGCCGCCGGCCAGACCCCGCCGCCGCTGCCGATCGACGGCGGCACGCTGGTGCTCGGCGCTGTCAACTCCCTCAACCTCGCGGGCGCCAACCTGTTCGGCCCTGGCACCAGCGACCTGGCGGCTGGACTGGTCGGCGGCGGCGGCCAAGTGCAGATCGGCGGCAGCAACATCGTGGTCCTCGCGAGCGACCAGACCCTGCCGGCTGGCGATTGTCGCGTCAGCAGCGCGTCCGGCTGCATCAACTATCTCGTGCTCGATGCCGACCAGATCAGCAATCTCGGCGCCAGCTCGGTGCTGATCGGCGGCACCGCATCGATCGTGGGCGGCGTCGAGAACATCACCGCCACCGCGACCAATCTCGAGATCAAGACCGACGCGGCGCATGCCCTGACGGGGCCCGAATTGCTGCTGGTCTCGCTCGGCGGCGGCAGCGGCCTCGTCGTCGATGCTGGCGGCGTGATCCAAGCCAAAGGCGTGGTGCCGAGCGGCACCGATCGCGACATCTCGTTCGGCGCCAATCCGGTGGCGCTGCATGACAACCAAGGCAATTTGACCGGATATACCGCCGGTGTCAGCGGCGACGGCGCGATGCTGCGGGTCTCCAACGGCACGCTCGTCAACGTCACGCGCAACTATGTGCCGGGGCAATATAGCGGCCCGGGTCCGCTGCCGACCGCCACATCGCCTCAAGGCGCGTTCTCGATCGGCGCCGGTGCGGTGATCAACGGCGGCAACGCGCTGACGCTCGACACCAGCGGCAGCGGCGCGCTCGCTTCGACGGCTTCCCTGATCGCCCGGAACTACGATATCGCGGGTTCGGTGATCAACATCGGCGGTGGCAGCTCCGGCATCACGCTGAACGCGGCCGCGCTCGCCAACTTCAATGGGGCGGATTCGGTCCGGCTGCGCAGCGCGACCGTCATCAATCTTTACGACGCTGCCAGCGACGGCGGCAATCTGACAATTGGGGTCGCTTCGGCAAATCCCATCAACACGCTGATCTTCGACAGCGCCGGCCTGTTCAGCCATGGTGGCCAGACCACCGTCAATGCGACCAACATCCGCCTCGCCAACAGCCGCGGCGTCACGGCAACCAGCACCGCGATCAGCGGGAGCGGCGGCACGGTCACGCTGCATGCCACCGATACTCTCACCGAGGATCTTGGCACCAAGACCATCGGGGGCGTCAGCCAGGTGTTCTTGAATGCCGACCGGGCGATCGCCTTCAGCGGCACCGGCAGTCTGAACGCCGGCGCCGCGAACATGCAGCTCTCGGCCCCGGTCCTCCTTGTCAACAGCGGCGCGACCCAGTCCGTCACCACCGCGGGCGCCGTCACGCTTCTGACCGGTGCAGGGACGGCGCCAGACGCTGTCGCCAGCAATATCGGCGGCGCGCTCTCCATCACCGGTGGATCGGTCAATGACTACGCGAACATCCAGGCGCTGTCGGGCAATGTCAGTCTGATCGCGACCTCCGGCGACGTCGAGCTCTACAGTGGCGCCGTGATCGATGCCTCCGGCTCCGAGGTGACCGTGCTCGACATCGTCAAGGACGCGCCGGGAGGCAAGGTCCAGCTGGTGTCGAACACCGGCAACGTGCTGATCGACAGCGGGGCGAGCGTCGACGTCTCGGGCGTGGGCATCGGCTTTGCCGGATCTCTGACCATCCAGGCCCAAGGCAAGGCGAGGCTGTTGGGCACGCTGGACGGACACGCCGCCTTCAAGGATATCGGCGGCAACTTCACGCTCAACGTCGGCACGCTCGAGCCCGGCAGCCTGCTGCCGACCAGCTTCACCGGCAGCATCGCGGTGACCTTGCAGCAGGGCGACATCGTCATTGGGCAACACGCCGGTTCGCTGGTGTCGGCCCTGAGTGCCGGCCAGATCATGCTCGATGCCCAGAACGGCAACGTGCAGATCTATGGCAGCGGCGACGTGAGTAATCCGGCAAACCAGCTCACCGTGCTCGATGCCAGTGGCCTCAACGGCCTGATCTCGCTTTATGGCACAAACGGCGTGAGCATCGGGGCCGGGACGCGGTTGACCGCGGCCTGGGTCGCGGATGATCCGCGCGACCCCAACTATGCCAAGGGCAGCTCGTTGCTGGTGCAGAATGGAGGCACCATCAAGCTCGGCACCTCGGGCACGCCGGACGGCACGCTCAACAACACCTACGGCTATGAGAACGTCACGTCCTCGGGCGCGATTTCGGTCGCCGCCAACACCACGTTCGACGTCAGCGGTGGCCCCGGCGGCGCCAACATCTCGAACACCGGCGGGCAGGTGATCCTGCGCGCGCCGATCCTGACCGGCAGCGGCTTCAATGCGCAATTCCACGGCACCATCGTCACCAGCGCGGACGCCAATGGCAAGCCGAGCGGCGGCGGGCTGGTGCTCGACGCCTATGCGGTGTGGAGCACCACCGACGGATGCTCGCTGATTCCCGCCGGCTGCAACTCCATCACCACGGTGGCGCAATACAACGCGCTGACCGCGGCGCAAAAAGCGCAGATGGACCAGCATTTCGACGGCATCATCGATCCTGCCGGCTTTTTCAATGCGACGGGCACGCAGGTCGTCACTCCCACCGCCGTGACTGGCTCCACGGGTATCTATCCGACGTCGTACTACAACGCTGCGACGGGCAATGCGACCGCGGTCGCGGGCGCCTATCTGGCGCACCTGGATTTCTATCAGAATACGCTGGTGAAGTTCGTTCAGCAGACCAGCCTGACCGGCTATGATCTGTCAGGCGCGGCGATCAAGACCAACGCGCCGGGCGCTGTCGCCCAGAGCCTGACGAACAGCGCGGTGGCGCAGGCTTCCGGCACGCCGCAGACGCTGCACGTGCGGCCCGAGATCGGGCTGGTCAATCCCTCGAACGCCATCAACGGCGGCAACATCACGGTCGCCAGCAACTGGAATCTCGGCGGCATGGTGCCCACCACGGCGACCGTCCCGACCTCGAGCCGCAACGCGCCGTTGACGAGCTACACGCCGGCCTATCGCTCCACGGTGAGCGCCTTTGCCGGCGACGCCGGCATGCTGGCGCTGCGCGCCGCCAACAACGTCGCCATCAACGCCACCATCAGCGACGGCTTCTACGAGCCCTTCGACGGCTTCAGCAAGGCCGCGGCGACGAGCTACAGGCTGGTCGCCAACCTGATCGCCAACAACCCGGCGCAGACCTCGGTCTCGGGCACGGTCGTCAACGACCCCAACACCACCTCGGCGGCGAGCCTGATGTCGATCACCCAGGGGACGAACAACGGCTCATTCTCTTACGACTTCGTCGCCGGCGCCGCGCTCGGCACCACGCCTTCGGCCAATCCCAACGCCGTGGTGGCGATTTCCGATCCCGCGACCGCCAGCAACACGACGGGCAGCGTGCTTATCAACGGTCATACGACCTACTTGGATCCGGTGAGCGGCACGACAGGCAATACGAGTATCACATTCGCGACTATCAATATCCCGACATTGGTGCGGACCGGCACCGGATCGATCGACGTTGCCGCAGCCGACAACGTCGCCTTCATCGACCAGGTGGCGCCGGGCGCCGTCTATACGGCAGGCGCAAGCGTGGTGACGCCGGCAGGCTACACGGCGCCCGCCGCCGGTGCCAACTACAAGACCACTCCGACCGGCCTCGTCGGCCTGCCCGCTTGGTCGAGCGGCGGCGGCGCGGTCACGGTGACGGCGGGCGGTTCCATCATCGGCATCGAGACCCCCACCGATAACTCCATTGGCAGCCAGTACGGGGTCCCGAACGGTCCGACTGGCGAGTTCTGGAGCTCCTGGTACATTCACTACGGGAGCTCGAACGGAACGGCGACGCCGTTTACAGCCACCTCGACTTGCCTTTCGGGCAGAGTCTGCCAGACTTCGGCCTGGATCAATTTCAACTCCTTCTTCCAGGGCTTCGGCGCGCTCGGGGGCGGCAACATCTCGCTGACATCGGGCGCTGACATCGTCGATGTCGGTGCCTCTCTGCCGGAAACCCTGGTGGTCAGCGGAGGCACGGGCACCAAAGATGCCAGCGGCAATCTGATCAATCCGGTAGCCACCTATTACGGTGGCGGCAATCTGGTCGTGAAGGCCGGGCGCGACCTCCTCAGCAGCGATTTCCTGGTCGGCCGCGGGAGCGGGCTGATCCAGGTCGGCGGCACGGTCCAGGTCGATCCATCGAACCCGATCACCCGGCAACAGACGATGTTGTCGCAGGTGGGGAGGCCGGGGTCGAGCCTCAACGCCGCCGTCGTTGGACAAATCCCGCTGCCGCTGCTGCTGGCGGTGCAGGACGGCTTTGTGAGCGTCAGCGCGCGTGGATCTATCACTCTCGGCGGGGTCTATGATCCCGCATCCCTTCTGCCGGATGGCAGCGTGCGCACGCCGAAGGGCTCCTGGCCCAACGGCAGCGGACAGAACAGTACACCCGGCTGGGGCAGTCTTTTCACCACGTTCGGTCCCAGCAGCGGGATCGCGCTGGAGAGCACTGCCGGTAACGTGACCGCCCTGACCATCGATACGACGAACTCCGATAATGTGGGCGGTCTGTTCTTTCACACTCTCGCGACACTTAGCCCGAATGGAGTAAGCATAGGATTGCTGCTGCCCGCCACCCTCGACGTGGTATCGTTGCAGGGCAACGTCGATCTCAGCGGCGCGACCGCGGCCAACCTGGTCCCGATTCCGACCCGGACCGGCAGCGATACCGGCACTCTCAGTATCGTCGCGGCGCAGTCGATTTTCCTTGGGCCGTCGCTCAACATGCCTGATCTCAACACCACGTCGACCCAGTATGTTGGCAGCAGCGCGATCAACAACCCATCGACTCTCGGCAACTACATCAGCCCGCTCGGGTTGGTGCTGCCCGGTTTGACGCAGGCGCTGCATGCCAACGATCCTCAGCCAGTGATCATCGCCGCGGGACAGGACATTTACGCGGTCAACCCCGCCACGGGCGTACCCACGAACATGACGCTGATCAAGCCGGCGCTGATCGAGGCCGGCAACAACGTCTACGCGGCGACCGCTGCGGGAAATGTGGTGGCGACGACCAGCAGCGGTCCGCAGATCACAGGCTTCCAATTCACCGGCCAGAATAACAATGCGGGCGACATCACCAGCATCGTTGCCGGCAACGACTTGATCGGCGGCAACTACCTGCTCTATGGCCCCGGCACCTTCCTGTTGCAGGCGGGACGTAATCTCGGTCCGCTCACAACAAACAGCCAAGGCATCGCCACCGTCGGCGATGGCAGCGCACTGGTGGCGGCTAACGGCGCGGGCAGTCAACCGGCGGTCAAGCCCTATCTGCCATCCAGTGGCGCCGAGCTCGATGTCCTGTTCGGGGTCAAATCCGGCATCGACTATGCGGCAGCGATCGCGCAGTATGTCGATCCGACTCGGGCCGGGAGCGGCGGCATTGATTTCTTAGCCGACATCGCGGCCGCCCTGGGCCAATCGCGCGACCAGGCTTGGGCCACCTTCCAGACCCTGCCGGCGACGCGGCAGCATCTCCTGGTCGACCGCGCCTTGCTGGATCTGCTGATCCAGGTCGGCAAGGACGCCAAGGATCCGACCAACAAATATTTCGGCCAATATGCGCGCGCCTATCAAGCGATCTCGGCTCTGTTCCCGCCAAGCCTCGGCTATACCGACAACACGACAGGCAGCGGCAACGGCGCGGCGGCGAAGGTCGCAACCGGCAAGATGAACATCGCCTCATCGGTGCTGGAGACGCAGAAGGGCGGCGACATCAACATCATCGGGCCCGGCGGCGGCATCACTGTCGGCCGCAGCTCGACCGATACGCTGCTCCCGAACCAGGAGGGCATCCTGACGCTGGGCGGTGGAGACATTCGCATCTTTACTGATGACTCCGTCGTTGTGAACCAGAGCCGCATCATGACCCAGCAGGGCGGCGACATCGGTGTGTTCGTCGCCAATGGCGATATCAGCGCCGGCTCCGGTCCGAAGACCTACGCCTCGAGCCCGGCCGTCAGCGAGATCTGCACCTTGGACGGCTATTGCTATGTCAATCCGCAGGGGCTGGTCACCGGCGCCGGCATCGCCGCGCTGCTGACTCTGCCGGGACAGGATCCGACCAAGAGCAACGTGACCCTGGTGGCGCCGCACGGGACGATCGACCTCGGTTCGGCCGGCCTGCGCGGCACCAGTGTGACCCTGGCCGCGCTGACCGTGCTCAACAGTTACAACGTCCAGGCGACCAACATCACCGGCCTGTCCTTCACACCACCGCCGAACACGGCGGCGCTGACCACGGCCTCCAACGCCACCGCTGCGACCAAGCAGGCGGCCCCGGCCACGCAGCCGCAGAATAGCGACCGGCCCTCGATTATCATCGTCGAGGTCGTCGGTTATGGCGGTGGAAGTGCCGGCGCGAGCGTCGACACCCAGCCGCCGACGGGCGCCAGCGGAACGGACGTCAATTCGCAGAAGCCCGCCGACAAGGACGACGAGCGCCGTCGCGGCGGACAACAACAGCCCTGAGCACGAAATTCAATGGCCTCTCCCGCGAGCGGGAGAGGCCATGTTCATTCAACGCCTCGACGCATCGAAGAGGGGCGCGATCCGGTGCTGACGAGCGGATCACGCCGATGGCCACATATTAGTTCGCGCCGCCGGTCACGCCCTGGCAGCCGTCGACCTGGCTGCCGGAGGCGCTGGAGGCTGCGATCGCGGTGGCGCTTCCGCCGCTATTGCCGGGCTGCAGATATTGGCTCTGGATCGCCTGAGCCCAGGTCGGATCCAGCTCGTGGAGACCGTTGTTGCGGATGATCGCTGCCACGTCCGGATCGTATCCCGGACTGGCTGCGCTCGATGTCGCCGGGTTGTAGGCCGGCAGGTTGGTCTGCGATCCGCCGTACAGCCAGGCCAGCCAGTTCTTCAGTGCCGGCACGCGAGTTCCTGAAGCATCCGCATAGCAGCTATAGACGTTGAGGAAGCTCGCGCCCGTGATCGGATAGGCCCCTGCGCGCTGCGCCGTTGCCAGGATGGATAGGCCATCATAGTGGACGCCGCCGAGGATCGCATTCGGCCCGAACACCTGGGCGTAGACGTTCCAGGCGTCATAGGTTGCCGGCGGCCGCGGAAAGTTGAGACTGCGGAACGCGTTCTCGGCGCCGGCCGGAGTCGGCGGGATGAAGTTCTGCGCATGGCCGCCGGCGACCTGGCCCGGATGATAGACGCCGGTGATGCGCTGGTTCAGGTTCTGGATGCTGGCCGAGAGCGGCGCCGGCGCCGCGTAGGTCTGGCCCAGGATCTCTTCGCTGACCGTCGTCGCATAAGGCTGCGTGAAGTCGGCGCTGAGATAGCCGATGTGTCCGGCGCGGAAGGCCTCGGTGCCGACCTTCAACGCCTCGTGGTTGCTGCCCTCGGCACTGATCCAGTGCGGATCGGGCCGATCCGAATCATCCTCGACGGCGAGCGAGTCGCGATGATCGTGATCGGTGTCGCCTTTGACCGCGCGGATGTTCTCGATCAGGTTGGAGAAGTCGGCCGACGGCAGGTTCGCCGTCGTGGTCACCGTCGTGCCTTTGGTGACGCCGACGCCGGTGAAGATCCGCTTGTACTGATAGGTGCCAGTGGGGTCGAGCAGCGGGCAGTTCGTGGCCAGGTAGTTGGTCAGGATGAAGGTCGTGCCGGATTCATCGGAGCGGAACACGACCTTGATCGGCAGGCGCCCGCTGGCATAAGCGGTGGCCGTGACCGTGCCGTCGGTGTTGTCGTCGTAGAAGTGCTGGAGCTGCTGCGTTCCGGTCTTGTCGAGATAGGGGATCAGCGTTGCGCTGTCAGCCCAGTCGGTCACCGTGGCCGAGAAGATGGCGCAGAGTTGCGCGGTCGAGAGTTGGATGGCGCCGCCCGCCTGGGTGTTGGGCGAGAGCGCCGACTGGATGGTCCAGGTGACGCCGTTCACGGGATTGCTGGTGTTGACGGCAATGGCGACCGGCACTTCCAGCGCCGGCACCTGGATCGGGGCGCCGACAGTGGTCGGGTCGTAGGTCGCGGCCGTGCTGGTGCGGGCGAGGATCGCGAACACCGACTGCCAGTTGGTCGAGGGCGTGAAGCCGCCGAACGAGATCGTGGTCAGGCTGCTGACGGGGCTCGCGAGCGGCGCATCGCTGGTGACGAAATCGAGCCGCGGATAGGGATAGGTTGCGAAGTTGGAGTTCGCGGTGTCCACGAAGGGCGGATTGATCGAAGGCCTCTTCACCACGGTGGGCGCCGATTTCGGATTGCCACGAAACAGCTGATGCGGATCGTTGGCGATAAAGGCGCGCTGGCCGTTGCCGCTGCCGACGGCGGCGAACAAGCCTTCGACCGCGGTGGAGACCAGCGTGCAGCTGGTGGGCAAGAGGTTCGGTGACGGCGCCGCGGTGGTGAAGCTCGGCGAGAAGCTGTGGCCGTCATTGGCGACGGTGGTGCCGGCATAGCAGTCGAACAGCTGCCGCAGCGCCAGCGAAGGCAGCATGCTGCCGCCGCCATAGAGGCCGGTCGAGATCGTGCTCTGCGCTGCGGCCGGCGTCTGAGACGCGATGGTGGCGACAGCCGACAGCACGACCAGCGAGGTCGTGCCCAGCAGGCGGGCGGCGAAGCATTTCGTCGTCATGGTGATACTCCCTGTTTGAGATGGTGATGCAGCGTTCGCCGACGCCTCGGATGATCTCGCGATCCGGCAGGGATCCTGTTCGTAATGAAGGAAATGCGATGAAGACGACCCTGCAGGAACTAACAAGACAACGAGCTTATGCGGCGCGCGAGGCAGGCGGCCTTGCGCGTCGTAGCGGCATTGACGCCGGCGAGCGGTTCACATCCTTAAGACAATGTGAGCAGGCGCGGCGCGAAGCGCTTGTTGCTGATTTTGTCGCGATCACCGAACGTGACGGATTCATTGCTGTTCAGCATGTCTTCCGTCATCTCTTCAACTAATAGAACCGATCGTCTCGTTCTTGATCCAGTGACGTTCCCACCGTGTGATACGCGCTTCTTCGGCTGCAAAAAAAGGCCGGGCGCCTTGTTGGAGGCGCCCGGTCGTTGTCGTCAGAGCGTTGCTGCCGGATCAGGCGCGGCGGCGTGATCCAACACTGCCGCGCATCACGGATTGGCGCCACCGGTGACGCCGGTGCAGCCGTCCACGCTGCCGCCCGAGGCGAGGGCGATGGCGACGCCCGTGCCCTGAGTCAGGTAGGTGTTTTGAACGGCCGACAGCCACTGCCGCTTCAGCGGCGAGAAGCTATTGTTGTTCAGGATGTTCTGAACGTTCACGTCGTTTCCGGAGTTCTGGTAGTACCAGTTCAGGAAGTTGAGCAGGTTCGTCCCATTGGTGTCGTTGCCATAGCAGCTGTAGGTCGCCATGAACGTGGTGCCCGAGAGCGGATAGGCACCAGTCTGGTTGGTGAGCGGCAGCACCGACAGGCCGGCCACCACGACGCCACCATGGGCCGGTTCGTTGGCCGCGAAGTTGATGCCGTAGACGTTCCAGTTGGCCCAGGTCGAGGTGGCTACTGGAGGCGTCAGGCGGGAGTCACCCCAGGCGATGTCCACGGCCGCCGGCGTCGGCGGGATGAAGGTCAGCGTAGTCGCGGCCGGGGCCGGAGTGGTTACGCCCGCAATGCGCTGGTTTTCGTTCTGCACCGACCCTGCATAGGGGGCGTTGCTGGCGATCGCGAACGGCTTGACGAAGTCGCCGCTGACATAGCCGATGCGGCCCGCCTGCGCCGTGGTCACGCCGACCGCGGCCTGCACGCCGCCGCTGCCGCTGGCGCCGACCCAGGCACCCGCCACCGTCGTCGAGGGCGTCCAGGGACCGTTGCCCCGAGCGTTCTGGATGTTGGTGATCAGGTTCGAGAAGCTGGTGCTCGGCAGGTTCGAGGCGCCGAAGATCGTCTTGTACTTGAAGGTGTCGGTCGGATCGATCAGGGGGCAGACGGCCTTCAGGTAGTTGGTGATGATGAAGCTGGTGCCGCTGCCGTCCGAACGGAACGCCACCGAGATCGGCAGCGAGGCGCTGGCATAGGCTTGGGCAGTCGCGACGCCATTGCCGACGTTGGTGTAGTCGAACGCCTGGTTCACGACGGTGCCCGTGCTGGAGAGCGTCGGGATCGTGGCCGTGCTGTTCCAGTCGGTGACCAGGCCGGAGAAGATCGCGCAGAGCTGAGCGGTCGAGAGCTGGACCGCGCCGCCGGCCACGATGGTGCCGCCGGACTGGATCTGCGAGTTGATCGTGAACGAGGAGCTGTTGACGTTGACCGGGATGGCGACCGGAACCTCGAAGGCCGGGAGCTGGACCGGATTGCCCCAGGCGGTGACGTTGTAGCTCGCCGGGGTGCTGCTGCCGACCGCAACCTGGGTGGTCGCCGTGGTCGCACCGCTCGCCCAGTTGGTCGACGGGGTGAAGCTGAACGCCGCGGTGGTCAGCGAGGCCAGCGTCGACGCCAGCGGCGAGTCGGACATGCCGACATCGACGCGCGGATACGGATAGCTGCCGAAATTGGCCGAGTTGACCGTGTCGACGTAAGGCGGCTGCGCAGCCGGGAACGGCGTGGCGACCGTCGTGCCGGCGTTCACCGTGCCGCCATACCACTGCGCCGGAGCGTTGCTGATATAACCGCGGAAGCCGTTGCCCGAACCGACACCGGCATACATGCCCTGCACGGTCGTGTCGATGCCGGCGCAGCTTGCAGGCAGCAGACCCGGCGTCGGGGTGTTCTGATTGAAGCTCGACGAGAAGGTGAAGCCGTCATTGCCGACGGCCGCGCCGGTGTAGCAGTCGAAGATCTGGCGGAACGCTTCGGAGGCGAGCGTGGAGCCGCCGAAGTAGAGGCCGTTGGTCGCCTGCGCGTTGGCCGGCTGCGCGGCCGAGAGCAGGGCAGCGGCCGACAGCACCAGCGCCGACGACGTGCCGAGCAGATACTTGGTAGTCGATTGCATGTTCATCTCACTCATCCTGAGGGTTGGAACCATCGGCGCGCGGCGTCATCCCATCGTCACGAGACGGACAAGTCAACGTCAGGAGTCCTGAAGTATTATGTGCCGTTTGTTCTAGGCCATTTCTCATCTATTTCAGTAAGGCCTAAGTATCTCGTGCGCCGAAGGAATGTCTCCGTTCGTCGATGATTGGCTCACGACTGATAGACAACTCGAGCGTGAGATTCGCGCAGAGATTATTTCCAGAATTGAGTTGAAAAAAATCTTGGCAATACCCGACGATGTGATCTATGGAATCGCGGCGCGATCATGGTGATCTGTGGATGCTGTTCCATGGAGAACAACCTTAGAGCGATCAGTTGGCGGGCGAGGCTTCCATATGGAAGACAATTCGAGCGGGCGACTCGCGATTCGAGTGGAGCATGGCGGTCATGCGTTATTGGCTCGCCCCGCGTCGTATGGCGGTCATCATTCGGGACCTTCCAATGTGAAGCGCGCGCAGGAGCTGCATCAGCAGGGCATCGCGCATGCGCGGGCCGAGCGCTGGCGTCAGGCGCTGCGTGCCTTCAACGAGGCGGTGCGGCTCGCACCGGATCAGCCCAGTTTCAACTATTGCAAAGGCGTGGCGCTGTGCCGGTTCGATCGCTTCGACGACGCACGCGATGCGTTCATGGCGGAGCTGCGCGTGACGCCGACGCATGCGCCGGCGCTGGCCGAGCTCGGCACCTGTCTGGCGCGCACCGGCCGTCCCCGTGAGGGCATTCCCTACCTGCAGGAGGGCCTGCGGCTGCTGCCGAACATGCCGCTCGCGCAATATAGCCTCGGTCTCGCGTTGCTCACCGAGAACCGGCGCAGCGAAGCGCTGGAGGCGCTCGACAGGGCGATCACGCTCGATGCCGGCTACGCGGATGCCTATCGAACGCGTGGGCTGGCCTACGTGATGGATGGCCAGTTCGACAAGGCGGTCGAGGATCTGCAGGCCGCCTCCACCATCGACAGTCAGAACTACAAGGCGATCCTCGAACTCGGCATGAATTTCGGCGTCGCCGAGCGTCAGCAGCAGGCGGCGCGCCTGTTCGAGATTGCCGCCGAGAGCGCGCCGGGCGTTGCCTTGCCGCAATATCTCTATGGCCATTTCCTGATCAATCAGCGCCAGTTCGAACGTGGGCTCAGCTATGTCGACCGCGCGCTCGCGCTGGACCCGCTGCAGGTCGAGCATCATGTCGCCCGCGGGTTCGGCTTCCTTGGCCAGGGCCGCGTCGAGGACGCCGTCGCAGCCTATCGGCGCGCCGGCGAGCTCGATCCCGCCAATGCCGCGGTCGCCGGCACGCTGCTGTTTGCGCTTCAGCACAAGCCGGGGGTGACCCGCGACGAACTGTTGCGCGAGCACAAGCGATGGGCGGCGCTATACCGTCCCAGCGCGCCGAATGATCGGCTGGCGTTTTCCAACATCCCGGACCCGAGCCGAAGACCGCGTCTCGGCCTGGTCTCGGCCGATCTGCATCGGCATGCCGTGTCGTTCCTGATCTTGCGTGCCGTCGAGCAGCTCGCTGCGCTCGGCTACGAGATTGTCTGCTACAAGACCGACAGCAAGCGGCAGGATGACGATTTCAGCGAGCGTTATAAGGCGGTGTCGGTGGCCTGGCGCGACGTGTCGAGCAGCAACGATGCGGAGCTCGCGCGCCAGATTGCCGAGGACGGCGTCGATATCCTGTTCGATCTGGCCGGGCACACCGCCGGCAATCGTCTGTCGCTGTTTGCCGGTCGTGCCGCGCCGATCCAGCTGGGCTGGGCCGGCTATGTCGGCACGGTCGGGCTCGACACCTATGACGGCCTGATTGCCGATCTGGTCGAGGTTCCGCCGGAGCATGATGCGAGCTATGTCGAACGGCCGATCCGGCTGCCGGATTGTTATGTCTGTTACCAGCCGCCGACCAGCGCGCCCGACGTGGCGCCGCTGCCGAGCGAGACTGCCGGCCGCTTCACCTTCGGCTGCTTCAACCGTCCAGCCAAGCTCAACGCCGAGGTCGGCAAAGCCTGGGCGCGCATTCTTGCGGAGGTGCCGGAGGCGCGCATCTTGATGGTCTATGGCGGTCTCGGCGAGACCTCGACGCGTGAGGCCGTCTATGCGGTGCTGGAGCGCGGCGGCTTGTCGCGCGAGCGCGTCGAATTGATCGGCGAGAGCGAGCAGGCCAAGCTGCTGGAAGCCTATGGCCAGGTCGATCTCGCACTCGATCCGTTTCCTTATTCGGCCGGCGTCACCACGCTCGAGGCGATGTGGATGGGCGTGCCGACGGTGACCTTGGTCGGCGACACATTTGCCGGTCGCCACTCTGCCGCGCATCTGACTGCTGCTGGCCTCGGCCAGTTCTGCACCGGGAGCATCGACGGCTATGTCGCGCTTGCCGTCGACTGGACGCGCCGGCGCGGCGAGCTCGCCGAGCTCCGGAGCTCCTTGCGCGGACGGCTGGAAGCGTCACCGCTCTGCGACGCGCCCCGTTTTGCGGATCATCTGTCGCGTGCGCTGATGCAGCTCTGGACCGAGTGGTGTGCCGCGCGCAGCGCCGCGTGACCCGGCGATCCATCGGCTTGTGACGGCGCACGATCATTGACGTGCTGTGAACCGAACACGGGAGGAACCTGGCGATGGCGCGAGCGGTGAGCAGCGAGGCGCAGGCGCACAAAGGCGCGGCTCCGATGTTGAAGCAGGTCTCGACCGAGCGACAGGCCGAGTTTGCGCAAGCGGTCTTGAACCGCGCCTTCGCGCTGTTCGGTGCCGGACAGATCGACAGCGCCGATGTCCTGCTCGAAACCGTGGAGCAGCAGCCGACGGTGCGCCAGCGGGTCATGCACCTGCGCGGCGTGATCGCGCTGTGCCGTGGCGAGGACGAGGACGCGCTCGATTTCCTGGAAGAGGCGATCGGGCTCGAGCCGTCCGATGCTGATGCTCACGCCAATATCGGCGCCTTGCTGCTGAAGTCGGAGCAGTATCCGCAGGCGCTGGCCGCGTATGCCGCAGCGCTGAGCCTGCGGCCGGACCACGCCGCAGCGCGGTTTGGCGTTGCGCGTGCGCTCGCCGGCTCGGATCTGCCGGAGCTGGCCATTGATGGCTTTCGCGATGTGCTCATCGCCGATCCCGAACAGGTCGATGCAGCGGCGGAGCTGGCGCTGCTGCTCAAAGATCACGGTCGGCGCGAGGAGGCCGTGGCGCTTCTGGATCAGATGCGCGCGCGTCATCCGGAGCATGAAGCGTTGGCGCGGCTCGCACGCGAAATGACCGACGCTGCGGACGGCGTCGGGGCAGGGGCGAGAGCCGGAGAGGTTTCGCTCAATCCGGGCGGATTGGCGGACCCTGTGATGGCCAGCGCATTGCGTATGACGGCGACGCCGCGAGTCGCAAGCGCGACGCTTTGCGATGCCCTGTTCATGGAAGGATGTCGTCATCATCGCGCCGGCAAGATCGAGCGGTCGAAGCGCTTTTTCGAGCGCGTTCTCGAGATCGATCCGGCGCATATCAGCACGCTCTGCAATCTCGGCGCGCTCGCGCTCGCGCTCGGAGACGTGGCCCGCGCGCAGATCTTGGCGCAGTCGGCCGTGACTTTGGCGCCCGAGCTTGCGCCGGCGCGGGTCGCGCTCGCCGATGCGATGTTGGCCGGCGGCAAGGTCGAGCAGGCGCAGGCACACTATCGCAAGGCACTGGAACTCGCGCCCGGCAACGATGCAGTCCATGCGCAATACGCGATGGCCTTGCAGGCGATCGGTGATCTCGATGATGCAATGGTGCATTTTCTCGCAGCGACCAGGATCAGTCAGCAGCAATCGCCACGGTTCTACGAGGCTCTGGGACGAACCTGCGCTGCGCGTGGCAATTCGCAAGGTGCCGAAATCAGCCTGAAGCACGCGCTTGCGCTCGATCCGCGGTGCGTCGGCGCCCATTGTGCGCTCGGCGAAGTTTATTTGGGAGCCGGCCGGCATGGCGACGCGGAAGCTGCCTTTCGCGCGGCGCTTGTTCTTGACGCAAACGATCTCCAAGCAAGGCGCGGCGTCGAACGGACTGCCCATGCGCGCCGATTCGAAGCGGACGGAGCGCCATGACATGCGCGCAGTTCCGCGCGAGGAACGGCGGACTTGCGAACGCCGCTTGGCGATCAGGCTGACGTCTGTATTTGCTAGATTGAAGTTTAGTCTTGATCGGGCAACGCAGGATTGGTCGCCGAGTTGCATGCGTTGTTAGTTGCGCGTGCCGTGCAGCTTTGGTTTCGCGGATGAGTTCATTGCGATGTCATCAACTTTGGTTATGAACAACGCGGCTGAGATCAAGCGGGCAGAACGCTGCAGCTGGGGATGGGGTCCCTGCTATGAGCGACACCAATCGAGCGGCGTTGCTCAGCCTTCTGGTTGCGAGCTACGACGACCTCAGATCGCGTCTGGCGCGACGCGCTGGCTCTGCAGAGTTGGCGGACGAAGCGCTCCAGGACACATTCCTGCGCCTCTCCAACGCAACCGGAATAGGGCCGGTGCGCGATCTCAAGGCGTATCTGTTCAGGGTGGCGCTGAGCATCGTCAGCAATCGGCGCGTTGCGGAACGTCGCCGTCGCACCATACCGGAAACCGATGCGCTGTTCGACATGGTGGACGACAAGCCGGGGCCGGATCGCGTGATCGAGGCGCGTTCGGAGATCGGCGCGTTGAAGCAGGTGATCCAGGAACTGCCGTCGCGTCGACGCGAGATCTTCATGGCGACCTTTGTCGACGAAGTTCCGTTGCGGGACACGGCGGAGCGCTTCGGTGTCAGCGTGCGAACGGTGCAGGTGGAGCTCAAGCAGGCTCTGGTCCATTGCGCGAGGCGCCTCGACCGGACGACGCAGGCGCCGCGTTCGACGCGGTTGCAGAACCAGCTCTATCAGCAGGCGCAGGCGAGACGCGCGTTGCATTGGAATCAGACGCTTGCCGCCGACGATTGTCCGCGCATGGCAGCGCCCGACGAGCCGGTGTGATCTTGCGCAGGGGGATGCCAAGCCGTCGGCCGGCGGCCTTGGTTGCAGGGTGCCAATCGGCCGGTCGCAGCGCAAGGATCGGATCGACATGAGCTCCGTCGAGGAGAAGATCACACCGCGGACGCAACGGCCTCTGCCGGTCGACTTCATGGCGCATCTCGCTGCGCGCGGCGCGTTGCGGGACGCCCAGGCCACGGACGCGGCACGAACGCCGCGCCACGGCGAGGCAATGTCCGCACCCATCGATTGGAGTGCATTGACCAGGCTTACCGCATCGGCCCTTGCCGACGAACTGGCAGGCTTCTACGGCTGCCGCCGCGTCAAGCGCGACGATCTCACCCAAAGCCGCTTCGCCGGCGGCGACATGTCGATGCGTTTCCTGAGGGAAGGCCGGCTGTTTCCTTATGAGGACGCGGGCGGCGCCTGCAATCTGGCGGTGGCCGCGCCGATCGACGACGAGACGCTGCGGTCGATCGAGATTGCATTGCGCAAGCCGATCGCGCTGGCGGCGGCGACCGCCGACGATATCGATGCGGCGCTGTCGCTGCGGAGCGAGGCGGATCAGAACAACGCCCTGCCGCAGGCGTCCGCCGGCGCGGGCGAGGACGACCTCGACAACCTTCGTGACCTCGCCCGCGGCGCCCCGGTGGTGCGCGCGCTGGATGACCTTCTTCGCCTGGCAGTCGAGCAGCGCGCAACGGATCTGCACATCGAACCCAATGGCGACGGCCTGCAGGTGCGGCTGCGCATCGACGGCATGTTGAAGAACGTTCCGCCGCCGCCGATGAGCATGGCCAAGGGCATCCTGTCGCGTTTGAAGATCCTGGCGGGGCTCAACATCATCGAGCGCCGTCTTGCCCAGGATGGCCGGGCGCATATCGCTGTCGGGGGCTCGGAGATCGATCTGCGCGTCGCGACCATGCCGACGATGCATGGCGAATGCGCAGTGATCCGTCTGCTGCGCAAGGGGTCCGGCCTGGTCGCGCTGAACCAGATCGGGCTCGGCCCGCGCGACGAGGCCATCCTGCGCAAGGCGCTGCTCGCACCCTACGGCATGATCATCGTCACCGGGCCGACCGGCTCGGGCAAGACGACCACGCTGGCCGCTTCGCTTGCCGTGATCAACGAGCCGACGCGCAAGATCCTGACCATCGAGGATCCGGTCGAGTATCAGATCCCGGGCATCAACCAGACCCAGGTCCATCCCGCGATCGGGCTGACCTTCGCCTCGGCGCTGCGCTCCTTCATGCGCCTCGACCCGGATGTCATCATGGTCGGCGAAATGCGGGATTCCGAGACCGCGCATATCGGCGTCCATGCGGCGCTGACCGGGCATCTTGTGCTGACGACGTTGCACACCAACACCGCGGCCGGCGCCATCACGCGGATGATCGACATGGGGATCGAAAGCTTCCTGTTGGCGTCCTCTGCGCGGGTGATCGTGGGCCAGCGCCTGGTGCGCATCCTCTGCGACCATTGCAAGGAGCCTCACCGTTTGACGGAAGCGGAGGTCGGCGCGGACGAGCGCTATGCCGCGCTCGGCATCGCACCGGGTGAGGTCGTCTGCCGCCCCAAGGGCTGCGAGTGGTGCGGCTTCACCGGATTTCGTGGACGCAAGGGCGTGTTCGAAATCATGGAGATCGGCCCCGCGCTGCGCCGGGCAATTGGTCCGAAGACGGATGCCAGTGAGCTCGAAGCGGCCGCGCGGCGCGAAGGCATGAGCACGATGACCGAGGACGGCATCGTCAAGCTCCGCGCCGGGCAGACCACGCTCGACGAAATCTTTCGCCTCACCTCGAGCCTGTAGCGACCATGCCGCATTACCGCTATCGCGCGCTGACCCGGGCCGGAGAGATCATCCTCGGCGATGTCGAGGCGCCCTCGCGCGAGGAGGTGTTGCGGCGGATCGAATATCTCGGCCATCTTCCCGTCGAGGCGGAGATGGCCGGCAACAGCGCGACGCGAAGCAGTCTCCTCAGCCGCGGATCGCTGGGCACGCGCGAGCTGACGACCTTTCTCCGGCTGCTCGCGCTTCTGTTGCGCTCCGGATTGAACCTCGAAGCCTCGCTGCAGACGCTGGAGGACGACACCAATAAATCGGTCGCGCGCTTTGCCGCAGGGCTTCGGTCCGCGGTGTCCGGCGGTGATGGTTTTGCCGAGGCGCTGGAGCGGCAGGCCACCTCGCTCGAGCCGATGTATGTCGCGATGGTCCGCGCCGGCGAAGCGTCGGGCAAGCTCGAGGTGGTGTTGCGCGCGATCGTCGAGGACCGCACTCGCCGCGAGCAGATGTCGCAACGGATCAGCACGGCAACCCGCTATCCGCTGTTCCTGGTCGGATCGGCGATCGTGATCCTGTTCTTCTTCCTGCTCTATGTGGTGCCGCAGTTCGAGCCCATCTTCACCGAGATGCAGGGCCATCTAAACACGGGCGCGGCCTTCGCGCTGACAGCGTCGACCTGGCTGCGCTCGCATCTCGATCTGCTGCTCGGCATCGGCACCGGCGCGCTGCTGGTCGGCTGGCTGATTCTGCGCCAGCCTGCCGCGCGTGCCCGACTGTCGGCCGGCTTTGCCAGCCTTCCGGGGATCGCCGGGCTGATGCACGATCGCCGTGCGGCGCGTTTCATCGGTACGCTCGGCCTGTTGGTGGAAAACGGCGTGGCGCTGCCGGCGGCGCTGAAAATTCTGCGCGATATCGTGACGGAGCCGGATTATGTCGCCGCGGTCGAGCAGGTCCATGAGCAGGTCCGCAACGGCCGCCGCTTCATCGAGGCGCTGGCGGACAGCAAGCTGGTGCCGCCGCTCGCGGTGCGCATGCTGCGTGTCGGCGACGAGACCGGCGACCTGTCCGCGATCGCGCAGCACGCCTCCCAGTTCTACGAGCAGCGGCTCGCCATCGGCCTCGATCGCATGATGGGCGCAATCGGCCCTGTTACCATCATCCTGGTCAGCATCGGCATCGGCTCCTTGATCGTCTCGATCATGAGCGCGCTGCTGAGCATCACCGAGCTCGCCAAATGACAGCTCCTATCAGCAACGATCCGCGCGCCGGCTCGACCCTGATCGAGATGATGGCCGTCATGGTGATCATGGCGATGCTGGCGTCGTTGGTTGGTGTGCTGCTGCCCGGCACCGGCCGCGGCAGGCTGAAGGTGTTGACCTTGCAGACGGCCGCGATGATGCGGCGCGAGCGTCTCGCGGCCGTGCTCACCGGAACCAGCCGCCAGATCTCGCTCGATACCGGCGCGCGCCAGCTCATCGGCGACAGCGGGGTGATTGTGATTCCGCGCGACGTGGTGGTCGATGTGGTCGGCGTGGATGAAATCTGGTCGGGGCGCCAGGCGGTGGTGCGGTTCGAGCCCGACGGCGCCTCGACCGGCGCCGCGCTCAAATTCTCCTGGGACAAGGTGCGCTATGAGGTGGATGTCTCCTGGTACAACGGCCGTGTCGCGGTCGACGTTCGGTGAACGCCGCGCCGCTCGCGCGGGCTTCACGCTGATCGAGGCGCTGGTGGCGATGACGCTGCTGCTCGCCTTCATGTCCGTGGTCGGGCCGCAGCTGTTTCATGCGCGTCGCATCGCCGATCGTATCGATGGCCGCATCGCGGCGCAGACGCTGCTGCGGGCGCTGCTCGACGCGCCGGTTGATCGCGCGCAGCTCGCGCAAGGCACGCGCAGCGGCGAGACCGGCGGGATGCGTTGGAGCATCAGCGCCGAGCCGATGTTTGTCGAGGCGATGATCCCTCCCGCCGCAGCGCCGGTCCCTGTCAAGGCAACCAAGTCGACCGAACCGGTCGAGAAGGGCCCGAGCTGGATCGCGTATCACCTCACCGCTGTGGTCTCGTGGGCGCCCGGGCGGATGGTCACCGCCGACACCTTGCGGCTCGGTCTGCCCGGAGATGACCGATGACCAGCGTCCGGCGCCGCGTCGACCGTCCCGCCGAGCATGGCTTCACCCTGATCGAGGTGCTGGCGGCGCTCGCGATCGGGGCGGCCGTGATCGCAGGCACCGCGGCGCTGATCCACAATGTCGCGCTCAATTTCGATCGGGGCACCGGGCTTGCCGGCAAGACCGACCAGCTGCTGCTGGCGGTCGAGCGCATCGCGGCGGATCTGGGATCGGCGCGGCAAGTGCCGCTGGGGCGCGGCGTCAAAACGGGCGCCGCCTTTGTCGGTGCGCCCGGCCAACTGAAGTTCATCGCCGCTGGCGGTCCGGCTTCGGGACCGCAGGGCGAGGAGGTGGTCAGCCTGACGGTCGAGGACGTCGACGGGGCGGCGCGCCTGATCCGGCGCCGCGCGCCGTGGCTCGGGCCGCGCACCTTGTTCGAAAGTGTCGCGCTGCGCGATCCGATCGAGCTGATCGAGGGTCAGGTCGATATCAGTTTTGCATTTGCCGGCGTCGGCACGGATGGCCATCTGACATGGAGCGACAGCTGGCGCGGTCAGCCGCTGCTGCCGCTGATGGTACGGCTCACGATCCGCGACCGAGCGAGCGGCGCCGAACTGCTTCCGGGCACCGAGTTCGCGCTGCACGCCGGCGCGCCGATCGGCTGTGCCCGTGCCGGCGCGAGTGCGGATTGTTTGAAAGGCGGCGCGCCGGAGCAAACCCCGCCGGCAAAAGTGCGGCCCAACAATGAGCCGACGAACGAGCCGGGCAACGAGCCCGCTGGAGCACGTGGATGAGCGTCCGGGACCGCGAGCGCGGAATGGTTCTGTTCGCCGTGCTGTGGGCGATCGCGTTCTGCTCGGTGCTGGTGATGGCGACCTCGGCGAGCTTCCGCAGCCTGGCCGGGATCGTGGCGATCGACCGCGACCGCGTGCAGGCGGATGCCCTGTTGAGCGCCGGCCTGGAGGCTGCGGCCGGCATGGTCGCCGTGCTCAAGGATGCGCCGCTCACGGCGCGCAGCACCGTCATCACCCTGCCGACGGGCGCGGTGCGCGTGAGCATCAGCGACGAGACCGGCCGTATCGATATCGGCAGGGCGCCAGCCGAAATGCTGGCTTCGCTGCTCCGCCGTGTCGGCGCCGATGATGATGAGGCTGACTCTCTCGCCAGAACGATCGTGGCAATGCGCGAGCCGGACCAGGCTGCGCGTCCGAGCCATCCGGCACCGAAGCCCAATGATGCTGCGCCGCGTTCGGAGGCCGGCGCCGCGCGTCAGCCCGCTGCCGACAAGAAGCCCGATCAGCCTACGCCGCCCGAGGCGCAGCCGCCGTTCACCGACATCCGCCAGCTCGCCGCAGTCCCGGGCATGCGGACGGAATGGATCACCGCGATGGCGCCCTTGGTCACCGTCTATGGCAGCGAGGCCGTGAACCCGTTGACGGCGCCGGTCGCAGTCCTCCGGGCGCTGCCATTCTTCGAGGAGGCACGGCTGGAAAGCTTCCTCGCCACGCGCCAGGCGCCGCTGGTCGACGCCGAGCGGCTCGCATTCCTGCTCGGTCGCACGCAAGCCTATCTGAAGGTTC
Source organism: Bradyrhizobium sp. STM 3843 (assembly GCF_000239815.1). Taxonomy (GTDB): domain Bacteria; phylum Pseudomonadota; class Alphaproteobacteria; order Rhizobiales; family Xanthobacteraceae; genus Bradyrhizobium. The sequence continues at coordinate 35,972 of NZ_CAFK01000314.1, read as the reverse complement.
AGCAAAGGGCGGTGATCGCGGTCGCGCTCGCGGCGAGCACCACGGATGGATACGCAGCGCAGGCGAGGGGCTTCATCGTGCTGCTCAAGGGCGACAAGCAGCCTTATCGTGTTCTTGCCTGGACTCCTGGCGCACAGGCGGGCGCGCGCGACATCGCCATGCTGTCGGGGGACGACGATGGACGTTGAGGTGATCGCCAGGCGATGGATCGATGCGCTGGCGCGGCTTTGGCTTGGCTGGCGCGACCGGCGCCGCGCCCGCAACTCGCTCAGGCTTCGCCAGGCTGATGACGGCCTGATCGTACGGCAGAGCGACGGGAGAGAGCAGATCGTCCCCGGCGCGCTGTCGTCAGGCGCGGTCCTTCCGAGTGATGTCGTCCGCTCGGCGCAACGCGCCTTCGTGATGCTTGAACTCGGCAGCGACGAGATCGTCTCGCGCCACATGACCGTTCCGGCGCAGGCCCGCGACCTGCTGCCGGGCATTGTTCGCAACCAGATCGAACGGCTGTCGCCCTGGCGTCCGGCTCAGGCCTATTACGGGTTCGAGATCCAGGACGGTGCCGATGCCGGCAGTCTCGACGTGCGGATTCTGATCACGCCCCGCGCGGCTGTTGATGAATCCTGTCAGCAGCTGGCGGCGCTGGGCCTCCATGTCGACGCCGTGGTGGCCGGGGCGCCGGCCGCGGGCATGACCCTGTGGTCGCGACTTGCGGATGCCGACAGCGCGCGGGTGAAGCGCCTGCGCTGGACGATCGGTGGCCTGCTGGCCGCCGCCGTCTGCATCGCCGTGGTCGTGAACGTCTGGGCCTTCATGACGTCAGCGGCGGCGGACGCCGAGAGCGAGGAGATCGACGCCGAGTTCGCCAGGCTGCAACGCCAGGTCAAAGGCACCTATTCGGCGCAGTCGATCGCTGCGCTTCCGCCGGCCGAGCGCGCCTGGGCGTTGAAGGAAACCTCATTGGTCTCGGCAATCGTGATCGAGGCGATGTCGCGGGCGCTGCCGGACAGCGCCTATCTGACGGAGCTCAACATCGATGGTGCGACGGTGCGGATCGCCGGGATCGCGCAGGACGCGCCGGCGCTGATCGCGCCGCTCGAGCAATCGGGACAGTTCAAGGACGTCCATTTCTACGCGCCGACCACGCGCAGCGCCGACGGCGCTCGCTTCATCTTCCACATCGAGGCGCGCGTCGAGCCACACCAGACAATAGGCGGAGGTTAGGGGGATGCCGAAGCTGAACCTCAGGCTGAAGCTCGATCTGAACCGCGAGCAGTTGCTGGCGCTAGGCGCCTTCTGCGCGCTGCTCGTGATCTGTGCGCTCGTCATCGCAAATGCGCTGCTCGCCTGGGCGGAGGCGACGCAAGCCCGTGACGACCGGCGCGACCAACTCGCAAGCCTGCGGTCGCGCGTGGGCGGCGTCGCCAAGCAGCGCCAGCAGACGCAGACCATTGCGGCGCCTGCGCCTGCCTTTCTTGATGCTGCCACCAGCGGGCTGGCCACCGCGCAGTTCCAGGCCTATCTGTCGCAACTCATTACGGATCAGAAAGCGGTTCTGGTCTCGTCCGGGATTCAGCCGGCCGAGCGCGAGGACAAGAGCGACGCGATCCGGCTCCAGGTCGCACTGACTGCGACGATTCCCGCGCTGCAGGCGCTGCTGTATCGGCTGGAGAGCGGAACGCCTTACGTGTTCGTGGACTCGTTGTCGCTGCAACTCGGCGGCTCGACCGAGCGCAACACCGCCGACCCGGTCTTGAAGGTCACGCTGACGGTGCATGCGTTCTGGCGCCGGCCGAGCGCGTGAGCTGTGCTCCGCGTTGTCGGCGCAGAGCGCTGCGCTCGAGCAAACGCTCGCAGAGCTGCGAGCGAGCACCTGAGCCGCGTCAGTCTTTCCTGATGATCGGGGCCCTTACGATCGAAATGGCCGCAGCCGAGTCGGAGGGCCATGCCCAATGCCGCGGCCGGGTCGGAACAAAGCCGGCGATATGCGAGCAATCGCCGCTCTGGGAGCCGAACACGGTCCATTGCGTCACCTTCCAGACCGTGCGTCCGCGCAGGCTGGCACCGGCGATGACGCAATTGTTCCAGGGCGCGACGATGAACTGGATATCATAGCAGCCGGGCGCGAGACCCGAGACCGTTGCCAGTCTTGAGGGCGGAAGCGGCTCGGCCAGCTGGTCAGGACCCCACTGTCCGGCATCGCAGGGCGAGACATAGAGATGCTGGAGAAAGACCGGGGAGGCGTTGACGATCGAGAATTCGGCGGCGTTGACGGGCGAACAGGCTGCGAAGAACGAGGCCGCCATTGTCAACGCTGTGAGTGCCAACGTTGCGAATGAGGACATCATCGTGGCAATCGACGTCCACGCAAGCGTTCGAGACGTCGCGCTCAGAGCGCGCATCCCATCTCGTCGGCCTATCATCGCTGAACTGTCCCGATGCCTTTGCTGACGACAGTAGCATTGTGCCATTGCAGATTTGTGGCGTGCGCGCGCAATCCCGACTACGTCGTGATCTCGATGCGGGTTCCGTCTGGCATCGCAATCACCGCTTCGTAGAAGCCATCACCGGTTCGGCGCGGCGGCGACACCAGCGCACCGTCGGCGGCGCAGCGTTCGGCGAGTGCGTCGACCTCCGCTGCGCTGCCGAGCGAAATGGCGATATGGTCCCAGCCGATGCGATCGGCTGGGCTCGCGCCGGCAAGCCACGGTGCGGTCATGAGTTCGATTTCAGCTCCGCCGTCCGGCAGCGTGACGAAGCGCGACACGAAGCCTGGCCGACGTGCGCTGCGATAGCTTGGGCCGACGGCAGCATTGAAATAGCGCTGCCAGAACGCCGCGGCCGCATCGAGGTCTGCCGTCCAGAGCGCCACATGCGCAAGATGCATTGGGCTGCTCCGCTCAGGTCTGCGCGGCGCCGGCGCGATGCGCGGACAGCGGCACGATGGTGAGCAGCGCGGCCAGCATCCAGAATGCCGTCTGCAGGCTGGTGAATTCGGCGACGAAGCCGATGGCGGCGGGGCCGAGCAGCACGCCGGCATAGCCGACCATGGTCACTGCGGCGACCGCGAGCTCAATCGGCATCCGCGTCTGCGTGCCGGCTCTGCGGAACAGGATAGGCACGAGGTTCGACGCGCCGATGCCGATGAGCAGAAAGCCGGTCATGGCCAGCGCGGCGACGGGAACGGTGAGCAGGACGACGAAACCGGCGATTGCGATCGAGCTGCCCCAGAACAGCGCGGCGCGGTCGCCGATGCGGCTGACCACGGCATCGCCGCCGAGCCGGCCTGCCGTCATGGCGATCGAGAACAGGATATAGCCGATCCCCGCTTGCGTCTCGGGCAGATGCTTCGTGCCCGCGAGCAGCAGAGCCCCCCAATCGAGCATCGCGCCTTCGACCAGAAACATGACGCCGGCCAGCGCAGCCAGCAGCACGACAAAGCCATGGGGGATCACGATCAGTGGTCCTGCCTGTTGCGGCGATGCGCGCAGGAGCCGCGGAGCGGCGAGCACCATCGCCGCGCCCATGAGACACGAACAGAGGACCGCGCTGACCAGGGCGTCGACCTGCATTGCGAGCAGGAGCGTCATCAATCCGGAGCCGGCAAAGCCGCCGATGCTGAACTGCGCGTGAAAGCCGGACATCAGCGGCCGGCCTTCCGCGCGCTCGACCTCGATGGCATGGATGTTGACGGCGACATCCAGCGAGCCCAGCGCGGCGCCGAAGGCGAACAGCGCGGTGCCCAATGTCGCCGGCGTCGCCGCAACCGATAGCAGCGGCAGCATGGCGGCAAGCCCGAGGCCGCTCGTGATGATGATCGGCTTGCTGCCGAAGCGCGCACTCAGCACGCCCGTCAGCAGCATGGCCGCCACGGAGCCGATGCCGAGGCAGAGCAGCAACAGCCCGAGTGTCGCATCGTCGACCGCGAGATGCTGCTTGGCGAACGGCACCAGTGGCGCCCAGCCCGCCAGGCCAAAGCCTGCGACGAAAAATCCAAGCCGCGTGGCGAGCTTGGCGGCGCGCTGATCAGGAGACGACATGATGAACTCTCACGGGAGAACGCAGGGTGATATGGTGTGTCAGCGAGTGGGATGTGTTCGCTGCCTCACAGTGCAGGCAAATCGCAGATGGCCATAGCGCTTCGGGGCCTCATGGTTCGAGACGCGCGGCTTCGCCGCGCCCTCACCATGAGGGTCTGTCATTTTGCCGCGAATTAGGCCCTCGTCCTGAGGAGCTCGTCGGAGGCGAGCGTCTCGAAGGACGGCCGCGGAGGAGATCGTTGGCCTTTGTTTCTCAGGCGATCGCGCTGCGCTTGTAGGGGGAGGTTGGAGCGAACAAGCGCTATAGGCCATCGCGGTGCGGCAGCACTGGTCGATCGCTGTCATCTCGGCGGTTCCGCCTTCAGGATGGAGGCGCCGGCCTTGGCAAAGGCCTTGAGCTGTGCGGCGGGCGCATCGTGCTCGACCACGAGGCATGCGATATCCTTGTTCGCAGCGACGCGATGCGGCGCGCGCGTGTCGAGCTTGTCGGTCGTAGCCAGCACCACACTCTCGCGGCTGACCGAGAGCAGGGTGCGCTTGAAGGCGGCATCGGACAGGTCGAACGCACTGACGCCGCCCTTCGGTGACACCGCGCAGGCGCCGAGAAAGCACCGGTCGATGTTGAGTTGCGTGATCGCCAGCACCGCGCCGGCATCGACGCAGCCGCCGACCACGGGATTCACGGCGCCGCCGATCATGATCAACCGAAGGTCCTTCCGCCGCAGCACCGCGGCTGCGATGTCGATCGAATTGGTGGCGACCGTGAGCTCGGCCTCCTCCGGGAGGAATTCAGTCAGCGCCAGGTTGGTGCTGCCATTGTCGAGAAAGATGAACTCGGCTGGCTTGATCGTTGTTGCCGCAGCGCGGGCCAGCGCGCGCTTGCGCTCGCGGCCTTCACCGATGCGCGCCGCCATTGGGGACAGGCCGGGAGTGATCGGCAGTGCGCCACCATAGACGCGGCGACAGCGTCCCTCAGTCGCAAGCGCGCGCAGATCGCGCCGGATCGCGTCTTCGGAGACGTCGAATTCGGCGGCCAGCGTTGCCGCAACCACGGCCTGTCCTTGCGCCAGGCGGTCGGCGATCACGTCCCGCCTCGCCATCGGAATTTGCTCTGACATGGAGGGAGCCTATCATGCACGAACAAGAATAACAACGTGCATAAACATGCATGGCTCCCTTGCGTCCGGCCCTACGCCTCCGCTGCCGATCGAGGCGTCCCCATCGCTCGCTGTCGATCCGCTTCGTGGTCGAAAATGGGCCGCAGCCGACACAAGCTTTGGCCCCGACATTTCAAATCAACGCTAATCAATTACCGCGTAGTCAGTCCAATCAAGCTCTGACCAGGACGCTAGGGCCGCCCACAGGACGGGTGTCCGGAACGTCCATCCCTAACAATTGTTACAGCTGAGCATCAAAGTGGTGTCTCACTTGGTGCGGCGAGTGATGACGAACCCGACCGTGTGCGATACGAACACCTTACAATGACCAACCGTCGTAATCCCAACGTCGAAACTGCAGCGCAGTATCTGGTCTGGGCGCTGGAGGAGATCGAAAGGGCCGGACGTCCGAACGCTGCCCACCACGCCCGCCTTGCCTTGGAGGAGTTGGGCGGTGTCCTCTCAGCACGTCGCGAAGCTGAGGTGGGGCACGATGACCGAATGACGAGACACTTTGCAAAGGAAGCGAAGCGATTTCTCGATAAAGCCGATGAAGCCGCACAGTTGGCTGAATTGGCAAACAGCGCATCCAGACGTCAGGCCCTTTTGAAGATCGTAGAAGTCTACAGGCGCACAGCGCAACAGATGGACCAACTTGTCGGAGGCGTAGAACGCCGGACCACAAGGAAATAGTCGACACGACTGTTCGGGGCGGCTCTCGTAAACTCCGGACAATCCGCGCGGCTGTTTTCGTAGTAGGCACGTTCTGGCTCAAGATCGGATGATCGAGCGGTCCTGCAATGGCCGCTTCGATCCATTGCGGCTGAGCATTGCCTGCCGAGAAGCAACAAAGTTAGTGCGCAGAGAGATGTCGATGCGCTCATCGATGAAATTTCCGGTGTCATTCGCACAGCCATGTCGAATTGCCTGCCGCGCGGTGGGCTGCGATCAGACGGCGCATTGAGCGGGCCGCCTTCGAGGCGCAGCCAAATCGCCCCGTCTGCAAGCGGAGGGCCGACGCGCAGGGCACGCCGCCCCTCAGCACGCACGGCGACCGAAAGAATGCCGTCGTGGACAAGCAGCCGATGACAGCCGACCAATCTGCGGCTGGCTATGGGGTCATGCTTCGCGGCAGCCCCGTCGTCATTGGCAACAGGCTTCCGGAAACGACCCAATCGTCATACGACCGGAGCTTGAGACCGAGCCGTTCGTAGTGGACGCGCAAATAGCCGTCTCTGCCCTGCGTGACCGCGTCGGGTCGCACTGTCTGCACTTCCTGCGCAATCACCCCGACATAGAACTTGTCGCTGCCATTGTAGGCGAAGCGGTAGTAGCCAAGACCGTTATCGAGCCAACCGAGCAGCATGACATCATGCTTGAGGTTGATGTCCGAGCGGCGCCCGCCGCCACGGCCGCCACCACCTCGAAAGCCACCACCACCGCCGCCCCGAAAACCACCGCCGCCGCGAAATCCTCCACCACCGCGGAAGCTCCCGCCGCCCCGGAAGGCTGCCGCGCGATGTCCGCCGCCTGCGAACCGCGCTCCACCGCCGCGTCCCGCCGCGGGTCTGAAATGCGCAGCTCTGGAGCCTCCGCGGTGCGCCGCGCGACCACCTGACCTAGCAGACCTTGCGTGCCTGGCGGCCGCCGAGCGGTTACGCGCTTGACGATTGCCGGCCGTTCGACCAGCGCCTGCCTGCCTGTTTGTCGCTCGGCCGCGGTCGCCGCGTTGGGCCCGATCGCCTGCGTTCGGACGATTGGCGCCGGCCGCCAGTCCCTGCCGGTTGCCACCGGGCCGTTGATTGGCATTGCCAAACCGCTGTTGCAGGTTTGCATTGTTGTAGCGCACGCCCTGTCGGTGCCTTGCGTTGTGCTGCCAGTGCTCAACGCGCGCACCGCGATTGATGTCGATCGCGCCGCCACCCCAGTTGACCCGGCTGCCGCCCCACCATCCACCGCTGCCCCAGTAGCCGCCGGTGGTCCATCGTCCCAGTGCGTAGGCCGCACCGAAGGCCACACCGGTTGCGATGAGGCCGGCGCCGATGTAGCCGGGATAGCCCCAGTAATAGGGATAGGCAGGATAATCAGAGTAGGGCCAGTCGCCGAAAACCACCTGCGGCTCGTAATATGGAACGTAGATGCTGTCCGCTGATGCGGGTTCGATGGTGATGAACCGTCGGCTCTGCTCGTCCCTTACGGTCACCTTCTGCTGTTGCGTCGTGACCAGCTTCTGTCGGTCGTAGGCTTTCGCACGCAACCGCTGCACAGCGTCCATCACGTCTTGCTGCTGTGCCAAAAATGCCTCGCCGAGCTTTTGCGTCCATTCGAGGTGCTCATGCATCATCTGGAGCACTGAGGGCGTCGCTACCAGTGCCTTGACGCTCGCGTCCCAGTCCTGTTTCTCCGCGCTGGTCTTGACGGCATCTCCCTTGAGGTCCTTGTTCTGGTTCATCCAGCGATCTGCGCGTACCACCTCAAGCGGATAGGTCGATGCCATCAGCACGTTCGACAGCAGAGTATCCGGATACAACGCGATCGGCGCGACCAGCGCGTCGAGTTCGGCGGGCTTGAGCGTCTGCTGCTCGGGAACTGGCGAGGGGGCGCTACTTGGTGTCTGGGGCGTCGTATCCCCAGTCTGTGCTCGAGAGGGCGTACTTGCTTGCAACAATCCAACAAGGGCACATAGCCAACAGATCGTTCGAAGGAACCGCATGTCGCACGTCTCCAAGGTCCGCAAGGATCTCTGAACGGACGTGAGTGATGGCGATGCCGATTTGACATAAATCAAGGGGACACAGAAATTCTCCCAGCGCCTTAGTTCGCAAGCGCTAATCCTTATGTGTCTCCGCGCGAGGACGAACGGCGGTGGAGATAGTCCCCCGCCGCCCGTGCGCTCAATCTCGATGTCGCTACGCGTTGCGCAAAAAAAGAAAATTCGTCTTTGGTTCCAACCTGATTCTCTCTGTCCAGACCTCCCGCGAAAAAGATTTCGATTTCTATTTTTCAGAAAACGTGGTTGTCTAGCGGCATCCCGCCTCGTGCAGAGGGACGTATCGCGGTCGTCACGAACGTGGAGGCGGGGAGCGGTGGGCATGTCGAATTGCAGCGCATTTCTCGCGCGGACGAACAGTTCGACATGCACGGTCAAGTCGCGCGGTCCTGATCCTCCGACGCTAGGATTCCCGCGCAGCGCGCGAGAGCGCGTTGTCGCGTACGGTGGCCAGACAGCCCGGCGCACCGGGGAGAACGCGAAGCAGCCGTTAAAACCATCGCGCAGGGAAGGTCGGGATGCCTTGGCCAAACCTGTGGTACCTGCCGCCTGCATTTTTTTCCGCAGGCGGGCCATGGGGGCGGCAAGCTCCCGGCCTTCCCTGCGCCCTCTCGTTTCAGAGGGCAGCTCACGACCCATCATTCGGGCGCGCAACGCGCCGCGAAGACGACGAGGCGCGTCCTGCTTCCGGTCACGCCGGCGCGCGCCTTCTCAACTTCATGCGACGGCGGAAATAACACGGCGGCTCACTTCGTATTCTCCCGTTGAGCGGGGCATCCCGGTGATGACACCGCTGGTCGAACCAACAAGGAGACATGAACATGACAATCGAAAAGATCGGATACGTATTGCTCGTTACCGCAGCCGCGGCGTTTCAGGCGTCGCCCGCGCTCGCAGCACACCACGCGGGTGCTGACATGATGACGCATGACGTCTGCCGCTACCGCGACCATGAAGGATATGACGCCCTGCGCATGCGCCAGCCATGGCACCCTATGACCATGCCGTCTCGCGACATGGTTGACCCCTTTGCATCATTGCTGCTGGGATAGGGATGCGGCGGAGATATGGCGCTCTGCCACAGCCGCCGCAGGCAACAGCCGTTCAGCGGAACTCGATCGCCAAGGCTGCCGCGCGGCAGGCGCGGCTTGACCTTTCGTCGAAATGAGGCTGGATGCGGAAGCTGCCGACCGGCGGCAGCAGATGAGGAGAATTGAGGTGATCGCAGAGCAGGCCGACGGCGCCGAGCCCGCCTTTCTCGCCATCGATTGGGGCACGTCGAGCTTTCGCGCCTGGTTGATGTCGGCTGCGGGCGGCGTGCTTGCGGAAAGCCGCAGCGGCGAGGGCATGCTGCATTGTGCCAGCAGCGGCTTTGCGCCCGTCTTGCGTGATCATCGCGCCAAGCTTGGCGCGCCCGACGATTTGCCGGTGCTGATCTGCGGCATGGCGGGCGCGAAACAAGGCTGGGTCGAGGCGTCATACCTCAAGATCCCCACGCGGCTCGACGCTTTGCATGAAGGCGCCGTCCGCGTCGACACGCCCGGCGATGTCCGCATCCTGCCCGGGCTTGCGCAGGCGCGGGCCGAGCAGCCGGATGTGATGCGCGGCGAGGAGACCCAACTGCTCGGCGTCACCGAAGCTGATTTTACCGGGCTCGTCTGTATTCCCGGCACCCACAGCAAATGGATCCGGATCGAGGCCGGACGCGTCGCCGAATTTACGACCTATATGACTGGCGAGCTGTTTGCGGTGATCTCACAGCACAGCATTCTTGCGCATGCCGTGGAGGCGTCGGCTTCGCCTGCGAGTGAGAGCGGAGCGTTCCGCGAAGGCCTTGCCACGACGCGAGCCGTGCCGAGCGGCCTGACGGCTGCGCTGTTTCGCGTTCGGGCTGCGCAACTGCTCGGCTTTGCGCAGCGCTCCGATGGCGCTGCGATGCTGTCGGGCCTGTTGATCGGCACGGAGCTTGCCGACGTTGCGCAACGATTTGCTGCCGCGCGAACCGTCCGTCTGATCGGCACAGGCGGGCTCGGCGAGCTCTACCGGCAGGCCTTGACCAGCGCCGGCCTTGACGTGACCGTCCTCGATGCCGAACAGGCGTCGCGGCAAGGCCTTGCCAAGGCCGCTTTGCAACTCTGGGGAGCTCAGTTCTAGATATGACGCAGCCTGTATCCTGGCCCAACGTGAAGCGTGCGCTGGTTGCCATTTTGCGCGGCGTGAAGCCGGATGAAGCGGAGGCGATTGTCGGGGCCTTGATCGAGACCGGCTTCGAGCTGATCGAGGTGCCGCTGAACTCGCCTGATCCTTTCATCTCGATCGAGCGTCTGTGCAAACGCTTCGGTGGCGATGTCTATATCGGCGCCGGCACCGTGCTCAGTGCTGCCGATTGCGCCCGTGTCGCCGACGTCGGCGGCCGCCTGATGGTCAGCCCGAATGTCGATCCGGACGTCCTTGCGACGGCGGTCGCGCGCGGCATGGTGACCATGCCCGGCGTGTTCTCGCCGACGGAAGCGTTCTTGGCGCTGCGCGCTGGCGCGTCCGCGCTGAAGTTTTTTCCGGCCTCCGTCCTGGGACCTTCCGGCATCGCGGCGCAGCTCGCCGTGCTGCCGAAGGGCGTGGTGGTCGGCGCCGTCGGCGGCGTGTCGGACAAGAATCTGGCCGACTATGTTGCGGCGGGCGTTCGTGCGTTCGGCCTCGGCTCCAGCCTCTACAAGCCCGGCATGACGGCCGAGCAGGTGCGTGACACGGCACTCGCCTCGGTGCGCGCCTACGACGCCGCGATGCAGGGCAAATGAGGTGAGCTGGGCGTCGGAGCAGGGGCTGCGGCGCGGAACTTGTGTGACATTTTTGTGAAACATCTTTGCCGTGCGGGCGTTGGAAGGGAACCTCTGAAACCCTCACGGTGCCTGTGTTGAATTTGTTGAAGCAGCTGAAGGATTCGCCGCGCGGCGGCATGATTGCCAAAGCTCACCCGAAGCCCCTGCTGCGGGTGCAGCCCACCGCGCCCGATCTCGTCATTGCGGATGCGATCGCGCATCACGCGCGGCCCGTGCCCGAAAAGCTCGGGCGGGCTCTCTCTTGGGGCGCCGACGAGCATGTGCTGCTCGCGCTGGCCCTGGTGGGCTGGCTTGGTGCGCGCGGGCAGGACCGATCCATCCGCCGTGTGTCCGATCACATGCTGCTGCTGATCGCTGCGGCATCAGCCCTGCCGCATCTGATGAAGCGCTACATCAATCAGACCCGCCCCGATCGCGAGACCGTGCTCGGCCACCTCAACGGGGTGTCCTTCTCCGGCAAACGCGAGGATGCGTTCCCTTCCGGCCATGCGCTGCATATGGGAGCGGTCGCCTCCGCAGCTAGCCTGCTGCCGCCGCGACCTCGCGCATTGGTCCGCGGCATCGCGGTCGGCCTGTCGCTGACGCGGGTGCTCATTCTCGCGCACTGGGCAAGCGACGTGGTCGCCGGCTTCCTGATGGGCGCGGCGCTCGATCGCCTGTTGCGGCCATTCACCGGCTGTCCGTCGCAGCTTCCACGATCGAGACAGGCAACCGTGGCGCCGAGCAAGCCGGGGAGGCGGTCATGACCGAATATCTCATTCGCTTTGTCATCGGCGGTCTCGTCGTTTCCGCGTTCGCGGTGCTCGGCGACGTGCTGCGCCCGAAGAGTTTTGCCGGCCTGTTCGGCGCGGCGCCGTCGGTCGCGCTGGCAACACTCGGCATCGCAGTTGCTATCCACGGGACCGACTACGCGGCCATCCAGAGTCGCTCGATGATGTTTGGCGCCATCGCGCTCGCGATCTACTGCATCGTGGTCTGTCAGCTCCTGATGCGCGCGCGCATGCGCGCACTCTCGGCGAGCCTGCTCGCCATCGCCATTTGGTTGATCGCTGCACTCGGCCTGCAGGCGTTGTTTCCGGGAGGCGCCTGATGCTGGTCGGCGTCTCGCTGTCATCGCTGAAGGAGGGCCGCTGGTACGAGCATGTCGTCCGCTTTGCCCTTGGCGGCGCCGCGACGGTTGCGACCGGACTGATCGCCCGCGGCTTCGGGCCCGCGCTCGGCGGCCTGTTTCTGGCGCTGCCCGCGATCTTCTGCGCGAGCGCCACGCTGATCTGCTCGCATGAGATCCGGCGCAAGCGCGAAGCCGGCCTGGTCGGCGTCAGACGCGGGCAACAGGCTGCCGCATTGGACGCGGTGGGCGCCGCGCTGGGCAGTCTGGGCATGTTGGCGTTTGCCGTTTGTTTCCTGCTGCTAGTCCGCCACAGCATCGCCGCAGCCTTCGTCGCCGCATCGGGCGCGTGGCTCGTTGTTTCGGTCTGCGCCTGGTGGGCCCGTCAGAAATGGCGGATGGCGATGCATCGCCGCGCGGCCGGAGCCTCCAGAGCCGCGCGCGATCGTCTGCATTCACGGCCCAAATCATTGTCGCAGGTGGAGGCATCACAGCATTGAGCGCCGTCGAGCCCATGCGTGCGAACGACGGCGCCCTGCAGTTTGTTGAGAGCCTGCAGGGCGCCTCGCTTATCAGCTCGCCGCGGCGTGGATTTCCGGCGCGGCGCTGGCGGTCTCGTCTTTCGATCGCGCGAACACGGCCAGCGCCTCGGCCATCTGGATGCGGCCGCTGACGCCGGTGATGACGACGTCGACCATCGTGAAGGACGAATGGAAGTGACCATGCGCCTTCAACTGTCCGACGGGAACGCCGGCCGCTGCCAACGCCTCGGCATAGGCGACGCCTTCATCGCGCAACGGATCGAACTCGCAAGTGACGATATAGGCCGGCGGCAAGCCAGCGAGCTCGCCGCGCAGCGGCGCGACGCGCGGATCGGTACGATCGGCCGGCGAGCAGTAGATGTCCCAGAACCAGTACATCAAGGAGCGCGTCAGGAAGTAGCCAGTCGCGTTCTCCTCGTAAGACGGACGATCGAAGCGGCAATCCGTCACCGGGCAAACCAGCAGCTGCCCGCCGATCTCCGGTCCGCCGCGGTCGCGCGCAAGCTGGCAGGTCACCGCGGCGATGTTGCCGCCGGCGCTCCAGCCGGCCACCAGCAGCGGGCCGTCGCGGCCGCCGAGCTCAGCGGCGTGTTCGGCGACCCAGCGCGTCGCCGCATAGCCGTCTTCCGCCGCGGCCGGAAAGCGGTGCTCCGGCGCGTGGCGGTAGCCGACGCTGACGAAGATCATGTTGGCGCGGCGACACATGTCGCGGCAAAACGGATCATCGGACTGCTCGTCGCCGAGCACCCAGCCGCCGCCATGGAAATAGACCACGATCGGATGCGGTCCCGGCGTGGCTGGACGATAGAGCCGATAGGGCAGGGGACCCTCGGCGCCCTGCAATACGCCATCCCGGACCTCGCCGACCGGCCGACCCGGCGGGCGTGCTGCATTGAACTGCGTCACGAAATCGCGTGCGCCCTGCGCGCCGAACGACTCCAGCGGCGGCAGGTTCATCTCGGCCAACATGTTCAGCACCAGCCGCACGTCCGGTTGCAGCCGGACGATCTCGCCGTCGTTGCATTGAGTGGCGCCGTTCGGGCCGGTCAGCTTGAAGCCGAGCATGCCGCGGCTGACGATCTCGTTGCAGATGCTGCGATAGGGGCCGACGCCGCCCGTGTAAGGCATGACGCCCTGCGGTTTGCCGGGCACGTTGGCGCCCGTGTACCAGGTGTTGGCAAGTCGATGCAGCGTCACCATCGAGCAATCCGCCATGTGCCGCGCCCAGCCGGCCTGCGCGGCCTCGGTTGCTTCCATCGTGGTGAAGCCAGACTCGCGCATCGCGGTCAGCCGATCGACCACCCAGTCGACATGCTGCTCGATCGAGACCGCCATGTTCGACAGCACCGACGGGCTGCCGGGGCCGGTGATCAGGAACAGATTTGGGAAGCCGGCAACGGTCAGGCCGAGGTAAGTCTCGGGGCCATTCGCCCAGAGATCGGACAGCGACTGGCCGCCGCGCCCAGTGATCGGATGCACGGCCCTGATCGCGCCGGTCATCGCGTCAAAGCCGGTTGCGAACACGATGATGTCGATATCGAAGCTGCGCTTCTCTGTCGTGATGCCGGTGGCGGTGATCGCGGTGATCGGCTCCTGGCGCAGATTGACCAAAGTGACGTTCGGCCGGTTGAACGTTGCGTAGTAGTTGGTGTCGAGGCAGGGCCGCTTGGCGCCGAACGGATGATCGTGCGGGGTCAGTGCGGCAGCGGTTTCGGGATCCTTGACGATCTCGTGGATCTTCTCGCGGATCAACTCGGCTGCGAGGGCATTGCCATCGGGATCGACGCCCTGGTCGGCCCAGAGCTGGGTCAGCATGCCGACGAGGTCGCCGGAGGCCCACAGCTTCTCGAAGCGAGCCCGGCGCTCGGCCTCGCTCATCTGCCAGCTATATTCGGTTGCAGGTGGCAACGGCACGCCGGTGAGCGACCAGCGTGCCTGTTCGCGGAAGGCGGCGCGATCCTGCGCGAACTGAGTGGCGCGATCGTCCGGTACCGGCCCGTTATGGGCGGGCATGGCGAAATTGGGCGTGCGCTGGAATACGACCAGCTGCGCCGCCTGCTCTGCAATCACGGGAATCGACTGGATTCCGGACGATCCGGTGCCGATCACGGCGACGCGCTTGCCGGCGAGTTGCACCTCGTGCTTCGGCCAGCGGCTGGTGAAGTAGATCTCACCCTTGAAGTCGGTGACGCCATCGATCTCCGGAGGCTTCGGCTGCGACAGACAACCGGTCGCCATGATGTAGTGGCGACAGGAGACGGCAGGTCCCTTGTCGGTGGTCAAAAGCCAGCGCTCGCTGGTCTCGTCCCACTTGGCCTCGACGACCTTGGTGCCGAAGCGGATGTCGCGGCGCAGATCGTAGCGGTCGGCGACGAAACCGAAATAGCGCAGGATCTCAGGCTGGGTGGCATATTTCTCCGACCACTGCCAGGCGGTGTCGAGCTCGGGGTCGAAAGTGTAGCCGTAATCGATGGTCTGGATGTCGCAGCGCGCCCCGGGATAGCGGTTCCAGTACCAGGTGCCGCCGACATCGTCGGCCGCATCGAGAGCAACAGCCGAAAAACCGGCCTTGCGCAGCCGATAGAGCGTGTAGAGACCGGCAAAGCCAGCACCGACCACCGCGACGTCGACCTGTTGGGTCTCGCCGTGGATGGACTCCGGAGCACGTGCCGCGACCATTGCGTCAGACATCCGATTCCTCCCGATGATTTTATGGTTGATAGGAGGCTAGTTCTGCGCGCCGGGTTTGTCATCAGCCGAAAGGGCAATCTATGATTGCTGCATTGCGATCTGATCCTTGCGGCGTCGATTTTGCATTGCCGGTGAAAATCGGTCGCGCGTGTAGACAAGCGCTTGTGAAAGCGACAGAAAGCGCCTTGCGGCGGTGCCGTTCACGAAGTTTAACGTCGCACGCCCGTCAGAATCGCTACACTGTCGCAAACCGAAGACTGATTCAGGTACGCCCATGCCGCTATCGCTGCCGAAACAAAAGATCCGCGTCCTGCTTCTGGAAGGTGTGAACGACTCGGCCGTCCGCATGTTCGAGGCCAACGGTTATACCGAGGTCGATCGGCTGCCGAAGGCGCTTGGCGCGGCTGAGTTGAAGCGGATGCTGTCCGGCGTGCATATGCTTGGCATTCGCTCGCGGACCCATCTCACGGCAGAGATTCTGGAGGCCGCCGACCGGCTGATGGTCGTTGGCTGCTTCTCGGTCGGCACCAACCAGGTTGATCTCGACGCGGCGCGTCGGTTCGGTATCCCCGTGTTCAACGCGCCATATTCCAACACGCGCAGCGTGGCCGAACTCACCATCGCCGAAGTGGTGATGCTGCTCCGCCGGATCTTCCCGCGCTCGGTCTCGGCGCACGGCGGCGGCTGGGACAAGTCGGCGGCTGGCAGCCGCGAGGTGCGCGGTAAGACGCTCGGCATCGTCGGCTACGGCAATATCGGTTCACAATTGTCGAACCTCGCCGAAGCCATGGGCATGCGCGTGATCTTCCATGATCTCACCGACAAGCTCCGCCACGGCAACACCGAGCCGGTCGAAAGCCTCGATGATCTGTTGGCGCAGAGCGACGTGGTCTCGCTGCACGTGCCGGAGACGCCGGCCACCGCCAACATGATCGGCGAGCGGCAGATCAGGCACATGAAGGACGGCGCTTATCTCATCAACAATTCGCGCGGCACCGTCGTCGATCTCGACGCGCTCGCCAGCGCGTTGCGCGAGGGCAAGCTCGCCGGGGCCGCGGTCGACGTGTTTCCGGTCGAGCCGGCTTCGAACGCTGATCCGTTCGTCTCGCCGCTGCAGGGCTTGCCCAACGTGATCCTCACCCCGCATATCGGGGGCTCGACCGAGGAGGCGCAGGACCGGATCGGCGGCGAGGTCGCGCGCAAGCTGATCGATTATTCCGATGTCGGCTCGACCTTCGGCGCGGTCAACTTCCCGCAGGTGCAGCTGCCGGCGCGCCCGACCGGCACGCGCTTCATCCACGTCCACCGCAACGTGCCGGGCGTGCTGCGCCAGATCAACGAAGCGGTGTCTCGCCATGACATCAATATCCTGGCGCAATATCTGCAGACCGATCCGGAGGTCGGCTATGTCGTGCTGGAGACCGACGTGGTCGGCGGCGAAGGCGAGGCGCTGCTGGCCGAACTGCGCGCCGTCGAAGGCACGATCCGGGTCCGCGTGCTGTATGATCACGACCGGCCGTGAGGCCCGAGGCCCATGGCGATGACTGGTCATGGTCCATCGGCTTCCGTGGTTCTCTCGACGACCGTGCCGGCGCGGGTGCTGCGGCACGACCCGCAATACGGGATGTCGACGCTGTTCTTTGCCGATGGCGAATTGCGGGTGCCGGTGGTTGATGCGCCGGTCGACGCCGGCGTCTCCGTCACGATCGAAGCGCGCGACGTCTCGATCGCATTGTCACGGCCGATGGATGTTTCGATCACCAATCGGCTGCCCGGCCAGATCGAAGAGATCCTGCCACTGGAGCCGCCTTATGTCCGTGTCACCTTCGATCTCGGAACCACCCGGCTGCATGCGCTGGTGACATTGGAATCGGTCGAGCGTCTGGCGCTGGAAAAAGGCTTGTCGGCCTGGGCGATGATCAAGAGCGTCGCGATCGGGCCCGGCGCGGTTCGGCCTTCGGAGCTGCCTCGGCCGCGCCACTGGCCCGCTTCTGATAGTCCGGATCGGTAGCCTTCTGCAGTTCGCCAAGCGCGGCCGCAGTGGCGGTCCGCGTGCGTCGCTCCATCGAGCGGTACAGCGCGATCAGCCGCTCGCCGAACGCGGTGATTTCCGCGCCGCCGCCGCGCCGACCAGGAAAGGTCTCGAACACCGGCGTCTCGAAGGTGCGGTTGAGCGCATCGACCATCAGCCAGCATTTGCGGTAGGAGATGCCGCTGGCCCGCGCCGCGCCGAGAATCGAGCGTTCCTTCCTGATCGTCTCGATCAGCAGCAGATCTTCCGGCGTGAGGCGGCCGCCATTGTTGAAATTGATCGTCAGTTCGATCTGCGCTGCGCCCTTCATCCCGTGCCGATCCAGTCATTGACCGGTTTGATCATGTCACGTGCATGAGGGGCTGTCACCACTTGGCGCGACCAGGCATTGATCCAGCCGGGGCGTTGCGCGACGTCTGCCTGCACGCATTCGCCAAGCTCGCCGGCGAAGTTTCGCCACTCTTTCGTCAACGCGGGAGAGACCGACGTAATGATCGGCAGCCCTGCGGCAATCGCGGCGCCGAAGGCGTCGCTCAGGCCGCGGCCGAGTGCTTCCTGCTTGCCGAACTTGCTCAGGATGACGATGTCGGCGCCGCGCGCGATATGGTCCTGCACGGCGGCGCAAGCCAGCACCAGCCCTTCCGGATCGAGATTGCACGCCTGCGAGCCGGGACCGAGATCCTGCGAGATCGAGAACAGGCGGCCATCCTCAAGGCTGCGCAAGGCCATGGACTTGCAGGGATGGTCGCTATCGGCTGCACTCTCGACCACGCCGGCGACGCGCAGGCCGGTGTCGGTGAGTTGCGCGGCGAAGTCGCGCAACAGGCCCTGGATGATTGCGGAGGCAGCGCCTTGCAGCGCCACGATCTGGCACGTCGCGATCTCGGCAATACTCATGGCAGTTCTCCTCATACATGGGCGGAGACGCGGCCCGCCTTATCGTTCTGCATCATGCTGGTGACTGCCGCGACCGTGCTGGTCGCGATGGCATGGCCGCGCTCGTCGATGCCGCTCCACGATGCGTGGCGTCCGCGCGGATCGATCTCCAGCAGCTTGACATTTGCGGACACACGCGAGCCATCGCGGACGATGCCGCGGAGCGCGCCGTCGAGCGGCGCAAACACCGGCGCGCCGCTGAGAGAGCCGAGCTGCAGCCCTTTATAGACGCGTGTTCCGATATCGACCGGCGTATGCCAGACGCCCTCATGATCCGAATAGACAAAGCGTTCGCGGCCCGCATCACCAAGACTGCGCGCCTTGCCATCCGCAAGCTGCGTCGTGCCATGCGAAACGACCGTTCCGGTTGCGCAGGGATGCGTCTCGATCGCCACGTCGCAGTTGAGACCGACCGCAAAGCGCGGCCCGATCCCGACCGCGATGCCGGCGACGCCGCGCAGGTCCGGCGTGGTGAGATGTTTCTGCATCCGCGCGTCGACGATCACCGCGGGATAGCGGAAGGCGATGATGTCGGTCAGGTGCATCTCGGTCACCGCAATGCGGTCGCCCTCCCGGTGAATCCGCGCAATGTCGGCGACTGCGTCGGCGCGCACGGCGACGACTCCGGCAAGCTCGCGATGCTCACCGAACAGCACGTCGTGAAACGCCATGCCGCGGCGGATCACCGGCGGGAATGCGTCGTAACACATCACGACTGCAAACCGCGCGTCACTCAGCTTGCTCGCGACTGCGGACGCGATCTCGTTTGTGCCAAGCACAAGCGCGAGGGGTTTGGGTGCGTTCGGATGCCAGGTGATGGCCGCGGGCTTCATCGGGGGTCCTCGTGTTGCGAGAACCGTCGTAGCAAGCGGCGCGCCAGTCTCCCGAACCGATTTCAACCACTTGAGTTCTTGCAAGAAAATCCAGTTCTGCCCCGCTCGCAAGGTTTTCAGCTATATTGTTCAGTATATAACAATGCATCCTATATTGTCGCGGATATAACAGCGCGAAGCGGCACTGTTCATGAGAGGGGCAGGCGGTGCCTCAGGCGGAAGGCTCGCGCCGGACCAGCGCGACGCCTTTGACCTGGACATAGACCTCGAGGCCGGTCTTGAGATCGAGTTCGTTCCAGGAGCGCTCGGTCACGCGCGAGAGCAGCCTTGCGCCTGCGCCGTTTGCGCCCAAGCCGAGCAGGGCGGTGACCCGGTGATCGGACTGGCTGCGGATGCTGAGGATCTTGGCCGGGAGCACGTTCACGATGGTGCTCCGGCTCGGCTGTTCGCGCGCCAGGCTGACATCATCGGCCAGCACGCGCAGGCGACGGCTGTCGCCGATCCGCAAAGGTTCGGCCGGCACCAGGAACTGGCCGCCGGGGACCGCGAGCGTTGCCGTGCCATCTGCTTCGTTCTGGGCAATGACCGTTGCGTCGAGGCTGACCGCGGCATCGCGCGACACGGAGAGCGGCAGCGACAGATCGGCCTGCAGCTCGGTGAGCAACCCGGCGGCAATCACGCCGCCGCTTCGCATCAGCACGAGCTGATCGGCGAGCCGTTCAACCTCTGCCATGTCGTGGCTGATATAGAGGATCGGCAGGTCGAGCGCCGCATGCAGCCGCTCCAGATAGGGCAGGATCTCGTCTTTGGTCATCTGATCCAAGGCCGAGAGCGGCTCGTCCATCAGCAGGAGCTTCGGTTGGCTCAACAGAGCGCGGCCGATGGCGACGCGCTGGCGTTCGCCGCCGGAGAGGTTGCGCGGCGAGCGCTCCAGCAGCTTCTCAAGCCCGAGCAGGGCGACGACCTCGTCGAAAGCAATCGCGCCGACGCCGGCTTGCCCGGGATACCCGTACATCAGGTTGCGGTGAACCGAGAGATGCGGAAACAGATTGGCTTCCTGGAATACGTAGCCGATCGGCCGCTGGTGCACCGGGCGGAAGGTCTTTTCGTCCTGCCACACATCGCCGGCCACCGAACAGAAGCCTGTCTTCATGCGATTGAGGCCGGCAATGCAGCGCATCACGGCCGACTTGCCGCAGCCCGAGGGACCGAAGATCGCGGTGACGCCGCGCGCCGGCAGCTCGAATTGCGCGTTCAGCTCGAAGCGTCCGAGGCGCCCGCGAAAATCGACCTTGATCGTGTTGGCAGTCATGGCGCTATTCGGGTGACCTTCTTCTCGATCAGCATCATGGCGAGAATGACGCTGAAGGAGAAGACGACCATGCCGAGCGCGAGCACGGAAGCCTCGGCCCATTGCGAGGTCTCGACGTAATCATAGATCGCGATCGACAGCACCTTGGTCTTTCCGGGGATGTTGCCGCCGATCATCAACACCACGCCGAACTCGCCGACGGTGTGGGCGAAGCCGAGAATGGCGCCGGTCAGGAAGCCGGGGCTCGCCAGCGGCACCGCGACGGTCCAGAACGCACGCCAGGGTGAAGCGCGCAGGGTGGCTGCGGCTTCCATCGGCCTGTCGCCCATCGCGTCGAAGGCGTTGCGGATCGGCTGCACCACGAACGGCATCGAGAACAGGACCGAGCCGATCACCAGGCCCGGAAACGTGAAGGCTAGGGTGCGTGCGCCCCAAAGCGAGGCCAGCAGGCCGCCAGGTCCGTTCGGACCGAGCGCAACGAGAAGGTAGAAGCCGAGCACCGTCGGCGGCAGCACGAGCGGGATCGCCACCAGCGCCGCGACAGCCTCCTTCCACCAGCGCTTCGAGCGCGCCAGCCACCAGGCCACCGGCGTTCCCACCAGCAGAAGGATGATCGTCGTAAGCGAGGCCAGCTCGAGCGTCAGCCGGACCGGTTGCCAGATATCGCCGGAGAGAGTCATGGCGTGCGGACATGTTTTTTCGACCCTCCCCCTCCAGGGGAGGGTGACAGCTCAGCTCTTACGATTCCGAGCCGATCTACACCCATTTCCGCCTACGAGCCCGACTTCGGATCGAGCGCATAGCCGAACTTTTCGATCACGGCGCGGGCTTCGGGGCTTCTCAGGAAAGCGAGGAAGGCGGTGGCGGCCTCGTTGCCGGCCGAGGATTTCAGGAGCACGGCATCTTGCCGGATTTCGCTATAGAGGTCCTGCGGCACCAGCCAGCGTGATCCGCCGGCATTCGGCATCAGCTGCGACAACGCCACGAAGCCGATTTCGGCATTGCCGGTGTCCACGAACTGGAAGGCCTGCGAGATGGTGTTGCCCATCACGATCTTGGGCTGCAGCGTGTCATAGAGCTTGAGCGCCTTCAAGGTTTCCACCGCTGCGGCGCCGTAGGGTGCTGCGGTCGGATTGGCTATCGAGATCTTGTTGAAGGCGGCCGCTTTCAGGGTCTCTTCACCCTTTACGGCATTGGGATCCTTGCTCCAAAGCACCAGCTTGCCGATCGCATAGGTGAAGCGGCTGTCGGCCACGCCCAGCCCTTCGTCGACCAGTTTTTTCGGTCTCTCATCGTCCGCGGAGAGCAGGATCGCGAACGGCGCATTTTCCTTGATCTGGGTGTAGAACTGACCGGAGGCGCCGAAGCTCAGTACGGCCTCGTGGCCGGTCTTGGCCTTGAACAGCGCGGCGATCTCCTTCGCGGGCTCGGTAAAGTTCGCGGCCACGGCAATGTTCGCGCTGCCGGCGAATGCAGCTGCGCTGCTGAACAGGCAGGCCGTGGCGCAAAGAGCGGCGACCAGCGCCGAGCGGATCAGTTTCATCACGTTCAACCTCATTCCTTCATCGCGCCGACAGACGTCGGCCCAGAGGACCGTTCGCTCCGCCCGGCGCTTCCATCGCCGATGTCGCAAAGCCGACGGTGCGATCTGCGTCCAAGATATGGTGCAAGTGCCATTCCATTCCCATGGATCACATCGGCTCTGCCCGCAATATGCTATATCATCCCGTATACATGACGGTAAACGGCCTGGACCGGGCGCGTCAACGATCGTTGTCGTCAAGCGGCTTGCGGAAAGGCCGTCCGGGCGAGCGGACGGCCTGTCGGAAATGCGACAAACTGCCGACGTCAGGCCCAATCGCGCGCGAGCGGTCAGCCCTTGACCGCATCCGGCAGATAGCGCGCCCCCTCCTTGCCGAGGAAATCCAGCATTGCCTGGGCGGGCGGTAACAAAAGCTTGTCGGCCCGCCGGATCGCATGCCATTGGCGGATGATTGGCAGTCCTGGAATCTTCAGCGCGATCAGCCGGCCCTCTTCGAGCTCGTGGGACACCGTGTGCTGTGAGATGAAGGCGATGCCGAGACCCGCGATCACAGCCTGTTTGATGGTCTCGTTGCTGTCCATCTCCATGCTGATTTTCGGCTGCAATCGGTTCTTACGGAAAAAATCCTCCATCAGCATGCGCGTCCCCGACCCGACCTCGCGGATGATGAAGACCTCGCCCGCGAGATCGGTGGGCGCGATCCGCCGCTTCCTGGCGAGCCAGTGCCCCTGCGGTGCGATCACGACGTGCGGGTGTTTGCCGAGCGGCCGCATATCGACCTGGATGTCAGCGGGCGGCCGCCCCATGATGGCGATATCGAGGTCGTAGCCCCGTAGCGCCTCGCGGATCGTGTCGCGATTGCCGACCCGCAAGCTCACGTCGATCTTCGGGAAGCGGCGGGAAAATTCAGCGATCGCGAACGGTACGAAATATTTCGCCGTGCTGACGGCGCCGATCGACACGCGCCCGCCGCTGCGGCCGGCGATCATCTCGAGTTCCTGTTCGCAATCGAGCATTGCAGCTTCGACACGTTCGGTCAGCACGAGCACGCTGCGCCCGGCGTCGGTCAGGACCATGCCGTCCGCGGTTCGCTGGATCAGCGGCAGGCCGGCAAGCTCCTGCAGGTTACGGATCTGCAGGGTTACGGCCGGTTGCGTCAAATGGAGGCGGCCGGCCGCCGACGTCACCGAGCCGGAGGTCTGGACTGCCGCGAGCGCGCGGAGCTGCCGGATGGTCAAATCGCGCGAAAAGCGCTTAGCCATGATCCTCCTCCCATAAAAAAAACTTTTGTCGATCCAAAGATAAAGAAATTTCCCTAATCGCGCAATTCGCGCCTTGATAGGCGTGCGACGATGCTGAAACGTCGCAAGCGTCAAGCCCGAACAAGAGGGGCGGGCGGTACGGGAGGGGGCACATGGACCAACATCTGACATTGCAGGCTCATCTCGCCGCGCAAGGCGCCGAAACGTCCTGTGCTGCGGTTATCGAAGCCCTGGCCGCAGCCGTGCGCGATATCGCTCGGCTGATTGCCGTTGCCCCCCTCTCGGACGGAAATGACGGCGTCGCCGGGTTCAATGCCGACGGCGACGGACAAAAGCAGCTTGATCTCGTCGCCGACGGCCTGATGCGGGAGGCGCTGCGCCAGGCGCCGGTGGCCGGCATCCTGTCCGAGGAGGTCGATCTGCCGGAAACGGTGGATGCGCTGGCGCCGCTCTGCGTCGCGATCGATCCGTTGGACGGCTCGGCCAATCTCGAGAACAACGTCTCGGTCGGCACCATCTTCTCGATCAGGCCACGTGGCCGTGACGTCGTCTCGAGCTTCTTCGAGCCGGGCACCGCGCAGCGCGCGGCGGGCTTCTTCATCTATGGACCGCAGACATCGCTGGTGCTGGCGATCGACCGGCGCGTCGATCTGTTCGTGCTCCATCCGTCGCTGCGCGAGTTCGTGCTTGCCAAGACGAACGTGCGCATTCCGCAGGATACGCCTGAATTCGCGATCAATGCCTCGAACCGGCGGCACTGGAACGGCGCGGTCCGCAATTATGTCGACGAATGTCTGTCCGGCACGGCCGGGCCGCGGGGCCGCGACTTCAACATGCGCTGGATCGCGTCGCTGGTGGCTGAAGCCTATCGCATCCTGATACGCGGCGGCGTGTTCCTCTATCCGGCCGATCTGCGTCCCGGCTATCGCGAAGGCCGCCTGCGGCTGGTGTATGAGGCGCATCCGATGGCCCTGATCATGGAATGGGCGGGAGGCGCAGCGTCGAACGGCCGCTCGCGCGTCCTTGAACTGTCGGCCCGCTCGCCGCACCAGCGCGCGCCGCTGATGATGGGCGACGCACGCGCGGTGCGCGACCTCGACATCCTGCATGAGGGCGTCGAGCCGCTGTTCGAAAGCAGCGATGCGCCGCTGTTCGCGCGCCGCGGCCTGTTCCGCTGAGGAGGGCTCCATGTCACGTCGTCATCCCATCATCTCGATCACAGGCTCCTCGGGCGCCGGCACGACGTCGGTCAAGAAGACGTTCGAGAACATCTTCCGCCGCGAGAACGTCAAGGCGACCTATATCGAAGGCGACGCGTTCCATCGCTACGACCGCGAGGAAATGCGGCGCAAGATGGTTGAGGAGCAGGAGCGGGGCAACAAGCATTTCAGCCATTTCAGCCCCGATACCAACCTGTTCGAGGAGCTGGAAAGGACCTTTCGCGACTATTCCGAATCCGGCACCGGCATGACGCGCCACTACGTGCATGATGAAGAGGAAGCGCGCCTCTATGACGGGCGCCCAGGCACATTCACGGAATGGACGCAGCTGCCCGGCGACTCCGATCTCTTGTTCTATGAAGGGCTCCACGGCGCCGTCGTCACCGAGAAGGTGAATATCGCGAAATATGCCGATCTGAAGATCGGCGTCGTCCCGGTCATCAATCTCGAATGGATCCAGAAGCTGCATCGCGATCGCGCCTCGCGCGGCTATTCGACCGAAGCGGTGACCGACACGATCCTCCGGCGCATGCCGGACTACGTGAACTACATCATTCCGCAGTTCTCGGAGACCGACATCAATTTCCAGCGCGTGCCGACCGTCGACACGTCAAATCCTTTCATCGCGCGCTGGATCCCGACTCCGGACGAATCGATGGTGGTGATCCGCCTGAAGAATCCCCGCGGCATCGATTTCCCCTATCTGCTCTCGATGATCCCGCAGAGCTTCATGTCGCGGGCCAATTCGATCGTCATTCACGGCGCGAAGCTGGACCTCGCGATGCAGCTGATTTTGACGCCGATGATCCTGCAACTGATGGAACGAAAGAGGCGCACGCTATGACCGCAATGGCCCTGCAAACCGTGGCTGCGAAGCCGGAGATCAGGCACGCCGAGATGGCGAACGCCATCCGCTTTCTTGCGATCGACGCGGTCGAGAAAGCAAAGTCGGGGCACCCTGGCATGCCGATGGGCATGGCCGATGTCGCGACCGTGCTGTTCTCGCAATTTCTCAAATTCGACCCCGCCGATCCAACCTGGCCGGATCGCGATCGCTTTGTGCTGTCGGCAGGCCATGGCTCGATGCTGCTCTATGCGCTTCTTCATCTGACGGGCTACGAGGCCGTGACGCTCGATGAGCTGAAATCGTTTCGGCAATGGGGCGCGAAGACGCCGGGGCATCCCGAATATGGCCACACGCCGGGGGTCGAGACCACGACCGGGCCGCTGGGCCAGGGCATTGCAACCGCGGTCGGCATGGCGCTGGCCGAGCGGATGATGAATGCGCGTTACGGTGACGACCTGGTCGATCACCACACCTATGTGATCGCTGGCGACGGCTGCCTGATGGAAGGCATCAGCCATGAGGCGATCTCGCTGGCGGGACATCTCAAGCTCAACCGCCTGATCGTGCTGTTCGACGACAATCATATCTCGATTGACGGCTCGACCTCGCTGGCCTGTTCGGATGATCAGCTGGCGCGCTTCGCGGCATCGGGCTGGGCGACGCGTCGGATCGACGGCCACGATCCCGCGGCGATTGCCGATGCGATCGCACAGGCGCGACAAAGTGATCGTCCCAGCCTGATTGCGTGCCGAACGACGATCGGCTTCGGCTCGCCGGGACGGCAGGGATCTGAAAAGGCGCACGGCGCGCCGCTCGGTGCGGAGGAGGTCGAGAAGACGCGCGTAGCCTTGAACTGGCTGCATCGACCATTCGAAGTCCCGGCCGACGTGCTGGTGAGCTGGCGCGAGGTCGGCGCGCGCGGCCGCGCCGAACGTGAGGCGTGGAAGGAGCGAACGCGGCGGCTCTGCGCGGGTGGACGATCGCCCTGTCATGATGCGTTGAACAAGAAATTGCCCGCAGCCTACGTCGAGCAGATGTCGCAGTTGCTGGCGCAACTCACGACCGAAGGACCGAAGATCGCGACGCGCCAGGCGTCGCAGATCGTGATCGACGTGATCGCCCAGGCGTTGCCCAATCTGTTGGGTGGTTCGGCGGACCTGACCCACTCCAACCTGACCAAGGCGAAGACGCAAAAGCCAGTCACGCCCGATACGATGGACGGCAACTATATCCATTACGGCGTGCGTGAGCATGCGATGGCGGCTGCGATGAACGGCATCGCGCTGCACGGCGGGTTCATTCCGTATGGGGGCACGTTCCTGGCGTTCGCCGATTACAGCCGTCCCGCGATCCGGCTCGCGGCGCTGATGGGCATCCGGGTCATCCATGTGATGACGCATGACTCGATCGGGCTCGGCGAGGATGGCCCGACCCACCAGCCCGTGGAGCATGTGCCGGCCTTGCGCGCCATCCCGAACCTGCTGGTATTTCGCCCTGCCGATGCGGTGGAGACAGCCGAGGCGTGGGATTGCGCGCTGCGGGCCGAGACCTCGCCTTCGGTGCTTTGTCTCTCGCGTCAGGCGCTGCCGCCGTTCCGGACAGAGCCGTCCGACCACAATCGCGTGGCGCTCGGCGCTTACGTCGTCGATGAGCCCGAGAGCGGACGCGACGTCACGCTGATAGCGACCGGCTCGGAAGTCGCGATCGCGCGTGAGGCCGCCAGGCTGCTTGCTGCCGACGGCGTGCGCGCCGCAGTGGTCTCGGCGCCATGTTTCGAACTGTTCCGTCAGCAGCCTTCCGAGTATCGCGCTGGCGTTCTCGGAGAGGCGCCGCGGATCGGTGTCGAAGCCGCCGTCGAAGGCGATTGGGGGCGCTGGCTCGGCGACAGCGGCGAGTTCGTCGGTATGCACGGCTTCGGTGCATCGGCGCCTGCCGACGTCCTCTACCGTGAATTCGGCATTACAGCCGCCGCGGTCGCCGATGCAGCTTTGCGCAGCATCATCCGCGCGCAAGCGACCTGAAGATTCAGACAACACGGGACGGAGACGGACAAATGGCGCGGATCACCTTGAGGCAGTTGCTGGACCACGCCGCCGAGCGCGGCTACGGCGTGCCGGCGTTTAATATCAACAATATGGAGCAGGGGCTTGCGATCATGGAGGCGGCGGCCGCCGTCGACGCCCCCGTGATCATCCAGGCCTCGCGCGGCGCGCGCTCCTATGCCGGCGACATCATGCTGGCGAAGATGATCGACGCGCTGGAAGAGATGTATCCGCAGATACCGCTCTGCCTGCACCAGGACCACGGCAATGACGAGGCCACCTGCGCGACCGCGATCAAGTACGGCTTCACCTCCGTCATGATGGACGGCTCGCTCAAGGCCGATGCCAAGACCGCGGCCGATTACGACTACAATGTCGATATCACGCGGCGCGTCGTCGAGATGGCGCATTGGGTCGGGGCGTCCGTCGAGGGCGAACTCGGCGTGCTCGGCTCGCTCGAGCATGGCGGCGGCGAGCAGGAGGACGGTCACGGCGTCGAAGGCAAGGTGAGCCACGATCAGCTGCTGACCGATCCCGTGCAGGCCGTCGACTTCGTCCGTGCGACCAAGGTCGATGCGCTCGCAATTGCGATGGGGACCTCGCATGGCGCCTACAAATTCTCGCGCAAGCCGGATGGCGACATCCTCGCCATGCATGTGATCGAGGAGATCCATCGCCGGCTGCCGAACACGCATCTGGTCATGCATGGCTCGTCCTCGGTACCGCAGTCCCTGCAGGACATGTTCAACGCCTTCGGCGGCGAGATGCCGCAGACCTGGGGCGTACCGGTCGAGGAGATCGTCCGCGGCATCCGGCACGGCGTGCGCAAGGTCAATATCGATACCGACTGCCGGCTCGCCATGACCGCAATATTCCGGAAAGTGGCGTCGCAGTCGGGGGTCGAGTTCGACCCGCGTAAATTCCTAAAGCCCGCGATGGACCAGATGCGTGAGCTGTGCCGCGAACGGTTCGAGCAGTTCGGTACCGCCGGCAACGCGTCGAAGATCAGGGTGATCCCCCAGGCGGAGATGGCCAAGCGATACCGCTCCGGCGCGCTCGACCCACGGATCGGGGGAATGACCGAGGCTGCGTGAAGTAGACCCACAACGAACAGGAGGAACACATGAACGATCAGTCGATCACCGTGCGCGGCAAGGATCGCTACAAGTCCGGCGTGATGGAATACAAGCGCATGGGCTATTGGGAGCCATCCTATCAGCCCAAGGACACCGACGTCATCGCGCTCTTCCGCGTCACGCCGCAGGATGGCGTCGATCCGACCGAGGCTTGCGCTGCGGTTGCCGGCGAATCGTCGACTGCGACCTGGACCGTGGTGTGGACCGACCGGCTCACAGCGGCCGAGAAGTATCGCGCCAAATGCTACCGGGTCGAACCTGTTCCGAGCTCGCCGGGCAGCTATTTCGCCTACATCGCCTATGATCTCGACTTGTTCGAGGCGGGCTCGATCGCCAATCTGACCGCGTCGATCATCGGCAATGTGTTCGGCTTCAAGCCGCTGAAGGCGCTGCGGCTCGAGGACATGCGGCTGCCGGTCGCTTATGTGAAGACCTTCCAGGGGCCGGCCACCGGAATCGTGGTCGAGCGCGAACGGCTCGACAAGTTCGGCCGGCCGCTGCTCGGGGCCACCGTCAAGCCGAAGCTGGGCCTGTCCGGACGCAACTACGGCCGCGTGGTCTATGAGGCGCTGAAGGGTGGACTCGATTTCACCAAGGACGACGAGAACATCAATTCGCAGCCGTTCATGCATTGGCGCGAGCGCTTCCTCTACTGCATGGAGGCTGTGAACAAGGCGCAGGCGGCGACCGGCGAGATGAAGGGCACCTATCTCAACGTCACCGCGGCGACCATGGAGGACATGTATGAGCGCGCCGAGTTCGCCAAGCAACTCGGCTCCTGCATCGTCATGATCGATCTTGTGATCGGTTACACCGCGATCCAGTCGATGGCGAAGTGGGCGCGCAAGAACGACATGATCCTTCACCTGCACCGCGCCGGACATTCGACCTACACGCGGCAGCGCTCGCACGGCGTCTCGTTCCGCGTCATCGCCAAATGGATGCGGCTCGCCGGTGTCGACCACATCCATGCCGGCACCGTGGTCGGCAAGCTCGAAGGCGATCCGAACACCACGCGCGGCTACTACGACATCTGTCGCGAGGATTTCAACCCGATGCGGCTCGAGCACGGCGTGTTCTTTGACCAGCCTTGGGCCAGCCTCAACAAGATGATGCCGGTCGCCTCCGGCGGCATCCACGCCGGGCAGATGCACCAGCTGCTCGATCTGCTCGGTGAGGATGTGGTGCTGCAGTTCGGCGGCGGCACCATCGGCCATCCTCGCGGCATCGCCGCCGGCGCGACCGCCAACCGCGTCGCGCTGGAAGCGATGATCCTCGCCCGCAATGAGGGGCGCGACTACGTGCATGAGGGCCCGGAGATCCTGGCCAGGGCGGCGCAGAGCTGCACGCCGCTGCGTGAGGCGCTCGAGGTCTGGAAGGACGTCACCTTCAACTATGAATCGACCGATACGCCGGACTTCGTTCCGACCGTCACGGCTGCGGTGTAAGAGGAGATCACTATGCGCGTCACTCAGGGCTGCTTTTCTTTCCTCCCCGATCTGACCGACGAGCAGATCACGGCGCAGGTCCAATATTGTCTCGACAAAGGTTGGGCGGTGAACATCGAGTTCACCGATGATCCGCATCCCCGCAACACCTATTGGGAGATGTGGGGATTGCCGATGTTCGACCTGCGCGATGCGGCCGGCATCATGCGCGAGCTTGCGGATTGCCGGAAGATCTATGGCGACCGCTA
This sequence comes from Bradyrhizobium sp. STM 3843, assembly GCF_000239815.1. GTDB lineage: Bacteria > Pseudomonadota > Alphaproteobacteria > Rhizobiales > Xanthobacteraceae > Bradyrhizobium. Next base: position 5,971 of record NZ_CAFK01000314.1, on the reverse strand, counting down.
TATCCGCATCTCCGGCTTCGATTCCAGCCACGGCTGGGAATCGCTGCGCATCTCATTCATCGTCAACCGGCCGCAGCATGAGCCGGGCTTCCGGCTCGACCGGCAGGAAACTGTCGGCCGTAACCTCCGCTACGCCACGCATGCCTATGCCACCGAGCGACCCGAAGGCGAGCGGTATTCCTCATGATGCAGACGGCGCAGGTGGATGCAAACCAGGTGGCGCCGGTCGACACCATCGACCTGCGTCGCGAATTCGAGGATGTCGAGATCGCGCCGGTGCTCGAGCAGCTCGACCGCGAACTGGTCGGGCTGGCGCCGGTCAAGACGCGGATCCGGGAGATCGCCTCGCTGCTGCTGATGGAGCGCATCCGGCAGAAGATGGGGCTTACGACCACGTTCCCGACCCTGCACATGTCGTTCACCGGCAATCCCGGCACCGGCAAGACCACGGTGGCGCTGCGCATGGCCGGCATCCTGCACCGGCTCGGCTTCGTCCGCCGCGGCCACGTCATCAGCGTGACGCGCGACGATCTGGTCGGGCAGTATATCGGCCACACCGCGCCCAAGACCAAGGAAGTGCTGAAGAAGGCGATGGGCGGTGTGCTGTTCATCGACGAGGCCTACTATCTTTATCGGCCCGAGAATGAGCGCGATTACGGCCAGGAGGCAATCGAGATCCTGCTGCAGATCATGGAGAGCCAGCGCGAGGATCTCGTGGTCATTCTCGCCGGCTACGCCGATCGGATGGAGAAATTCTTCTCGTCCAATCCGGGCTTTCGCTCGCGCATCGCCCATCACATCGATTTCCCGGATTATTCGGAAGGCGAGCTGCTGACCATCGCCGAGCTGATGCTGGAAGGGCAGAATTATCGGTTCACTCCCGAGGCCCGTGCTGCATTTGAGAAATACATCTCGGTGCGCAGGACGCAGCCGCTGTTTTCCAACGCACGCTCGATCCGCAACGCGCTCGATCGCGTCCGGCTGCGCCAGGCCAACCGGTTGGTCTCGCGGCTCGACCGGGTGCTGACCTCGAACGACGTGATGTCGATCGAGGCGGCCGACGTGCTGGCAAGCCGGGTGTTTCGCAACGCGGAGCAGTAAGCATGAGCCTCGCATTGGTAAGGGCGATCACACCGACCGACAGGATTCGACGCCGGCTCGCCGAGGCCGCCGCGTTGATCTTCGACGTCGACGGCACCTTGGCCGAGACCGAGGAGCTGCATCGCGAAGCCTTCAACGAGGCCTTCGTGCAGCTCGGGCTCGACTGGCATTGGGGACGGCGCATCTACAAGGAGCTCCTGCGTGTGACCGGCGGCAAGGAGCGCATCCGCGCCTTCGATCAGAGGCGGCGATCCGGCCCGCCCTTGACCGATGCCGCCATTGCCAGACTGCACCATGTCAAAACCGAGCGGTTCGCTGTCCTGATGGCCGAGAAGGGCTGTCCATTGCGGCCGGGAGTTCGGTCGCTGCTCGATGCCGCGCTTGCGCGCGGGCAGACACTGGCTATTGCGACCACCACGACACGGGGCAATATCGACGCGCTGCTCGCGCCGGCGCTGGGCCCGGCCTGGGAGGCGAAATTTGCTGCGGTGGTCGCGGCCGACGATGTCGCACGCAAGAAGCCGGCGCCTGATGCCTATCTTGAGGTGCTGTCGCAGCTCGACCTCTCGGGATCGAGTTGCGTGGCTATCGAAGATTCCCGTAACGGCCTGATCGCAGCGACGCGCGCCGGCATTCCGGCGCTGATCACCCGCAGCCGTTATTTCGGTGACGACGCTTTCGACGGTGCGCTTGCGGTCGTCGATGATCTCACCGAACTTGCGCCTTGATGCTCTGATCACATCGGCTCGTTGATGTGCGAGCGACGGATGTGGCGCACCCTGAGCCAGATCGTCAACGCCGCCAGCGGCACGAACACGGCGATGGCATAGCCGGGCTCGACATGCAGCGCGCCGGTCTCGTGCGCGGCCTTGACCAGGTAAGAGAACAGCCCGGTCAGGTAATAGGTGATCGCAGCGACCGAGAGGCCTTCGACCGTGGTCTGCAGCCGCAGCTGCAGCCGGGTCCGCGCATTCATCGATTTCAACAGCTCCTGGTTCTGCTGCTCCAGCTCGACGTCGACCCGCGTGCGCAGCAGATTGGCGGCGCGCGCCAGCCGCAGCGAGAGCGCGCCCTGGCGCGCTTCGGTCGCCATGCAGGTGCGCATCGCCGGCGCCATCCGCCGAACCAGGAACGATGACCAGGTCGGAAAGCCCGGCGTCTTGCGCTCGCCGATGCTGTCGAGCCGTTGCGTGACGATCTCGTCATAGGCGCGGCTGGCGCCGAACCGGAACAGGCTGGCGGCGGCTCCAGCCTCGACCTCGGCGGCGAGCGCCGTCAGCTCGCTGAGCATCTGGTTGTTGTCGGAAAGATCGGTTGCACTGCGCATGCGCTCGGTGACTTCGGCGAGCCGCTTCTCGGCAGCGTTGATCGACGGCGACAGCCGCTGCGCCTCGGGCAGGCCGAGCAGCGCCAGGTTCCGGTAGGTTTCGATGTCCAGGAGATGCTGGACCGTGCTGCCGATCCGCGCCGGGCTCATGCCGCGATCGAGCAGCAGGATGCGCACATAGCCTTCCGGATTGGCCTGGAAGTCGGTGGCATAGAGGCCGTTGCCGTCGGCGATCTCGGCCATTGCGAGGCTGACGGAATCGAACATCGCCAGCTGGCTGGTCCTGACCTCGTCGTCGGCTAGCACGTTGAGATCGACGGCGACCAGCAGCGGCCCCGGCTGCGGCACGAGCCGCATCGGCGCGGCGAGCGACGCTGCGGATGGATGAAACGCGCCGGCATTCGGGTCGACCGGCACGTCCCAGGTATAGGTCGTGAACTCGGAATGCTGCTCCCAGCGCAGCACGGTGCCGCCGAGTGACATCCGGAAGTGCTTGTCCTGCGGCGGGGGCGGCGGCAGCCCGCGCGACTTGCACAGGTCGATCAGGTGCGCGCGGTCGGCAGCGGCGCGCGGGCCGGAGGTCTCGAAGCCGAAATGCAGGATGCGCGCCGGTACCGTCACCGGATGCGACGGCCGGGCGTGGACCTCGCCAAGCACGGCCGTTCGCAGCGGGTGCGGCGCGAGCCGCGCGACCTCGCTGTCACCGATCAAGACCTCATTGCTCATGTCAGGCAAATCCGCTGCACCCGTTCGACTCGCGCATCAACGCATATTCGTTGCTGCAAGTCGACATAGGCGTGCGCCATGACATCATCGTCGCGCGCCCGCGACGTGCACGTGACGAGGTGAGGCAGCGGCTGCCGATGGAAACTTCGTTTCCATTTTCGCGGGCCGCCGCCTGCACCTTTTGCTCACGCCACCGACATGGTCAGCGGCGGCTCGACCTCTTCCGGCAGCGGGCTGACATAGGGCGTCCGCGCCGTGCGCTTGTTCAGGTCGGCCTTGGCGGCGGCGATCAGCGCGGGCTCGTTCAGCGCCTTGACGCCGAGCGACGCCATCGCCTTGGCCGCCTGCACCATGGCCTTGTGCGCGGCCGGCGACTTGCCCTGCGCCACGACCTGCCAGGTATGGAACGGCGTGCCGATCGCGACCGTCGGCGCGTGCACCTGCACGGTCGGCACCACCCAGCTGACGTCGCCGACATCGGTCGAGCCGATCTGCGGGTTGCGCTTGGCATCGAGCGGCACCAGGAAATCCGCAAGTGGCCGGTCGGTCGGCTCCATGCCGATCGAGTAGTAGACCGACGAGATGTCCTTGTCGGTCAGCGTCGCCTGGATCTGGCCTGCGAAATTCTTATCGGTGTCGTCGAAATGCGGCGGCCCGAGCTCTTCCATGATCCTGTGGAGCGCCTGCTCCAGCGGCGTATTCGGCATGATGTTGGAGACGGCGGAGATGATCTTCATCTCGACCTTGGTCTCGGTCATCAGCGCCGCGCCTTGCGCGATCTTGTGCACGCGCCCGACCAGCTCGTTCATGCCGGGCAGGTCGCGGGCGCGGATCGAATAGCGTACCCGCGCATGCGCCTGCACCACGTTCGGTGCAATGCCGCCGGTATCCAGCAGCGCATAATGCACGCGCGCGTCGCTCGGCATGTGCTCGCGCATGTAGTTGACGCCGACATTCATCAGTTCGACTGCGTCGAGCGCGCTGCGGCCGAGATGCGGCGAGGCGGCGGCGTGCGACGTGCGGCCGGTGAAGGTGAAATCGGCGCGGGTGTTGGCGAGCGACGGCGTCATCACCACTTCCCAGAAGCTCGACGGATGCCAGGTGATCGCGATGTCGGCATCCGAAAAGGCGCCGGAGCGCACCATGAAGGCCTTGGCGGCGCCGCCTTCCTCGGCCGGACAGCCGTAATAGCGCACGCGCCCCGGCACCTTGTTGGTCGCGAGCCAGTCCTTGACGGCGGTGGCGGCGAGCAGCGCGGCGGAGCCGAGCAGATTGTGGCCGCAGCCGTGACCGTGACCACCGGTCTCGACCGGCCGATGCTCGGCAACACCGGCCTCCTGGCTCAGGCCGGGCAGGGCGTCGTATTCGCCAAGAAACGCGATCACCGGGCCGCCTTCACCCCATTCGCCCATCAGCGCGGTCGGAATGCCCGCGACCTTTTCGGTAATCCGAAAGCCCTGATGGCGCAGCTCGGCGAGGTGCTCTGCGGCCGAGCGCGCCTCGGTGTAGCAGACCTCCGGCATACCCCAGACTTTGTCACTGAGCTCGATGAAACGGGGTTTGATCGCGTCGACGCCGCGCCAGATGTCGCTACGGTTGTCCATCTTAGGTCCCTGAAGTGTGATGCATTTTGGAGGAGGCCATGGTTATCAGCTTCGCTTTGTCGCGCCTAGCGCGCTCGCAAGTAGCAGCCATGCGGGCCACCAGGAGACCGCCTCCGCATTCGCAAATTTGAGCACGCGCTGTGCATCGCGCTGTGCAGCATGCCGCTTTCTGCAGCGCAGCAGCCTCGTTGCCGGCTCGGATTTTGGAACTGTCGGAGAGTGCACGTGATACGATCAGGAACGATCGGGATCGCGCCCGGTTGGGGCTCAAAGGGAGCGCAAAAGCATGCGAGCAGGATCCATTGCGGCCATTGCGGCGCTGTTGATCATTCTGGCAGGCGCGGTGGCTTTCGCCTATCTCGGGCTGACGGTACCGGGCGAGCCGATGCCGACACAAGGCTGGATCGCGCTGACGCTCGGCGTCGTGTTCTCGCTGATCGTGGGCATCGGGCTGATGGCGCTGGTGTTCTACAGCAGCCGCCGCGGCTATGACGAAGCCGCGCATTTCCGTTCGGACGATCGCCGGGACTGAGGCCAGCGGCCCCGCTGTTTCCGCCGATGCAGCGGGTTGCTCAAAATGCCGGGCGCGGCGGGTGCTCGGTACGCGGGTGCCGATCGTGCAGAAGCTTTGCGAGGTCGTGACGCAGCTCCTCGTGACTGCGCATCGCGGTCTCGAACAGCGCTTCCTGAATGTCGCGCGGCATGTCGCCCCACACGCTGATCGCGGCTGCCCCAAGCAGCTGTGCAAACCTGGTCTCGTCCATGTGGCACCTCCCGACGGGGTTACGTCCGGGCGCAGCAAATGTTCCATGCCTGCCTCCGGAGCCTTCATCACTGCGCGAGACTATACGTTCTCGCCGCGCGATGCGCCCGAGTTGATCGAGAGTTCACCCTGCTCGCATGCGAGAGGGTGCAGGGAATGCCGGGTGATGGCCTCACCCATGGCCCGCCTGCATCAAAGAAAGCAGGCGGCAGGTACCACAGGTTCAGCCGGATCAACCCGGCATTCCCCGCGCGATGGTCTTAACGCTTATGTCGCGCTCTCCTCGGTGTGCCGGGCTTGTTAGCCACCGTCGCCCTTGGGATCATCGTCACCCAAGAGCTTAGCGCCAGCGTCGGGGCGCCAGGACCACACGATTTCACGTCCGCATCACCCTGTTCGTCCGCGCGAATGATCACGCTTGCCAGGGCGGTTACGGCCACCGCATCCCCG
>NZ_CAFK01000315.1 GCF_000239815.1 Bradyrhizobium sp. STM 3843 | reverse complement strand
ATCGCGATGCGCAGGCCAGCGAGATCGCCGATCCCGGCAATCGGCCGCTGCTTCTCATCGGGACCCAGCACCACGGTGAGGGACGAGAACATGTAGGGCTTGCTCGGCCTGAGCACGCCGAGTGCCACCCGTCGCCGTCGATCTTCCCGGGTAGCGCCATCGAAGTCGGGCAGCTTCGCGGTCTTCACACCGGGCGCGACCAACGCGTCCTGCGTCAAGGCGTAACTGCCGACCAGCCCGCAACGGCCATCGGACAACAACGCATTGGCTTCGAGCGCGGGGCTCGAGTCCTCGTCAAGCTTGCTCTCGAACCACTGGATCTCCAACGGACGGCCCAAGCGATCGGCGACAGCCTGCGCCAGCGCGACATCGAAGCCGCTTCCGGGCTTGCCGCGGTGATGAACCGAGAGCGGGGGCAGATCCTCGTCCAGGCATACGCGTAACGCCGGGTCAGCCGCATGCGCCGCCGTCGTCGCAAGGACCAGGGCGGCCGCATAAGCCGCGCGCCATGGCTTCATTGCGCCCTCCGGCTCGACACGTAGGCCCAGAGTGCTGCGATATCGTCGTCGCTGAGAATATCGCCCCACGGCGGCATACGGCCATTCTTGCCCTGCTTCACCGTCGTGACGAAGCGTGGCTCATCATCCGGAAATCGGCGCAGGTCAGGTGTGATGGTGCCCGCATTGACCATGTTGGGGCCATGGCAGTGCGAACATTTCTGGGCAAAGGTCATCTTGCCCTGGTCGATCTTGGCGTGCGCGTCGCCGCCATCCTGTTGCTGGGCGATCGCGGCCGTCGATAGCGAGGCCACGAGTACCGCGACGGCGGCGCATTGCGCCGCCGCCCACATGAACGCATTCGTCTTCACGAGCATTCCACGCTTAGTTCTTGACCGCAAAGACCCAGAGCGAGCCACCCGCCGGGACATTGGCCAGGCGCTCGTCGCCGGAGAACAGCGAGTAGACGCCGCCGTAGCCCGAGGTCACAGCGACGTACTGCACGCCGTCCTGCTGCCACGTCACCGGCTGGCCTTCGATGCCGGAACCGGTCTGGAACTGCCACAGCTTCTTGCCGCTGTCGGCGTCGAAGGCTTCGAACTCGCCGGTCAGCTGGCCGGAGAAGACGACGCCGCCGGCGGTCGACAACACGCCGGAGAAGCGCGGAATATCGCTCGGCTGCTCCCACTTGGTCTTGCCGGTCAGGGGATCGATTGCCTTGAGTTGGCCACGCGGACCATTGCCCCATTCCCAGAGGTCGGTCAGGTCCATGCCGAGATACCATTCGCCGGCCTTGTAGGTCGCGGGCTCCGTCTTGTAGTGGCCGCCGAACACCAGCGTGTTGGCGTAAGCCAATCCGGTCTGCGGGTTGAACGACATCGGCTCCCAGTTCTTGCCGCCAAGAATCGACGGAAAGACCACGACCTTCTTGCCCTCGCGCGCATCCCGCGTGACATCGGTCTCGATCGGCTTTCCGGTTGTCATGTCGATGCCGGAGGCCCAGTTGACCTTCACGTAAGGATTGGCCGCCAGCAGCTTGCCGTTGGTGCGATCGAGCACATAGAAGAAGCCGTTGCGGTTGGCGTCCATCAGCACCTTGGTGGGCTTGCCTTCGACATTGATGTCAGCGAGCACCATCTCGGCGACCGAGTCGTAGTCGAACGGGTTGTTCGGCGAGAACTGATAGTGCCACTTGATCTTGCCGGTCTTCGGGTCGAGCGCCAGCACCGAGCAGGTGTAGAGGTTGTCGCCGGGACGCACGGCCGCGTTGAACGGGCCGGGATTGCCGATGCCCCAATAGACGGTGTTCAGCTCAGGATCGTAGGAGCCGGTGATCCAGGTCGAGCCGCCGCCGAGCTTCCAGGTGTCGCCCTTCCAGGTGTCGCCGCCGGGCTCGTCCGGCGAGGGCACAGTATGGGTGCGCCACAAATGCTTACCCGTCGCGGGGTCCCAGCCGTCGATGAAGCCGCGGGTGCCGAATTCCGCACCCGAAATACCGGTCAGCACGACGCCGTCGGCAACCAGCGGCGCCACCGTCATCGAATAGCCTTCCTTGATATCGGCCGCCTTCTGCCGCCATAGCTCCTTGCCGGTCTTGGCGTCGAGCGCGATCACATTGGCATCGAGCGTCGTGCGGAAGACCTTGCCGTCGAACAGGGCCGCGCCACGATTGATGATGCCGCAGCAGACGATTCGCGGAGTCTCGGTCGGATATTCGATCTTGCTTTTCCAGATCTGCTTGCCGGTCTTGGCATCGATCGCCATCGTCGCGTTGTGCGTCGTGACGTAGATGACGCCCTGATACACCAGCGGCTGCGACTCCTCGCTGCGGTCGTCGGCGAAGCTGTAATTCCAGACCGGGACGAGATTCTTGGCGCTGTCCTTGTTGATCTGCGTGAGCGGGCTGAACCGTTGCAGGTTGTAGCCCATCCCGTAGTTGAGAACGTTTGAGGTATCTGTCGCACCCTTGACCAACTGATCGGCGGTCTGTGCGTTTGCGCCAAACGATGCACACATCGCGAGGCCAGCGGCCAGCGCAATCCGTTTCATTCATTTCCTCCCGAGCTTTTTTCTGCGCGCCTATTCTGACGCTGCATGGGCAACACTCTGCCCGAAACCAAAAACGCGTCAACACGAAAACGCGTGCCGCAAATTCGCGGTCGGCAGCGATGTTCTGATTCGCTTCTGCCTGCGGCTCTAGCTGTGCCCGCAGCTCTAACGCATTGCGTTCATGAGAGAACGTCATGGCATTGATAATACCACCAATATGCTGCAGTGCGGCATGAAGCTTGCTTTCTCAAACCTGCCGGAGAAGCAGAGGAGAAAGTGGATGAGATGGACGATCCTTTGGCTCGGTGTGGTCAGTTGCCTCGGTGGAGTTGCGAGTGCGCGTGATCTCGGCCAATGGGGCGCAGTCGATCCGGCGCTGCGCGAATGGTATCAGGCCTTGATGCAGCCCGATGTCCCGACCGCGCCATGCTGCGGCGAGGCTGACGCCTATTTCGCCGACGAGATTCATGTTCGGCAGGGCAAAACCTATGCGGTCATCACGGATGATCGGCCCGATGAGCCGCGCGGCCGACCGCACATCGACATCGGGACCGAGATCGAGATCCCGGTCAACAAAATGAAATGGGACAAAGGCAATCCCACAGGCCACGGCATCGTCTTCCTCAGCCGCAACCGGTACGTCTTCTGCTACGTGCAGCCGGGCGGTGCGTAGGGGCAGCGCACGCTGCGGGCTCAGCTTGCGAGGGCCGAGGCTTCAACGGCGGAGCCGAAGGTTTGTCGATCTGTATCGCAGCTCGCGGTTGCGAAGGCGCGCGCCCGCCGCGGCCCTTGACGGCACCTCCCTCGCGCTGACACGATCATAGCAGATGCTGCGACATGAAATCCTGCGTTCGTGACAACACCGACGCGCGGAAACTAATGGAGATGAGCTATGATGTTGCGTTACGCGCTTGCGTCGTCCGCGATCGTTTTGATGTGTGCAGGTTTGCCGGTGCAGGCGGCGCCACACAAGGCGGACCCGGTCAAGCTATTTGATACTGATAATGACGGAACCCTTGACCTTCAGGAAGCCAAGAAGGCCGCCGCGGCCGCATTCGCAAAGCTGGACATGGACCACGAGGGGACGCTCGACGCCCGCGAACTGCACGGCAGGTTGGCCCGCAAGGATCTGAAAGCGGCCGACCCCGACCATGACGGCACGCTTACCCTGGACGAGTACCTCGCCGTGGTGACGGAGCGGTTCAACGCGGCCAACACCGACAACGACGGAACCCTCGATGCCAAGGAATTGGCGACGCCAGCGGGCCGCAAGCTCTTGCAGTTGTTACGATAATGCGGCTCTCCGATTTGGACTATCAATCATCGTGAGGGTGCCAGACTTGCGTTCGCCCAAATGCGGCCCTAGCTTCAAGCCCGGCGTGAGCATCGCGCCAGCAATGACAGCGTGAACTTGGGAGCTTGAAATGGCCTGGAGAACTCCGAAAATTGTCGAAGTGCCGGTGGGCATGGAAATCAACATGTATGCCTGCGCAGCGCGCAAGTGATACCTGCAAGTAGCGTCTAAGCGGGTCTGCCAAGCCTGATCGAACCTGACCGGTTCAAGACGGCTTGGCAGATTTCGTTTGGCGATCCCGCGCTCGAGTGTCAGGCGTTCTGGTTGTCGAAGAAGTAGAGATCGACGCCGCCATCGGCGAAATTCGAAAGATCTGCGGCGGCAGCTTTGCCCTCTGCCGATCCCATCCCGGCTTTCAACGCGTCCATCGTATCGAACGTCAGCGTCGCAACGAGATGCAGGCTGCTCGAGCCCCCCGGTGCGGCAACCGCGCCGCGGCTGATGTCATAGGCCTTGAGACCCGGGATTTTCTTGGCCAGCGGGATGTGAACATCCGCATAGTGCTTGTCGAACGCTTCGGCGCTCTTGGGTGTCTTATACAGCACGAGAACCTTCGCCATCCGTTCATCCTCCCATTTGATTTTAGGTTGTAATGGTCGCTACCTTCGCAGTCCTCGCGGTGTGGATCAAGCGCCCGCGCGCTGGCCGTGGATCGCGGATCTGTGATACGTTGCGGCTGCCGACTTCAATGCAGAAATTATCGATCGGCACGAACTCAGGCCTATTCGTCGAGCCTGACCGCCAATGTTTAGCTCTTTGAGCGGTCACGCCTGATATTGGCCTGGGGCAGGGCAGGCCTGGGGGCGTCGCCGTTGCCCGCCCTGGCGGCTCCGATCTCACCAGTCTTGAGCGTCGCCGAGCCCGGAGTATCTTTGGCCTTGGTTTCTGATTTCAGGTTGCGTCCGGTCTTTGAGTCCTGATTCCGTGAGCAGTTAGAAACCCGATCGCCTCCAAATCGTATTCCAGTATAGAATATGGTTGGTTCCAAGGATTGCAGACATGAGCCCGATCGATCTCGTCATCACCATCTGCGCCGTTCTTTCGCCGACCACCTGCGAAGAGACGCACCTCGTGTTCACCGACGGCGGCTCGCTGCGCCAATGCGCAATGCAGGCACCGCCCTATATCGCGCAATGGATCGGCGAACACCCGAAATGGACCGCGGTGAAGTGGCGCTGCGAATATCCTCATAGCAATGACAAGGCGTAAGCAGCGAGCCGTGTCGGGCGCATTCGATCTCAGTTCGTGCAGTCCTTCAGATCCTTGTCGGCGATCGAGACGACCGCATCGGCCTTGATCTCGATATCGCGTACGACACACTGCTTCGACCCGGCATAGCTGACCTTGGCGTCGTAACGCCCGGGCTCGATGCCGGTGAGTCGCAGCCGCTCGTCGTGGTCCACCTCCTTGTCCTTATCGTTGAGCGTCTGGTTGGGACCCCAATTATTCTGACCCGCCGGCGACAGCTGAAACCCGGTGATGGTTGCTGTGGTCAGATTCCACAGCCGAATGCCCTTGCCCTGCGCGAGCAGGGCGCTGGGCACCGTCAAAGATAAGGCTGCAGCGACTATCAGCGTCCTTGGCATCACGTCCTCCGAGCTCTCGTTCTTGTTGGCCTGTCATGATCAGCGCACGTCACGATCCCGCAACATTCAAGCGCGCCAGATCGGCTTTGATCGCCATGATCACCTCGTCCGTTCGGGCTGCACGCGGCGTCTCGATCGGGACCGTATGGAGCAGCCGGGCCGGGCGCGAGGACAGAAAGAACAGCCGGTCGCCGAGCCGCGCCGCGTCGTCGAGGCTATGCGTGACGAGCAAGGTGATCATCGGTCGACTGCCCACGAGTGACGCGATCTCCTCGCGCAGGCGCGCGGCCAGGGCGTCGTCGAGCGACGCCAGCGGTTCGTCCAGGATCAGAAAGTCGGGCTCGACCGCGAAGGCGCGTGCGATGGCCACCCGCCGGGCAAGGCCGAGCGACAGCTCGCCCGGGTAATGCTCGCGATGCGCGCTCAATTCGAGCACGGCAAAGATGGCGTCGAGTTTCGCCGCTTCGATCTCGGGCGCCGCCAGCCGGACATTTTGTTCAACCGATCGCCAGGGCAACAGCCGCGGCTCCTGAAATACCATCGCGAGCCGGGCACCCTCGGGGCGAGAAATATGGCCTGCGAAATCATGGTCGAGCCCGGCAAGGATCCGCAGCATCGTGCTCTTGCCGCAGCCGGATGGTCCGACCACGACGCCGACTTCGCCGGAATCAAGCACGAATTCGATGGCCGCGAGCACCTCATGCCGTTTGCCGGCGGCGCTCGTGAAGCTCTTGCTGATGATATCGACCTCAAGCCGCACGAAGCCGCCACCGGGATGCGCGCCGCTCAAATGGCTGCACGAGTAAGCTCTCGATCACGAGCACGACCGCCGCAAAGCTCAAGGAATAGGCCAGCAGCAGCGGAATATCGAACAGCTGGAAGGCGACACCGATCTCGAAGCCGACGCCGTTCGGCCGCCCCAGCAGTTCTGCAACCAGCACGATCTTCCAGACCAAGGACAGGCCCGACCGCGCAGCGGCCGCGATGTAGGGCGCCAGCTGCGGCAGCAGCAGGTGGCGAAAGCTGCGCCAGCGCGAAAACACGAACAATTTCGCCATCTCATCCAGCGATGGATCGAGCGCACGGGCGCCTTCGCGCAAGGTCACGACGGCGGTCGGCAATTTGTTGATGGCAATGGCGCTGATGGCTGCGACCTCGGTCAGTCCTGCCCAGATGTAAGCGAGCACGATCACCACCAGCGCCGGCAAGTTGAGCAGCAGGATCAGCCAGGGATCGCCGAGGCGATCGGCGAGCCTGACCCGGCCCATCAGATACCCGATCGCAGAGCCCAGGGCCATTGCGAGCGTGAAGGCTAGCATGACACGGGCGAGCGTCGCGCCGAGATGCAGAAACAACGCGCCGGACCTGGCTTCTGTGATCATGACCGCGAGCACGCTCGAGGGCGGCGGCAGCTTGCCGCTACCGCCGAGTGCGGCTGCGATCCACCAAATGGCGAGCAACAGCGCAATGGATGCCAGCCGCAGCACCTCAGTCCCTCGGATCGGGATTGTAGTAGGTGCCGGGGCTGAGCTGCTCTGCGGGTCCGACCAGATCGCGCCCGCCGATCTCGGCCAAGACGCGATAGAGCACGCGGGCATCCGCTTCTTCGTCGCCGACTGTCCGCCGCGGAATACCGTCGCGGTAACGATCGCGATAGGCGTGCAGGGTCGCCGCGTCAGCCGCACCGGTGAGCGGCGCGATCGCGTCCCATTCGGCGTCGGAACTGGCGAGGATGTCCTTGGCCTTTGCGGTTACCTCCAGGAAGCGGGCCACAAGCTCCCGATGCGCCTTGGCCCAGTCCTCGTCGAAGACATAGCCGACCATCGCGACCCGGCCCTTGGCGCCGAATCGCGGCAGCAGGTCTTCGATACCGATCAGGCGGCGAAAACCCTTGGCTTCGAGCGCGGCACAGAAATTCCAGTAGTTGATGCCGGCGTCCATTTCGCCTTCGGACAATTTCGCCGCGAGCAAAGGCGGCGCGCCATAGGTGATCGTCGCCTGCGACTTCAGATCCAATCCGTCCCGCTTGGCGGCGGCCTGCAGCAACAGCCAGCTCTTGTCGAGTGGTCCGCCGGCCACCGCGAGCTTGCGGCCTTTCAAATCCGCCAGTGTCCGGATTGGCGAAGATGGGGGGATCATGATGGCGCCGAGCGCGCTCGAGTAGGGAGAGAATTGCAGCCTCGCGCCCAACGCACGCTCGCGCGACACCCAGAGCCAGTCCGAGACCATGAGGTCGGCATTGCCCGCGCGCAGCGCGATCTTGCCTGCTTCGGGGCTCGCGAGTTCGACCGCGTCGATTGCGAGGTCTGCCTGCTTGTCGAGACCGTGGGACCGGATGACAGCCAATTCCCAGGCGAACGTCCCGGTCTTTTGCACTGCAACCTTGATCGTATCGGCGGCGCAGCATGCCGAGACCGGGACGATCACGCAGATGAAAATGCCAACCAATAGACGAAGAACTTGCTTCATGAGGCCGTGAGCCGTTTCCTTGGAGATCGTCTTTTCAGATCACCACTCATAGCATAGCTTCACATAAGTGCCGCGGAGGATCATCCTGATGTCGACTATCTCACTACGACCGATTGTCGCTGTATTGACCGTCGTGATCGGGATGGTTGCGGCCGCGCGTGCCGAGGATCTCAACGATTATCCGACCTCGGCGCGGGCCGAATATGTCTTCGGCTGCATGAAGGCCAACGGCGAAACCCGCCAGTCGATCGAGCAGTGCTCCTGCTCCATCGACGTGATCGCTTCGATCCTTCCTTACGAGCGCTATGTCACCGCCGAAACCGTGCTGAGCATGTCGCAGGTGCGTAGCACGCTTGGCTCGGAGTTTCGAACCTCTGAACAGGCCGCAAATGCGCTCAACGATCTCCGCCGAGCGCAGGCCGAAGCGGAAGTCCGGTGTTTCTGACGCGTCCCGCGCCTCCCTCAGGTGCCTGAGCCGTCGACCGGCCATTCGTGCTCGAACACGTGGCCCTGGGTATCCTTGGCCTCGGCGCGGAACCGCTTGGCGCCGTTCGAGACGTAAGTGAAGCGGATGTTCGGATCTTCCGAGATCGAGATTCCGCCCTCCATCGCGAGCACGAGATTGCCATCCTCTGACAGCTGCAGCTGATCGATGAAGAAGGCCGGAATGTACAGCTGGGTCAGCTGGTCCATCTGGAGCCCGGAATTGTTGGGGTGCCCGATCATGATCTGCGCTTCGCGCATGCCGCTCGATGCGCCGTCCGCGGCCTGCGCGAACTGGCGATAGCGCATCTGGCCGATATGGGCCTTGGCTTCGTCGGGATTCTTCGCAGCCGGTGCCGAGCAGCCGCCGGACGCCTTCACATAGGTCTTGATCACATAAAGCTGGCCGTCGCTCAGTTCGGCGACCGCGTGCACGTTGGTATAGCTGTTGACACGCACCCGCGTAGAAATCGCCGTCACATTGGCGTCGGAGCCGAGCGTGAACTTCGCGGCCATCGGCGCCGGGTTCTGGTCGATCACCAAAGTGATCGTCTTGATGCGGCGGCTGTCGACCGGACCAAGCTTGCTGCGCAGGGTGACGGGAACGAGCGAGGCATCTTCCGCGCGCACCGGCATCTCGATCGCCAACACATCACTGCCGTCATTCATCGGCCGGTTGGCGAAGATGTCCTGCACCAGGCCCGGCCAGGGATCATAGCTCTGGTTGCGCGTTTCGTCGGCTTTCGCAGGTGCGAAGGCGATCGTGAGAAGAGCGCCGATCAGCGCCGCACGAAAGAGACTGAGGCCTGTCATGTCGCGTTCCTCCGGAGGTCGTGACGTGAGCTCACAATATAGCGTGGTATCGCGTTCATTCCCATTCAAGTTCCGAAAATGCCGCGGTGGCATTGCGTGCGTGATAATCGTCGAACAACGCCCAATTCGGCCGTTCCGACACGGCCGCCGTGGCGGCCTCGGCGATCGGGCTGCCGCGCGTGATCAATCCCCGAATGTCGGTGGCCAATGTGTCGAGGTAACGGCGCTCATCCGCCAGCGCCGCCGGCCATGGGCTGACCGGCCCGTGTCCAGGGACGACGCGCTGCGCCGGCAGCGCGGACAGCATTGCCATATCGCCAAGCCACCCGCGGAGGCTGCCATCGACAACCGGAATATGGCGCAGGAAAACCAGATCGCCGGCAAACAAGGTCCGGCTCTGCTCGTCATAGACAGTAAGGTCGCAGTCGCTATGTGCGGTATTCCAGGCCTTCAGCGCGATAGTCCGACCGCCGAGATCAAGAGACAGGCTGTCATCGACCAGCGTCGTGGGGGGAATGAGGCGGACGGGATCGATCAACGCCGCGCCCATGATCTGCCTGAAGGCCTCGATATAATGGGGCCCGCGCGCGGCCAAGGCGCGTGGCAGGTTCTTGGCGCCGACGAACGTCGTCCCATCTTGCGCGAAGGCGGCATTGCCGAACACATGATCGGGATGGGCGTGCGTGTTGATGACGTAGCGGACCGGCTTGTTGGTGCGGGCGCGGATCGCGGCGAGGAGCTCTTGTCCTTCGCGAACGCTGCCGCCGGTGTCGATCACGGCAACCGCTTGATCGCCGACGATGAAGCCGACATTGGCGATGTCGCCCTGGTTTTCGGTCGTCATCAGCGCAATCTGGCCGATGTGAACGTACACACCCGGCGCGATCTCGTTGACTTCGATTTTCAGCTGTTCCGCGCGAGCTCCGCTGGTCAGCGCGATGGCGAGCAGGGCGGCCAAGCAGGCGGAGAGGCGAGCCATCATCCCATTCCCGTCATTCCCTTCCCCTGCCGTGACATGTGTGCGGCGATGTTTGCGGCGCAGCAAGAGGTCACATCTTCGCGATAACAGTGGCTGTTGCGTAGCAACGTCGCTCAGCCTAGCATTTTCCAAAATATTTGGATGCGCCTCACCGGGGATGGAAACAAGAATGATCAGACGTCAAAACTATGTCCGCTTTCTGCCGGCTGTCGCGGCCATCATCACTTTGCTCGCGCCATATGCGGCGCGGGCACAAAGCAGCGATGGCACCGATCTGTCGATCGAACTGGTCGATCCCAAGGTGCTGAGGGTCTGTGCCGATCCGCGCAACATGCCGTTCTCCGACGAGAAGGGCGAGGGGTTTGAAAACAAGCTGGCGGAGCTGTTCGCGGCGAAACTGCAGAAGAAGCTCGATTATACGTTTTTTCCGCAGGCCACGGGGTTCGTGCGGATGACGCTCGGCTCGCATCGCTGCGACGTCATCATGGGATTTCCCCAAGGCGACGATCTGGTCCAGAGCACCAGTCCTTATTATCGAACCTCCTATGCCATCGTTACCCGGCAGGGCTCCGATCTGGATGACGTCGCCACGCTGGAAGACGACAAGCTGAAAGGCAAGCATATCGGGATCGTCGCAGGGACGCCGCCGGCGACCAATATGGCATTGGCCGGCCTGATGACGACAGCAAAGCCCTATCCGTTGATGATCGACACCCGCGTCGATTCCTCGGCGGAAGCCATGATCAACGATCTGAAATCCGGCAATATTGATGCCGGTGTGCTGTGGGGCCCGATGGCCGGCTATTACGCCAGGCAGGCGAGCCCGCCTTTGCATGTGACGCCGCTGGTCAACGAGACCTCGGGACCGAAACTGGTCTATCGTATTGCCATGGGCGTGCGCGCCGCGGATCAGAACTGGCGGCGGCAGCTCAACAAGCTGATCCAGGAGAGCCAGCCGGAGATCAACAAGATCCTGCTCGGGTACGGCGTACCGCTCCTGGATGAGAGCAATCATCAGATCACCGCGGAGGCGGCGACCAAGTCGCCATGAGCGGCCGGCGGCTCTACATCGTCTTGACCGTCCTGCTGCTGAGCGCCGCAGCGCATGCAGATGATCGCGTGCGCGAGCCCGAGGGCTATCGCACGGAAAGCTATCGCGCGCCGGTGCCAGCGACGCTGGCCGGCGCGCGCGTGCTCTCGACGGACGAAGCCGAAGCGATCTGGCACGCGAAATCGGGCGCCTTCATCGACGTGCTGCCGCGTCCGCCCAAGCCGAAGAGCCTGCCTGCAGGCACGGTCTGGCGCGACCAGCCGCGGCGCGACATTCCCGGCAGCATCTGGCTGCCCGATACCGGCTACGGCATTCTCGCAGCCGCAACCGAGGACTATTTGAAGCGCGGGCTCGATCGGGTGTCCGGCGGCGACCGGGCGAGGTTTCTGGTGTTCTACTGCCTGGCCGATTGCTGGATGTCGTGGAACGCGGCCAAGCGTGCGCTGTCCTATGGTTATACGAACGTTGCCTGGTATCCCGAAGGCACGGACGGCTGGGCCGCCGCTGATCTGCCGCTCGCCGACGTGCAGCCCGAGCCGCGGCCGGAGGAGTGAGTGGGCTGGGCTAGCATTCGCTGAGACGTACAGGGCACGTCTTGATTTCAGCAGGTCGGCCCAATCTCGGCCCGCTTGCGGGGAGAGCAACCTACGGCCAACTACTCCATATCCTGCTGGATCTCGCGCGCGAGCGCGAACAGGCGCTGGTCGATCGCGGTCGGCACTTCGCAGACGAATTTCATCACGCGCCGGCGGTCCTCGAAGATGCGGGTCTCCCAGGTCAGCTGATTGCTGAGGTCATCGACCTTCGCCTGATCAGGCGAGGCCGAACTCTGCAGCTCCTGCAGCGTGGTCGTATCGGCTCTGACTTTGTCGACCGCCTCGCGCTGCCTGCGCATCGTGCGCTCGAGCCCGTTCATGACCGAGGTCCGTTGCGCATTCAGCGTGTCGAACAGCCCGGCGAACAGCAGCTTGCCTTTGCGGGTCTTCTCGTCGGGCGGTCCGGTGAGGAAATCCGCGATGTCCTTCTGCGCCTCTTCCATCGGGGTGCGTCGTGCTGCCAGCTTGCTCACCAATGCGGAAACCTTGGGGTCGTCTTTCCAGCTGGTGCCGACATCGTCGAGTGACGGCCCGGTCCAGACGGCGGCGACCGAAATCTCCGGCACCTTGGCCTGCTGGCAGGGCCAGTCCGGATAGCGCGGGTCGGCAGCGACCGCCGCTCCCGTCGAAGCGAGCGATGCAAACGCCACTGCAATCAGAAACCGCCGGCTCATGTTTCGCCTCCTGGTGCGCGCCGGACGAAGCCGCGCGACGGATCGTAGGCAAGGATCGCCCCGATCATGAAAGCGGCCGTGCAGCCGGCGACCACGGCGAGCGAGATCCAGTTTATCTTGCCGTAGAGCGCAAAGCGGATGAGTTCGACCGCGTGCGTGAACGGATTGGCCTCGCAAACATAGGCGAGCCACGGGCTGCCTTCCTCGACTCGCCAGAGCGGATAGAGCGCGGAGGATGCAAAGAACATCGGAAAGATGACGAAGTTCATCACGCCGGCGAAGTTCTCGAGTTGCTTGATGCCCGAGGAGATCAGCATGCCCAGGGCGCCGAGCATCAGGCCGGACAGGATCAGCGCCGGCAGCACGGTCAAGTAACCGATCGGCGGCGGCGTAATGTCCCAGAACCAGGCGATCACCAGGAACGCATAGACCTGCAGCACCGAGACCGCGGTGCCCGCAAGCAGCTTGCAGAACAGAAGGTACCAGCGCGGCAGCGGGCTCACCAGCAGCGTGCGCATGTTGCCCATCTCGCGATCATACACCATCGACAGCGAAGACTGCATGCCGTTGAACAGCTGGATCATCGCCATCAGGCCGGGCGCGATATAGACCTCGTAGAGGATGTAGGTCTCGTAGGGCGGGATGATGGAAATGCCGAGCACCTGCCGGAAACCGGCGGCAAAAATGAACAGCCAGACCAGCGGCCGCACCAATGCCGAGACGAAGCGCTCGCGCTGATGCAGGAAGCGCAGGCCCTCGCGCCAGACGATCCCGGTCAGGCACGTGATGTATTCGCCGACCGAGAAGCCGCTCCGCGACGGATTGAAGGTGGTGGTGCTCATGGTTCCGGACTCCGTGCCGGGCTCGCCTGCGTGGTCAGACGCGCAAACGCGGCGTTGAGGTCCGAGGCGCCGGATTCGGAGACGACGCGCTGCACGGGGCCATGCGCGAGCACGCGTCCCTGATGCAGCACGACGAGATCATCGCTCGGCGCAATCTCGTCGAACAGATGGGTGGCCCAGAGCACGCCAATGCCTTGGTCTGCGACCAGCTGCCGGACATGGTCGACGATGTCGGACCGTGCCTTGACGTCGAGGCCGACGGTCGGCTCATCGAGCAGCAGGAGTCGTGGCCGGTGCAATAGTGCCCGGGCAATCTCGAGTCGCCGCATCTGCCCGCCTGATAGATCGCGCGCCTTGTTGCCGGCCCGATCGGACAGCCCGATCCGGGCCAACAGCTCGTCAGCACGCACGCGTGCATCACGGCGCGAGATGCCGTGCAGGGCGGCGTGATAGAGCAGGTTCTGCATCAGCGACAGATCGAGATCGAGCGTGCGCGGCTGGAACACGACCCCGAGCAGCCGTAAGGCCTCGCTCGGTGCCTTGCCGATGTCATGACCGAAGATGCTGATGTGTCCGCTTTGAACGGCGAACAGCCGCGTGATCAGCGAGAACAGCGTGCTCTTGCCGGCGCCGTTGAGCCCCAGAAGTGCCGTGAAGCTTGCGGGCTGCACATCGAAGCTGACATCGTTCAGCGCCTTGCGCGCCCCGTATGAATGGTTGACGCCGGCGATCGAGAGCGCAGGAACAGTGCCTTGCGCGGGCTGCTCCCCAGCATTGGATCTTTGGTCAAGGGCTGAAGCGTCGCGCGTCATCATGGCTGTGCAATCGTGATGCCCCAGGGCAATTCGCCGACCTGGATGGTCTTGATCACCTTCTGCGCGGCGACGTCGATGACGGAAACGTCGTTGGAGACGCCATTGGTCACCATGAGATATTTTTCGTCCGGCGTGAACGCCAAGTGCCAGACGCGCTGACCGACCAGCAGGTATTTCTTGACCTCATGGCTGGTGGCGTCGACGACCGCGACGCGGTTGGCCGGGCCGAGCGCGACAAAGCCGGTCTTGCCATCCTTGGTGATGCTGATCCCGACTGGCTGGATCGCCTCGCTGCGCAGGCCGGGAATGGCGAATTTGATCTTGCCGGTCACCTCGCGTTTGGCCGGATCGATGATCGAGACCGTCCCGCCGATCTCGGCGGAGACCCAGAGTTCAGACCCATCCTGCTTGAACTCGGCGAAGCGCGGCCGTGCATCCACCAGCACGTTGGCGACGATCTGGCGCGTTCCGGTGTCGATGAAATGCGCCATGTTGGTGGTCTCGGACGTACAGATCAGGAACTTGCCGTCAGGGCTGACGGTCATGCCCTCGGGCTCGACCCCGACCTGGACGTCGCCGATGCGCGCGCGCTTCTGCAGGTCGATCACGGTGACTGTGTTGTCGTTCTCATTGGCGACGTAAAGCGTCTTGCCGGCGGCGTCCTGGGTGAACAGCTCGGGATCCGGACCGGAGGGCAGGGTGTCCGTCACCTCCTGCGTCTTGGTATCGATCAGTTGGATCGTGTCGTCGTCGCCGACCGCGACCATGACGAACTTGCCGTCGCGGGTGAACTCGATGCCGCGCGGCCGCTGCCCGACCTTGATGGTCTTGGTGACGGTCCAGCTGTCGGTGTCGATCACGGAGACCGTATTGCCCTTCTCGTTGGAGATATAGGCGACGAAAGCGGACACGGGCGCGGTTGGCGCGAGCCACAGCGCCCCAGCCAGTGAGGTCGAGATGCATGTTGCAACGAACTTGTTGGCCGACATCTTCGGAATACGCCTCACTGCAATTTACATTTCGTTTCGGGGCGATCGACGCCGAGCGTGTCGAGCTCGGAGAACTGGTGCAGGAAGCCCTCCTGCGGCGAGACCGAGACGATCATGCGCCCGTCGGCCAAGAGAATGGGCTGGCGAAGCTGCAGGTTCCAGTCGCGCAGGGTCAGTCGCGTGCCCTTGAAGGCGGCGATCGAGAAGTTCGGTCCCTTGATGAAGTCGCTCAGCGCCTTGGCATCGCCTGAGTTGGTGCGCGAGGCCGCTTCGCCGATCATCCGCACGGCCGTCCAGGCCTGCATGTCCAGCGCGTTCATGCGACGCGACGCCAGCTTCACGAAGCGGTTCTGCAGCTGCGTTGCGCCCCACTGGTCCTGCGCAGGGTCCCAGCTGGTTGGCTTCAGTCCGGCCGAGCCGGCCACCGGGCGCGGATCCCAGGTCCGGTAGGGCAAATAGGAGGCAAAGACCTCGCTCTCGTCGGCCGCGACCAGCACGTCATAGCTCGGAGCCCGCTGCGTGAACACCGGCATCTGCCGCTGGATCAGGGTGACGCCGCTATCTGTGCGGCGTGCGCCGCCGGTGTCCTCGAATGTGCGCTCCTCGACGATCTTGGCGCCGAAACGGGTGGCGGCGCGGCGCAACGCATCGGCGAACAACTTGTCGTTGTCGTGTGAGCCGGTCACCAGTAGCCAGCGCTTCCACTGCTTCCACACCAGATATTGCGCGAGACCGTCGGCGAGCATGGAGCGAGTTGGCGCGACATGGATCACGTTGGCGCGGCAGTCCTGCTCGCGCAGGCGGTCGTCGGTGGCACCGACATTGAGCAGCGTGACGCTGCGCGCGCGCAATGCGTCCGCAACCTTCAACAACGCCTCGGCGGGCAGGTTGGCCAGGATGAAGCTGGCCTTGGTGGCAAGATCGTTGGCAGCTTGCGCAGGATCTTCCTCATCCTTCACACGGCGATCGAGCAGCGTGAAGCGCTGGTTGAGAAACTTGCCAGTGGTGTTGTTGTCCTCAATCGCGAGCCTTGCGCCGGCGACTCCGTCGTCCGCGGCCGGCTGGTCGACCGGTGACAAGGTTTGCGGCACGGTTGCCCGACCGAGGTAACCGATCGCGATGTCGACCGGCTCCGCCGCCACGGCAGATGTTGCAAAGGCGGCAAGGCTGATCGCGCCGATCAGCAACCGGATTGCAGGTCCTCCCAATGTTCCCTCGCTTCTCCTGGAGCGTTTCTCCTTGCAAGATGAACGAATTGGCCTAGCTTGCAACCCCACTTTCGTTTGCACGACGCTATTTCGGATCACGACCGTGAAATTGGCCGCCTTATTGACTTTGTTGATGCTGCTCGCCGCGGCCCGCTGCGCGCCGAGCCGCCGAAGGTCGTGGTCTTCGACTTCGAACTGATCGATACCAGCCTGCAGGGCGAGGTGCAGGGACCCCGGCAGGACGAGGCGGCGCGCATGGCCCGGGCAGCGGAGCAGCTGCGCCAGGCGCTGGAGCAGTCCGGCCGATATCGCGTGGTCGATCTCGGCCCGGTCAGGGATGCCGCGCACAACAGCAATCTCCAGGCCTGCGGCGGCTGCGACGTCAAGCTGGCCGCGCAGTTAGGGGCCGATCTCGAGATCACCGGCGTCGTACAGAAGGTCTCCAACCTCATCCTCAACATGAACATCTATCTGCGTGACGTTCACACCGGCTCGCCGGTTGCGGCGATGAGTGCCGACATGCGCGGCAATACCGACGAGTCCTGGTCCCGCACGATGGATTGGCTGGTCCGCAATCGGGTGCTGGCGCCGAACTACGGTGCGCCGCAGGCGCAGTGAACCAAGAGCTGGCAAATGGTGATCACCCGTTGGCACGGGTGATCACCGCTTTTTGGCCGCGAGACGCCTTCAGCTGCCGAGCCGTGCTGCGTGCCAGCGCAGATGATCGCACATGAAGGTGGAGATGAAGTAGTAGCTGTGGTCGTAGCCTTCCTGACGGCGCAGCAGCAGCGGAATGTTGGCCTTTTCGCAGGCGGCCTGCAAAAGCTGCGGCCGGAGCTGCTCGCTGAGGAACTGGTCGGCATCGCCATAATCGACCAGGAGATCGGAGAAGCGCGCGCCGTCTTCAATGAGCGCGACGGCGTCGTGCTTGCGCCAGGCCTGCTTGTCATCGCCGAGATAGCCACCGAGCGCCTTGTTGCCCCACGGCACCTGGGAGGGTGCGACGATCGGCGCAAACGCGCTGGCCGCGCGATAGCGATCGGGATTGCGCAACGCCACGGTCAGCGCACCGTGCCCGCCCATCGAGTGGCCCATGATCGATTGACGGCGGGAATCGATGGGGAAATGCGTTGCGATCACGCTCGGCAGTTCCTCGGTCACGTAGCTCCACATGCGATAGTTGCGCGCATAGGGCTCCTTCGTCGCATCGACATAGAAGCCGGCGCCAAGGCCAAAATCATAGGCGTTATTTGCGTCGCCGGGCACGCCTTCGCCACGCGGGCTGGTGTCGGGCGCGACGAAGACGAGGCCGAGCTCGGCGCAGGCGGCGCGGAATTCGCCCTTCTCGGTGACGTTGGCGTGCGTGCAGGTCAGGCCGGACAGATACCAGACCACGGGAAGCTTGGCGCCTTCGGCATGCGGCGGCACGAACACCGAGAAGGTCATCTCGGTCTTGGTTTCGGCGCTGGTGTGCCGGTAGACGCCCTGCGTGCCGCCGTGGGATTTGTTGGTGGAAACCGTCGTAAGCGTCATCGTTAATATCCTGTGAGGGGAGGGCGGCCGCGTGGATCAGCCGACGCCATGCGCGATCGCGAGACGGACCAACTCGCCGGAGGTTTTCACCCCGAGCTTGTGACGAATGATCGAGGCGGTGTTGGCGACGGTCTTGTAGGAGGACTGAATGAGCCAGGCGATTTCCGACAGGCTCTTGCCGGCGCTGAGCAGCCGCAGGATCTCCATCTCGCGCGGATTGAGCTTCGCAAGCGGACTCTGCGCAAAGGTCGGGCCGGCAAAGGCGATGCTGCGCGCGATCGCGGGCGGCAGATAGGTCTCGCCGCGCCCGACCTGGCGGATCGCCTCGACCAGATCGTTGGGATCGCCGCTCTTGGAGACATACCCCTTGGCGCCGACGTCGATGGCACGTGCCGCGAAAGCCGGATCGTCGTTCATGCTGAACATGATCAGCCGCGCACCCGCCTCGTGCGCGAGGATGCGGCGTGCGAGTTCGAAGCCCGAGACGGTCGGCAGGTTGATGTCGATGACGGAAACCTCCGGGCGCTCGGCAAGGAAGGCCTGCTCACCGCTTTCGGCGTCCGAGGCTTCGAGCAGCACCACATCCGCCTCGCCCGAGAGCACGGCGCGGCAGCCAGATGCGACAATGGGATGATCATCGACGATCAGAACGCGCATGCCTTGGGTTCCCACAGTGTTGCATCGCTTGTTGCAGTGCATCAAAGGTGCATCGCGTGCAATGTCGTGCTTGGATTAGATCGCCCGCCGATTTGTCTGTCAATGTCGGCGGGCTAAGTGAAACCAGACGCATCGCGGATCAACAAATGTGGCACAATTTGTCCCTGCGCGCCCGGATCAACCTGCTGCTTGCACTGGTGCTGACGCTTGGACTTGCGGTCAACATCGGCAGGCTGGTTTGGGAGGCCGGTCCGCGCGTGCGCGCGGAGGATCAGAGCGTGATCCGGCTGGCGCGCGGCTTTGTCGAGACCATCGTCACAGGGCTGAACGAAGCACAGGATCCGGACGCACAACTGAAGCGCATCGTCGGCGATCTGAGCCAGCTTCGTCACGTCAGCGTCACCAGGCAGAATGCTTCGCTGGTACAGAGCACCGATCGCTCGGGTGAAGACATGCGGGCGGCGCCGGATTGGTTCGTCGCGCTGGTGCATCCGGCGAAAACATCTGTCGTCGTTCCCGTTACGATTGCAGGACAGCCGGACAGGTTGGTGATCACGTCGCATCCAGACGATGAGATTGCCGAGATCTGGGACGGCATTCTGACCCAGCTTGTGGTGGGATCGGTCATTGCGACCGTTCTGTTCCTGATCACCATGCGCGTCGTCGATCGCGCGCTGTCGCCGCTTGCCGACCTGTCGCGGGCAATGGCCGAGATCGAGGGCGGTGCCTATGACGCCCGGGTGAAGCCGGGTGGATCGCCGGAGCTCGCCGCAATCTGTCAGAAGCTCAATCATCTCGCTGCAACTTTGGGGGAGGCGGTGGACGAGAAGCGGCGCCTCGCGGAACGTACGGTGTCGTTGCAGGATCACGAACGCAAGGAGATCGCCCGCGAATTGCATGACGAATTCGGGCCACACTTGTTCGCACTGCGCGCGCATGCCAGCGCCCTGATGCGGCTCGCCGAAGCCGGCGCAGTCGATGTCGCGGCGATACGCAGGCACGGGCAGGCGATCCTTGACCAGGTGAACGCCGTTCAGCAGTTCAACCGCCGTATTCTGGAGCGGTTGCGGCCGATCGGGCTCGCCGAGTTGGGTTTGCGCGAGGCCTTGGGGGCGCTCGTCCGGCTATGGCGAGAGGCGCGGCCTGAGGTTGCGATCAAGACCCGGATTTCGGATGCGCTCGGCGCGCATGGCGAAACCGGCGATCTGACGATTTATCGCGTGGTGCAGGAATCGCTCACCAACGTGTTTCGCCACGCTGAGGCGACCGCCGTCGATGTCGCCATCGAGCCGGCGACGCCGGAGAGCTACCTGCGTGGCGGCCGCAGCTACACGCGTGTTTGCATTCGCGACGACGGCCGCGGATTGTCGCCCGATCACAAGCTCGGCTTCGGCTTGACCGGCATGCGCGAGCGCTTGCTTGCGCTCGGCGGCAACCTGACTGTCGCGTCGGTCGAACGCGGGGTCATTGTCGAAGCCATCGTTCCTGCGGACGCGGCCTGATGCCGACTGTTGCTGGCGAGCGGTCCCAAACGTCTGCGCAGGAACCATCATTGGATCAGCGAATTTGACGAGCAAGACGCGGCAGGCGTGACCCGTATTCCCGGGCCAGTGACTGCCTTTGCTTTGCGGTGATCAGATGATGAAGAGGTTGATCGCGTTAGGCTTCCCCGTCTTGCTGGCGGCGTGGCCTCTCCACCATGCGCTGGCGCGCGACGATGGCCGCTATGCCAACTCGCCCCTGAAGGCTTGGTTCGATAGTTTGAAAAGCGGACGCGGACCGTGTTGCTCGGACGCCGACGGTCTTGCTGTGTCCGATCCCGACTGGGACATGCAAGGCACGCATTATCGGGTGCACCTCGATGGGGAGTGGATCGTCGTACCGGACGATGCCGTCATCACGGAGCCGAATCGCTCGGGCCGCACAATGGTCTGGCCGATCAAGGGCTCGCTCGGCACCTCGATCCGCTGTTTTATGCCGGGAAATCTCAGTTGAACGAGCGGGACTGCCGCGCGATGACCGACCTCGATCAGAACAAGGAGCTTAATTCTCGCCGGCAACGGCGCGGGATCGGGGCCACCATGCTGATCGCGGTGATTGCAGCCATCGTCATCGTCGCGGCCCTGTTCTGGCTCGCGCCGAGGCGCAACCAGACCGCGAGCGACAGCGCCAACAGCAACACGCCGACGATCGGCCAAGGCGCGGGCGGGCCGACCGGTCCGGCGCCGACCATGCCGAGGCAGGCAGCGCCGAACGACAGCCGCAAGCGTTAGCGATTAGCAACTTTTGGGAGCGGTAAGCCGCCCGCAGCCGACCTGGCTTGGAACTACATCCGCTGTTGGGCATTGCCGATGTAGGTCGCGTCTACAGGACGTGCCTGCACGGCCTGGCCTCGCTGCGCCAGCCCCGGAGGGGCGGGCCGTGCACCGCCTCTCGCGTGAGATCGTGCCCATGGACCAGCCGACGGACGAAAAGCTGCGTGAGCGGGCTCATCAGCTCTGGGAACAGGCCGGCCGGCCCGAAGGCCAACAGGATGAGTTCTGGTATCAGGCCGAGCAGGAGCTGCGGGAGATGGAGCAGCTGCGCGAGCAGGCCGAGGCGCCGCCGCCGACCATTCTGCCCGGTTGAGCTCCTGTAATCGAACGCCATTTCCGACGTGGTCAGGCTGCTCCGCGATCAGGCGGTGTGGCCAGGATCGACGTGGTCAGGCGTCTTCTTATCGCGTTGCGGTGTCATCTTCGCCGGATCGGGTCCGCCGGGAACGCCGCGCGGGCCGAGCTGGTCACGCTGAATATCGTCTTCCGAACGTTCGGGTTCGCGGCCGTTGGGCTCAACTGGTTTGATCATGCCGATGGTCCTTCCCGAGGGGATGTCAGGAGCAATGCGCCGGCAGGCGGCGTGTTCCGAAGCCCCGAAGCACAGGACGATTTGGAACGGCCGATCCTGCTCCGCGTCTGCAGTTTCGAGAGCCGCCGAGGTCGATGCCGCGCCGAACCATGTCGAGGAGAATGCCATGAAGGTCTCTGACGTGATGACCACTGACGTTCAGCTTTGCACGCCCGACGACACGTTGAAGGACGCCGCCGAGGCGATGGCGGCGCTCGATATCGGACTGTTGCCGGTCACCGATCATGACCGTCTGGTCGGTATGATCTCCGACCGCGATATTGCCGTGCGCGCCGTCGCCGCCGGCCGTGGCCCGGAAACCAAGATCCGTGAGATCATGACGCCCGAGGTCAAATACTGCTTCGACGATCAGGAGCTCGAGGACGTATCCTGGAACATGGGCGACATCCAGGTGCGGCGATTGCCGGTGCTCAATCGCGACAAACGGCTGGTCGGCATCATCTCGCTCGGCGACATCGCCCGCACGCGCGACGGCGACGCGACTGCTGCCTCCCTCCACCAGATTTCACGGCCGGGCGGCCAGCATTCGCAAGCACTTTGATTCGCCATGCGACCACCTCGATCCAGCGTTGTCAGCAGGAGCGCCTGATGTCCGATTATCCTCGCCCGCCATTTCCGCCGCAGTCGCAGGACATGCCGGGAACGAGCGCGGCGATGCAGCCGCGCCCCGACTGCGGCGAAAGCAGCTACAAGGGCTGTGGCCGCCTGCAGGGCAAGAAGGCCGTCATCACCGGCGGGGATAGCGGGATTGGGCGCGCGGTCGCGATCGCCTATGCCCGCGAAGGTGCCGACATCCTGATTGCCTATCTCAACGAGCATGAGGATGCCAAGGAAGTGAAGGCGTTGATCGAGAAGGAAGGACGAAAGGTCGTCCTCGTCGCGGGCGATTTGCAGGATGCTGCCCATTGTCGCGCCGTGATCGAGCGTGCAGTCGAAGAGCTCGGCGGCATCGACATTCTCGTCAACAATGCTGCGCATCAGGCGACGTTTGCAGATATCGGCGATATCTCCGACGAAGAATGGGAGGCGACCTTCCGCACCAACATCCACGCGATGTTCTACCTCACCAAGGCTGCTGTGCCGCACATGAAGCCGGGCAGCGCGATCGTGAACACCGCGTCGGTCAATTCGGACATGCCCAATCCCAGTCTGCTCGCCTATGCAACCACCAAAGGCGCGATCCAGAATTTCACCGGAGGCCTGGCGCAGATGCTGGCCGAGAAAGGCATCCGCGCCAATGCGGTCGCGCCCGGTCCGATCTGGACGCCCTTGATCCCTTCCACCATGCCGGAAGAGAAGGTGAAGAGCTTCGGCGAACAGGTGCCGATGAAGCGCGCCGGACAGCCAGCCGAGCTTGCGACCGCCTATGTGATGCTTGCCGACCCGCTCTCCAGCTATACGTCGGGGACCACGGTTGCCGTGACCGGGGGCAAGCCGTTCATTTGAACGCTGAGTGCTGTTGGATTGCTTGTGCAGCTTGGGATTGCTTGTGCAGCTTGAGATCAGGAGCCCTCAAGCTCGTTGAAGGCTTCGCGCGTTGCGAAACGCGCTCGATGAGCGCACGCTGCATGATCGCGAACGCGCCTTGCAGGACGTTATGCAGAGGTCTCGCGCGCGCGGTGCAGCCCCGACGACATCTCGCGCCACCAGGCGTCGAGCGCGTCTCGCGACGGCTGCAAGGTCGTTCCGCAATTGGCCGTGAATGCCTGCCATTCTGCGACGCATTTTTCAGGAACGGCTGTCAGGACCGGTATCCCCGATACGATCGCTTGGGCGAGTTCATCGCGCAGTCCGCCACCGGCCGCTTCCTGCTTGGCGAATTTGTTGACCACGATCAGGTCGACCCGGGCGTCAATCGCCCGCTGAACGGCCACTGCGGCCTCGGCAAGACCGCCGGCGTCGAGCGTGCATGCCATGGCGCCGCTGCCGAGCGGCTGACAGATGGAGATCGCATGACCGTCGGCCAGATCGATCACTTCCATGCCGGTTTTCTTGCCGACGGCATCGCGGACATTGTTCTGGACGACGCCGCCGACGCGGACACCCTGGCGCAGCAGTGCTTGCGCGAAATCCGAGAGGAGGCTGTCGGCATCGTCGGTCGGTCCATAAAGCACCGCCGCGAGGGGACCGAGATCGAGGTCAGCAGGATCTTGGATCATGGCGCTGCCTCCGCTTGCTTTGGCGTCATACGCTTTGCCGGCTCGGCGAGCCCGGAGATGTGATCGTCACGACGACGACGCTACGCGACCCGTCGCAGGTCTGCAACCGATGGCTTGCGCAATCGATGCTTATGCAACCGATGCGCCGATTCCCGGGCCGCGGCGGTATTGCTCGATCTCCGTGAAAAGCCCGCGGCCAATGTCAGGCCGCGGACTTTTGAGTCGCTTGCGGCTACTCGGCTGCCTGGACGAGGGGAAGCCCGGCCGCTTCGATCGCCACCGCGACCGACTGGATGATTGCGGCGAAACGGACCGCGGTCTGGATCGTGGCGGCGCTCACGCCGGCATCGTTCAGCGCCTTCTCATGCGCATCGATGCAGGTGCCGCAGCCGCTGATGGCGGAGACCGCCAGCGACCATAGCTCGAAATCGGCCTTGTCGACGCCAGGATTGGCGATCACGTTCATGCGCAGCCGCGCCGGCATCGTGGCGTAGTCCTTGTTCGAGGCAAGGTGCACGAAGCGGTAATACACGTTGTTCATGGCCATGATCGCGGCCGCGGACTTTGCTGCCGCAAGTGCAGCCGGCGACAAGTGCTCGACGGCAGCCGCTTCCAACGCAGCCACGACAACCGGATTGCGGGTCGCGATCGCGCAAGCCACGAACAGGCCGTATTTCGCCTGCGGCGACAGGGTCTCGTCCGACGCCATCGATGACAGGTTCAACCTGACGTCCTTGGCGAAGTCCGGGATCTGGTCCTTCAGCTGGTCGATCGACATGATCAGGCGACCTTCAGCGTCGCACCGCCCACTTCACGGTTGCAGGGGCAGAGCTCGTCAGTCTGCAGCGCATCGAGCACGCGGAGCGTGTCCTTCGGGGCGCGGCCGACGTTGAGGTTGGTCGCATAGACGTGCTGGATCGTATTGTCGGGATCGACGATGAACGTGTAGCGATAGGCGACCCCGTCCGGCGAACGTACGCCGAGACCATCGACCAGCGTGCCCTTGGTGTCGGCAAACTGCCAGATCGGCAACTGGTGCAGGTCCTTGTGGTCGCGCCGCCAGGCCAGCTTGCAGAACTCGTTGTCGGTCGAACCGCCGAGCACGACGGCATCGCGATCCGCGAAGTCCTTCGACAGACGCGCGAATTCCGCGATCTCGGTCGGGCAGACGAAGGTGAAGTCCTTGGGATAGAAGAAGATGATCTTCCACTTACCGGGAAAGCTGCTTTCCGTCAGGGTTTCGAAGGCGCTCTCGCCCTTCTCCTCCTGGAAGTGAAAACCGGGCTTCACGCCGACGATTTCGAACGACGGCAACTTACTTCCAATTCCGAGCATGGTGCACTCCAAGAAATTACTGCGCTGCAATAGCGAGGCGTATTGTGCATTGCAAGCGATATGCCATTCACTTGCAACATCAGTGGATTGTCAGGAAAGCAACAATCGGCAGCGTTATGCTGCAACTGCGTATTGTTGGCGTGTAGACCTGGAGAGGGCACGCCGTTCCAGGCACCTCGGCCATGCATCAAGCGCATGCTGCAGTGCAGCTGCCGGGTGATCCGAGGACGCGCTGATGAGTTGGTCTCGCTCCCAAAATGGAAGGGAGAGAGCGGGCATGCAGGAATTGGTCGAGCGGATCTCTGGCCTGGCACCGGAATGGGTGGTCGGACCTGGTTTGATTGCGGGCGCCATCATCGGCGCACTCTTGATCTACAAGGTCATCCGCGCGCTGGTGAGACGGACCATCGGTGCACGGAACTCGATCCTGCTGCCGATCCTGCAGCGAACCGCCGGACCTGCTCGCCTTGCTCTCTGTCTGATTGCCGTTGCGTTGGTCCTGCCGCTGGCGCCGCTGAGCGACGGCTGGCGGCCGGCGCTGACGCATGTTTTCGCGGTCGCGACGATCGCGCTGATCGGCTGGATCACGATCCGCGTCGTCGATCTCGCCGCGACGCGCTATTTGCAGCGCTTCCGCAACGACATTGCCGAGAACTTCCTGGCGCGCAAGCACGTCACCCAGGTCCGGGTGTTCAAGCGTGTCACCGACACCCTGATCATCATCGTGGCAGTTTCGACTGCGCTGATGACGTTCGATTCGGTCAGACAGTATGGCGTTAGCCTGTTCGCCTCGGCCGGTGCCGCCGGTGTCATCGTCGGTCTCGCGGCGCGGCCACTGCTCAGCAATCTGATTGCCGGCGTGCAGATCGCTGTCACCCAGCCGATCCGGATCGAGGACGCCGTGATCATCGAGAACGAGTGGGGTTGGGTCGAGGACATCGCCTCGACCTACGTCGTGATCCGCCTGTGGGACTGGCGGCGGATGGTGGTGCCGCTGTCCTATTTCATCGAGCGCCCGTTCCAGAACTGGACGCGCGATGCAGCCTCCCTGATCGGTTCGGTGATGTTGCATGTCGATTATGCGGCCGACGTGCCCAGGATCCGCAAGCGGCTCGAGGAGATCGTGAAGCAATCCAAATTGTGGGATGGCGCGGTGGTCAATCTGCAGGTCACCGACACCGACTCGCGCACCATGGAATTGCGTGCGCTGGTCAGCGCCCGCAACGCGCCTCAGGCCTGGGATCTGCGCTGCGAAGTCCGGGAGAAGCTCATCGCCTTCCTCCAGAAGGAGATGCGCGACGCGCTGCCGCGCGACCGTGCCGACATCTCGCCACCGCTTGCCGTGTATGAGGATCAGGCGCCGACGCGTTACACCGGCGCATCGCACTGACGCGCGTTATCGGGCAGCGCTGCTCGCGAGCGGCCAGGCGCCGATGATGCGGAAGCGCGTTGCCGGATCGGATTGACGGAACAGGGCGATCGAATCGACGGCGAGCTGCGCGAGGCCAATCTCGGCAAAGCGTGCCTGCAGCATCGACAGGATCGGCTCGCGACGCGCGGCCTCAAGCCGGCACGTCAATGTCATGTGGAAGCGGAATTCCTCCATGACGTACGGGTAGCCCCAGGCATCGAGATATTCAAGCTGGCGCGGCGGCAGCGCCTCCGGTCGTCTGCGCGCGCGATCCTCTGGGCTCATCGGCGCGCGGAAGGTGTCGAAGGCGCAGACGCAATCCGCTGCGAATGCCTGAAGCGCGTCAGATCGATCGCCTGGCACGACCGCAATAAAGCCGCTGATCGCCGCCACCACCGGTCGGATGATCGGGATCGTGCGCGGCGGGGCCGCGAAGGCCGCGCACGCTGCGATCAGGTCAGCTTCGCTCTTTCCAACGGCGAGTCCGAACGGCGCTTTCAACGTCGCATGGAAGCCATATTTGCGCGCGTCTTCGGTCAGGTCGCGCCAGTCGGGGACGACTTTCACAATCCCGTCCGCAAATGCCACGTCACGACCGCTTCTTGCGTCATAGCCGAGCAGAGCGTTGCCGAAGCCATCGAGCGGGCCCGCTGCGGGCGGCGCATAGTAGATCGCATAACGTGGAAATTGGGCCATTGTCGTCGACTTACTCCGCGGCCGCCGCGCGAGCGTATCGTGACGCTGTGAGCCGGTCAGCTTCAGTCAGGTAGACCACGCGGCCGTTGGAGATCACGGCGACGATGCGCGGCCGCATAGGCAATCGATCGTCGACCAGGACGATGTCCGCGCGGCGACCATCGGCAATCGTGCCGCGGTCGGACAGGCCCGCCGCGCGTGCTGGTCCGCCCGAGACAAGGTCCCATGCACGTGCCAATGGCAGCACACCGTCGGCGGCGAGGCGAAAGGCGGCGAGCAGCGGCGCCGGATAGTAATAGTCGGAGGCCAGCACCGAGCAGAGGCCTTTTGCGATCATGTCGCTCGCCTTGGTCCATCCCGTGTGGCTGCCGCCGCGGACGACATTCGGCGCGCCATAGACGATCGCATCGCCGCCCGCTGCTGCTTCCCGCGCCGTCACCTCATTGACTGGGAACTCGGCAATGGTCACGCCCTGCGCGCGGAAGGCCTTGCGCATCGCCGGCGTATCGTCGTCATGCGAGAGCATCCGCACGCCGGCGTCGCGAGCGATAGTGGCCAGGCGCGCAATCGACGCCGGCACCTCATCGGCGCGCGAGACGATTTCGGCCACCAACCGATCGAAGGCCTCGCCGGATAGTCCGGTCCGGTCGACCATGCGCTGGCGCTTCTGCGGCTTATCGAGGGAGGCGAGCGTCGAATCCATGTGATCGTTGAAGGCGAAGACGTCTATCCGCCCCGCTGCCAGCCACTGTCCGATCTCCGCCTCGGCATCGAGATTGTAGGTTTCGTGACGGAGATGGAAACGCGTGTCGGCTGCAAGCCGCGGCCGCAAGGCTTCGATCGCTTCGAGTAGGCGGCGTGCATTGTCGCCGCTGCGCAGGCCGGGCTCCCACGACCAGGTCGTCGCGTGAAACACTGTGGTGATGCCGTTCGCGATCGCCTGGCGGTCGCTGTCGATCAGCGCCACGTCGACCGGGAAGCCGACGCCGGGACGCGGCTCCATCTGGCGCTCGAACGCGTCGCCATGCAGATCGACGATGCCGGGAAGAACGAGAAGCTCGCGCGCGTCGAGTTCGAGGTCAGACCCGCGGCGGATTGTGCCGATTCCGGCAACCTTACCTTGGGCAATGAAGAGGGATGTTTCGACGAATTCGTCGCCGAGCAGTGCCCGGCCACCTGAGACAATGAAATCAGTCATGAGAGGCACTTTGCCGCACCCGGTCACTGACGTCGAGTGCTGACTCATATTTGCTCAGAAAATCACCGATCGCCAACTGCCGGAAGTCCGGCAATGCCGCGCGCAGCGCCTCGTGATCCCAATCCCACCACGCCAGCCGGACAAGCCGTTCGGCGATCTCTTCCGGAAAGCGACGTTTGATTGGGCGGGCGGGATTGCCGGCGACGATCGTATAGGCCGGCACGTCCTTGGTGACGATGGCTCCGGCCGCAACCACCGCGCCAGTCCCGATGCTGCGGCCGGGCAGCACGATCGCGCCATGGCCGATCCAGACATCGTGACCGATCTTCACGTGATGTTGCTTGCGCCAGGCAAAGAACTCGGCGTCGTCGCTTTCGCCAGGAAAATAGGCGCTGGCGCGATAGGTGAAGTGGGCTTGCGTCGCCCGATGCATCGGATGGTTGCCGGGATTGATCCGCGTCATCGCCGCGATCGAGCAGAATTTGCCGATGCTCGTATAGGTGATCTGGGCGTCGTTCACCACGTAGGAGTAGTCGCCCATGGTGACGTCGAGCAGCATCGTGCGTGCGCCGACTTCGCAATAAGCGCCAAGCGTCGAGCCCTGAACGCTGGCGCTGGAATCGATGGTAGGGGCTGTCCCAAGCGTTTTGCCGGCCATCTCGATCTCTATTACCTCTTTACCTGCTGCGAATCCCGTCTTCCATCACGGTGATGACGGTGAGGTGACAAGTCCGTGACGTGTGCACGCGGCGTGTGGATCGTCCTGCGACGCAGTGGGACTGTCACATAACTGTAGAATCTCGGCGCTAGCGGAGTCCGGAAGCGAACCGGTCCGGAGAACCCAATGCTGGTGGTAGATGGTCTGACGTGCCGTTTCGGCGCGAAAGCCGCAGTTGACAATGCATCCTTCTCCATCATGCCGGGCAGCTTCGTCGGCGTCATCGGGCGCTCCGGCGCCGGTAAATCAACTCTCTTGCGGTCGAT
This sequence comes from Bradyrhizobium sp. STM 3843, assembly GCF_000239815.1. Taxonomy (GTDB): domain Bacteria; phylum Pseudomonadota; class Alphaproteobacteria; order Rhizobiales; family Xanthobacteraceae; genus Bradyrhizobium. The sequence goes on along the minus strand of NZ_CAFK01000315.1, from coordinate 58,512 downwards.
CAATCGGCTGAGCCCCGTCAGTGGCGGTCGGATCCTGTTCAAGGATGTCGATGTCACCGCGCTGCGTGGTCGTGAGTTGCGGCAATGGCGCGCCCGCTCGGCGATGATCTTTCAGCAATTCAACCTGGTCGGCCGCCTCGATGTTCTGACCAATGTTCTGATGGGACGGCTGGCGCATATCCCATCCTGGCGCTCGCTGGCGCAGCTCTGGCCAGGGCAGGACGTTGCGGTCGCCCTCTCGGCGCTCGAGCAGTTCGATATGGCCGCGCTGGCGGCTCAGCGCGCTGACCAGCTCTCCGGCGGTCAGCAGCAGCGCGTTGCCATCGCGCGCGCCCTAGTGCAGGAGCCCGAGCTCATTCTCGCCGACGAGCCAATCGCCTCGCTCGATCCGCGCAATACCAAGATCGTGATGGATGCGCTTCTACGCATCAACAAGCATTTCGGCATCACGGTGATCTGCAACCTGCATTCGCTCGATCTGGCGCGCGGCTATTGCGATCGCCTGATCGGCATGGCCACCGGCCGCGTCGTCTTCGACGATGTGCCGGCGGCGCTGACGCCTCAGATCGCTCGCGAGCTTTACGACCTTGAAGCGGACGAAGTGATGGATGCGACGCTTCCTTCGCCAGCCGAAACCGTTCCGACCCTCGGCCAAGCGGCCGTGGCCTGATTGTCCGTGTTTCCAAAATGGCCGCTCATGACGAGCGGCCATTTTAGGAAAAATCGAGTCCCACCTGATCCCAGAGGATAAATCATGATCAACCGTCGAGTCGTTCTGGCCGGCATGGCGTCCATCGCATTCACTGCGTCCGCTTCCGCGGAAGATTGGCGTGCGAAATATCCCGAAATCACGTTCGCGGCGATCCCCTCCGAGAACGGTTCCGGCGTCGTCGAGCGCTATACGCCGTTCGTCAACTATCTCTCCAAGGAGCTCGGCATCAAGGTGACGCTCCGGGTCGCCAACGACTACGCTGCGGTGATCGAGGGCCAGCGCGCCGGCAACATCCATATCGGCTATTATGGCCCCGCGTCGTTTGCTCGTGCCCGTCTCACCGGTGTCAAGACCGATGCCTTCGTGATCGACGTTAATTCCGACGGTTCGAAGGGCTATTACTCGGTATTCTATGTGCTGGCGAACAGCCCCTATCACAAGGTCGAGGACCTCAAGGGCAAGAACCTCGGTCTCGTCGATCCGAATTCGACGTCCGGCAACAACATGCCGCGGTTCAAGCTGAACCAGCTCGGCATCGATCCCGAGACCTATTTCTCCAAGGTCGTCTTCACCGGCAGCCACGAGAACGCAGTGCTCGCGCTGGCCCAGGGCACGGTCGACGTCGCCGCGAATTGGTGGAACAGCGAGGACGATTCCAACCTGACCCGTATGCTCACCAAGAACATGGTGAAGACGGCGGACGGCAAGCCGATGACGAAGGATGACTTCCGCATCATCGTCAAGTCGGACATGATTATCAACTCGCCTTACGCTTATCTGTCCGACCTGCCGGATGACATGAAGGCTGCGATCAAGCAGGCGTTCCTGGATGCCGCGCAGAAGGATCCGGAAGCCTTCAAGAAGCTGTCCGACGGCAAGAACCGTCCTTGGGAGCCGATCGCGAACGAGGACTACAACAAGACGATCGAGCTGATCAAATTCGTCGACAGCCTGCGCAAGAAGGCGTCCTGACGGGTCATAGGCGTTCCAGGGCCGGGTCGATCGGACCCGGCCTTTTCCCTTTGCTGCCGCGCGGGCCCGCAATGACATCCGCTGTCTCCATTCTTCCCAGCCAGCAACTGGACGCGCTCAACGCGGAGTATCGCGGCGCTATCGCGCGCAAGCGGCTTCGGTTCTACGTCGCAACCATCCTCTTCATTGCGCTGCTTGTGCTGGCCGGCATCGGCGCCGAAGTGAACTTCCGGACCTTCTTTACCTATTTCGGCAATTTCGTCAGCTATTTCGATCGTATCCTGAAGCTCGATGACGGCAGCCGGGTCTGGACCAATATTCCAGAGTGGTTCTGGGGCTCGAAAAAGTGGCTCAAGCTGCTCGGCGAGACGCTCCTGATCAGCTATGTCGGCACCTTGACCGGGATGGTGTTTGCGTTCTGCCTCAACTTTCTGGCTGCTGAAAACACCTCACCAGCTCCCTGGCCGCGCTTTTTAGTCCGACGTCTTTTGGAGTTCGCCCGAACCGTTCCGGGTATCGTGTTCGCGCTGATCTTCGTCATCGCGTTCGGCCTCGGGCCAATGGCCGGCGTGCTCGCGATCGCAGTTCATTCGACTGGCGCGCTTGGCAAGCTGTTCTCGGAAGTGGTTGAGAATGCCGACATGAAGCCGGTCGAAGGCATCCGTTCGACCGGGGCGAGCTGGCTTTCTTCCATGCGGTTTGCGGTCTTGCCGCAGGTCATCGCCGGCTTCGTCAGCTACACGCTGTTGCGCTTCGAGATCAACGTCCGCGAAGCCTCGGTGATGGGTTTCGTCGGCGCCGGCGGCATCGGGCAGGAGCTCGTGGTGGCAATCCGCAAGTTCTATTATTCCGATGTCAGTGCGATCCTGGTGATGATCGTGGTCACGGTTTTCTTGATCGATATCAGCACCGGTTGGCTGCGCGCGAGGCTGTTTGGCGCAGAGGCGCGCACATGAGCCAGCTGGAACGGCCGGATCCACAGCAGCTGCGCGGCCGCTATCCTCACGTCTTTGACCGGCCGATGGCCGCGCGCCTCGCGACGCCGCTGATGCTGGTGCTCGCGCTTGCGATCTTCGGGTTCGGTCTGGTCGATCTGGAATTTTCCCCCAGCCGGATGCTCTCGGGACTCAGCCAGCTCGGCTGGATCGCACGGATGATGCTGCCGCCGGATCCCGGTTCATCGCTACCGCTTTATCTCAAGGCGCTGGGCGAGACGCTCTCGATCGCCCTGCTGGGGACGACGCTCGCGGCACTTGCAGCGCTGCCCATCAGCCTGCTTGCCGCACGCAACGTCGTGCCGTCCGCGATCTTCCGTTTTCCGGTGCGGCGGATATTCGACACCATCCGCGGCGTCGACCAGCTGATCTGGGCACTGGTCTGGATCAATGTGGTCGGGCTCGGCCCGTTTGCCGGCGTGCTGGCCATCGCGATCTCCGACTTCGGCGCGCTCGGCAAGCTGTTCTCGGAGGCGATCGAAGCCGCGGACCGGAAGCAGGTGGAAGGCATTCGCGCCGCTGGCGGCAGCAGGTTGCACGAAGTCCGCTTCGGCCTGATTCCGCAGGTTCTGCCCGTGATCGCGGGGCAGGTGCTCTATTTCATCGAGTCCAACACCCGCTCGGCGACAATCATCGGCATCGTCGGCGCTGGCGGCATCGGCCTGCAGCTTGCGGAGCAGATCCGCGTGCTGGAATGGCAGACCGTGTCGTTCCTGATCCTGATGATCCTGGTGGCGGTTGCGGCGATCGACTGGATCTCCGGCAAGCTGCGCTTTGCCATCATCGGCCGCCGCGCCATCGCGTAGCCTATGAGCCTGCGATCTCGAACGTCACGCGCTCGGCGGCGAAGCGCGAGCGCTTGGTGACGAGCGGCTTGCCGTCGGCATCGACGTCAGTGCTATCGACGACCAGCACCGGCCGTCCCAGTGCCAGGTCGAGCCGCGCGGCGTCCGTGGCCTCAGCAATGGCGGCGGTGATCCTGGTCGCGCCGCGACGATAATCGCGGATGCCATAATGCGCGAGCAGCGCAGTCATCGAGCGGGTCGAGGCAAAGATGCGGCCCGCATCCGGAAACCGCTCCGCCGACAGCCAGGACGTGCTGACGCAAATCGGGATCTTGTCGGCGAAACGCAGCCCCTCGATTCGCACCAGAGGGGCGCCGGTCTTCAGTCCGAGCTCTCGCGCAAGGTCCCGTGACGCGGGCTCCTGCGATTCCGCAATCAGCTGGCCGCGCGGCTCGCGGCCCTCAGCGCCGACGATCTCGGAAAACCGCGTCCGCGAACTGAGCGGGTAAGCGAGGCGCGGCGTTTCGACATAAGTGCCGCTGCCGCGCGCGGCACGCACCAGCCCGCGTTCGGCCAGCGCTGCCAGCGCCCGCCGCACGGTATGGCGGTTCACACGATAGATCTCGGCAATTTCGGTTTCGCCCGGCAGCCGCGCGCCGGCCGCAAAGCGGCCTTCGGCGATGTCGCGTTCGATTCCATCGGCGACCTGACGCCACAGGGCCACTCCAGAAACTGCATCCTGCATGCTCATCGCCGCGTCTCGTCGGAGGTGGTGAAAATCACGCCCATGTCATCAAACCGTCATTGCGCGGGCTTATCAAGTTGTCTAGTATCATAGACAACTTGAGGCCGGCAAGATCGGAAAATGGCGATGAAGGCAGAGGCGATAAAGGACAGGCGCAAGGCCGCGATGAGTGTCCTGGCGCATGCGCCGGCGGTCGATATCGCCGCGCGACTGCAGCCGATGGCGCTGCCGGCGCACGAGGAGCTGCGCGCGCCCGAGAACGGGCTGGTGATGGTCCGCGGTCGGATCGGCGGCGATGGGGCGCCGTTCAATCTCGGCGAGGCGACGGTGTCGCGGGCGGCGGTGCGCTTGGCCAGCGGCGAGGTCGGTTTCGGTTACGTGCTGGGGCGCGACAGCGAGAAGGCGCGGCTGATCGCGCTGTGTGACGCGCTGATCCAGGCCGACAGTCATGGCGATGCGGTCGAGATGCAGGTCGTGTTCCCGTTGCGCCAACGCATGCTGGCGTCGCGTGAGCAGAAGGCGCGCGAAGCGGCGGCAACGAAGGTGGAGTTCTACACCATGGTGCGCGGGGAGGGCTGAATGGAGGCGATGATCTCGGATCTCCTGGCGGGTTTTCCCGATGCGGTGCTCTCGGCGCAATCGACCTTCCGCGCCGTCATGGAGGCGATGGCGCGGCCCGGCACCATTCAGCGTGTCGCTGCCACTGTCGGTGTGCCGTCCGGCCTGACGCGCGCCGCGGCAGCGCTTGCGCTGACCTTGTTCGATCACGACACGCCTGTCTGGCTCGATCCGGCGTTGGCGACTGGGCCTGACGTTGCGACATGGCTCAAATTCCACACCGGCGCGCCGGTCGTGGCCGAGACGGTAAGAGCGAGCTTTGCGCTGATCCGAGACGGCGGCTTGTTGCCAGATCTGGAATCGTTTGCGCTCGGCAGCGGCGAATATCCCGATCGTTCGACGACGCTGATCCTGCAGGTTGCCAGCCTGGGCGAAGGACGCGCTTACGAGCTGCGCGGCCCTGGTATTGACGGCGCGGCAACGCTGTGTACTGCGATTGCGCCGGATGATCTGTTTGATCGGCTTGCGATCAACGAAGAGCTGTTTCCGCGCGGCATCGATGTCGTGCTGGTTCATGACGACAGTATGGTTGCGATCCCGCGCACGACGCGGCTCGTCGTCGCGGGAGGCTGATCATGTATGTCGCAGTCAAGGGTGGCGAGCGCGCGATCGAAAATGCGCACCGGCTGCTTGCGCATGAGCGGCGCGGCGATCGCGACGTTCCGGAAATTTCGCTGGCGCAGGTTGCCGAGCAGTTGGGGCTCGCGGTCGATCGCGTGATGGGTGAGGGCTCGCTGTACGACCGTGAGCTCGCGGCGCTGGCGATCAAGCAGGCGCGTGGCGACCTGATCGAGGCGATCTTCCTGGTGCGCGCTTTCCGCGCCACGCTGCCGCGGTTCGGTGTGACCGAGCCGGTCGATACCGGTCAGATGCGGGTGCAGCGTCGTGTTTCCTCGACATTCAAGGATATTCCCGGTGGCCAGGTGCTCGGGCCGACGTTCGACTATACGCATCGGTTGCTCGATCCGCAGCTTGTTCATGGCATCGAGCCCGCGCCGCCGGCCGTCGGCGAAGCATCGGACGCGTCGACGCCGCGAGTGACCGACATCCTCGGGCGCGACGGGCTGATCGAGCCGTCGCCGCAGGCGCAAGCCGATGCTGATGTCGGCGATCTCACGCGCGAGCCGCTCGGCTTTCCTGCCGAACGCGATCTGCGGCTGCAGAATCTGGCGCGCGGCGATGAGGGCTTCCTTTTGGCGCTGGGCTATTCGACCCAGCGCGGCTATGGCCGCAATCATCCTTTCGCCGGCGAGATCCGCTTCGGCGAGGTCGAAGTCGAGTTCATGGCGGAAGAGGTTGGCTTTGCCGTGCCGCTCGGCTCGATCGAATTAACCGAATGCCAGATGGTGAACCAGTTCAAGGGCTCGGCCACCGAAGCGCCGTGCTTCACCCGCGGTTATGGCCTTGCCTTCGGGCAGAGCGAGCGCAAGACGATGTCGATGGCTCTGGTCGATCGCGCTCTGCGCGCACGTGAGCTGGGCGAGGACGTCCTTGCGCCCGCGCAGGACGAGGAATTCGTGATGTCGCATTCCGACAATGTCCAGGCGACCGGCTTCGTGGAGCACTTGAAGCTGCCGCATTATGTCGACTTCCAGTCGGAGCTCGGGCTGTTGCGCAAGCTGCGCAAGGAATTCGAGGAGGCGAATGCGGCGCCCTCGTTGCAGGAGGCAGCGGAATGAACGCGCCAACCTATAATTTTGCTTATCTCGACGAGCAGACCAAACGGATGATCCGCCGCGCGATCCTGAAGGCAATCGCGATTCCCGGCTATCAGGTTCCGTTCGCGAGCCGCGAGATGCCGATGCCCTATGGCTGGGGCACTGGCGGCGTCCAGGTGACCGCCGCGATTCTCGGCCCCACCGATGTGCTGAAAGTGATCGACCAGGGCTCGGACGACACCACCAATGCGATCTCGATCCGCAAGTTCTTTGCCAAGACCGCCGGTGTCACCACGACGACCTCAACCGAGGTCGCAACCGTGATCCAGACCCGGCATCGCATTCCGGAGGCATCGCTGCGGGCCGGGCAGGTGCTGGTGTATCAGGTGCCGATCCCGGAGCCGCTGCGCTATTTGGAGCCGCGCGAGACCGAGACGCGGCGCATGCATGCGCTGGCCGAATATGGCCTGATGCATGTGAAGCTCTATGAGGACATCGCGCGCTTCGGTCACATCGCGACGGCCTACGCCTATCCGGTCAAGGTCAATGCGCGCTACGTGATGGATCCATCGCCGACGCCGAAATTCGACAATCCCAAGATGGACAATTGTCCGGCGCTGCAGCTGTTCGGCGCGGGGCGCGAGAAGCGCATCTACGCGATCCCGCCTTATACGTCGGTGGTGTCCCTCGATTTCGAGGACCATCCGTTCACGCGCTACAAGTTCGACGCGCCTTGTGCACTCTGCGGCGCGGCGGATTCCTATCTCGACGAGATTGTCACCGACGACAAGGGCAGCCGGATGTTCGTCTGCTCTGATACGGATTACTGCGAGGGCCGCCAGGCGGCCGGGCATCGTGGCAGCCAGGCCGCCGCTCCGCACAAGGAGGCCGCGCATGATTGAGGCGCCCGGCATGTCAGACCAGCCGCTGCTCGTTGCGGAGGGCCTTGCAAAAACGTACGGGCGGCTCGTCGCCTGCCGCGATATTTCTTTCACGCTTTATCCAGGCGAGGTGCTGGCGATCGTCGGCGAGTCAGGCTCCGGCAAGTCGACCCTGCTGCAGATGCTGTCGGCGCAGCTTGCGCCGAGTGCCGGCCGCGTGTCCTACCGCATGCGCGATGGCGTGCTGCGCGACCTTGCGGCGCTGGGCGAGGCCGAGCGCCGCTTCCTGTTCCGGACCGATTGGGGCTATGTCCACCAGGACCCGGCGCAAGGCCTGCGCATGGCGGTCTCGGCGGGTGCCAATGTCGGCGAGCGGCTGATGGCGGTCGGCTGGAACAATTATGGCCGGATACGCCAGACGGCGTCTTCGTGGCTCGACCGGGTCGAGATCGACGTCGCCCGCATCGACGATGCTCCGCGAACTTATTCCGGCGGCATGCGCCAGCGGCTGCAGATCGCGCGCAATCTGGTCACCGAGCCGCGGCTTGTCTTCATGGATGAGCCGACCGGCGGGCTCGACGTCTCGGTGCAGGCGCGTCTGCTCGATCTGATGCGCAGCCTGGTCAATGAGCTGGGACTTGCGGCCGTCGTCGTCACGCACGACCTCGCGGTCGCGCGGCTGCTGTCACACCGCGTGATCGTGATGAAGGAAGGCCGCGTGATCGAGACCGGCCTGACCGACCAGGTGCTCGACGATCCACGCGAGCCCTACACCCAGTTACTTGTGTCTTCGATCCTGCCGCCATGAGGTCGACGCCGATGTCCGTGATGATTGCCATCGAGAGCGCGGAAAAGACCTTCACCATGCACCTGCAGGGCGGCATCCGGCTGGCCGTGGTGCGCGGCGTGTCATTCCAGGTCCATGCGGGCGAGTGCATGGTGCTGTCCGGCCCCTCCGGCGCGGGCAAGTCGTCGATCCTGAAGATGATCTTCGGCAACTACCGCTGCGACGGTGGTCGTATCGGGGTTCGGCACCAGGGCGTCATCCTGGACCTGGCGCAGGCCGAGCCGCGTGCGATCCTGAACGTACGCCGCCATACGATCGGCTATGTCAGCCAGTTCCTGCGTGCGGTGCCGCGCGTGCCTGCGCTCGACGTCGTCGCCGAGCCTTTGATCGCAACCGGCGCGCCGCGAGAGATCGCGCGCGAACAGGCCGCAAAGCTGCTGCGTCGTCTCAACATCCCCGAACGTCTCTGGAGCCTGCCGCCATCGACTTTCTCCGGCGGCGAACAGCAACGCATCAACATCGCGCGCGGCTTCATTTCCGACCTGCCGATCCTCCTTCTGGACGAGCCGACCGCATCGCTCGATGCCGCCAATCGGTCAGTCGTTGTGGAACTGATCGAGGCCAAGAAGAAGGCGGGCGTCGCGATGATCGCGATTGTCCATGATGATGACATTCGCCGGCAGATCGCTGATAGCACCGTGGACGTCACGGCATTTGCAGCAGCAGCATGAACAGGACAGACATAGCATGGCCCTAAGCAATTCCGAGAACGTGATCGGCAATGCCAGGGTTGTCCTGGCCGACCGCGTCATCGAGCAAGGCTGGGTGGCAGTCGTCAACGGCCAGATTGCCGCGATCGGTGAGGGCAAGAGCCCTGCGGGAAGCGAAGACGCCGCGGGGGACCTGATCATGCCCGGGCTCATCGAACTGCACACCGATCATCTGGAAGCACATTTCGTCCCGCGACCGAAGGTGTTCTGGGACCCGATCGCCGCGGTGATCTCTTATGATGGGCAGCTCGCGACGGCTGGCATCACCACGGTTCTGGATTCGCTGCGGGTCTGGAGTGAGGAAGGCACCAGCGACGTCGAAGGCCGGGCCGCCATGCTGGCTGACGCGATCGGATCAGCTCGCGATGGCGGCCTGCTGCGGGCGGATCATTTTCTGCATTTGCGCTGCGAGATCCCGATGCCGACCGTGGTCCGTGAAGCCTCGGAGCTCGCCGGCCGTCCGGACGTGCGCTTGATGTCACTGATGGACCACACGCCGGGGCAACGGCAGTTCCGCGATGAAGGCAAGCTGCGCGACTACTATCGCGGCAAAGGCGGCGGCAGGACCGATGCAGAGCTCGACATTCTGTTCGAGCGCCGGTTCGCCTATCAGAAAGCCTATGCATCGGACAATCTGCGCGAGATCATCGCGCTGGCGCGGAAGCACAATGTCCCGCTCGCCAGTCATGATGATACGACGGAGGAGAACGTCGCCGATGCGATCAAGGATCGCATTTCGGTGGCGGAGTTCCCGACCACGATCGAAGCTGCGCGCGGTTTGCATCAGGCCGGCATCTGCATCCTTATGGGCGCGCCGAATGTCGTGCGTGGCGGTTCGCATTCCGGCAACATTGCGGCGCTCGATCTCGCCCGCGATGGCCTGCTTGATATCCTCTCGTCCGACTACGTGCCCTCGAGCCTGTTGTTGGGCGCGCTGCAACTACCGCAGCGGGTGCCTTCGATTGACCTCGCTGCCGCGGTTCGCACCGTGACCAAAGCACCGGCTGAAGCCGTCGGTCTTTCGGATCGCGGCGAGATCGCACCAGGCAAACGCGCGGACTTGATCCGGGTGCATATTGCCGGCGCCGTTCCGGTTGTCCGCAGCGTGTGGCGCGAAGGAATGCGTGTCGCATGAGCGAGACGTCAGCCCCCTCGACCGACATGCCACTCAAGCTTGGGCCCGGCCGGATCGTGCTGGTGGTCGGACCGAGTGGGGCTGGCAAGGATACGCTGATCAATCTGGCGCGCGCCGAATGTGCCGGCGATGACCGCGTCGTTTTCCCGCGACGCGTCGTCACGCGGCGCGCGTCGACGTCTGAAGATAACGACGAATTGGATGAGACGGCGTTCCGGCTGGCTTTGGCGCGGGATCAGTTCGCCATCCATTGGGAAGCGCATGGACACTTGTATGGTCTGCGGCGTGACATTGACGGCGATATCCGCGCCGGCCGAACCGTCGTCGTCAACGTCTCGCGCCGCGTGATCGCGGCATTTCGCCGCGCCTACGCGCATGTGGTGGTCGTCGCTGTCACTGCACCTTCGGACGTCCTCGCCGAACGGCTGGCGCAGCGGCATCGCCCGAGTGATGGTGATCTTGACGCGCGACTTCATCGGGCCGTCTCGGAAGATCCGTTCCTCGCAGATCTCACGATCTGCAATGTCGGCGATGCGAAGCGGCACGCAAGCACGCTGCTAGGGATGATTACGCGCGAGTTCGGTGGAGCAGGGCCAAATTGAGCGGAAAGGACGCCATGTCGACCATCACCACGATCGAGCAGCTCGAAGCCATCTACGGCAAGACAGGTCTGACATCGACTGTGAAAGTCGCCGATCGGGTAACGGCGCACTACCGTGTCATGATCGAGAAATCGCCTTTCGTGGCGCTCGCGACCTCCGGACCCGAGGGACTGGACTGTTCGCCGCGCGGCGATCTGCCCGGCTTCGTCCGTATTCACGATGACAAGACGTTGATGATGCCGGATCGCCGCGGCAACAACCGCATCGATTCGCTGCGCAACATCGTTCGTGATCCGCGCATCGCGCTGCTGTTCCTGATTCCAGGATCCGGCAACACCTTGCGTGTGAATGGACAGGCACAGTTGTCAGCGGATCCCGAGCTGCTTGCCTCGTTCAAGATCGACGGCAAGACCCCGCGCAGTGTTCTCGTCATGACCGTCGACGAGGTCTACTTTCAATGTGCACGCGCCATTGTGCGTTCCGATTTGTGGAACCCTGATAACCGCGTCGACCCTAAGGACCTACCGACGCCAGGTCAGATCCTGGCCGATATGAGCGCAAAGCAGGTCGATGCGGAACAGTATGATCGCGAGTGGCCGGAGCGCGCCCAACAAACCTTGTGGTGACGGCGTTGGTTCTGTGTGAATTCAAGATCGGAAACTATATCAGGCGGCTACGTCCAGAAGCCGCGACGAGCCTCTGATCAGGACCTTTCGGCCCGCCTGCGTCAGCGCAGGCGTGCCCTCGATCATTGCCACCAGCCCGGCAGCTACGAGCTGATCAACCATCAGGCCGCTGAGCCTGCGGCGTTCGCGCACAGGAAGCCGGAGCGCCTTGAGCGTCTCCCACTGATCCTGCGTTAAGTCGTGATCGGTTTCCGCGTTCATGCTGCCTCGAATGCGTGCTGCGTTGCGGGCCTCTTACCTACGCCGCATGACGAAGATGCGACCATCATGCATCGGTATTTGCACAGGCTTCTTCAATATGCGTTGATGCCGCAGAGCTTAATTCAAATTCTCATGATCGGTCGCACCGCAATGCGGGATGTGTGGCAAACAGGTCGATACACGCTAACGCCGATGGTTAATATCTTGAATGGAAGGACTCGCATGCCTGAGAGAGACTGCAACGGTAACTTAGCTGTCACATCCCCGTGTCAAACGGCGCCATGAATCGACCCGAATCGGCTGGCGCGTCCGCGCCGCAAGGCTCCCATGGATTCGCCGCCCTGACCGACGAAAAGCCGCAGGCAACATTGAGCCGCAGGACGTGGCTCCGAGGTCTCGGCGGCCTTGCGGTCAGCATGATGATTGCCGGCGCGGCGATCTACGCGCTGACGCGTGCGATCAAGAAGCTGGATATAGCTCACGCGTTGGCGATCGCGGAAGATACGGATACGCGGTTAATCGCGCTGGCGCTACTGCTGATCATCATGTCCTACGCCAGCCTGACGCTCTACGACTTGCTTGCGCTTCGGACCATCGGCCGACGCGATGTTCCGTTTCGCATGGCGGCCCTTGCGAGCTTCACGAGCTATCCTATCGCCCATGGCATCGGGGCCGTCGCCTTGATCGCTCCGGTGATTCGCTATCGAGTCTACTCGCGCTACAAATTGGGCGCGATCGACATCGCGAATATCAGCTTCCTGACCGGTCTCACTTTCTGGCTCGGCAATCTGACTGCCCTTGGGCTAAGCCTCATGATCGATCCCGATGCCTTTGGTTGGGTCGAGTATTGGCCGCCTACGCTCAATCGGCTGGTGGCGACTGCGCTGCTGGCCGGGGTGCTCGGTTTCGTGGTCTGGAGCTGGCCTGGACGGCGCAGCAAGCGCTGGCCGGTGCGGCTTCCGTCGGGTCCGTTGGTGCTCGTCCAGATCCTGATCGGCTTGTTTGATCTGAGCGCCGCAGCGCTTGCGATGTACGTGCTGATTCCAGCAGAACTCGACGTTGAGCTCTCGCGCCTGATGGCCGTGTTCATTGCGGCCACTCTGCTGGGCTTCGCCAGCCATGCGCCGGCTGGAATAGGGATGTTCGATGCAACGATCCTGCTCGGTCTGGGAAGTGACGACAAGGATCCTGTCCTCGCTGCACTCCTTATCTTCCGGATTCTTTACCATCTGTTGCCGTTTGTGATCGCGCTTGCGCTGTTCGGCAGCGTCGAAGCATGGCGAACGCTGCGCCGTAATCATTCAGCCGCTCCAGGATCGGGCGACTAAGCGCTTGATCTTCGAGGCAAGTGCAACAGACTTGTAACAAGTCACGCGGGTCTCCCTGTCGCATAATTGCATTGCGTCCGCGCTATCCTTGTCGAATCGGTGAGCCGAGGCACGGATGACGACGCAACTGATTGCTGGAGCCACGCGCGGCAGCGGGCTTGAGAACGGGATGACGCTCTGGGACAGGGCGGTCGCGTTTTCGGTGCGACGGTTGATCCACACCCAGAGCTGGGACGATCCGGAAGCGGATCTCGCAGCCCTGCAATTGCCGCTCGGTTCCACAATCGTGACGGTCTCGTCTGGTGGTTGCAATGCGCTCTCTTACCTGACCGCACAGCCGGCGCAGATTTTTGCCGTCGATCGCAGCGAATCCCAGTTGGCATTGCTCAAACTGCGGCTCGCGGGTGTCCGTGCGTTTGGCAGCTACGACGAGTTCTGGGAGTTTTTCGGCGAGGCGGCGTCGCCTGCAAACGCCGAGCGTTACCTTCAGAAGCTGCGTCCTCTGCTCGATGCGCCGACCCGAAGTTATTGGGATGGACACAACGTCCTCGGGCGCCGCCGCTACACCTATTTCACCGATGGGCTCTACCGGCATGGACTGCTCGGTCGGGCGATCGGCTTTGCCCACCAGATCACGCGTGTTCTTGGGATCGACCTTGACGTTTTGTTGATGGAGGCGGTTGATTCTCCGGCCCGGCTGGAAGCGATGGCGCGTCTTGGTCGTCTGTTTCATTCGACGCCGTTGCGGCTCGTGGCACGCGCCCAGGCGCTCTTGTTCAGCCTCGGAATTTCACCGCAACAGCGGGCTCTCTTGCAGGCTGAAGCTCCTCTCGATGTGGTTCTCTACCGGCGACTACTACGTCTGATCGACGGTCATCCCGCCGACAGCAACTACTTTGCCTGGCAGGCTCTGCGTCGTGCCTATTCCGGTCCTGATGATCGCTGCTTGCCGCCCTATTTGCAGCGCCGTCATTTCCCTCGCATGCGCAACGGCGTTGGCGTGATCATTCCCGTCCGAGCCAATCTCGCCCAATTCCTGGACAGCCTGCCGGCGCGCGAAGTCGACGCCGTCGCATTGTTGGACGTGCAGGACTCGATGGGCGTCGACGATATCCGTAAGCTGTGGACCGCGATTGATCGCGCCGGGAGCGAACGCATCCGCGTCGTATGTCGTACGACGGGCAGCGCCTCCCCGCTGGAGGCCGTCACGCTTTCTGGGCTTCGCGGCCGCTGGCAGCGCGACGAAGAGCGCAGCGCGGTCGGCGCCGAACTGGACCGCTCCGGGATCTATGGCGGTTTTCATTGCTACGTCAGGTGCGCGTGACCGCACTCATCTCGCTTAAACGTCCTGTTGCGTTGCAATAGATGTCGCGAACAGAAAACGCGGCCTGAGCACGATGCCGTGACGCCAATTCCCACTGGACTTGCTAGAGTGCGATGCCTGCTTGGGTTTGTATCTCGGGAGTGAGCATGATCAGACTCGTGGAAATCCGCAGTCAGGAATATTTGTGCCGGGAACGTGCCGCGGTGGATGTGCAACGGCGGGCGTTTTGGCTGGCGCAGGCGGAGGAGTGGGAGAGGCGAGCTCTGGACGAGATCGCGCACCACTTTCGCGAGTGCAATCCGAATTGGAGTGAGGTTCGCCAAGTGACGCATTAAGTGAAGCACGAGGCCTTGAACAGCGGCGACGTGAACGTGGCTGTGCTCCGTTTCCGACCTTCGCGTATATCACCACGCACTTGGCGGCGAACTTCGGAAGCGAAGCGCTAGTGGCGCAGAGCGGGCCTGTGCACGCTGTGTCTGACCTCGGCGCCACAATCTGCGCATTCGAAGACCAGGTCGATCCTGGCCGAGTTCCAATGCGGTTCGACCTCCCGAACATGCATGGGTAAGAACCCCAGACAACCGGGGCATACGACCGGAGCCAATCCCTGCTCTTCGCTTGGTCTCGTATAGGCTGGCATTTTCGCTCTCCTTCGCAAAGCGCACCCAACCTGGTCCCATTCTACTGCGCCTGCTCTGGAGTCCTCATCAACTGTGCCGAACGGACAGAGAACGGCGGCTGATTGTGCGCCGCTGTGACCTTCATGTAACATCTCGGCCGCAGGCCGGTTCCAATCAGTGCGCGGAGTGCTCGAACTCCAGCGGGGTCTTGATGCGGGGGAAATCATGAAGGTGTTCATCGTGCTCGCGCATCCCGAGCACCAGAGCTTCAACGGCGCGATGTATCGGGCGGCAGTCGAAGCGCTGAGCGCTGCAGGCCATGAGGTCAAGACGTCGGACCTCTATGCGATGCAGTTTGATCCCGTGTCGAGCCGGCATAACTTCATCACGGTCAAGGATCCCGACTACTTCAAGCAACAGATTGAAGAGCTGCACGCGTCCGAGAACTACGGTTTTGCGGAGGAAATCGAGCGTGAAATCCAGAAGATCGAATGGTGCGATCTGATGATCTGGCAGTTTCCGCTGTGGTGGTTTGGCTTGCCGGGAATCCTCAAGGGCTGGGTCGACCGCGTGTTTGCGATGGGCCGCACCTATGGCGGCGGCAGGATCTATGCGGACGGCGTGTTCAAAGGCAAACGTGCCATGCTGTCACTGACAACCGGCGGCCCGAGCACCGCCTATGAGAAGGGCGGCTTCAATGGCGATATCACAGCGATCCTGCGGCCCATTCACCGCGGAATTCTCCAGTTCACCGGCTTTGACGTGCTTGCGCCGCAGATTGCTTACGGGCCCGTCCGGCTGGAGCAGAGCGAGCGGGTGACCCTGTTGGCATCTTACACCGACCGTCTCAAGACAATCGCGTCGGAGCAGCCGCTCGATGTTGGCATCTACTGATGACGCGACGTTTCGCGGGCTCAGCGCTTGTCCATCATAGTGAAGACAAAGCCGGTCAGGGTTGCGCCGACGGCAAAGACAAGTGTGAACATGCCGACGAAGACTGCAAACGTCAGATGTGGTTCCAAGTCATGTGCGATCAGGCGGGCGATGCCGAACTTGTCGACGAACGCCAGGACGAAGGCGGCACAGAGCCCGAGCGCCGTTCCCATGATGGCGTGACCCGCAAGTTCATGCCAGATCGTCAGCTCGAGCGACGCAGCGCGTCTTTTCGGAGGCATCAGTTGAGCTCCCGACTAATAGGGCCTGAACGCTCGGGCCGCTGCTCGGTTCCTAGACATCGCGTCGATTCCAGGCGCGCTGCAAAGATCTCATCGTCACGAAAGGGAGTAACGCAATGACGTACGCCATCCGTTTTCATCAACCCGGCGGACCCGAGGTGCTCAAATGGGAGAAGGTCGATGTCGGCAAGCCGGGCCGGGGTGAGGCACGTATTCGCCACACGGCGGTCGGGCTCAACTTCGTCGACATCTACAACCGCTCCGGGCTTTATCCGGCGCAATTGCCGAGCGGCCTGGGCAGTGAGGCCGCCGGCGTGGTCGAGGAGGTGGGGGAGGGCGTCACCGAGCTCAAGGCCGGCGACCGTGTAGCCTATGGTTCGTCCCCACTCGGGGCTTATGCGGAAGCACGCCTGATCCCGACCGCTTCCCTGGTCAAGCTGCCCGATGGGATTGATGACCAGACAGCCGCGGCCATGATGCTCAAGGGCCTCACGGTGCAGTACCTGATCCGGCAGACCTATCGTGTGAAGTCTGGCGACACCATTCTCCTGCATGCCGCAGCCGGCGGAGTCGGCTTGATCCTCAGCCAATGGGCCAAGCATCTGGGCGCGACCGTCATCGGCACCGTCTCGAGCGACGAGAAGGCCAGGCTGGCGCAGGCGCATGGCTGCGACCACACCATCGTCTACACGCGCGAGGACTTCGTGAAGCGCGTCGACGAGATCACGGCGGGCAGGAAAGTCCCGGTGGTCTACGATTCCGTCGGTAAGGACACCTTTCTCAAGTCGCTGGATTGCCTTGCGCCGCTCGGCTTTGCGGTTCTGTTCGGACAATCCTCGGGCGCGGTCGAGCCGCTCAATCTTGGCCTGCTCGCGCAGAAGGGCTCACTCTTCGTGACGCGGCCGACGCTCTTCACCTATGCCGCCAAGCGTGAAAGCCTGGTCGCAATGGCGAAGGAGTTGTTCGACGTCGTCCAGTCCGGCGCGGTGAAGGTCGAAGTTCACCAGACCTATCCGCTCAAGGACGCCGCCAAAGCGCATGCCGACCTGGCCGGTCGCAAGACAACGGGATCGACCGTGCTTCTGGTCTGACTGTGAGGCGAGCAAGCGGCGGCGCCAGTCCGGCGCCGCCGACTGAGACAGCACGCCAGGCGATCAGGCCCGCTCATGCTTGCGGAGATCGTGAATATGGTCAAACCGGACGGCCTGCAGATCCGGCCCGTCGTCCTCGATCTCGGGTAGGGCCGCTTCTGCCAGGATGTCGGTCGTCACGTCTTCGACGGATCGATCGATGATCTCGTGGATGAAGCTGATATTGGCGTATTCACCGGATGCGACGCGCGCAACAACGTCGCGCCGCGTCATCTCGGGATCGACCACGGCCTCGCGTCCGCGCCGTCCGTAGTCGATCATCACAACAAAATATTGCATGCAGGGCAATTCGCTTTCGGCCATCGCAACAGGCGAGCCTCCCCATAATTTCTGAAAATCGGAATTTTGTCAAGCGAAAGTTCCGACATTCGAAATCGCGGGAAGGGCCGCCGCCCGTGGACGTGGCGAAGCGTCACAAGCGCCTGGCTCGGAGAACTGCTCTCATCTGGCGGCTCCCTTGGCTCCGGCCGATTTCCCCTGGCGGCCGCGGGATGCTTTCGATCGCATCCGCGAAATCTGCCCGCGCGGAAGAGTGACACAAATCTCGCCGATCCATTCAAGCTTCACGCCGATGATCGGCTTGGCGTTAAAACTGATGAGGTTCACTAGGGAAGGCGACTTTCCCCGCTCGATCGTCTTCAGATAGCGTTCACCGGTTTTCAGCCGCACCACCGCCTCTTCGCCGTAGAAGCTCGACAGCGGATGACGCTGTTCGCGATAGACGACGATGACGTCCCCATTCTCATATTTCGGCAGCATCGAATCGCCCGTCACCTCGAAGGCGATCGTCTCTTCCGAGATTGGAAATGGCACGGCGACCTCGCCCAACCCTTCTGCCGGGACCTGCTCATATTCCGGCTCGATCACAGCGCCCGCGCCGACCCGTCCCATGATCGGCACCGCATTCAGTTCCAGATAATCGATGATCAGGCCGATCTCGGCCGCCTTGATCAGCCGTTGCCCCGAGAGGATCTCGGACACGGCGCCCGGGCGCACGCCCATCGCGCGGGCAAGCCCGCCCTTTGTCTTCCCCGGCTTTTCCAGCCCACGCTCGATCATGGTGACGTCCAGCATTGTCTTGTCCTCGCTTGCGAATCCCGCCGGAACATAGCATTTCCGATTATCAGAATTCAAGCTTGACTTTTGTTTCGGAATATCGGAAATTCAAGCAGCGCTTGGCTGTGGTGCGTCAAACAACTTTTGAGCGAGAAGAAGAGGCGAGGAATGCAATCGAGCGACTGGCCGCCGCGACACTCCGAAACGCTGCGGGAGCTTCACGCCATGGGACTATCTTATGGCGATATCACGAAGGAAATCAATTTTAAGTTTAGTGTGGCCTATACGCGAAACGCGGTATTGGGCCGGGCAAAACGGATGGGGCTGGTCAGGCCCGAACGTCCCAAGGACAGAGGACCCAAATTCAAGACCCGCAACGAGCAGCGGCGTGTCGGTTGCCACACGGAATCGGTGATCCAGGCGCGGCCAAAACCCGAGCGGACCGAGCCGGTGCAGCTGCGTTGTGTCGGCATCAGCCCGCGCTTGATTTCTTTCGACAATCTTGAACCCGGGGATTGCCGCTATCCCTATGGCGGCGACAGGGACGATGAGCCGATCACGTTCTGCGGCCATCCGCGTCAGCCGGGATCGCCCTACTGCACGCCGCACTTCCATCTCACGCGCAATCCGGAAGGCTTGGTGGAACGGCCGCCGGCGACGGTGGTCCTGCGGCTGGTTGCAGCTGCGTAGCGGGCCAGCGACCGCCGTTCTGTCCGCATTGATCCAATCACATCGTTCATCGGAGGTTCGCGATGGCACGCGCCAGACGCCACAAATCCCACCGCATTTCGAAGATCCATGAGCGCCGCCCCAATGACCTGCCGTTCAACGCCGAGGTTGCCACCATCGAGGTCGACGATCCCCTGGCGCTGGAGCCGGGCGAGAAGATCGTCGCGCTTCGCTCGATTCGGAACGATCCATTGGGACGGCTGCACTCGCACCGGCAGATCGACGATGCGCAATATCGGGCCGGCCGCGCCTTTCAAAACGATTGGGAGCGGGCCGAGCGCGGTCCGCAAGCGATCGACCCATCACGCGAATATGTCGACGGTGCGCAGGGACGCGAGCCGGTCACAGAAGGGCAGCGTCAAGCCGTCTTGCGACTGAATCGGGCAGAGCGCGAGCTCGGCGCAGACGGTGCGGCCATCGTCCATGACATATTGGTGCAGGGGCTGACCATGGAGCAGGTTGGACTGAAACGCGATCTGTGCAGCCAGCGTTGGAATGACTATTTTGCGCGTCGCTTTCGCGAATGCCTTGACCGCTTGGCTCTGGTTTACGGCTTTGCGACCGAACGCGTCCCCAAGCGGCCGCTCTCGGCCGACGCGGTCCGCCGGCCGACCATCCGCGGACGCTGATCAGGGATGCGATAGGATCACGTAAGAGGTCGAATAGGGCTCGACGCGCAGCGACGCGTTGGCCAAAAGGCCGATCTTGGCCGTGGGCGCCATCTGCAGCTCGCCGTTCTGGCCGCGATGGACATTGTACTGCCACACCGTCAGGTCGCCCTTTTGTGCCAACGCGTGCGCGATCGCGCTGGCCTCGCTGCCGCCAAGCGTTTTCAATTCGTCCGCCGAGAGCCCGATCACGATCTCATCCTTCACCGTAATGACCTTGAACAGAGCTGTCTTGCTCTCCTCGGCGTTCGCCGGAGCTATGGCAATGGCCAAGATGGTCAGGAGGCTGCAGATCAGAGTGGCGCGGGACAACATGTCGGATCCTTACGTTCAGTGATGCGGGACATCGGTGCGGCAGAGGGGGCTTGCGTCCTCCCGCATTGGTCGCGGCGGCATGCTGGGCGGTTCGCGATCTCGGACCCAGTGGATCGGGCCGGTGCTATCGAACCCTGCGGCAAGCAGCCGCAGGAAACGGGTATCGTCGACGATTTCCCCGGCTGAAATGCCAGGACACGGTGCAGAGGTTGGCCGTGCGACATCGTGCGCTTGACCTCGGTCAAGCCGTTGTCCTCGGCCTGACGTATGAAGGAGCGGCCGCCGGATTATTGTCCGCCTGACGAGGGAAACACCATGTTCAGCCGCATCAAGCCGCTCTCTTCGACCCGCCACCATGTAACCGTCGCGATGGCGGCAACCTTGGTGCTCACGCTTTCCGAACCGACGATGGTCTTCGCCCGCGAGCCGAGTTCAGTCGGCAAGCAGACGTTAGCGGCGAGCACACCCAGCAGCACAACAGATTTCAGCGCCCGTCGGCGTCATCGCCACTACTATCGAGGCAATCCTGCTGCCGGCCTCGCGATCATGGGAGCGATGATCGGCACCATCGGTGCGATCGCCGCCAGCCAGCACGACGATTATTATTATGGGCCGGGATATTATGCAGGACCCGGCTACTATTACGGGCCGCCGCCGGTCTACTACGCGCCCCGCCCTTATTATTATGGGCCGCGCGTCTATCATTACTATGGTTGGTAGGCTCGCCCTGTCGCTTCGCACCCGCGCGCGGACCGAAGCCCGCTGTGAGGCGAGCAGAGAAGAGCGGGAGGCTAGAATCCTCCCGCGCTGAAGCGGAGCGGCTGCACGACGTCATAGGCCGCTTTGCTCAGCGGCACGGCGTAGTCGACCGTCAGAGGGCCGAACGGCGAGGCCCAGGTCAGCCCGGCCCCGACTGAGGACCGGACGATGTTCTTGTTGGCGACCTGGACCGACTGAGTCGGGCCACGATATCCAAATACACTCCCGGCGTCGACGAAGGCCGACGCTTTGAGACCATACTCCTGAGGCAGGCCGGGGATGTTGCTCTGCAACTCCGCAGTCGTCGCCCAGTACAGGCTGCCGCCGACATTGTCCATCGTGGAGCCCGGCGTCAGGTCGCGAGGGCCGAATCCGTTCGGCGCAAATCCCCGCACGATGTTCGGACCACCGAAAAAGCTGTTCAGCAGCGGAGCCTGCTGGCCACCCCAGCCGGTGATGTAGCCGCCCTGGGCCCGGACCATGCCGGTGAGATCGTTTGACAGAGAATGGTAGTAGCGGACATCCTCGGTCGTCCGCAGAAAGCGCACGTCGCCGCCGAGACCGGCGAGATCCTGGCTGAGTTGCGACCGTATGCCGCTGGTCGGGCTCATGTTGTTATCCAGCGTATTGAACGTCGCGGTGTCACCAATGGAGGAGACGAGCTGCCGCCCGGCCGCGGCGGCCTGCCGCACCGGCAGGGAGACCGTCGCGTTTGACGCGGTCGGCGACAGCGTGACGTTCTGATCGTACAATGAGTAGCGCCAGAGGATGTTGGTCTGCTCGGTGACCGGCGTGCCGAGCGTCAGGGTGCCGCCGTAGGTGTTGCTGCCGTAGGATTGATAAGGGCTGAGGGTGGTCTGTCGATCGAACACCTCCGCTCCCGCCGTCGCGCGACCCAGGCTGTAGGGAGCCGACACCGAGAGGTCGGCGCTCCGCGCATATTGGCCATACGTCACCGCGGCCTGGACGGCGTTGCCGCTGCCGAGCACATTGCGATCGCCGACCTTCACCTCTGCGAGCAGCCCGTCGGTGGTCGAATAGCCGCCGGAGATGTTGAAGTCGCCGGTCGATTGATCGACGGTCTCGACATCGAGCACGACCCGATCAGGCGCCGAACCGGGCTTGGTCGTGATCTTGACCGTCTTGAAGTAGTTCAGGTTCTTCAGCCGCCGTTCGGCGCGATCGATCAGCGTCTTGTTGTAGGCGTCGCCTTCGCCGACATCGAACTCTCGGCGGATCACGTAGTCTCTGGTGCGGCTGTTGCCGTGGATCTCGATCCGCTCGACATAGGCGCGCTGGCCTTGCTCAATGACGAAGGTGACATTGGCGCGCTGCGCCTGCACGTCGCGGGTGATGCGCGGCTCGGCCCGCGCGAACGGAAAGCCAAGTTTGGCCATTTCGGCGGTGAGAGCCTCGGTCGTCTTGTCGAGCTTGCTTGCATCGAACGGCGTGTCGCGGCGAGCGAGCAGCTGACTGCGCAGGCGGTCGCAGTCCAGCCCGGGAACGTTGCAGGTCAGGTCGATATCACCGAATCGATAGGACGGGCCCTCGTCGATCACGAAAGTGACGTTGAAGCCCTTGCTCGCGGGATCGAACTCGGCGCCTGCCTTGGTCACGGCGGCGTCGGCATAGCCATGATTGCGGTAGTACTGCCGTAGCAGTTCGCGGTCCTCGTTCAGCCGATCGGCGTCGTAGACGTCGCCGCCGGTGAGGAAGCTCAGGAGGTTGGTCGGCGAGGTCTTGATGATGGCACGGAGCTGGCGCGCGCCGAAAGCCTTGTTGCCGACGAAGTCGATCTTTTGCACCGTGGTCTTCTTGCCCTCGGTGATGGTGTAGACGAGATCGACCCGATCGTTGCCTCGGTCGATGATTTCCGGAACCACGCGGACGTCATCGCGCCCGGCCCGATGGTAGGTTTCGAGGATGCGGGCGACGTCACCCTGCACCGTGGCCCGCTGCAAGCTGCCGCGCGGCTTGGACTGGACGACGGCTGTGAGATCCGTGTCCTTGACCTTCTTGTTGCCCTCGAAGGCGACGCGGTCGAGCACCTTGGCTTCCGTGAGATGGACGATAATCTGCTCGCCTGCGTGCTCGATGGTGACATTGTCGAACAGGCCGCTCGCGATCAAAGCCTTCAGGCCGGCGTCGAGCGCGGCGGCATCATAGTGGCCGCTGCTATCAGGATGAAAATAGGTACGCACCGTATCGGCTTCGATGCGGCGATTGCCTTCGACGCTGATCGTGCTTTGGGTCGCCATCGCTGATGCCGACGCGATCAATGTGCCCAGCGCCGTGACCAGCAGCATCGCCGCCAGCGCTCGCGGCTTCGGCCCATGTGTCGGCAAGTTCCTAAGCATCATCACGTGCAGCCTGTGCCAGCTTGAACGGATGGAAATGCAAGTCACCGCGCGGGGCGAAAGGATGTCCGACACGGGTAAGTTGCGCAATTGTGAACGGCATCACGATTTTGACGCAATGGAGAGGCCTGTCGTCGCAGAATCGTCGCAGTGCGGGATCAAACGCCTCGCTGCAACAACGCCCAAACGTTCGGGCCGCCGACACGACGGGCCCAAACGTCCTCGTCGGAGCAGCACATGCGCTACGTTGTTCTTGCGATCCTCGCCAGCCTCGTTATCCAGCCAGCCACTATCCAGCCAGCCGGTGCTGCGGTCACGCCTGAGATCGATCCGCGCGCCTCGCTCGCCGTGGTGCAACAGTGGATCTACAACTATCGTACCAAACCGGACTACGCCCATGTGCCCGCTGCGGTGCGTGTGTTGTTCCATTCGCAGACCTTCAAGGAGCCGGAGAACGCCGGAATCTATCTTGGCTTCATCGCTGGCGCGATAGGCTCGAATCCCGCCAAGGCCGAGCAACTCGTCAACAGCTTCTTTCCGGTGCCGCCTGAAGATGAATGGGTCATCGTCCGCGCGATCGCCTATTCCGGCCTGCCTGACTGGCGCAATCTGATGCGCAAGATGGCGCCCCGACTGCCGGCGCGGCGGGTGATGATCGAAGGCTATCTCAACGGAACGCAACCGACACTGCTCGAGATACCACTCGAAGAGACGAAGCCAGGCATGCTTGAGAAGCTGCGCGGTACGTTGACGCGCAATCCCTTTGCCAAAGAGGAGCGCAAGATCGATACCACGCTGAGCTTTGCCAGCAACCAGGACCTGCTCGACACTCTGTGGGGCTACTACTTCGCGACCGGATCGCATGTCCCGATTCAGCGCATCATGCAGTTGCTGCCGTGGTCCAAGAGCCGCGACACCGTCGACAAGCTGACCATCGGCAGCATGGCGCGCTATACGCTGGCAAGCTATGCGGTGCGCGACGGGGAGCTGCGCGATTATTTGCGCAGCGAACTCGCTCGTCAGTCGGATCCAATCAAGGCGCCCTTGACCGAGGTCGTGCAGGCGGCCGATACGGTCCAGCTCGGTGCGGTGCGTCGGGACGCGCTCGCTGCGGTCGAGGAGCTCAAGACCAAGGGCTCCGATGCGCGCCGCAATCTCGATTTCTGGGGCCAGCTCGGCGTCGGCGCCGTTGCGCTTGGCTGCGTGTCGGCGGCGGCGCTCGGGCAGGTGGCCATCGGGATTCCCTGCGTGATCGGGGGCTCTGCCTCGCAGGGGCTGTTGTCGTTCTGGGAGAAGCAGCAGTGACCTCGACGCTGCACAAATCGACCGAACTTGCGCCATCCTCATGATAAGCTCAGGCCATGTCCGCCCTTGGTCGAAGAGCATTTGCGAGCTTGGCGATTGTGATCGTCGTGATGGCGATCTTGCTCTTCACCGCAGCCGGAACACTGCACTACTGGCAGGGATGGCTCTTTCTCCTGGTTTATTTCACGGCGTCGGTCGTGATCACGCTGGACCTGATGCGACGAGACCCTGCTCTCCTGGAGCGTCGTATGAGAGGTGGGCCTTTTGCCGAAAAGGAACCCGCACAGCGGTTGATCATGGCGTTCGTCTCGGTGGGCTTCATCGCTCTCGTCGTTGTTCCCGGGCTTGATCGTCGCTTCGCTCTGTCCCACATGCCGCCAGCGGTCGTCATCGCCGGCAATGTGCTTGTCCTGCTCGGCTTCGCCGGCGTGTTTCTGGTGTTCAGGGAAAGCAGCTTTGCCGCCGCGACGATCGAGGTCGCGAGTGATCAGAGAGTTGTTTCCAGCGGGCCGTACGCTCTGGTGCGCCATCCGATGTATGCTGCGGCACTCGTGATGCTCATCGGGATGCCCGTCGCGCTCGGATCCTGGTGGGGACTGCTCCTCATCGTCGCGATCTTGCCGCTCCTGATTTGGCGGCTGCTTGACGAGGAACGACTGCTGGAAATGAATCTACCCGGCTATCGGGCATATCAGGGCAGAGTGAGGTACCGCCTGGTGCGCTGGATCTGGTAGGTCGAGCAGAGGGGCCCCGAACTGCCCGGCCAAACTACACTTTGCCGACGGACTGACCCGGAACTCGTAACCTGTCCAAACTGCATTAGTGTGAGGGAGCTCGCTGGCCGGCCGGGCCCTATGTCGCACCGCGCAGGCTTCGCTGAAGAGACCTTGCGCGGCGGCATGACAGCCGTCCGTGCCATGACATCGCTGCGCTATCGCGACGCTTGGTTATCGCTGATGCTGACGCTCGCTACCATCGGGTAAACCGGTTCGCAGTGGATCTCGGTGCCGGACTCGTCGACCACAATGACCGACAGCCTGCGATCGGTGATTCGAGGATCGTGACGCAATCTGCGCGCTAGATCCCGGCTATGCTCGATCGCTCCGGCATGGGTCGCGAATTCGAGGCCCCCTCTATCCCTGGTTGGAATGGTGTCCTTCATATCAAAATAGTATGTCCGCATGGCAATTCCTGCAGTCGCATATTTCGGACAATCAGGCTGCGGCGCCGTCGTGCCAGCAACCCATTGTCACCCTGCAGAAATGATTAAGGCTCCCGGAAATACCGGACAAGCTCGGCGGTACCAAATTCCGGTCGATAGCCGTAACAATCGACCATTTTTGCTGGCTTTGGAGGCCAGAAGCTGCCAGACAACTCAAAAGCTGCCATAAGAACCGACCGCCCGTCAGTTCGGCTTGCTGCTGGAGTTGTTCCCTGGCATACTTTCAACCTCATCGGGTTCCGCGCGGTCGATTTCCAAACGTGCCATGCGAAGGATCAAGGTCGCCGTTGTCAGGCCGAGACTTTCAGCTTCGATTGCTGCAGTATCGACTTTGCGCGCTAGGCCTTCACGTTTGCTAAGAACTGCCATTACCGTTCCCTGTCAAAGGTGCGAGATGAAAAATCCCACAATCATCGCGGAGCTGCACAAAAAGCTCGGAGCTCCATCGAGCGAAGCGGTGGAAAGCCTTCGGCTGTTGAAAGCGTTCCTGAAGCTGGCACCCAGCCAGCGGTTCGAGGTCATCGAAATGGTCGAGCGTCTCTCGACGGATCCGTCGCCCGAGTCCGACCGTCACCTGTCCTGACGGTGATCAGTTTCCGGTAGCGAGACTTGCCGGCGGACGTGTCGCGATCGCGTAGATCGCATCCTCCAAAGCCTCTGATTCATGAAGCGTCCCGGCTGGTAGCAATATCTTGTCGCCGGGATTGCACACGCGCTCTCCTCCCTCCCATTTGAAATTCAGCCTGCCGCTGATCACGATGAGAATCTCGTCGACCGGGTGGGTGTGAAACGCATGGACTTTGCCTGCGGCGTCGTGCTGCAGCTCGATGCAGCCTTGTTCCGGAAGCAGCGCCAGGATGTCGGGGTCGATCGAGAAATTCGTCTTCGTTCCTGCGATGATCTGGGTCATGCCGCTTGCTCCGTATCGTCGATGGTTGAAGTCTTGGTCTGGGCAAGTTTGTGAAAGGGACAGGTGGGCGGCGCCTGATTGTCGTCGTAGAGGAAGTACTGCTTGTATTCCCGCCCCTCCGGATGGCCGTAACGACCGAGCAGAGGGGACGGGCTCGTCGTATCGAACGGCACCAGCCGTTTGCGGACCTCGCCAAAAGCCGCGCCGGCGGCTTTCTCAGTTCCGAGAATCTTGTCGAACACCCAGCGCGGCTGGAATGTCATCATGAACGCGCTGGAGCGCCGGCTCTGCCGCATCACATGAGCCGGCGTGCTGCACACGACGAAGATCGGCTCGCCGGCGAATGAGAACTCCCACATCGGATTGTCGACCATGTCCGGGATCTCAGCTGGCCACGGGCTTTTGTCGATGCGGGCAAGCTGATCCAGCGTGAGCCAGAACTTCCGATAGTAGGCGTCCATGGTTTGAACAGGCCGCGGCCGCGTGAACAGCACGAGCGACGTGTTCGGGCCGTGCGAGCGGCATTCGGAGACGAACAGCGCGAGCTGTTCGCCCAGGACGTCGACCTCGAACGGATCGAGAAACAGGTAGCGGAGCTGATCCTGGCGATACCCGGCGACGCCGAACACGCAGGGAAATGGGCGCGCTTCGCTGCTCATTTGCGCTTCAAACTCAGAAAACAATACGCTCTGCCAGCTGCTAACCTGGTAGTTGGAGCGGACCTCGCCTTTACTCAAGTACAAGCGCGACATTCGGACCCTCTCTTTTCTAACTACGCACGAAGTATCAGTTTGCGTCGGATCAGCAGCGGTCCCACGATGCCCGGCAGGGACATCAAGAGCAGGATTCCGATGAGCGCGAGGTAGCCGGCGTCGTTTGCCGCCGGACGAGTCGTATGGATCGATGTCGCGCCGAGGCCGCTCGCGGTGACCATCGCCAGCGCGATCACCGGCTGGGCGAGACCGGCGAAGATGCCCGCGGAGGTCGTATTGACGGAAGCGCCGACCCCGATCAGCTCCGCTGTGTAGAGATGCTTCGTGCATTTCAGGACCAGCGGAACGGTGCCACCGGCAACCAGACCGAGGACCGCAAACACGGTTCCGACGTAGACGAGGCCGAATGTGTGAGCGAGCGCAGGCAGAAGCATCGCGATCAGCAGCATCCGCAACACGCAAATCCAGATCAGCGAACCGTCCAGCGACGTGGTCCTGTCCGCGGCATGACCGAGAAAGATCGAGCCGAGCGCATTCCCGACCATGAAGGCAAGCAGCGGTGCCCCTGCCGCCGAAGGAGAAATGTTGAAGTAGTGCGCGACCATGGGGATGCCCCAAACGCCGGACAGGGTGGTGACCACGGCGAAATGCGACGCGAAGGCCATCGCGCAACCCCAATTGGCACTTGCGCCGAGTGCGCGCCAACTCGCGAGCAATACGCTTTTGAACGTCTTGTTGGTGTGCGTCGCAGCGGCCGGTTTCAGCGCCACCGACGCGCAGGCCAGGTTGGCGGCGCCAATGCAGGCAATGACGATGAAACAGGCGCGCCACCCGAAACCGCTGACCGCGGAGGCGAGCGGCGCCGTTGCGATTGCACCACCGACGTAGCCGGACACCTGAGAAATGCCGGACATCACCCCGAAGCGCTCGTCGGCAAAGCTCTGCGCCACCAATTTGAGCAGCGCCGTGAAGACGAGCGCATCGCCGCAGGCCACGATCAATCGCGCCATGAAGACGTCAAGGAGGGTTGGTGACAAGGCGAAAGCCGCGCTGCCGAGCGCGGAGGCCGCCATGCTGCAGAGCACAACCCGCTTGACGCCGTAACGGTCGACCAGGAGGCCTGCCGGAATTTGCATCAAGGTGTAGCCCCAGAAGTAACTGGAGGCGAGCAGCGCAACGCCGGAGGCGTCGGTGCCGAAGTCGTGCATGAAGCTCAGGCCGACCGTCTGCGGTGACACCCGCTGGAGAAACGCGATCGCATAGGCGATCGCGACGGTCGCCCAGGCAAAGTAGGCGCGGTCGACAATCCGGAGGGAAGGCGCGAGAACCGCTTGCTGTCCTGACAGTGCCATCACACCCTCGCGTAGCCGACGGAAAACAGCGCGTCTGCGGAGTTTGGAATCATGCGCGTCATCGCCGCATCGATCAGCGATGCCGTGCCGTGATAGTCCTGGCGATGATGCTTGATGTGGCCGTAGGCGCCGCGCATGATCATGCCGGGAACCTCGAGCGGCTTACCCGGGTAGAGCGCGGCGCACATTTCGATGCAGGCGGCCTGCAACTCCGGGTCTGGGGCATCGCCGAGCAGCGAGGGGGCGACCTTTTCGCAGATCTTGGCGTTGGCTGCCCAGACGATCGGATTGCGCGTGCGCCATCCATAGAGGATTCCAGCCTCGCCGCTCGCGGCGGCGTCCGCGCTCCTCAGGATCTGCGACGTGAAGAAACCATACAGGCCGCGCCCCTGGTGCTGTGGAAGCACTTCCGTGCCACTGCGGTAGATGGCCAAGCGGTTCGCGATGCACATCGTGCGATAGACCGAAAATGCCACCAGCCCCGGCTGACCGTAGACCAGAATGAGACCGAATTTGCCGTCGAACGGCGAGGATGCTGCGGTCCAATGCGGCTCGGTTGCCTTCCAGTTAACGGCAATGATCGCATTCATCGCATCCATCAGCGGCTGCTGATCAGCGAGATCGACCTCGGAGGCATTTGCAAAGCTGTAGACCGCGTAATCGTCCCACGGGGAGGCGATCGTCTGGTATCGGCCGTCCAGTTTGCGTGACATGGCTGAAACTCCAGCTCTCTCACGTCGAGCTATACAGGCCGCGGTCTGATGGCTTAAAGGACAATATGCCCTCGAATTCTGCCAAATCCCGGCGGTCGTCGCCGCGTCAGAAGCTCCCGATGAGGCGCGTGGCGGTTGTCGCTTTCCCCGGCGTCACGCTGCTCGACATATCGGGGCCGGCGCAGGTCTTTGCCGAGCTCAGCGAGATCGAACTGCCGAGTCCGAATTACACGCTGACATACGTCTCAAAATCGGGAGGGCTGGTGCCGACCGATGTCGGCTTGATGATCGACACGATGCCGATCGCGAGCGTGAAGCCGCACCAGGTCGATACATTGCTGATCCCGGGCGGGCCGGGGATCTGGAAGTTGCGGCAGGACGAGGTCGTCATGCCCTGGATCGCGCGCACGTTGCCGAGGGCGCGCCGGATCGCATCGGTCTGCCTGGGTGCCTTCGCCCTGGCCTGGGCCGGCGCCTTGGACGGCAAGCGGGCCGCGACCCATTGGCGCTATTGTCCTCGCCTTCAGGACAGCTTCCCTGAGGTCAAGGTCGAACCCGACGCGATTTTCGTCCAGGATGGTCGGGTGTGGTCATCGGCCGGGGTCAGTGCAGGGATCGATCTAGCACTGGCGATGATCGAGGAGGATTTTGGCCACACGATCGCGCTGGATATCGCGCGGCGGCTGGTCGTGTTCCTGAAGCGCCCGGGAGGACAGAGCCAGTTCTCGACGGTGTTGGCGGCGCAAGCCTCCGACGTGGAGGGCCGCTTTAGCGCGCTCCATGCCTGGATCATCGAAAATATCGCCAGCGATCTGCGCGTGGAAACCCTCGCCGCAAAAGCGGGGATGACGCCGCGAACCTTCGCCCGGACCTATGTCAGCCGTACCGGGATGACGCCCGCCAGCGGCGTGGAGGCGCTCAGGGTCGAAACGGCGCGATTGCTGCTCGAAAGCCGCCAAGTCGGCAACGTGGTCGAGGTGGCCAAGCGTGCGGGCTTCGGTGATGACGAGCGCATGCGCAGGGCCTTTCTGCGCCATCTCGGCGTTTCGCCGTCGGAGTACCGCAGGCGCTTTTCCGGCTGACGGAGTGCACCGCGGCATGATGCGATTTTCGGAACGGAGCCCTGGATCCGGGGTAGATATGCTGATTGGATCTCCTTGGAGGAGGACAGCGACTATGAACCAACCGAAATTGGAAGTACCCACGGAACTGCGGGACCTTGCGGAGAAGACGATCGAGCAGGCTGAGAAGGCCTTCCAAATGTTCTTTGACGCAGCCGGCAAATCGATCGCGACGGTGCCGGGCCCGGCTGCAGACATGTCTCGGCAAGCCCTCTCGCTCACCGAGCAGAATATGAGAGCTGCCTTCGAGCACGCGCGCAAACTGGTGCACGCGACCGAGCTGGAAGAGGCGATGCGGATCCAGTCGGAATTTCTCCGCAGCCAGTTCACCAACGCCGGCGAACACATGCGGACGATCACGGCCGGCATGATGTCTGCCGCAACCAAGGCGACCGAAAAGCAATCCTAAGGCTCGGTGTCAAAGAACGCGGGCGCGCACGCGGCGAAGCAGCTCGGAAGCGGCCGGCGCGGCGCGCGCGGCCGCCAGCGCTTATTTGCGAAGCGTGCCGATATAGGCCGCGATGTCGGCCGCTTCGAGCCGGCTCAACGGGAAGTTCGGCATCTTGGGGTGCGGGTCGAGCAGGAAGAACGCGACCTTCTCGGCTGTAAAGTCCGGCCGCTGTGCGATCTGAGCAAATGTCGGCACGTCGGCGCTCGCCTGCTTCTGAGTTCCTTCGACCAGGTGGCAGGAAGCGCACCAACGCCTGGCCAAATCGGCCCCGTGGTCGGCGTCGGCGGCGTAGCCCGGAAGCGGCCCGAGTGCCACGGCAGTCAGGGCGACGATCGGGATCGTTCTCAGGAAGGCTGGCATCTGCATAATCCTATCGGTTGTGTGTGCTTGAAGCCCGCGGGGGCGCGCAGCTCGCAACAAGGGGGATGTTCGACAAGCGCGCCGGAGGCGACATAGTTAGGGCAGGTGTTGCGAATGTCCGGCCGGAGCGCGGCGGAGATACTGATACGAGCTACGCATCAGCTACAGCAGGACCGTGGAAAATGCGACAGATCAATCCGCGCTATGGCCGATCGCAACAGCGACCAAAGGCGTCGGAGCAACGGCTGCCCGTTCGGTGCCGAATTCAGCTGGCCGGCCGCGTGTGACATCAACGGTTCTCCGCTGCTTCAAGGGCACCTTGCCAATTCCGCGGGCGCAACGTTCGCGCCCGGGTAGGCACATGATCTTCAATCGAAATCATGACACGTCGCGGAGGGCAGACCTTGATCTGTCTCAACGAGAACAGCCGGCCAGCGTGCTGGCTTTGCGAGGTGCGTTGCGCCCGGACGCCGAGAATAGGCCCGGTCAGGGCGAAGGCTGGGATAGACTGTCGGAGCGATCGTGGTTCGAGCTTACCCGTCCAGCGCGCAGCGCGGCGTCGATCTTGGACTGCACCCGGCGTGCGGCGAGCGCTGCGAGCCTCGTCTGCGTTCGACCGGTTTTGACCTGGCCGTCGAGCTCGTAGCGCCATTCCCAAATGTCTGGTTCCGACGTCGCAACGACCGTGTATTCGACCCCGCGATGGACCACGACAAACTCCTTTCGATCGTCTGGATCAAATCAGCTGCTTGGAGGCACGCAATCAATCCGGGCAAATACGGAGCGGGAACAAGCGCCGGATGTGGCGCCCCTGCGGTGACGTGCTCTGTTTGTTCCCGGTGCGGCATGGCTATTCCGGCACGAGAGCTGGTGCAAAATGGTCGGACGCTTTTGAAGGCAGCGCGTGCAGACGCTCGCAGATCCTGCAGAATGCCAGTGCAGCGGACTTGAGGTTTGGGGAGTGCGATGGTGGCCGGTCTTCTTGTCGGGACTCATGCGCCTGCCATCAGTGCCAGCAAAGACCGCCGTGATCTGCGGCTCGATGCCTGCCGCGGACTGGCACTGTGGTTCATTTTCATCGACCATGTCCCGGATAATTCCCTGTCCTGGCTGACCCTGCGCAACTACGGCTTCAGCGATACGTCCGAGGTCTTCGTTTTCGTTTCGGGTTACACCTGTATGCTCGCCTACGGCGGCGCTCTGCGGGAGCATGGATGGGCCACCACCGTGATCCGTGCGCTGCGCCGGGCCTGGGAGATCTACGCGGCCTTTCTGGTGCTGCTGATCGCCTATTTCGCGCTGGTCTGGGTGGTCGGGGGAGGGACGCGCTATCTCGACGAGACCAATACCGGCTTTTTCTTCCGCGAGCCTGGTCCGACGATCATCCATATCGCCACGCTGCAGTTTGCACCCGTCAATACCGACATTCTCTTGACCTTCGCGCTGCTGCACATGAGCTTTCCCTTTTTGCTCTGGCTGATGACGAAGAGCGCGACGATAACGCTGTTGTTGTCGTTCCTCGTCTACATGATGGTGCAGCTGTTCGATTGGCACGTGCCGGCGTGGCCGAGCGGAGAACTCTATTTCAATCCGTTCGCCTGGCAATTCCTATTCGTGATCGGCGGCTGGTTTGCCTTTGAAGGTGTCCCGCGCCTGCGTCCGATGCTGCAGTCGCGGCTATTGCTGTCGCTCGCGTTCGCCTGCCTCCTGTTCAGTCTTATCGTCGCGCTGAGCTGGCAATTCGAAAGCCTGGAAGGCCTTGTCCCCTCAGCTATCACGAATCTGATCTACCCGATCTACAAGAGCCATCTGGCGCCGGTCCGCCTGTTGCACTTCCTGTCGCTGGTTCTTGTCGTTTCGAGGCTGGCGCCGCCGGTATGGCACGGCGCGATCACACCCTTGACGACGGCGATGATCCGCTGCGGGGAGAATTCGCTGTCGATGTATTGCTTCGGCGTGCTCTTGGCGTTTCTTGCGCAGGTGGCGTTGGCCGAAGTCTCCGGCAGCTTCGCGATGCAGGTCGCGGTCAGCTTCGGCGGTATTGCGCTGATGATCCTTGCGGCGACGCTGCTGACGCGGGAATCGCAGCTCGACCGCCGCGGACCGAAACTTTTCTGATGAGGCCAGACGACGTCAGCGCCGTCGCGCCACGGCAATGCCGAACAGGAAGGCGACGAACAGGCTTGCCAATGGGGCTTCGCGCGTAATGGCGCTGACCGTCGAGAGCGCAGTCCCCGGCCGCCGCGCCTCTGCCACGGTCTGGCTGAGGCGGTCGACGGCTGCCCGCAAAGTTCCGACCATTTCGCCGAGTGAGCGGGACATGTCGGTCGCGGTGTCGAGCGCGCGCTCGGCTACGCCCGGCTGCGGATTGGGTTCGAATGGTTCGGTGCTCACGTGATATGCTTTCTTTGCCTCTTGAGCTTATGCCCGCGCCATCGGTCAGCGAGCCGCTCAGATCGATGGCGGCGACGGGAAAATGCCTACGCTCGATTTTGGTTCCACCAAAGCTGCAGGCCAGAATAAATCCGTGATTATCGGGCTGGTAGAGCGAACGAATCTCGATGAGCCTCGATATGCTCATTGCACCGGACGGAGGGTCGCGCGGTGGTCAATGCAAACAACACGGGCTCGCCCCATCGCATCGCCGTGCTTGGCGCGCCGATCGATCTCGGCGCGTCGGTTCGCGGCACCCTGATGGGGCCGGCCGCGCTGCGCACCGCCGGCCTGGTCACCCTGCTCGAAAGCCTCGGCCTCCAGGTCACCGACTATGGCGATCTCGGCATCGCCGATATCGCTGATGCCAGCGACACGCCCCCGCCAAACGCCAAGTACTATCGCGAGATCCAGCGCTGGTCACGGGTCTTGGCGCACCGCGGCTATGAGCTTGCGCAAACCGGCGCGATTCCGGTGTTTCTGGGCGGCGACCATTCATTGTCGATGGGATCTGTAACCGGCGTCGCGCGCCATTGGCAGGACGTCGGGCGCGAGCTGTTCGTCTTATGGCTGGATGCCCATGCCGACTACAACACGCCGGCGACGACAATCACGGCCAACATGCACGGCATGTCGGCCGCTTTTCTGTGTGGCGAGCCGGGGCTCGATGGCCTGCTCGGCGACGACCCGCGCGCATGTCTTACGCCTGAGCAATTGGAGCTGTTCGGCACGCGTTCCATCGACCGGTTGGAAAAGGAGTTGCTGCGTTCTCGGAGTGTCAGGATCGCCGACATGCGGGCGATCGACGAATTTGGAGTCGGCGTGCTCATGAGGCGCGTCATCGAGCGAGTTCGCGCGCGGAATGGAGTTTTGCACGTCAGTTTCGACGTCGATTTTCTCGATCCCGAGGTCGCGCCCGGGGTGGGGACCACGGTGCCAGGCGGAGCCACCTATCGCGAGGCGCATCTGGTGATGGAGATGCTTCATGACTCGGGCCTGGTAAGATCAGTCGATATCGTCGAGCTCAACCCGTTTCTCGACGAGCGCGGCAAGACCGCGCGGGTCGCGGTCGAGCTGATCGGGAGCTTGTTCGGCCAGCAGATCACCGACAGGCCGACGCCGAGCAACGCGATCGTCCCGGAGCACTAGGCGGGCATCTCGGCTAAAGGGGGCCGCCGCACCGGTCGGCGGCCCAGCATCGCCGGTTCAGCGCTCCCACCACCACCAGTCTGCGTGCGCCCGGCGCCAATCGGCATGTCGCTGCTCGTTGCGCCCGATCAGAATCCCGAAGCGGATGCAGGCGCGGCGATCGCCCTTCTGACAAAGCTGGTGATAGCCGATCATCTCCGCTTCCATGGCATCTTGAGCGCGTGCCGGCTGCAGGCTGGCCAGGATCGATAGGCCGACCGTCAGCGCGCACGCAATTATCGAAAGCCTTGGCAACATGGTCTTTACCCTCTCTAGCAGACAGTCCCCCGCGATCGCTTAGATGGACGATGCTGAACATCAACTGAACTGCAAGAGCTGAACTTGCAAGGCAATGCAGTCACGCCCGGGCTCCACCACGTCAGCGGATAGCGCTTGCTCACCGGCTTGCGCGACGCCAATCTCGCGCGCCGTCAAACAATCCATCGATCCGGAACGAATAGCCGACGCCGACAATGTAGGTGGGAGAGTTGTGGTTGAGGCCAAACGCCACGTGGAAGTCGATCTGCTCTTTTGGGCTGAGATGGTAGAGCCCGCCGGAATTGATCAGTTGGACAGGACCGGCGTGCTCGGGATAATCGCCGACATATTCGGTGAAGAGGCTGAGCTTCTCGTTCAGCTTCTTTTCCAGCACGAAGGTGGCCTCAGTAACGTGCTTGGTATCAGTCTCGGCCGGGCGGAAGAACTCGGTGAACATGCCGCTGATACCCCAGCCATCATGCAGCTCGACCGACCATGGCATCTGCAGATAGGGCTGAGTGCCACGGCCGGCGACCTCGGCGGCTCCGGTCGGCAGCGCCGCGCCGACAACGAACGAGAGATCAACCTTTCCGGGGAGCGGGCTGACCTGCCATTTGACGGCAGGCGCAATGTCGGTGAACCCCGAAGCTGCAGAACCGCGGATACTGCCGACATAGTTCGGCAGATCCACAAACACCTCGAGGCAAGGCGCAACGCCTAGCCGCCAGCGGGTGTTCGATCCATCAAGGGTACGACCTCCATTCTGGGATGTCAGGTTCACGCCGTTCTCGCTTTGGAAGCTGCCCGTCGGGACGACGAGGCTCGAATTCGTCACATCCGGCCGATCGGTGGCGAGTTCGTCGGCCGAAGTCGGGCAGGTCTCGGCCCGGGCGTCGGAAATGGCAACGAGGAGAAGAAGCCCCGCCAGTAAGGCGATGAAGTCGCGCCGGATGAATGGCCCCGAACGCGCCGGATAAGTCGGTCTCACCTATGCCCCCAAAGGCCATTGCTCCCAGGAGCACGGCCGTATTTCAGATCAACGCAGTACAACCCGCAGGCATTCCTCACGGGTTTGCGATGTTTCTGTACAGTGCATTCAGACGATATTCAGGCCGTTCTGTCCAAAATGAGATCGAATCACGATTGGGGCTGAGAATGCGACCACCCGGCACATCATCCATGATCGTCCGGCGGAGCGCGTGGAGGTCGATGGTTGTGTCCGCCGCGCTCGCGTCGGGGGCGTTGCTGACAGGTCGATCCGCCTCCGCCGCGAATTTTTCTGCTTCCGACCTCGCCTTGCTCGACCGTCTGACATGGGGCGTGAACGCCTCGAGCGCGGAGCACTTCCACGCCGTCGGGACAGAGCGCTGGTTGCAGGAGCAGTTGCACCCGGCTGGAGATCTGTCGCTTCCGCCGGCCGCCAAGGCCCAGATCGAGGCGATGCCGGACGTGCACAGCTTTCCGTTCGACATTGCGGTCGCTTTCGAGCAGCAGGCCAAGAGTGCCAATCAGGTCGCTGATCCCGAGCAGAAGAAAGCCGCGCAACAGGTCTATCAGCAGGCGATGAACGACCGCGCCAAGCAGGCGACGGCGCGGACCATCCTGCGCGCGCTTTATGCGCCCGACCAACTGCGCGAGCGCATGACCTGGTTCTGGTTCAACCATTTCAACGTGCATCAATACAAGGGCAACATCAGGATCCTGGTCGGTGACTATGAGGATCGTGCGATCCGGCCGCACGCGCTCGGCAAATTTCGCGACCTGCTGGCCGCCACGCTTCGCCATCCCGCGATGCTGCGCTATCTCGACAATGCCGATAACGCCGCGGGCCATCTGAACGAGAACTATGCCCGTGAGATCATGGAGCTGCACACGATGGGTATCGGCTCCGGTTACACGCAGGCGGATGTCGAGGCGCTGGCAAGGATCTTGACGGGCGTCGGCATCGACCTGAAACCGGAAGATCCGAAGCTGAAGCCTGAGTTGCAGTCACAGCTGGTGCGGGAGGGTGCTTTCGAGTTCAATCCCGCGCGTCACGACTATGGCGACAAGACCTTTCTCGGCCATCTGATCAAGGGGCGCGGCCTTGCGGAAGTCGATGAGGCATTGGACATCCTGGTGCATCATCCCGCCACGGCCGCGCACCTGTCGCGCCAGATCGCGACGTATTTCGTTGCCGACAATCCGCCCGAAGCGCTGGTGCAGAAGATGGCCCAGACGTTCAGGACCAGCGACGGAGATATTGCTGCCGTTCTCGGCACCATGGTCCATTCGCCGGAGTTTGCAGCATCGCTAAAGCCCGGCGCGCGCTTCAAGGATCCCGTGCAATATGTCCTGTCGGCGGTGAGGCTCGCCTATGACGACAAGGTCGTTCTCAATACTGCGCCGATTCAGGGCTGGATCAACCGCCTGGGCGAAGGCCTGTTCAATCACGAGACGCCCGACGGCTATGCGCTCACCTCCGCGTCATGGAACGGGCCGGGACAGATGATGGTCCGTTTCGAGATTGCCCGGCAGGTCGGCTCGGGGTCTGCCGGCCTGTTCAAACCGGACGGCCCGAACGCGGTCGAACGGCCGGCTTTTCCGCTGCTGCAGAACGCGCTCTATTATGAGGGCCTCAAGCAGACCCTTACGCCGACGACGCAAGCGGCCTTGGAGCAGGCGATTTCGCCGCAAGACTGGAACACGCTGTTTCTGTCGTCGCCTGAGTTCATGCGCTGAACTGATCCCGCCGGAGGTTGTGATGAACCGTCGTGAGCTGATCAAGACTTTCGCCGCATTGACGCCGCTGACGATGGCGGGCCGCGTCTGGGCGGCGCCCGCCAGCGACGCGCGACTGCTGGTCGTCTTTCTCCGGGGCGCGTATGACGCTGCCAACGTGCTCGTGCCGGTCTCGAGCGATTTCTACTACAATTCGCGGCCGACTCTGAGCGTTGCAAAACCCGATGTCGGAAACCCCAACGCGGCGCTGCCGCTCTCGGCAGATTGGGGGCTGCATCCGTCGCTACGAACCAGCGTTTACCCGATGTGGGCCAAGCGCGAGATCGCCTTCATTCCGTTCGTGGGATCGAGCGACGATCTGACGCGAAGCCACTTTGAGACACAGGACACGATCGAACTGGGCCAAGCTGCGGCCGGGTCGAGAGACTATCGCTCAGGCTTCATGAGCCGGCTTGCAGCCGAACTGACGCGAGCCCGGCCAATCTCGTTCACGGATCAGCTGCCGCTGATCTTCCGCGGCCAGGGCCAGGTGCCGAATATTGCCTTGAACAGCGTCGGCCGGCCCGGTGTCGATGACCGCCAAGCGCAACTGATCAGGGAGATGTACCTCCACACCGACCTCGCGGCCGCGGTCGCGGAAGGGTTCAAGGTGCGTGACGATGTTTATCGGTCGATCTCCGAGGAAATGGCGGCCGCCAATCGGGGTGCGGTTTCGCCGCGCGGCTTCGAGCTCTCGGCGCGAAGGATCGGCCGATTGATGCGCGAGCAGTACAATCTCGGCTTTGTTGACGTGGGCGGTTGGGACACCCACGTCAATCAAGGCGCAGCGACGGGCTACCTCGCTGACCGTCTCGGCGAACTCGGGCGTGCTCTTGCCGGTTTCTCCGAGGAAATCGGCCCCAACGGATGGCGAGACACCGTGGTCATCGTCATTTCCGAGTTCGGGCGGACCTTCCGGGAGAATGGCGACCGCGGTACGGACCATGGCCACGGCAGTGTCTATTGGGTCCTGGGCGGCGGCATCAATGGCGGCCGCATCACGGGGGAGCAGGTCAAGGTGGAGCAGGCGGCTCTGTTTCAGAATCGTGACCTGCCTGTGTTGACCGACCATCGGGCCATGTTCGCGAACCTGTTCCAGCGCATCTATGGTCTCGACACCGCTGCCCTGACGAGGATCTTCCCCGGCGTGCGTCCGACAGAACTGGGACTCGTCTAAGGCCTCTCGTTCAAACCCGCGGGATCGACAATCGTTTCTTCCTGCTCGACGTATCGCTCGATACAATCCCGCGATATGACGCTGACGCGACGACACATGGCGGCAACACCAGCTTCGGTTCGGCAGTGAGCGAAAACCAGTCAGCAATATCATATCCCGTGGACCATCAAGGTCCTCAGGGGCGCCTCGGTCTGCTGGCGCTCTCCGCCTTGGGCGTCGTGTTCGGCGACATCGGGACCAGTCCGCTCTATACGTTCAAGACAATTCTCGGCACGGCTGGCCAGGCGCCTGACGCAGCCGCCGTGCTGGGCGCCTTGTCCCTGGTGCTTTGGACGCTCTTCATCATCACCACGGTCAAGTACGTCACATTTGCGATGCGCGTCGACAATGATGGCGAGGGTGGCATCCTCGCCTTGATGGCGCTGCTCGGGGTCAAGCGGCAGCGCCGCCCGACCATCGTGGCGGTGGGCCTGTTTGGCGCGGCGCTGATCTATGGCGATGGCGCGATTACGCCGGCGATCTCGGTTCTTTCCGCGCTCGAGGGATTGAACATGGCCACCCCGGCCTTTCAACCCTATGTGGTCCCGGCAGCCGTCGTCATTCTGATTTGCCTGTTCGCGATCCAGTCGCGAGGGACCGCCAGCATCGGCCGGTTCTTCGGGCCTGTGATGCTGCTCTGGTTTGCGACCATTGCGCTCTTGGGAATCGTCGGCGTTGCGAGGCATCCCGGAGTCCTTGCCGCGATCAATCCGGTCTACGGCCTCTCTTATCTGTTCTCCAGCGGAGCGACCGGCTTTCTGGTGCTCGGCGCCGTGTTCCTCTGCGTCACCGGAGCGGAGGCGCTCTATGCCGATATGGGGCATTTCGGCGCGGGCCCGATCAAGATGGCC
Organism: Bradyrhizobium sp. STM 3843; assembly: GCF_000239815.1. Lineage (GTDB taxonomy): Bacteria > Pseudomonadota > Alphaproteobacteria > Rhizobiales > Xanthobacteraceae > Bradyrhizobium. The sequence goes on along the minus strand of NZ_CAFK01000315.1, from coordinate 18,630 downwards.
TGGTTTGCGATCGTCTTCCCAAGCCTGATTCTGAACTATGCAGGTCAGGCTGCGCTGGTGCTCGATGGAGCGTCCACCGACGGTAACATTTTCTATCGGCTTTGCCCGGACGCATTGTTGCTGCCGCTGATCGCGTTGGCGACCGTGGCCACGATCATTGCGAGCCAATCGATCATCACCGGCGCGTTTTCGATGACGCGGCAGGCCATCCAACTCGGCTGGATGCCGCGGCTTTGGATCACGCAGACCTCCTCCGAAGGCTACGGCCAGATCTACGTCGGCGTGGTCAACTGGCTCTTGATGATCGTGACGGTCGGGTTGACGCTCGGTTTCGGCAAATCCGACAACCTCGCATCGGCTTACGGCATTGCGGTTTCGCTGACCATGCTCATGACCTCGGCCCTGCTGTTCATCGCGATGCGGGAGATCTGGCATTGGAGCCTGCTTGCCGCGGGTGCTGTCGCTGCGGTCTTCCTGATCATCGATGGCGCGTTCTTCCTGGCCAATCTCACCAAGATCGCGGAGGGCGGCTATGTCCCCTTGCTGCTCGCGACTGCCGTCTATGGGATCATGTGGGTCTGGCATCGCGGCGCGGCCGCAGTGTCGTCGCGCATGCACGAGGCGCTGATTCCGGTCGCGCAGTTCATGGCGGATATCGAAGCCAAGCGGATTCCGCGGGTCCCTGGGACGGCCGTGTTTCTGACACGCACCGAGCGCGATACGCCGCCCGTCATGCATTGGCACGTCAAACACAACCGCGCACTGCACGAGCATCTGTTCGTATTGCGGGTGGAAATCCTGTCCGTGCCCTGGGTCGCATCAAGCGACCGATTGACGATCACCGAAGTTGCACCGAACTTCTGGCGCGCCGACGCCCGTTTCGGCTTCATGGAGCGCCCGCACATTCCGGAACTCGTCGTTGCAAGCAAGATGCTCGGATGCACTGTCGATCTCAATGACGTGACGTACTATGTCGGCCATGAGACCGTGATCGGTCGCGAGGACGGCATGGGCTTGCCGGCGTGGCAGGAGCGGCTGTTCGCGGTCATGGAGCGTAACGCAGTCCACGTCAGCGATTTCTTCAGCCTGCCTCACGACTGCGTGGTCGAGATCGGCCGTCAGATCGCGATCTGATCGGAACGATCCGGGCGCCGTCTGCGCCCGGACCATCGTCGTCGCATCACCGAGATTTTCGCTCAATAGCGCGGATCGTACATCTGGGTCTCGACATAGCCGAGCAGATCGTTCGGGGGCTGGCCCTGCGTGAGGCCGGCCTGATAGGCGACATGGGCCACCGCAGCACCGATATGCGCCGACACCTCGCGGATCCGTGGCAAGGCCGGATACAGACTGCCTTGCTCGAGGTCTGCGCCGGTCACGCAGTTGGCAAGCGTATGAGCGGCCGCCATGAACATCTCATCGGTGACGAGCCTTGCGCCGCTGGCGATCGCGCCGAGGCCGACACCGGGGAAGATGTAGGAATTGTTGCCCTGCCGCGGCACGAAGGTCCGGCCGTCGAGCCTGACGGGATCGTAGGGACTGCCACACGCAAACAGCGCGCGACCGCCGGTGTGGCGATAGGCTGCTTCCGCTGAGCATTCAGCCTTCGATGTCGGATTGGAGAGCGCAAAAATGATCGGGCGCTCATTGAGCTCGGCCATGGCCTGCAGCACCTCCGGCGTGAAGGCGCCGCCGACTGCAGCGACGCCGATGATTGCAGTCGGCCTGAGCGTCTTGACTGCGGCCGGGAAGTCGCCGATCGGCGCGTGCTCATGCGCGTAACGCAGCTTATGCCCGCCGAGATTCTCGCGCCCTTTCACCACCAGGCCTTTGGAATCCACTAGCCAGTTGCGTTTCAGCGCCTCCGCCTCCGACAGGCCCTCCGCCATCATGGCCGAGACCGCGAGGTCGGCGATGCCAGTCGCCGCTTCGCCAGCGCCGAGAAACAGCACTCGCTGATCGCATAGCTTGCCGCCTGTGATCCGCAGCGCTGAGAACAGGCCAGCGAGCGCGACCGCAGCCGTGCCTTGGATATCGTCGTTGAATACGCAGGCATCGTCGCGATATTTGTGCAGGAGCTTGAACGCGGAATGGTTGGCGAAGTCCTCGAACTGGATTAACACGCCCGGGAAGGCCGCGCGGGCCGCGGTCATGAACTCGTCGACGAAGTCGTCGTAAGCCGCGCCACTCATGCGCTTCTGGCGGAGGCCAATATAATAGGGATCGTTCAGCAGCTCTTCGTTGTTGGTGCCGACGTCGAGCATCACGGGAAGGCAGAGTTCGGGATGGATCCCAGCGCAGGCCGAATAGAGCGACAATTTGCCGACTGGAATGCCCATGCCATTGGCGCCGAGATCGCCCAGGCCGAGGATGCGTTCGCCATCGGTGACGACGATCAGCTTGGCCCGGTAGGGCCAGTTGCCGAGGATCTCTGCGATCCGGCCGCGATCATTGGCGGAGATGAACAGGCCGCGCGGGCGCTGGAAGATCAGCCCGAATTTCTGGCACGCCAGACCGACCGTCGGCGTATAGATCAATGGTTGGACCTCGTCGATATAGTCGCAAACGACGCGGAAAAACAGCGCCTCGTTCCGATCATGCAGCGCGTTCAGCGCGACATATTTCTCGAGATCCGTAGGCAGGCTACGCAGGTTGGCCAGGATACGCTCGACCTGGGCCTGCATCGACATCACGCCTGCCGGAAGAAAGCCGCGCAACCCCAGCGCATCGCGCTCCTGCTCCGTGAAGCCCGTACCCTTGTTGAGCAGGGGATCGCGCAACAGCGCAAGTCCGCGCGGCGAATAGGTTGAAATGCTGTGTGCGCTCATGCGTTGTGGTTGTGTCAAGGCTCTCTCCCAAACGTTCTCACGGAGCGTCGCCATCCCGGAGCGCGTCCGCGTTGACCGAAATCAACCGCAGCAGGAGCAGCGACGACGCTGCCCTGTATCACAAAACTGCTATCGCAGTGCATCAATGTGATTGTGCAAGTGCGTTGCGTTGGCCGGCGAGGTCTATAGAGCCGCGTGGCCAAATGACCAAAATAGCGCCAGCACGGCGACGGCCATGATCGCGGTGCCTATCCACCCCAAGCCTATCAGCCAGCCCCGAGCCTTGAAGTGCCCCATCAATTTGATGTTCGAGACAATCAGCATCATCATCGCCATGATCGGCACGGCGACGATACCGTTGAGGACCGCGCTCCATACCAGCATGTGAATCGAGTCAATGCCGGTAAAGCCGAGCCCGAAGCCGATGACGGTTGCTGCAGCAATGATCGTGTAGAAGCCGGCCGCTTGCGGGGCTCTCGCCTCCAAGCTCGCACGCCAGCCGAACACCTCTGCCACTCCGTACGCGGCCGCGCCCGCCAGGACCGGAATCGCAAGCATCCCGGTGCCGATGATGCCAAGCGCAAACAGCACGAAGGTGAAGTCGCCGGCCAACGGGCGCAGCGCTTCGGCGGCCTGGGTCGCAGAATCGATGTTCGTAACGCCATGCGCGTGTAGCACGGTCGCCGTCGTCAGGATGATGAAAAAGGCGATTGCATTGGAGAAGATCATGCCGACCGCGGTATCGATCCGCATTCTGCGCAGCTCGGGATGATCTTTCTTCCGCTGATTGCGAAGTGGCGGATCGACCTTGCCTTGGTTCATCTCCTCCACCTCCTGCGAGGCCTGCCAGAAGAAGAGATAGGGGCTGATCGTGGTGCCGAGCACGGCGACAACCATGAGAAAGTAGTCCGCGTTCGGAGATGTCTGCGGCCAGACGGCGGCGAGCAGCGCCTGGCTCCAGGGAACGTTCACCATCAACGCCGTCGCGACATAGGCGAACAGGCTGAGCGTCAGAAATTTCAAAATCGGAGCGTATCGTCGATATGGCACGAACACCTGGAGCAGGGTCGATGTCGCCGCGAAGATCAGCGCGTGCTCATGATTGAGCCCTCCGATGACGAGCGACAATGACTCGGCCATCGCAGCAATGTCGGCGGCGATATTGAATGTGTTGGCGCTGACCAGCAAAAATACGAGGCCGAGGACCGCCCAGCGCGGCGCGACTTCCATGACATTGGCGGCAAGCCCTTTGCCCGTTACCCTTCCGATCCGCGCACTCACCAATTGGATCGCGATCATGAAGGGGGTGGTGAGAAAGACGGTCCAGAGCAGGCCAAAACCGAACTGCGCGCCGGCCTGCGAGTAGGTCGCGATGCCTGAGGGATCATCGTCTGCAGCGCCGGTCACAAGGCCGGGCCCGAGGAGCCGCAACAAGCCCCCGCCGGATGTTTCCTTGCTTGCTTCCGAGCTCAGAGAGATGGCCACGTCGTGTACCCCGGCGGATGTCTTATCAGCCAAGTCAGTCGTCATCGATTTGTTCCGGCGTCTGGAACCCCGGCCGATGCCTTCGCGTTTGCGTGTTGCCAAGAGTTATGCGCGAAAGGGGACGTGCTTGCCGGACATGCCGCTGCCAGGACAAGGGTTCGAGACACGAAACGAGAGGCATCGTCTGGCCGAACGCGAGCGGCTCTTTTCCGGTGGCAGCGAGCTCGCGCGGCTGATGCTGGATTTCGATTGGGAGGCCACCTCAATCGGACCACCCGAAAACTGGCCCCGGAGCCTGAAGACCGCCGTACGGATCATGCTCACGTCGCAGCAGCCGATCTGGATCGGCTGGGGCCAGGAGCTGATCTATCTCTATAACGATCCCTACAAGGCGATCATCGGCGGCAAGCACCCTTGGGCGCTTGGCCGTCCGACCTCGGTCGTGTGGAGCGAAATCTGGGACGATATCAGCCCGTTGCTGGCCAGGGCGAGCGGCGGCAACGAGGGGACCTACAGCGAGGCGCAGCTCCTGATCATGGAGCGCAACGGCTTTCCGGAAGAGACCTACTATACGTTCTCCTACAGTCCCATCCCCGACGATGACGGCTTGCCGGGAGGAATCTTTTGCGCAAACACCGATGATACTCAACGCGTGATCAGCGAGCGTCGGCTATCGTTGTTGCGCGAACTCGCGAGCGCCGCAGCCGAGGCCCGCAGCATCGAAGATGCATGCACGCGTAGTGCGCAGGCGCTGTCGCGTGATCTCCGCGACCTGCCGTTTGCGATGCTCTACATGATCGGGCCGAGCGGGGAGTCCGCGAGCCTCAAGGCGCTCAGCGGCATCGACCGCGATCATCCGGCCGTCCAGTCGTCGTTGTCACTTGCAGGTGACGGCATATGGCCCGTTGCGGCTGCGCTTCGGCAGCTTTCACCCGTGCCGGTCGGCGACCTGTCCCGGCGATTTGGATTGGACTTTCCGAGCGGTGGCTGGCGACGGTCGCCGAGCGAGGCCGTGGTGCTTCCTATCCTGTCGAGCGGGGAAACAGCACCGTGGGGTTTTGTGATTGCCGGTCTCAACCCCTTCCGTCCTTATAGCGAGGGTTATGCAGGTTTTCTTGATCTGGTAGCCAGTCAGATCGCCGCGGCTGTCGGCAATGGCGGGGCCTATGAAGCGGAGCGCCGGCGCGCCGAAGCCCTGGCTGAGATCGATCGCGCCAAGACCACGTTCTTTTCCAATGTGAGCCACGAATTCCGAACCCCGCTGACGCTGCTGTTGGGGCCGCTCGAAGACATGCTCGCCCGCGAGCAGGCTGAGCTCGGCACCGATGAGAGGTCGACCCTGCAGGTCATCCACCGCAACGGCATCCGCCTGCTCAAACTGGTCAACACGCTGCTGGATTTTTCGCGGATCGAGGCGGGGCGGCTGACGGCAAATTACGAGCCCCTCGATTTGGCCGCGTTGACGGCGGAGCTTGCCTCCAACTTCCGGTCCGCAACGGACCGCGCCGGCTTGCGCCTCGTCATCGAGAGCCGGCCTCTGCCTGGGCCGGTTTTCGTCGACCGCGACATGTGGGAGAAGGTTGTCCTGAACCTGATCTCGAACGCGTTCAAGTTCACCTTCGATGGCGAGATCGTGGTTTCGATCGGGGTTGCAGAGGACGGGCAGCACGCTGAGGTCCAGGTTCGGGACACCGGGACAGGCATTCCGTCCGCGGAGCTGCCGCACCTGTTCGAACGATTCCGCCGCGTCGAGGGTGCCCGCGGACGCTCGTACGAAGGCAGCGGCATCGGCCTGGCGCTGGTCCAGGAACTGGTCAAGCTGCATGGCGGAACGATCCGCGCCGACAGCGAGCTTGATCGCGGCTCCGTATTCACCGTCGTGCTTCCATTCGGCTCATCGCATCTTCCGTCTCATCAGCTCGTGAATTCCGGCGCACCAGTTTCGAGCAACACCCGCGCTCAGGCCTATATCGAGGAGGCTCTTGGATGGCTGGAAGGCGATCCGCCGCTTGACGCACCTCATCCATCGTCATCGGATGATCTCGGCCTGAGCCTCTCGGGAGCGGAAAGTCGGGACCGGATCCTGTTGGCAGACGACAACCCGGACATGCGCGATTATGTCCGGAGGCTGCTCGGCGAAAGCTATGAGGTCGAAACGGTCGGTGACGGCGAAGCCGCGCTCGCGGCAGCGAGGCGGCGTCGGCCGGATCTGGTGCTGACCGACGTCATGATGCCGAAGCTGGATGGTTTCGGCCTGCTCAGGGCGTTGCGAAGCGACAGCCTGATCCACGACATCCCCGTGATCATGTTGTCCGCGCGTGCCGGTGAAGAGGCCAAGGTCGAAGGTCTCGATGCCGGCGCCAGCGATTATCTCAGCAAGCCGTTCAGCGCCCGCGAGCTGTTGGCGCGCGTGCGCGCCAACATCGACCTGGCCCGCGTGCGAGGCCATGCGGAAAAGGCTCTGCGCGATCTGAATGAGCGGCTGGAGACCCAGGTCGCCGAACGCACGGCGGAGTTGCAGGCCAAGGAGGCGCGCCTGCGGACGGTGTTTGAGACCAGCTACACATTCCAGGGGCTGCTCTCTCCCGACGGGACGGTGCTCGACGCCAATGCTACCTCGCTCTCCGCGATTGGACGGCATCTGGACGAAATTGCGGATGCGGCATTCTGGACGACGCCGTGGTTTGCCGGCACGCCGAACATGCCGGAGATGATCCGCGACGCGGTTTCGATAGTAGCTAGCGGGCAATCCGTTCGTCAGGAAATCCATCTCAACCTACCGGTCGGCGGCTGGCGCTGGTTCGACTTTCAGATGCGCCCGGTGCGCAACGAAGCCGGCCGGGTTGTCGCCATCGTACCGGAGGCTGTCGAGCTGACGGAGCGGCGGAAGGCCGAGGAAGCATTCCGCGAGGCGCAGAAGATGGAGGCAATCGGTCAATTGACGGGAGGGGTTGCACACGACTTCAACAATCTCCTGACAGTGATCAGGTCCTCGGCGGACCTGCTCCGCCGACGCGATCTCCCGCCGGAGCGGATGCGACGCTATGTCGATGCGATCTCAGACACGGCAGACCGTGCTGCAAAACTTACCGGCCAGCTGCTGACCTTTGCCCGCCGCAAGCCAATTGAACGGCAGGTGTTCGACGTCGCCGACCATCTCGAACGGATTGCCGACATGTTGAGGACGGTGCTCGGCTCGCCTGCGATATTCGAGCTCGATGTCGTGGACCGGCACTTGCCGATCGATGTCGATCTCAACCAGTTCGAGACCGCGCTCGTCAACCTGGTCGCCAACGCGCGTGACGCGATGAATGGGCAGGGGACGCTGAGCATTCGCGTCGACCGCGATGGGGCAGTCGGTCGGCAAGGAGCGGAAGCATTCGTCAGGATCGCAGTCAGCGATACCGGGTGTGGTATTCCCGCAGACCATGCCGACCGGATCTTCGAGCCCTTCTTCACGACCAAGGACGTCGGCCGTGGCACCGGCCTGGGGCTTTCCCAGGTCTACGGCTTTGTCCATCAGTCCGGTGGTCGGGTGCAGGTCGAGAGTGAAGTCGGACGCGGAACGACGATTACGCTGCACCTGCCATTGAGCAGCAAGGCAGTTGACGCGCGCCAGGACGTCGCACGCAGCGCGGACGATGTCGATGACCGGTGGAACGTGCTGGTGATCGAAGACAATCCCGAAGTCGGCGAATTCTCAACGCAGCTGCTTCAGGATCTCGGTTACTGCACTGTGCTTGCGAGGAACGGGGCCGAGGCGCTGCGGCTCCTGGACGAGAATCCGACCGGCTTTGACGTCGTGCTGACCGATGTGGTGATGCCGGGCATGGACGGTGTGACACTCGGCAATGAAATCCGCCGGCGGCTTCCAACCATTCCGGTCGTGCTCAACAGCGGCTATAGCCATGTGCTTGCCAGAAACAATGAGCATGGTTTCGAGCTGATCCAAAAGCCGTATTCGATCGACGAGCTGTCGCGCGTGCTGCGCCAGGCGATCGCGGCTCATCGCTCAAGATGAAGCGAGGCCGGCTTGCTTCCCGCGATGAGGCTGCGCTTCGTGCCGGCCAGCTCTCTGGATTGGATGTCGATCTACGCGAGCAAATAGTTCGAGGCCTTGAGCGTGAAGCAAGCTAGCGCATGCTGACGAACTTGCCCCAGGCGGCAGCGAGCATCGCGCCGGTGAAGACATAATGCGGCTTGTCGCAGAACAGGCCGCCATATTGGCAGACGTCGGCGCTGGCCGAGCCGAGCTCATGGTGGCCGGCCGCATAGAATAACGCGGCGAGCGTGGCCAGAATGGCCGCAACAGCGTACATATCGAGGCCTCCTTCCTGCTTTCGTCGCTTACGTGCCCGTCGGGCCAAGGACCATGCGATGCTGAAATCGGCGCTTGACTCGTCGGGCAAATCAGGAGCATTTTGACACCATCGAAAAACATCATAGAGCCCGCGCCGCGAGAGCGGCAGCGGGCTTTTGCTTGTCCTGCAGCAAAGTTGTTGGATTGGTCTCGATCCATGAAAACAGATCTGTAGCATTTTGCTAAAGTTTGACATGTCGGGCAAATCACCTGCATGATGGCATCATCGACCCGATCATCGTTCAGATGGTCATGACCCGCATCCGGAGCAGTTCGGCGGCGGGTTTTTTATTGGCCCACATTCGAATCGGACGACGGCCGCATAGCAGGACGCCCGAGAACACTTTGCTAGGCGCGCGTCGTCGTCCGAACCTCTTAACTATTCGTCGCGCAGCGATCACTGCCGAAGCGACGTCGAAGAATATTGGCTGGTCCGCGCGAACGGGCCGGCCTGCGGCGCGCCGATATTGGCCAGCGCCGCTGCGGCCCCTCGGTCTTGAGGGATAGGGTTCGCGCCCGAAACGATCGCCTCGACGCGGTCTGCCGCATCTTTGTTTCGATGGAGTGAAGCACGATGACCGCCTATCTGATCTCTCTTGCGATCGCCGGCCTCATCGTCCTTGCGATCTGCGACGCCTTGTTCTGACGTCAGCCGATGCCGTCTGTCGTTGCCTTCTCCCGCGGAATTGAAAAGCAATGCCTAAGACGCTGACCGATATTCGTTCCCTCGCTCGCAGCCACACGCGATCGGCGATCCTCGCCTTGGCCGGCGTGATGCGATCGAAGGACGCATCCCATGCGGCGCGCGTCTCCGCCGCGACCGCGCTTCTCGATCGGGGGTGGGGCAAGCCGCCGCAGGCGCTCCAGAACGGCGAGGACGGCGCGCTCGAACTCATCCACCGCATCGAACGCGTGATCGTTCATCCTGACCAACAGGAGAGCGACTTGAAGCCGGAGGAGGTCGGCTGAACCACGTCGGCGCTTCGCAGACGAGCCGGCGGATATCATGGGAGCTCAATCCGAGATTGTACTTGTGTTTGTTCTTATTTTGTTCTAGGGTAACTTGAGCGTCTTCCGGGGCGGGAGCTTATCATGGCGTTGAACAAGGGAGGTCTTGTCGCTTCCGGCCTCTACACCGTGCACTATCTGGTGTTCAGCACTCTTTCTCATTTCGCGAGTCTCAAGTCGAGCATCGTGCTCGCCGGACTTGCAGTCCTGCCTAGTGGTCTGTTTCTCGGGTTTGTTTGGTCTGGTCTTGGCCTTCATGATCCGCCATTCCCAGCCGATTCCTGGATGAACAGTGACTTGTTATATTATCCCGTGAGCTTGCTGGTCTCGTATCTTCTTGGTTGGGGACTCAATTTGTTCTGGCACGCGCTGATTCGGCTGGTCGGGTATCGCTTGGAACACCTGGACGAGCGCTTGATCCGATATCTCGACAGGGACGTATGATAGCCGAGGGCCGAGGATGACCATACGACCGAATAGGGGCGGACTCATCGCCTGCGCGATCTATACGCTGCATTTTTCCTTATTCTTTGGCTGGGCCGTCTTCTCTGATCTGAAGGCGAGCGTTTTTTTCGCCTCCATCGCGGTCTTCCCGGCGGGGTTCTTTTGGGCCGGGTTGGAAGTGCTGCTGGGATCGCATGATTTCCCGTTTCCGATCGACTCGTGGCTGAACAGCATTCCGGCTTATTACATCGAGAGCTTAATCATCTCCTACGTCATCGGCTGAGCAGCGAGTGCTAGATCTTCGATCAGCGTATACCACAAAGGGCGGGAGTCCGACGGCATCCCAGACTGGCATAAGCGTTAGTTCATCTGAGGTTCTCCTCCTACTGCTCACAGCGAGTGTGCCGAGAAGCCGATCGGGAGTATGATGCGAACTGAATGGCTGGATTTTATCATGGGAATAGATATGAGGGCAGTGATTGTATCGATCACTTTATTTCTAGTTGGTGTTCTTGAAGCCCGAGCAGAGAGTTATCGGGTGGATTATGCTGTAAAATTGCAGGCCGGCGAAGCCACAGGTTCAGTCAATTGCCACTATGACGAGCGCTGCGTCGTCGATTTGAAGACACTTCAGATGAAGCTCTCGATATCGATACTACGCAACTATCGCGGTCGCGCGGATCTGGTCCTAGATGGAAAGAACAATTGCTGCCTATTCGATGGAGCTACGCGGCGGCCTTCGATTAATCCTCGACAGCCCGGCATGCGCCTTCGCCTCTTCACCGGCGAAGCGGCCCGTGGTCTCGAATATGTCGAAAACGAGCCCATTGGACTGCTCTATCTGAGATTCAACCTCGATGGCTCGGACTGCCTAGAGGCGCCGTGTTGGCAACACACTCCAATCTAATGTCATTAGATCCGATATATGTCGCGCCACGGTTACGAGATGCGACTGACGACTTGCCACATCCTCGGGTAGTAGCGATCGGAATTCCTTATCTTTTGGTAACAAATCGTTTCGTGTTTCAGGTGAAAAGCAAAGACTATATTGCCCGGTGTCTCGCATGCGAGACCGAAATACATTGAGGAATATCGATATGGCACCTATTGAACGACATGCGTTGCCGCCATTGGGGGCGGGGCCTCCAATTAAGCTGAGCCCTGCCGATCGAGCAGACCTGACTAAGCAAGCTAGGGAAGTTATTGACGATTACATATTTGGAGCCGGATCTTGGCAGACAGCTGGTCCAAGAAAATCTGTGTGGCAGACAACGGACGACTTGGAAAACTTCAAGCGAGAAGTCGCAGCCAGAGAGCAGTTTGTCGAAGATCCTGATTCTATATTGACGTCTATCAAAGATATGATCGATGCCGCGATCAAGCAGGTCCGTGATGCGGCCGCCATGGGACAACGGGAGGACAGAAATCAGATCACACCGATGTCGCCGAACGATCCGATTGAGCTCCCTTGGTTGATGACCTCTCCCGAAAGAATACCAATTGGAGCGCCCCGCACGGACAGCCGATCTACGTCATCGCAGGGAGTGAGTGAAGGCTCGTGGAGCTCGGCGACCGACGCTCCTAGCAGTTCCACTCCGAGTGCGGCGAGATATTTACGGACACGATTTGTCGACCGACTAGGACGCTCTGTGTTTGACACAGGCACCTCTGCCGTTCCGTTTGTGCCGAATTCGGCGGTGTCACCGCTACCATCCGCAGCGTTCGACCAGCGCTTTGGAACCTGGGCTCCGCCTGCTCGAGGCGTAATGCCAATGGCTCAGTCAGGGGGCAACTCATGGTCTGGTCCGGATGGCGCCTCTAGCAGCCAGCGGCTGCCGGTCTACCCGGCGCCGCCGATCTTCGGTGGCAACGATCCTTCGGGGTCGTCCGGAGACGACATGAGCGACTGGTTTACCCGCTGGGTGAAGCCGCTGATGCAAAAATGATCCCGTGGGCAAGAGCACTTGCCGTGCGCTCATGGGGAGACGCGCCGATTGCGCGATCACTCAGCCGCCGCTGAGCACTTGCAACGAGGCGCCCTTGTCCACGTTACGCATCCCGACCGCAAAAATATTCGAGCCGCTGCTCGCTCCGGCGCGCTACAAGGCAGCCTTCGGGGGCCGCGGCTCCGGCAAGTCACATTTCTTTGGTGAACTGCTGGTTGAGACCTGCCAGGCGCAGCGCGGCACGCTCGCGGTCTGCATCCGCGAGGCACAGCGCACGCTGGCGCAATCGTCGAAACGGCTGATCGAGAACAAGATCGCAGGCCTTGGTTTAGGCAATGGCTTCAAGCTCTACAGCGACAAGATCGCAACACCGGGCGATGGCCTGATCATCTTCCGGGGCATGCAGGATCACACCGCCGATTCGATCAAGTCTCTGGAGGGGTTTCGGATCGCCTGGATCGACGAGGCGCAGACCTTGAGCGCACGCTCCCTGTCACTGTTGCGACCGACCATTCGCGCCGTTGGCTCGGAGCTGTGGGCCTCGTGGAATCCGCGTCGGAAGTCGGACGCCATTGATGACTTCCTGCGCGGGCGCAAGCCGGAAGGCGCGATCGTTGTCAAGGCAAGCTGGCGCGACAATCCGTGGTTTCCAGCCGTTCTGGAAGAGGAGCGGCGGCTCGATCTCGCGCTCTATCCTGACCGCTATGATCATATCTGGGAGGGCGACTACGTGCGGGCCTTCGAAGGAGCCTATTTCGCCGAACTGCTCGCGCAGGCCAAGCGCGAAGGCCGGATCGGCAAAGTGGCTGCAGATCCGCTGCTGCCGCTGCGCGGCTTCATCGACATCGGCGGCGCCGGCGCCACTGCCGACGCTTTCACAATGTGGATTGTTCAGTGGGTCGGCAGCGAGATCAGGGTGCTCGACTACTATGAGGCGGTGGGCCAGGTGCTGGCCTTCCATGTCAACTGGCTGCGCTCGCGCGGTTATCAGGATGCGATCCTGCATCTGCCGCACGACGGCGTGACCACCAACAGCATCACCGGCAAGCGCTATGAGGATCATCTGCGCGAGGCGGGCTTTGCCGTCGAGCCGCCGGTCAAGAACCAGGGCAGGGGCGCTGCGATGATGCGGATCGAGGCGTTGCGCCGCCTTGGGCCGCAGCTCTGGTTCAACGCGGCGACGACTGAAGCCGGCCGGGAGGCGCTCGGCTTCTATCACGAGCGCAAGGACGAGGCGCGCAACATCGGCCTCGGTCCTGAACACGACTGGTCCTCGCACGCAGCTGACGCGCTCGGCCTGATGGCGATCTGTTATGTGGCGCCCGGTCGCGCGCTCAGCTTCAACCGGCCGCTCCGCTATCAGGACGCAGGGTGGCGATGATAGTCCGACGAGCGCGGACGCGATCTTGCAGGGGAATTGCGCCAGTCAACGGAAGTCATGTAAGGTAGAACCAGAGCCCCTGACCGAAGCAATGCCGATTTTCCCATGACATCATTGATCCGGCGAGCCACCTTCGCACTATCTGTGTGCATTTTCACATTAAATTTTGGTTTTGCTGTGCGCGGCCAGGCCTTGTCTGAGCAAGACGAACTGGTCACAACCCAAGACAAGGCGCGAAAGCCGTGTATCGAATTTGAGCAGGTGCCGCTCACTGAAAAGCGGATCCTGGGCCTGCTCGACTCCGCGGACGAGATAGACGAGATCAGAGAAAACAGTCAGGACGGATTCTACAAGACCGGTCCGGAGACAACGGCAAAGCTGGATGCCGCTGCAAGGAAGCACGGACTTGCGGGATACGATGAATACAAGACAATCCGCGCCAATGTTCTCTTGGTCTTTTCAGGCTACGATTGGGTGACGAAAAAGTATGTCGGCAGGGAGCCCTTGATCAGACTTCGCGTGGCTCGCACCAAGGCGGACCGGGACATGTCGGAGAAGGGGAAGAAGGAGGAGATTGCATCTCTCAATGCTCAACGAGTCTGCGCGCTGCCGGAGATCAAATACAGGGGCAACATCGACCTGGTGCACAAATACCATGCTCGTCTAGACGCGAGCAAATTCCAGAAGTGAGGCTCAGGTAAGCGGTCGTCCTGCGTAGCGCCGAGGTATAAAGTAGAGCCGCTTGAGTTCATTGCTTCTGCGTCGGCTCCTTGGCTTTCTCCTCTTTGGCTCGCGCGGAGTTTTCTCGATAGGTGCGCTGTGCGTCTTCGGGACAGTAGGCGAACGTCACGCCGGCGGTGCTGGCGCCACGGGTGATTTGGCTCCACGAAAAAGTATAATCGTCGATCCGTTTCAGTAGGATCAGCTCATTCTTTGGCTTTTCTGTCTGGGCATCATCACACTGCGCTTCGAGCTTCATGCGCCCAGGCGCGAGGTCGGTGATCTTTCGTATAGAACAGCCATATTCGTTGCCCCCGATAAAGTTCTCTCCGAGCTCCACGTAAGCTTCGGCCTGATCCCCGCACCGGGTTGCATGGTCGGGACCCGGGACCGCGTATATGCCATCCTTCGGGCGCCATTTCTGTGCCGGAAGCTTTGAGCTGTCCTGGGCATAAGCTGCCGCGCCCGTGCCGATCATCAAAGCGACAGGCAGCAATATGTGATGCAACCGCAAGTTCGCCTCCAAGACGCCAGTTGGCGTGCTTCAAGTGGCCGTAACGTAGCCTCTAACTCAAAACTGAGCGATCGTCATCAGGCGGGTGCGGGTGATCTCGTTGAAATTGTAGAACTCAAAGGAAACCGATATGTCGTGGGACGATGTCATGCGGCGCGTGTTGCCGTCGATGAAAGATGAAAAGACGCAAAGGGCGTATTCACCGCATACGACGAGCCCGTTCGGAGCGACCAATCGTCCACCGGGGTCGACGAATCCCCATCGTGGCGTCGATTTCAATTATGTTGGGGGGCAGCAATCGAGACTCAACACGAGTCATCCGGCGCTTCGCTCACCAGTTACGGGTAAGGTGATCAATGCGGGGGAAGGGGGGTATGGAACGATCGCAATTCAAGATGCAGATGGATACGTCCACGAAATCCTCCATACCCAGCGTCGCCATGTTTCGGTTGGGGATCCCGTCCTTGCCGGACAATTGATCGGAGCGATGGGCAACACCGGGGTGAAGCGGCGAGGAATTGAAGATGGTGACTTTCACGTTCACTATCAACTGAAAGATCCAAGCGGTAAGATTGTTGATCCTGCAGACTATTGGGAGCGGAAAGGTCCCATCGATCCCGCTCCTTACGCTCCGGCCTATCTCCAGGACTATCTCCAATATCGACGCGAACTTGGTGCGGCGGCCGATCGTGACTTCGGCAACACGCCGGACGCCGGCCCGCACTATGGCTCGCAACTGGTCGATGCCAACCAGCCAAATGGCGCGGCTTCGGGACAAACACCTGCTCCGCCGGAAGGAAGTGCGGTCCGCATTCTGCGCTCGCGCCCGGCGAACTCGCCGGCTGCGCCTGGTCTGAACGTCGATGCCACTGGGACCATGCCCAATCAACTGCCGCCGTCGGATCGTGCTCCGTCATTCGATGACCGCTTTGGAAGCTGGGCGTCGGCGGGCGGAGCGAACGCGCCGCTGTCTCCCTATCAGCCGCTATCGCCACCGCCGCAGTCCGCCAGGCCTCTTGGCATCATCCCGGGCGAGCCAATGCCCGACTATCCATTTCCGCCGCCGATCTTTGGAGGCACCACACCGGGGCTGGAGGATTGGGCTGCGCTGCGGCGCAAGTCCGCAGACTGGAATCCGCGACGTTGAAGTTCGCAGCTGTGTCCTGGCGCAAGCAGCGGTCAAGTTGCGCCGGTCTTGTCGAACGAGAGCTCTGCCGAACGTGCCTTGAGGGATAGGAGCTGGAAACTCGGGCTGGCACTTATTCCTGCAATGCGCGCGCGATCCGGTTGAGCCTCTCTTCGATGGCTGCCACCTCTCGCCGTAAGGCTTCGATTTGAGGTCCTATCATGGGATCGAGCGCGCCAACCGGCGTACCGCAACCTGCGCATTGGACCAGCGTCAGCTTGCGGTTTTCGCCGAGCGGCGTCAGCAACGTGAGCTCAAACGCATGCCCGCCGCATTTCATGCAGGTCGTGGTCGCCATTCGACATCTCCTTCTCGCGACCTCTCACACCACCACCAGAGGTGGTTGACAAGCGTCGTTTCTTATGTTCACTATATGTTCTATTTAATGATTCAAGGATTTTCGTGGAGAATGACCGCGCTTCGTTCATCGAGACCCCTTCTCGCGAGGCCGCGCGGTGAATGCATTTCCAACGTCGTGCAGTCAGTGAACCGGGATTCTCTTTGGCCAACGATGATCGGGCGTTGTCGCCAATCGAGCGTCCGATCTGGCTCCATGTCTCGCTGTTGTGTGCTGATCGTTTCCACGACTTGTCCCTGCTGCTTTGGCGGGCGACTTCGTCCCCAACGGCGCAATCGATGCGGGCGGACGTACGAATGCGCGGAAGATCGAAAGCTGCCGCCGCGAGACAGTATATGCCGTTCGAGAGGTGGCCTGCGCATCCGATTGAGGTGTATCCCCGCGTGACGGACCTTTCATCCTTGGATCTGGCTATCCCGGGCTGCGGGCTGTTGCTTTACGCGGACGATGTTTGCTCACGGAAGTGAGAGGCTGATGATCACAAACGCGAACCCCGACCGGATTTCTTCCACGGCTTCCGTCATCGGCTGCGCATGCCTGCTGATGTGGTTGGTGCTGACCGATCTTGTGAGCTACACGATGGAGTCTCGGCCGGAGGAGTTCGGCTATCCAGACCTTGTCATGCATTTCATCTGGCTGGCTCCGATCTTTGTTCTGTTTATTTTTCGTCGTTATCGCTTGCTGACGTTTCCTTACGCATTTCTCCTCTTTGCGATCTTAGTTTCGCGCATCGACGACAGCTTGCGTGTCTTGATGGGCGGCTCGAGCGCCTTGGCCAAGTTCACTTTGGCAGATCTTGGGGCAGCCCTGCTCGGCGTCCTGTCCCTTGGCATCATTTTGTTGTGGGCGGCGCATCAGCTGACCCATCTCGTATTCATTGTCGTGCGACGAATTGTTGGAGCATTCAGAGATGGCTAGTGGCTATTCGAGAACGAGCAAGCTTCGTTGAACGAAGGTCCAATGGCGCATGGGCGCTGTGGGTACATTTTCAGTGTGGCGGAATGAGCGAACAACGCATTCTCACTACCAGACAGCTATCGAGCGCTCCTGCGAAGCTGGTGGCTGCGATCTGGTCTCTATGTATCGCCGGCGTGCTGATCGTTGCCGTCACGCAAGCCTGCGCGGCAGGTGACTTCGTCCTCAACTACGCAATCGATACAAACGGAAATACGGACGCCGGTAAGATCGAAAGTTGTCGCTATGAGGAGCCGTACGAAATCCGACCTGTTGGTTTGCGTATCCGGATCTATGTCCATCCCCGCAAGAAAGACCTTCCATCCTTGGATATGGACGTCCTTGGGCCGCCCGGTTGCTGCTACACCGCCGATGCTGCTGAGCAATTTCATGTTGCCATCAAGCCTGGTTTGGTACGCCTGCCAATCTATCGAGGTGTACGGCGAAGCGGAACGAGTTCGTTCAAAACGAGCGATTTGGTACGGTCTATGTCGCATTTTCTCAATTGCAGTAGATGAAACGGGCGGACGCCCGAGTGAAAGGATTTAAGAAATGGCCAGCACAAAGGGCATCATCGAGCAAGATTCATTTCCTACCCGTCAGCAAAAATGAGCTTCACATGTCGAAAATGTCGATCTCCGATCTGAAGGCGATGCTGGCGTCGGAGAAGGCCGACGCGCTCGCCGCGATTTCCGCCGCACGGCTTGCCGAGGAGCGGGCTGATGCAATGGATTATTACTTGGGCAACATGCGCAAGGACATGCCGGCGCAGGACGGCCGCTCGCGCGCGGTTTCGACCGACGTGGCCGACACGATCGAAGGGCTGATGCCGCATCTGATGGATATCTTTGCCGGCTCCGACGAAGTGGTCCGTTTCGAGCCGGTCGGCCCGGAGGACGAAGCGGCGGCTGCGCAGGAGACCGACTTCGTCAATCACGTCTTCATGCAGCAGAATCCGGGCTTCATGATCCTCTATTCGTTCATCAAGGACGCATTGTTGTCGAAGGTCGGCATCGTCAAGGTGTGGTGGGAGGAGCGCGAAGAGGAAAGCCGCGAGACCTACTACGATCTGACTGACGATCAGTTCGCCTTGCTGGCGCAGGCGGTGATCGAATCAGACGGCGCAATGGAGATCGTTGCTCACACGATGAATAACCGGTCGCCGCAGGAGCCGAAAGTCGCCGGATAAAGCTGTGCTGGCATCGGAGCAAAATGCGATGAAGGCGGCGGTCAGCGTCGATCACCGCTGTCGAAGATGGCTAGCCCCGACGAGCTCGTATATGCCGCGACCCCATCCAGCATGGATGGCTGATTATGAACATGCTCGGACGTGCGCGTTTGATCACTCAAGTCGCTGCAAGGCATCAATGAACAGATGAATCAGGCCGAGCTATCCCGGTCCGGTTCGTGGAGAGAGGGCACAGGAGGCGGATTGCCAAAAGACCT
>NZ_CAFK01000316.1 GCF_000239815.1 Bradyrhizobium sp. STM 3843 | reverse complement strand
CGAAGGACGTGTTTGCACGCCGCCTGCACGGCACGCTTGCGGCCGCTGCCGAGCGCGGGCCGCTCGACTTCCCGGAGCTGTTGCTGACGCCCGGGGTCGGCGCCCGCACCGTGCGCTCGCTGGCGATGGTCGCCGAGGTCGTGCACGGCGCGCCCTATCGCTTTGCCGATCCCGCGCGGTTCTCGCTCGCCCATGGCGGCAAGGACCGTCATCCTTATCCGGTGCCGATCAAGGTCTATGACGAGACCATCCGCGTGCTGAAATCGGCGGTCGGGAACGCCAAGCTCGGCCGCGACGAGACGCTCGGTGCGCTCAAGCGCCTTGACGACCAGGCGCGCCGGCTCGAGCGCAGCGCGACCGGCCCTACAGTCGATGCCTTCATCGCCACCGAGCGCGCCGCCTCGCCCGATCTCGACGGCCGTTCGGTGTTCGGCTGGGAGCGTGACCTCGTCGGCAATCTCCCCAAGCAGAAGCAGCGTTAGCCGATGCCGGTCCGCAGCGCGGGCGTGCTCGCTTTTCGCACAACCTCCGGTGCGGTCGAGGTGCTGCTGGTGCATCCCGGCGGGCCTTTCTGGCGCAACAAGGATCTCGGCGCCTGGTCGATTCCGAAGGGCGAATATGATGCCAGTGAGCCGGCCGACATTGCGGCCCGGCGCGAATTCGCCGAGGAACTCGGGGTTCCGCTCACCGCTCCGCTGCTTCCGCTCGGCGAGATCAAGCAGCGCGGCGGCAAGATCGTGATCGCTTTCGCGGCCGAGGTCGACCTCGATGCCACAGCGATCCGAAGCAACAGCTTCGAGATCGAATGGCCGCCAGGCAGCGGCCACATGCAAAGCTTTCCTGAGATTGATCGCGCGGCGTGGTTCAGCCTCGCCGAGGCAAGCAAGCATATCAATCCCGCACAAGCGGCGCTGCTCGACCGCTTGGCCGAGATCCGTCGCAAGGCTGACAAGCCTTGACGCTTGCCTCATGACAAGCGCGTGACGCGGCAGCTACATGCGCGCCCACGATCAGTTCCGGATTGCGAGACCGCCCGTAACTACACGCCGCTGCGGCGGACCACGCTGTGACTTTTTCACGCACTCACGCGACATTGTCCGATTTTTTCTCGCAACGAAATTCACTTCGCCGGGGATCGCGACTATATCGGCCGGGTTGCCTGCGTCGGAGCCTCAAGCCTGCCGCAACCGCATCAAGCGACTGAGCCAGGATCGTGTTACAGGTGAAATTCGAGAGGATTGATCAGATCGATCGCATCGATCTGACATTCGTGCCGTCCAGCCTCAGCAAGCAATGCAGGTCGCTGATCGAGAGCTATCATCGCGTCCACGGCTATGCCGCATTGCCTGATCTGTTATGGAAGTCCGGGCTCGGGCCCTTCATCGAAAGCCAGCGCGATCTGCGCCAGCTCCTGAAACGCGCCTCGATGTCACGCAGCGCGAAACGCGCCAATGAAGGCTTCGTGCGGATCGCAACCACGATCCTTGCCCTCGAGATTCTGGCTTCGAGTTTCGCCGGCTGGGCCGGTCTCCATCCCGAGGCCGCACTGATCGCGCGCACGCTGCTGCAGCCCTCGGCGAGCCATCAGCAGCTGCCGCTGATGGCGTTCTACCTCTATCCGCAGCAAACGGTCGTGCCGAACGTGCTTGCGACCCTGGCGCCTCCGCTTGATGCCGACGATGAAGACCGCGCGCACTGACATGCGCGCGGCTTAATCGGATTGACCTGTCAAACAGTCGGCAGCGCCCGGACGGATTTAGGCCGCCCGGACATTGCCAAGGAAGTTCCCGGTCTCGCGCTTGAGCTGATCGGATTGCGAGCCGAGCTGGCCGGCGGCGCTGAGCACCTGCGCAGCCGCCGCGCCGACCTGGCTGGAGGCCTCGCGCACGCCGACGATGTGCTTCATCACGCCCTGGGTGCCCTCGGCGGCCTGCTGAACGCTGCGCGCGATCTCCTTGGTCGCCGCCCCCTGCTCCTCGACCGCCGCGGCGATCGCTTCGGTGATCTCGTTCATCTGGCCGATGGTGGCGCCGATCTCGCGGATCGCGGTGACGGTCGAGCCGGTCGCGTCGCGGATGGCCTCGATCTGGCTGGTGATATCTTCGGTCGCCTTGGCGGTCTGCGCCGACAGCGCCTTGACCTCGTTGGCGACCACCGCGAAGCCCTTGCCCGCCTCGCCTGCGCGCGCCGATTCGATGGTCGCATTGAGTGCGAGCAGGTTGGTCTGGCCGGCGATGGTCTGGATCAGCGCCATCACCTCGCCGATCTTCTGGGTGGCATGCACCAGCTTCTCGACCATGGCTTCCGTGCGCGTGGCCTGGCTGACCGCGTTCTGCGCGATCGACGAGGACTGGGTGACCTGCCGCGCGATCTCCTGGATCGATGACGACAGCTGCTCGGCCGAGGCCGACACGGTTTGCACGTTCTTGGCGGTCTGCTCGGCGGCGGCGGCCACGTTCGCGCTCTGCGTCGTGGTCCCCTCGACAATGCTCGACATCGACGAGGCCGAGCTTTGCAGCTCGCCGGCAGCGCTCGCGGTACCCTGGATGACGCCGCCAATCGAGCGCTCGAACTGGTCGGCGATGCGGGCCAGCACCGCGCGCCGCTCCTCGGCCGCCTGCGTCTTGCCGTGCTCCTGCTCGGCACGCAGCCGTTCGCTTTCGGCAAGATGGTCCTTGAACACCTGCAGACTGCGCGCCATCCGCCCGATCTCGTTCTTGCGGTCGACGAACGGGACATCGAAGGCGAGATTGCCTTTGCACAATTCGTCCATCGCCTCGCAGGTCTTGCTGAGCGGATCGACCAGGCCGCGCCCGAGCCAGAACGCGATGACGCCCGCGATCACCAGCCCGGCCAGGCCGCCGAGGCCGGCCCACATCGCGCGCTCATAGACGACTGCGTCGACGTCGTTGATGTAGACGCCGGCCTGCAGCGCCAGCATCTTGTCGCCGCTGCCATAGGCGCCGACATAGGACAGCTTGGGCAGCTCGCCCCCGCCGCCCGAACGCGGCGCCATGTATTCGACGTAGCCGCCGCCGGCGCGCGCCGTGCGCACGATGTCCTGGATCAGCAGCTTGCCCGTGTTGTCCTTGAAGTCCCAACGATTGACGTTGATGTATTTCGGATTGGCGTGGACATAGGTGACGCCGGCATCCGACGGGCCGGTGCCATAGACACCGAGATAATCGGCATATTGCCCCCAGCGCATGGCGCCGATCGCAGCAAAGGCCAACTGGCGCGCGCGCTCCGGCTCGAGCCGGCCCGCCTTGGCATCGGCATCATAGGAACTCAAAATCTTGGTCGCGGACTCCACGAGGTTGCGAACCATGGTCCGCCGCTCCTCCAGCACGGAGTCCCGGAGCAAAAGGATCTGCATGGCGGAGACGGCAAAGAGGGTGATCGACAGCACCGCAATGATCGTGGCCAGGCGCTGATAGACGGTGAGATGTCGCATTTATCTGATCCGGCTTCCCGTTTCGTGCAGGCCGCAACCCTATCAACTTGAAATTAATAGAGTGCTATTTGCAGATACCTCAGGTGCAACTATTAAAATCCCACTGAATTCGGTGCAGGTAATGCACCGGATCGGCATACGACACACCGTGGACTTCGCCGTCGAATGCGGGTTCCCTGCGCGGAACGATCTGTAAAAGCTGGGATCCCTCCTCACCCGCGACTGCGATCGCGGCCGGAACCTCGCGAGTGCCACGCCGCGACCAACGCCGCTGCTGTCGCGACGCGATCCGAGCCCGAGTGTTGCCAATCTATTAACTTTTTTGATAGCAGGAGGCGCCGCGGAAACCGCGCGGCGTCCGGCATCGACTCCCGTGCGGAAAGAATGCACGGGGCGAAACCACAGGCTCAGCCGACCCGGGCTCCGCGTCCCGGCAGCCCGCTCAAATCTCCGCCCTGAAAGTCCGTCCCAGATCGCGTGCGTCGCCGAAATAGTGACGGAATACGTAGTACAGCGGATTCCATTTCTGCGTATCGATGTGATCCGTTCCCGGCACTACGATGCCGCGATGGGCGTGGACGCGGACAACCTCGCACTCGATGATCAAAGCCTTCTGCGGCGTGGAGCCGAGATCGACCGCGTCACCATGGATCGCAACGAGCCTGGCTTCGAACTGCAACGGACATTCGGAGATGCGCGGCGCCCGCACGCGCTCCGATGATACGGCAGTAAATCCACCAGCCGCGAATTTATCGCCCATGTAGCTATAACCAATCGCGTGCTTGAAGGCCGGCACCGGATCGCGACCGGTGCCGCGCGCGATCTTCTCGACTTTCGGCCACAGCTCGGCGGAGGCAAAATTGAGTGTGCATTCGCGCTCACGTCGCAGATTCGCAGCACCGTGGCCGGCCGTCGAGAGACCAAGCACCACGCATGAACCCAGCGCCCAGGCCGACGACATCGGCGTGATGTTCGATGTCCCGTCCTCGTTCCTGGTCACGACGAGAACGACAGGCGTTCCGAAATAGAGCACGGGCGGTGAAATCGTCAAATGGTCGTCCGGCAGGTCCATAACACTGGAGGCGGTCACGACAGATCTCCCACATTTGGTGTCGGGACCTGACATAGCCGATCCGAGCGCAGTGACGCTTCGTCGCCAGTCGAAGTATGCCAACAACCACCGCCCGCCGCGGAAGCGGAGAGCCTTTATCAAACGAGCGGCTTGACGCCGCCGTCGCGATGCACGGGAAAGGGAAATCAGGTCGCCGCGACGGCGGCACTGCCCGGTCGTCGCCGGCGCAGCAAGAGCAGCATGCCGAGCGCGGCGCAGGAGCAAGCGAGCACCAGCGCCAGCAGCGCGTTGCTGCCGTAGCGCGTGAGCAGAGCGACCAGGATCGGCGCGGACATGGCGGAAAGCAGGTTGAGCGGCAAGGCGATGCGTGCGCTGGCCTTGGCGAACTCGGCCTTGTCGTAGAACACCAGCGGCATGGTGGCGCGCGCCACCGCCAGCGCGCCGCTGCCGAGACCATAGAGCAGAATGAACGTGGCTGCGGCGACATAGGAGCCACCGCTCACCATCAACAGCAGCATCGCGACCGGCAGTGCCAGGCCTGCTACCAGAGCGGTGGTGATGCCGTCCCAACGGCCGCCGCCGAGGAAGTCCACCGCGCGGGCACTGACCTGGATCACGCCCAGCATCGCACCAAAGCTGATCGCCTCCGAGGCTGTCAGTCCCTCCGCCTTGAGCAGCTCGATCAGCACCGCGCTGAGGCCGAACGCCACAAAGGCATTGAGACCGATCGCAGCGACCAGCAGATAAAACGTGCTCCGGGCTGGTGCAGCCGTGGGCGCCGCCGCGGATCCGCCGGCCGCTCCCATGGCATACTCCTTGCGTCGTGGCGGCAGGGCGAAGGCGTAGAGCGGAAGCGAGACCAGCAGCAGCAAAGCCGCATAGACGAGGCAGGTGCTGCGCCAACCGAGCATGCCGGCAAGATAGACGGTGGTCGGCCAGAAGATGCTGCTCGAGAGGCCGGTGACCAGCATCAGTGCGCCGATCGCGCCCCTGGCGTTCTGGCCTGCGATCTCGTTGAGCACGATGTAGGCCGCCGTCGACAGCGTGGCGCTTCCCGCCAACCCGAGCAGGAGCCAGGCTGCGTAATAACTGACCGGCCCTTGCGCGACCGACAGCAGCACGAAACCGGGCGCTGCAATCACCGTCCCTGCCATCATGACGCGCCGGGCACCGTAGCGCACGAACGGCTGCGCCAACAGCGGCGAGCACAGACCCATTGCAAGATAGAGCACGGAGGTGCTGCCAAACACCGCGGTCAGGTCCATGTCCAGATCGGCGGCCATCTGGCGACCGAGCACGGCAGGAAGGCTCAGCGTCCCCCAACCGATGAGCTGGGTGACGGCGAGGACGATGAGCGCAATGAGGAGTTTACGATCGGCGAGCAAGAGGCATTCCAAAAATCGACGCGCCAAGAATCGACGCACCAAGCATCAGCGCGCCAAAAATCGACGCGAGCGGCGCAACTGGCATCGCACCATTCGAGGCCGACATATTTGCCCTGGATCTGCAACGTCTTCAACGCCCAGCCCGGCAAACGCGGCCCGCGTTTGCTGCATGCGTTGGGCGCTCACAGCAGTGCGGGCTTTGATCAGGCGGTCGTCATCCGCTCTGCGAAGCGGCCCTGCCGTCAGGCGATCCGGCCGCCCGTGGCAATGCCGTCAGCGTTGGCCTGTCGGGCAGCTCTTACGGGTCTCCTTCAAGAGCGCACGCATCTTCTCGAAATATGTCGCATCGTCCTCGGCCGTCATGTCGAAGCAGACATATTCCATATGCGGCCTGATCTCCTGCGCGAAACTGCGCCGCCACTCCTCATGATCGTAGACCGACAGGATCTCGTCATAAGCGAACAGCATGTGGGCGACGAAGTTCTTGTAACGGACGAATTGCAGCCGGTCGGCGCGCAGCGCCTTCGTGTCAGGCTCGACGAGCTCCGGATTTCTCAAAGCGGACTCGCTGTAGGACATGTAGACCTGACGCGCCGTCGTCTCCCTGGTGTTCTGCCGGATCAGGTTGATCTGAAAGGACACGGCGGCGAAGCCGAGCACGCCGACGGCGGCGGAGATGATCTGCGCCCAATTGGATTGCGGCCGCTTGGGCTTTTCTTGCGGGCTGGGTGTCGGACTGGGGGTCGTACTCGTCATGGCGCCATCCTAAGCTCATCGGCCTTAAGAATGTCGTGACGGCCGCTCCATGGGCCGAAGCGTCGCCGACATCGTGCAGGAACCTCGCCTGCCGCGGCCGGTTGACGCCCCGACGGAGCTCGGGAGCAAGCCATGCCCGCCTATAACATCTTCCGCCGTGGCATCCTGAAGGGAACGGCGGCGATGACCGCGTTTGCGGTCATCAACCAGACCACCGCGCAGTCCGCTGCGCCCGGCAGGTCCGACTCCGGCCCGCGGGAGTTGCGTGGACAGCAGGTGCCGGAGCCGCCGGAGGGCAAGAGCGCAGGACCGATCCGGCCCGGGCGCGGCTCCGCGCTGTCGGGCAAGGTCGCCATCGTGACCGGTGCGGCGCGCGGCATCGGTCGCGCCATCGCTGTGGAGATGGCGGCCAACGGCGCCGACGTGGTGGCGCTGGATATCGCGGGGCCGGTATCGACGGCGTCAAACGCGGTACCTGCATCGCCTGAGGATCTCGCCGAGACCGTGCGGCAGATCATGGCCTACGGACGGCGCGGCGAAAGCATTCGCGCCGATATCCGCGACATCGCCGCGCTTCGCGCGGCTGCCGATCATGTCGAGCAGACCTATGGCAAGATCGACATCGTGGTCGCCGATGCAGCGATCCAGCGCTGGAAGCCGCTGCTCGAGATGGAAGATTCCGACTGGCGCGACGTGATCGACAACAATCTCAACGGCACCGCCAACACCATCCGCGCCTTTGCGCCGAAGATGGTGGCGCGCAAGCAGGGCCGCATCATCGTGCTGGCGTCGATGCAGGGTAAGCACGGCACCAAGGACGGCTCGAGCTACGCCGCCTCGAAATGGGGCATTCTCGGCTTGATGAAATCGGCCGCGCTGGAGTTTGGGCAATATAACATCACGGTCAACGCGCTGATCCCCGGCCTCGTCGACACGCCGCTGACCCGCTACGATAAACGGTTCAGCGAAGCGATCGGCGAGACCGGTCGGCAGGCGCCGGAGCATCCTTCGCCTCAGCAGGCCTGGGACGCCCGCGCCCCCACCGTCGCCCTCAAGGTCGGCTGGCTGCAGCCGGACGACATCTCGCCCGCCGCCGTGTTCCTCGCCTCCGATGCGGCAGCGATGGTGACCGGCGCCGAATATGAGGTCACCGGCGGGGACAGTGCGAAGAATGTGTGAGGCGCGGGTCCGCCTGTATCCGGAGAAGGCGGCGGTCCGATCTTTTCGCTGATGTCCAGAGCTTCGCAGCTCAGCACGAGCGGAGCTCGGCGCCCGATCTTTGAGCTGAGCTGCGATCTCGACGAATCGAGCACCGAAATGTGGTCGCCGATCTGCGTGCCGATCAGGCTCAAGGCTGATGACCGAGCTTCACGACGATCTTCGGATGACGCTCGCTCAAGGCCTTCAATGCGAGCAAACTCTTCCGCTCCTCTTCCCTATCGAATGTAAAACTCCCGGGTTCGACACCGTGCTCCCAGCCCCAGCGTGTATGGCAAGCGTCGCCGGTCAGGAGCACCGGACCTGTCGGAGTGCGGGCGAGATAGGAGACATGGCCCGCGGTGTGACCGGGAGTGAGGATTGCGAACAACGAGCCGTCACCGAACACATCGATCACCCCTTCGAACGTCCCGTCCTGGTCCTTGGTGAACTGAAATTCCTGAATGGCGGGCCGGCCCTCAAAGAAGGCGTCTTCCATGCCCTCGACAAAGACGTTCTCGAATTTCTTCTCCTCGGCTTCTCCCGGACCTGTGAAAAGCGGCACATCTTTCGGAATGTCCGGCATCCCGGAGATATGATCGAGATGAAGATGGGTCATGAGCACCCCTTTGAGAGGGCCCTCTTCCGATTTGATGATCGACAAGGGATCTTGCCGGATTTGCATCTTGTCGAGCTTCGCGAAATTCCGCACCACCCATCCGACGCCCAAGCTCTTGGGGTCCGCGACGAACCGCTTCGAAACCCCGGTGTCGACCATGTAGAATCCCTGCGTCGGATGCCGCAGGAGGTGCGTGTAGATCTGGATCGGCTCCTCGTGATCGGTGAGCCCGGCCTGGACGGCTTGGGGATCCTTCAGATTGATCAGCCCCGACAGATCGGCCACCCAATCCGCGCTGGCAACCGTCTCAACCTCGATGGGTCCCGGCCTATCAATCAGCGCCTCCATAGCCGATGAACTGACCGGCTTGCCGAGACCGGCATGCTTCGTTGGATGGGATGTCTGCGCGCACGCGGAAAGCGCGAAGACGGCAAGGGCGCCAACACAAAGGAGTCCTGACTTGCGGAGCATGATGGTCTTCCTCATTTCTGCTGCCGCTTTTGCCCTGGACGGGCAGAATAGCAATCGCCTAAATTCCTATGCCGCCATACATAAATGAATGACGCGGCACGAGCCCAAGGAGCCGAAGTGGACCTGCAATGGGATGACTTGCGGATTTTTCTCGCTGTTGCAGATGCCGGCAGCCTGAGCGGCGCCGCGCGACGCCTCAAATTGAGCCAGCCGACTTTGAGCCGCAGGATTGCGGAGATGGAATACGCGCTCGGCGATGCGCTCTTCGTCCGCAAGAACCAGGGCATCTCCTTGACGAAAACCGGAACGCGGCTGCTTCCCGCGGCCCAAGGCATGGCTCAATGGGCGACGGAAGCCAATCGCTCACTTGACGCCAAGAACTCGCCCGTGAGCGGGCGCGTGCGCATCACGGCGGCGCCAGCGTTCGCCTTCGATTTCCTGGCGCCGTTCGCGGAAAGGCTCCGGAGGAAGCACTCGCAGATCACCCTCGAAGTTCTGGCCAGCACGGAGCGTCTCAATCTTTCGCTGGGCGAGGCGGATATCGCGCTCAGGAAACAACCCTCCGACGATCCTGATTTGATCACGGTCGATGAAGTTATGCTTCCGATCGGCGCCTATGCGAGCCGGGACTACGCCAGGCGCCTCCCCGCAACATACGATTTCCGCGATCTCGACTGGATCGCGTGGGCTGGCCAACACGAAATGGCGAGCCCTAATCCGGAACTCGCGGGCAAAATTCCGGACTTTCGCCCTTCTTTCACGTCCGACGATTACAGCGTGCAGGTCGCCGCCTGTCATGCCGGCCTTGGCGCAATGATCCTCTTGAAGACTCCCCATCGTCTCACGCGCTCGGGCGGATTAGTAGAACTGAAACTCAAGCTTCCGACAACGCTCCGCGCACCGCTCACGATCATCTGCCACAAGCGCATGGCGGATCTCCCCAAGGTGAGAATTGTCGTGGACCTGCTCAGGCAAGAGTTTGCGGACATAAGGGCCAAGTCGCGGACGGACTTCGAACGGTGACGCCAACTATCCCAGGGAAAGTCAGAGACAGAAAGGAGACTTCACCCAAGCATTCGAAGCGAGAAGCGAAAACAGGAGCGGATTGAACGCATCCACTATCGAGATCAGTTGCGCGTGATCCGCCGTTTGAGCCAACTTCGAGGTTGAGCAAGCCGCGGCGACTAATACGATACCCTCTATCCGGTCCGCAGCGACGTCGAGGCTATCGCCGCTCCGCCGCGGAACGCCTGATCCGGCGGGACGCCGACGATCGCGTTGACATCATGGATCATGTGGGCCTGATCAGCAAAGCCGCAGGCATAGGCGACATCCGCCCAACCCGGCTCGCGGTTTCTTGCCGCCAGCGCTTTCTCGACGCGCGCGGCCCGTGCGAATCCTTTCGGCGTCAGGCCGAACATCGAATGAAAGCGGCGCGACAGCTGCCGTTCGCTGATGTCGAGGTCCCTGGCGAGCTGTCCAACGCGCAAAGATGGATTGCGCTTCAACCTCGCTGCCGCTTGGCAGGCGATCCGATCCGGTCCGCACTTGCAGAGATGAGCAACGAGGAAGCGCTGGACATGGCCGACCCGCTCGCGGCTCGATTGCGCCTCCGCCAGCATCTCCGCGAGCAAGGCGACATCGCCCGGCGGGAAGACGTCACCGAGACTGATCTTGATGTCGGCGCAGCCTTGCAGGCAATCGCCGAGCAGGTGGGCCGCAGTTTCCGGCTTGAGCTGCACGGCGACCAATCCCAGTGGCCCGTTCGGCCGAACCATCGCGATGCCGCTCTGAACTCTGGTTGCGACGTGGCAATAGGGTGGGTGCTGGAAGTCTATAGAGCCGAAGCGGCGCAGCGACCGGATCGGCGTGCGATATTGAAAAAGCAGCAGCGTCATCGTTCCCGGCAAGACCTGCATGACCAGCTTCCTGGTCGCCGCGTCATCCGCAACGTCCCAATCGGTGATGTCCTCGACCAGATCCGAGAGCTTCAAGGACGAGTCCACCGGCGTGGTGTCCAGTAGCTGCCCCGCGACCCGTTTCATGCCCAACGACAGAAGCCTGTCCGCAGCCCAGGGCCCCGTCGGCCAGGTAACGACCTCATGTTCGCCCATCCGTGCAAACTCCACTGAGTCACCAAGGAGCCGCGCACGCGGCCACCGTTTGTCGCTGCTGCAATCTGTAGGCGTAGAGCAGCACTGCTACGCAATCAAGCGCGTCACGAACAAGTTATTCGAGCAGAAATGAAATGAACGGAGCGCCGTACGCGGCTGACGGACAGCAGGCCCGGAATCATGACCGATTTGTCCAATTCAAGCGCGGCGGGCTTGCGCATGGTGTGCCCTCGCAAGTCAGGCGAGGCGCGTAGCTCGGCGCGGCAAACGCACGTTGTTACATCCGTAACGACTTCGCGCGGGCCCGG
Organism: Bradyrhizobium sp. STM 3843; assembly: GCF_000239815.1. Classification (GTDB taxonomy): domain Bacteria; phylum Pseudomonadota; class Alphaproteobacteria; order Rhizobiales; family Xanthobacteraceae; genus Bradyrhizobium. The sequence continues at coordinate 42,727 of NZ_CAFK01000316.1, read as the reverse complement.
AAGTTGGCATGAATCGTACAGGCCCGATCTCGATAAGCGATGCAGCCGGATCATCCAAGAAACAGCCGGCGCGCAATCTGCGCGAGATCGAAGCTGCATGCCAAGAGTTCGCAAGCCGCACGACGCCGCCGACGGGTCCGAACGGCTGCCGCAATCGATACTGCCGAGTGGCCTTGATCGCGAACCGCCGATGACCGACCGCTTGGGCACGCTGCGCAAGCCCGGCACAACACCTCGAACGCGACTAGCGGAGAGAATGTCAGTCGGTCCTCGTTGAGGTACAAACTGCGTTTTGTTGTATTCTGTCGAGCGAGCGACCGGTCGCGGGTGGCACTGAACTGACCTTGCGCCGCGACCGATCTCGACCTCAGCGATTGCTTGCCTCCTTGTCGTGATCGTGATGATCGTCATCGTCGTGATCCGGTCTCACGCACGCAAAGCTCGCGCTGCTGGTGGTGCTCCCCCCTTTGTATTTCGCAAATTGAGGGAACGGACAAAGCGGCCTTTGAAACGCAACCCCCTGGGTCGGATCGTCATTCACGTATTTCGTGGCGACGATCTTGTCAGGCGCATTCTGGTACTCGACCCATTGATCGAGGGCCGTGAGGATGTCGTCTGAGGCGTCAGAAGGGTTCGGACCGTTGACCCCTTGACCAAACGCATTTGCACCGGGTCCACCACCGCAATGAGCCATTCCCGGCACCATGAAGAGGCGATAGAAGTCCCCGATGTGTTCGTGGCCGCCCATTTCTCGGGCCACCGCGCTATAGTAATTGATGTCGTTCTCAGGTGAGATGGCAGTATCGCCCCAGCCTACATATTGAATCAGCTTGCCGCCCTGCAATTTGAACGGACGGAGATTGGGATCAACAGAGTTCAGGATGGCACCAGTGCGAACGTCGGCCTGATGCGCATTTTCCTCGGGGCTAAAGGTATCCGGAGTCCATCCAGAGTTCGGAAAGACGATGAACTTGAAGTAATTGTCTCCGAACAATCCCTGCAATCCATTGGCTGGATTGCCGGTATCCGTCAGCCATATCGACCAGTTGGCGGCGATATTCGCCTCGTCGCCACCCACCCGATAACCCGGGAAGATTCCGGGAGGTCCTGAAAAGATCTTCTTCACGGCTTCGATTTTGTCCTTTGGCAACGAAAGCTTTTCCGGGTTGAAGCGGCAGGCGGGTGGATTGTTCAGGAACTGATCTGTGCTTAGCCCACCGTCGTGTCCGGAGCACTGCGCCAACATGGCATTGCTGACGACGTTGAGGTCGGCTTGCGAAAGATCGCCACTCGAGGTGGCGGCAAGCGCTTTCTGATCCCAGACGAACCCGGTAAACAGGTGGGTCCAATAATTCGCTGGCGATCCAGCTACGATTCCGTCGAAGTCTCGCGGGTACCGCTGGGCCTCCATCAAGGCTTCGCGGCCACCATCGGAACAACCCATGAAGTAGGAGCGACGAGCGCCACTTGATTTGAATGCCATGATGACGTCCTTGGCGACGTCAGTGGTCTCCTTCAGCGCTCGATATCCGAAATCGATCACCTTCTCGGGATGGCCTAGAGCCCAAGATGCGTCGATGCCGCTAGCCTGATGACCGTCATCGGTCGCTGCTACGGCATAGCCTCTGCGAAGTGGCTCGCCCATGCTGCCGTAGCTGATCGATCCACAAAAGCCGCCGCAGCCAGCCTGTAGATACTTGAGGTTCCAACCGGACTCCGGCACCCACACTTCGAAATTGATATGAGAGTCGCTGGTGGGGGTCGTGAAGCCGGCCACTCGGCAGAATTGCGGCAACGCCGCAATTGATTGGCCGGTTGGAGTGACAAACGTTCCAGCCGGAACGGTCTGCGCAGTCGTTATGGTGGTATTCGGTCGATGGAAGCTGCTTGCCAATTGAGAGCACGTTGAGGCGGCTGCGGGCGAAGCCGTAAGGAATCCAATCACCACGGGTGCGGCCGCGGCCTTCAAATATCTTGAGGCTCGTCTCCCGTTTCGTCCGTTACTCATCGATGTACCCCTCCCTGTTGCATTGCATTATTTCGGGCACTTGCACGCCCGTTTCGGGATGATAAATCATCCATCGGTGCAACACTGTCGCCGTGCGAACAATTGGATATGCGATGCGGTCGCTCGACGATTTAATGGCTGCGAGCAAATGGGCAGTTGCTCTTTCGGCCGAGCAACTGCAGCGGGTTCGCTCCGGACTAATCGTCCGCGACCTTCAGCCCGGCAATTATGCCTGCCGGAAGGGCGATCCCTCTAATATCTGGGTCGGCGTGATTGATGGATTGTTCAGGGCAGAAAGCCTATCCGACACCGGAAAGCCGGTAACCTTCGCGGTGCTCCCCGCCAACTCCTGGTTCGGTGAAGGCTCGATCCTCAAAGGGGAGGCGCGCAAATACGACGTGGTGGCGTTGCGTGAGTCGCGTATCGCATCGATGCCCGCAGCAACCTTTTTGTGGCTGTTGGATACAAGCATCGCTTTCAACCGCTTCATCCTGACCCAGCTCAATGAACGGCTCGGGCAATTCATGGGCGCGTTCGAGCATGACCGCCTGCTCGAGCTGGAAGCGCGAGTCGCCCGCACAATCGCGGATATGCTGCACCCGCAGCTCTATCCTAGTCGAGAAGCCCGCATCGAAATTTCCAACGAAGAGCTCGGTCATCTCGTCGGTACCTCGCGCCAAACCGTGAGCCACGCTTTGCACGTGCTTGAGAAATCCGGGCTGATCAAGATAGCGTATCGCATGATCACAGTGCTCGACATTGAGCGCTTGCGAGATTTCGGTAGGTAGCAGCGCAGCATCCCGGGGACGCGCTCCTCCGCCGCTTCCAGGATCCTCGCGCGCGCCTCGTCGGTATCCTTTTCCCTTCGGACCCGACGTTCATCGAATTACCGAGCTCTACTCGGCGGCCAATGCCGGCCGCACTTCCGGATGCTCCGTCGGACTCTGTTGCATCTGATCTGCAGTCGGCCTGATCCGGAACCATGCAGCATAGAGCGCAGGTAGGAACAGCAGAATTAGCACCGTGCCGACCGCCGTGCCGCCGATCAACGTGTAGGCCATCGATCCCCAGAACACGGAATGCGTGAGGGGAATGAAGGCCAGCACGGCTGCAAGTGCGGTCAGGATCACGGGCCGCGTGCGTTGCACCGTGGCCTCGATGACGGCGTGGTAGTCGTCAAGGCCGGCTGCACGGTTCTCCTTGATCTGTTCGGTCAGGATCAGCGTATTGCGCATCAGGATGCCGGCCAGTCCTATCAGACCCAGAATGGCGTTGAACCCAAAGGGCTGATGGAAAGCGAGCAATGCGGGCACGACGCCGACGAGACCAAGCGGTGCCGTCAGCGTGACGAGGGCCATCATCGAGAAGGATCGTACCTGAAGCATGATGACGATAAGCGTCGCGGCGATCATGGCGGGAAAGACAGTCGCCAATGCGTCGTTGGCCTTGGTGGCCTCCTCGATCGAGCCACCCATCTCGATGCGATAGCCGGCCGGTAGAGACGCAATCAGCGGCTGAAGGGCCACCTTGATCTCCTTGGAAACCTCTGGAGGCTGGGTCGCCTCATTGATGTCCGATCGGATCGTGATGACGGGCGTGCGATCGCGGCGCTTCAGGATCGGCTCTTCCAGACGCACTTCCGCATGGCCGATCTGGTCGAGCGGAATCGGACGGCCCTCTCGGCTCATGAGCGAGAAGTCGGCCAGACGCGTCGGATCCAGCCTTTCGCGACCGGCGCTGCGTGCCATGATCGGGACATTGCGAATGTCCTCGCGGACCTGTGTCACGGCGATGCCGGTGAGCAGGAACTGGAGCTGCCGGCCGACTTCCGCTGGCGAGAGACCGATGAGGTTCAGCCGATCCTGATCTGGAATGAAGCGGAGCACGGGCGTGCGATTGCCCCAATCGCGGTTTGCCTGCCGCACATCGGGAACGCCGCGCATGACATCGATGGCTTTTTCAGAAATCGCGTACAACTGCGCAGGGTCGGGTCCCATGACCCGAAACTCCACTGGGAACGGCGTGTAGGGTCCGAACACAAGCTGAGTGATGCGAACATAGGCCTCGGATGCCAGCCCTTGTGACACCGCTTGACGGAGCCGGTGCTTCAGAGCCTCGCGCGCCTCCGCGTCTGGTGTCAGCACAACCAGCTTCGCGAAGGCTGGATCGGGGAGTTCTGGCGCCATCGCGAAGAAGAAGCGCGGAGCGCCCTGACCGACATAGCTGGTGACGATCTTCGCCTCGGGCTGATCGTGCAGCCAACGTTCGAGCTTCTCAACCGCGGCGGTCGTGGTCTCAATGCTGGTGCCTTCCGGCAGACGGACCTCCACCAGGACTTCGGGGCGGTCGGACGTCGGGAAGAACTGCTGTTTGACGGCCCCCATGCCGACGCCGGAGAGCGCGAACGCGATGGCGACGATGCCGACGGTCAAGAACTTGTGGCGCACGGCGAAGGTGATGAGCCGCCGCAGGCGCCGATAGTTCGGCGTGTCGTAGATCGCATGGTGACCGCCTTCGACGGTTTTGATCGCGGGCAGCATCTTGACGCCCAGATAGGGCGTGAAGACCACCGCAACGATCCACGAGACGATCAGGGCGAACCCGACAACCCAGAAAATGTTGCCGGCATATTCGCCGGCCGTCGAGCGCGCGAAGCCCACGGGCAGGAAGCCGGCGATCGTCACGAGTGTCCCGGACAGCATCGGCGCCGCGGTATGGCTCCACGCATGGGCCGCCGCCTTGATGCGGTCCATGCCTTCTTCCATCTTTACGACCATGACCTCGATGGCGATGATGGCGTCGTCCACGAGAAGGCCGAGCGCGAGGATCAGCGCGCCGAGCGTGATGCGGTCGAAGAACCGGCCGGTCTCGAGCATGATCAGGAACACGACGGCAAGCGTCAAGGGGACCGCTGCGGCCACGACGATGCCGACACGCCAGCCAAGGCTGAGCAGGCTTACGAGCAGCACCACGCCGAGCGCCATCGCGAACTTCAGCATGAATTCGTCAACCGCCGAAGTGATGTTGACGGCCTGATCGCTCACCTTGTCGAGCGTCATCCCGAGCGGCAGCGTCCGCGCGATGGCTGCCGACCTCTCTTCCAGCTGCTTGCCGAGCGCCAGACCATTCCAGCCCTCCTGCATGACCACCGCCAGCATGATCGTGGGCTCACCCTGATGCCGGATGATGTAGGTGGGAGGATCTTCGTAGCCGCGGCTGATGTTGGCGATATCGGACAGCTTTAACGTTCGTCCCGCAGCGGCAATCGGCGTGTCGGCGATCGCCTGCGCGCTGTCATAGCTCCCGTCGACCCGGATGAAGACCTGCGGGCCGCGAGTGTCGATCGAACCTGCCGGGGTGACCGAATTCTGCCGCTGCAACACGGCAATGATATCCTGTGCCGAGACGCCGAGCGTTGCGAGCTTTGGGTAGGAAAACTCCACGAAGATCTGCTCGGGACGTTCGCCGAGGATATTGATCTTCTTGACGCCTGGCACGTGCAGAAGGTCTTGGCGGATCACCTCGGCCTTCCTGGCGAGCTCACGCATCGGCATGCCCTTGGCCTTCAGGGCATAGAGCGCGAAGCTTACGTCCGAATATTCGTCGTTGACGAAGGGGCCGAGCACGCCAGGGGGCAGGTTGCGGGCTTCATCCCCGAGCTTCTTGCGAGCCTGGTAGAATTCCTCCTGGACGACAGACGGCGGTGTGCTGTCCTTCAGCGTGACCGTCAGATAGGCATAACCTGGACGGGTGGTGGTCTCGACCCTGTCGTACCAGGTCAGTTCCTGAAGCCGCTTCTCCAATGGTTCTGCGACGAGGTCCTGCATCTCGTGCGCCGTTGCGCCGGGCCATACCGTCGTAACCGTCAGGGTCTTGATCGTGAAGTTGGGATCTTCCGCGCGGCCAAGCATGAGGAACGCATAAGCGCCTGCGGCCGCAAGCAGGATGATGAAGAACAGGGTGACAGCGCGTTCGCGAACGGCGATTGCGGAAAGGTTGAAGCTCATCAGTTCCCCCTGCTCTCAGACGCGGTCCTCACGCGAGTGCCGTCCTGCAGGAGGTGAGCGCCGAGCGAGACAACCGACGCGCCAGAACTCAGTCCGGAGATCACGGCGCTTTCGCTGGTCACACGCACCAGCTTGATGGGCTGAAAGTGGACGGTCGAGATGCCGCTGTCGAAGACCCAGACGCCGGTCTTCCGGCCGTCGTCGAGCACGGCTCCCAGCGGCACCTCGACTTCCGGCTGCGTCTCTTCGCTCGTCAGCCGAATGGTGACCGTCGCGCCAAGCGGCGCGGTCGCAGCCTCGCCGTCGAGCACGTAGCGGGCCTCATAGGTGCGGGTCTGGGCGTCAGCGGAATCCGACAACTGCCGAAGATGCGCCGCATAGCGCTCTCCATCGCTCCCGTACAGGCTGGCCTCGGCGACCGAGCCGATCGCCGGCCGGATTGTTTCGGGAAGCGCGACCACCGCTTCGCGAGCACCTGCCTGGGCAAGCCTGACCACGGTCTGCCCGGCGGAGACCACTTGGCCCGGCTCGCCAAGCGTTTGCACGACCGTTCCGTCCGCATCCGCCACCAGGACGGAATAGGCCGCCTGATTCTCTGCGACCTTGGCTTCGGCTTCCGCCGCAGCGAGTTGCGCGTTGGCCGTATCCGACGCTGCCTTCGCCTGTTCGTAGCGCTGTTTTGGAGTCCATCCGTCGTTGACCAGGTTGGCGTATCGCCGCTCATCGGCATCCGCCTGAACGACGGTTGCGCGCGCTGCGGCAACGGCATTGCGCTTGGCCGTAAGCGCGAGGCGGAGGTCGGTTTCGTCGATCCGCATCAGCGGCTGCCCGGCTTTGACCTGCTCACCGACATTTACGAGCCGTTCGACGATCTTACCGGCGACGCGGAAGCCAAGGTTGCTTTCGACCCTCGCTCCGATGGTCCCCGTGAAACCGCGTTCGGATCCACTCACCCGCGCGACCCTCGCCAGGTTGACAATCGGCGGTTCCAGCCTCGGATCGCTCACGGCCGAGGCCTCTTGAGCAGGAATGCCAAGCGCAACGAACGCGGCCACCCCCACCGGGATCGAAATACCGGCCAACACGGCAAAACCCCTCATCATGCCCATCTCCTGCTCCGAATTTAGATTACGTTCGACTTCTATAATCAAGTTAGAGTACGGTCGCAATCTAAAAAGGGCGCTGACGAGAAAGTGATCTGCTCAAGATCGGCCGTTCGACGGCAGTGACCGACAGATCGGCCACCCCCACTTGATAGATTGCATTCGAACTCTATATGCCATATAGATTTCGAGTGTAATCCAAAATGGAGATCCACGATGCGCGTGAGCCGGGTTCAAGCCGCCGAGAACCGCCAAACCGTGATCAATGTGGCAAGTCGCCTTTTCAGGGAGCGCGGCTTTGACGGCATCGGGCTCAAGGATCTGATGGAGGCGGCCGGGCTGACCCAAGGCGCCTTCTACAAGCAGTTCGCATCAAAAGAGGATTTGGCGGTCGAGGCGTCCAAGCGCGCATTGGAGAGCGCCTCCCGCCGATGGTTGGAGGCGACCGCCCGCAATCCTGATGATCCGCTTGGCGCGGTGATCGGATTTTACCTCAGTGCCGACCATCGCGAAGAAAGAATGGACGGCTGCCCAGTCGTGGCGCTCGGCTCAGACGCCGCCAGACAGGGACCTGACGTGAAGGCGGCCTTCGAAGAGGGAATCAAGGCGTATCTCGACGTCCTCAGCGGCTTCATTGCTCAGAGCGACAGCGAGGGGTGCGGGCGCAAGGCCATGGGCATTCTCGCGACAATGGTCGGCGCAGTGACGCTATCGCGCGCCGTCAACGACCCTGATCTGGCTCAGGCGCTCTTGGATGCGGCGGTCCAACAGGTTCGCGACGCCGCTGCCGATTGAAAGATGGTCCCTCAAAGCACCGGAAGAATCGAATGCTTAGCCTCATTGAAGCTCGACCAACTTTGCTCAAACTCTCGGATGCGCTCAGCCTGCGGTTTCAAAAGATCGGCGATGGGCCTCCGCTACTCCTCTTACATACGATCCGGACGCAGCTCGAATATTTCCGCAGTCTCGCGCCCCTGCTCGCGAAGTCGCACACGGTGTACACCATTGACCTGCCAGGCCATGGTCATTCGCCGATAGATTCAAGCGCGAGCTTCGACGAACCCTACTTCAGGCAGGCAGTCATTCGGTTTATCGAGGAGCTGAACCTCTCGGCCCTCACGCTGGTCGGTGAATCGATTGGCGGGGCATTGGCCTTGACTGTGGCGGCGGCGCTTCCGCAACGGGTGAAGCGGGTCTACGCGATCAACCCCTACGACTACGAGACCCGCTACGGGGACGGCATTCGACGCGGCAACTGGCTTGCGAATTTCATCATCGGAAGTTTGCAGATCCCGGTGCTCGGTGCCCTGAATGCAGCGCTCGAAAACAAGATGATTCTTGGCAAGATCATGGGTGGTGGATATCACGACTCGCGCAAGCTGCCGGCCGATCTGCTTGCTGAGTTCGATGAAGTCGCCCACCGCCCGGGATACAAGCGAGTCGCACGAAAGGTGCTGGCGGGCTGGCGATCCTGGAGCAAGGCACGCGACGACTATCGGCTGATCTCGGCGCCTGTGACGCTTATTTACGGCGACAGCGACTGGTCTCGCCCCAATGAACGCGAACGCACCCGGTCGCTGATTCCCGCTGCGCAGATGGTGACGCTCAAGAACACCGGCCACTTCTCGGCTGTCGAGAGTCCGTTGGAGCTGGCTCGCGTGATACTGGCGTCAGAATGACGCGCGATCATCGAACACAGGAGTGCGCAAGCTATGGTCAAGCGCTTTTGGGAAAGTTTGAGCGACTGGGCTGAGGTCCTCAGCATGGACGATCCGCACGGCGATTACCTGTTCAGGCTGGAAGAGCGCGTTGCGAAGCTTGAGCGCAAGCTTGACGATCTTCAGACCCAGTCACGAGCAACGCCGGTCGAGTCGCCGGATGACCGTGTACGGTAATCGCAAATCGTGAACACTGCCCTCCCGAAACACCAATGTCCCGACTGTCAGTCAAGCCCTCCTCAAAGGTGATCTGATCATGCGCCGTATCGTCGTTACGGGACTGGGCCTCGTATCACCCCTGGGCTGCGGCAGTGAGCTGGCATGGTCTCGGCTGCTCGCGGCTCGCTCGGGACTTGCCGCGCTCCCGGAGTGGGCGGCTGTCCTTCCCGCACGCGTGGCCGGAATCGTTCCGACAAAGGCTGATGACGCAGATGGAGGCTTCGATCCGGATCTGATCGTTGCGCCGAAGGATCAGCGGAGGATGGATCGGTTCATCCTGTTCGCGCTGGTAGCTGCGGCCGAGGCGATAGCACAAGCCGCATGGACTCCTTCCGAGGCGTATTCCATGGAGCGCACCGCGACCGTGATCGCGTCGGGCATCGGAGGCTTTCCGGCGATCGTCGAGGCGGTCCGCACCACCGATCAGCGCGGAGTAAGACGCCTCTCGCCCTTCACCGTGCCGTCCTTTCTCGCAAATCTCGCGGCCGGCCATGTCTCGATCCGCTACGGTTTCAAGGGGCCAATCGGCACGCCGGTCACCGCCTGCGCCGCAAGCGTGCAGGCCATCGGCGATGCCGCGCGCCTCATCAGAACCGGTGAAGCCGACGTTGCGATTTGCGGTGGGTCGGAAGCCTGCATCGATCTCGTGAGCCTGGGCGGCTTCGCCGCGGCCCGGGCTCTTTCGACGGGCTTCAACGAAACGCCGACGCGCGCGTCCCGCCCCTTCGACCGCGACCGCGATGGCTTCGTCATGGGTGAAGGCGCCGGCATCCTGGTCATTGAAGAGCTGGAGCACGCGCTCCGCCGCGGCGCCCAGCCGATCGCGGAAATCGCCGGCTACGGTACGACTGCTGACGCCTACCACATCACGTCAGGACCCGAGGACGGCGACGGCGCGCGCCGCGCCATGGAGGGCGCCTTGCGGCAAGCCGGCCTCAGGCCCGGTGACATACAACATCTCAACGCCCATTCGACGTCGACGCCGGTTGGCGATCTTTCCGAACTGGAGGCGATCAAAGCCGTGTTTGGCCGCGACGGAAAAATTGCGGTGAGCGCCACCAAATCGGCAACTGGTCATCTGCTCGGCGCAGCCGGAGGAGCGGAAGCGATCTTCACGATCCTCGCGCTACGAGACCAGATCGCGCCACCCACTCTCAATCTCGAAAATGGTGATACCGCCGCCGAAGGCGTCGACATCGTCGCCCGCGAAGCGCGGCGGATGCCCATGGAGCATGCGATCTCGAACGGATTCGGCTTCGGAGGCGTCAACGCCAGCGTCATCTTTCGACGTTGGCAATGACAGGTTCATTTGTTCGGGGTTGAGCCAACATGTCGTGGTGGAAGCGCGAAGGACAGCGCTATCGCTCGGCTCGCTTGACATGCAGCGTCTTGCGGCACTCGACATCCGGGTAGAATTGCGGCGCCTCGCGGCGATCAAAGCGGCCATAGTCGCGGACGATGCGGATCGTCCGATGTCGCAACGTGTCGGTGCCTTCGGCTTTGCGTGGCGACCATTGGCTCGCCGCCTCGGCATCTGTCCACGCAACCACCAGCGCGATTTTTCCTGGATTGTAGATGCTGTCGTAGACATCGTAATCGATGATGCTGCTGCCCTGCAGCTCGAGGCCTAGGCGGGCGGGTAGCAGATTGGTTTGATCTGTGAACGCGACATCTCTTGACAGTGTTACTTCGGTGAAGGTGACAAACTTCCCTAGACCCACTTCCGTTTCGTCGAGCCGCAATTCCCGTATCGGCGCCTGCTTCGGCGGATTAGTATCCGCAATCACCTCACCACCCCTGATGTGATAGTCCTCGAACGTCTGGAAACGTCCCTTGACTTGGATCGCGTGATGTTCAGCCTCGGTGCGCCAGCGTACAACTGATTTTTCGTCGCGCCAGGTCTGAATTGACAACATCCAGCCGGGTCTTAGCCGGCTTTCAAAGCGCTCGCTTTCGATGTAGCCGTCGATCGTTTCCAAAATCGGTTTCAAGTGCTGCACAAGTCCGAGATATTCATCTCGCTTGCCCGCGGCAGGAAGCACCTCGAAAGCGAAGCAAAACATGCGGTTTTCCGATCTAAGGCCGGCAAGAGTTCCTCGGACGGCTCTCTTGGGTTAGATTCGTAATTCGGGTCTGCGAATACCTAATGCGCCGGCTCGGCCTGCTTGGCGTGTAGAGTTTCACGACCCTTGACGTCGGGATAGAACTGCGGCGCTTCGCGACGATCGAACCTGCCGTATTCGCGCACCACGCGGACCTTGCGGTGGCGGAGTTTCTCCGCGCCTTCGATTCTCTTCGGCGACCACGCATCAGCGGCTTTTTCGTTTTTCCAAAATACCAGCAGCCCTATTTTCCCTGGATTGTAGATGCTATCGTACACGTCGTATTCGATGACGGCACCTTCGTTGACATCAAGCCCAAGGTGACTCGGCAGCAGATCAGTCTGAGCTGCGAAAGCGGCTCCTTTGCTCGGCGTGACCTCGGTGAATGTCGCGATCTTTGCGGTCCCCACTTCGGTTTCATCAAGACGCCGTTCCAGTATCGGAGCTTCTTTAGGTGGGTCGGTGTCGGCAGTGACGTCGCCGACGCGCAGGTGATAATCCTGAAAGATCTCGAACCTGCCTTTCTCCTGTACGGCATGATGCTCGCCTTCGGTGCGCCAACGCACGACCGACTTCTCGTCGCGCCAAGTCGAGTGAGACAACACCCAACCGGGCCTCCGTCGGCTCTCGAAGCGCTCGTTGTCGACGAAGCCGTCGATCTTTTCGAGGATCGGCTTGAGATGTTTGGCGAGGTCGAGATAGGCGTCCTTCTTTCCATCGTTCGGGAGGACTTCAAAAATCACAGAAAACATGGTCTTTCCTTTCTCTGGGTTCAGGAGGGGATCGCAGCGACGCCGTCGCTCCACAGGAAATTGATGCTTTCTCGCCACAGCGCGAGACGCATTGCCTCGAGATGCATGAGGTGCGTGCCACGGCTGATCTTGATATCGCGCTTGTCTGGCGCGTGGACGAACGCGTCGAACAGCCAGCGGGCATCCTCATCCGGGATCAGTCCGTCCCATTCCCCGCGGATAATCGCGACCGGAGCTTGCACCGCGGCGGGGTCATAGGCGAGCCGACCATGCCAAGCCTTGAGGATCTCGCTGAAGGGACCCAGCGGCGTCTTCACCCCGGACGGCTCGCGGGCGCGGCTTTCCGGGTCGCTGTCGAGGTATCGTTGGCCCCATTCGTCAAAATGGACACGCGAGAGCACCGGAGGCTCATGCGCGGGCACATCCTCGACGAAGCGATTCCATTGGTCCTCCAGAGTCACGATGCGCCAGGCGGGAAATGGCGCTGCTTTCTCATAACGTCGCGGACCGCGACGCGCGATAGGCGCAAACATCACCAGTCGATCGGTGCGCGCGGGATGGCGTCCGGCGAACAGGCCGGCGGGCATCGAGCCCCAGGAGTGCGAGATCAGGGAAAGCTTTTCGATATTCTGATGACCCAATATGAATCGCACTGCGGCCTCGATCTGTAGGGCGGCATCATCAGTGGCGCAGAGAGGTGAGCCATCGGCTGCGGGCTCATCCATTTCCGGATAGCGGTCGGAGTGGCCGAAACCGTAGAAGTCGAGCCCCCAGACGTCGAAGCCGGCCTCGTTGAGGGCGTCTCGCCACGACTTGCCCTCGAAGCGATGTGCTATCGAGAGCGCCGAAGGGAAGGTCGCGCCATGGATGTAGATGACCGCGCGACGCGGTTGAAATCCGGTTTGCACCGCGGGCAGAAACCGCAGGAACAAAGACATTCCGTCGCGCGGACCTGGCACGCGGAAATGCTCCTCACGCGGATCGAGCTTCTGAACATTCGCCTGGAGCAATGCGAACCTCCTCAGATGACGACCCTGTGTTTCTTCCTGCAACGTTGACGGCTGGTCTTCGAATTCTTGGGACCTGTGCCCGCCGTTGGGGACCCTCGTGCTAGGCTCCGGACCATCATTCGGGAATTTAGTCGTCCCGGCCTTGGAACGCTTGGGCGCAGAGGAAGGTTTCACTGGGATAGAGCGGAAGCAGCGGAACCCAATCCCGGCGTGTTGGAGAGTGCCCTTGATATGAGCCCAAGCGCAGGCGGAGCCGTCGACATCGATTTCTCAACCGACGGAATTCCTGACCGGCATCGCCTGGAATGTTGGCGGGAAGTATTCGCGAAAGCGGTTGTCAAAATGGATTGGAGCGCACTGCTCGACCGCCCATTTCAGCAGCGGGCAATCGTGCGCGGACTGCCCGGACTCGGCGTTGTCATTGGCACCCAGACAAGTACCGGCTTCGTGGCGCGGCGAACGTCGGAACTGATAACAGCGGGAACTGACGATCTGGTGCTGACGATTCTGCAAACTGGCCGCTTCATGCAGAGGCAGCTCGGACGCGAGACTGAACTGGCTCCGGGTGAGGCCATACTGGGCTCTGGCTCGGACGTCGGCGAAGTGATGCTCCAGCCAAATTCGAGTTTCGTCGCATTGAGCTTACCGCGCCATGCGATGATCCCAGTGCTAGCATACATTCAAGATCGCGTGGGGGCGTCGCTGCCGGCCAGTTCGGAGCCGTTGCGCCTGCTGACGAGCTACGTCTCCAACGTACTCTGCGGTGCTGCCCCGGTCACGAGCCCCATATTGCAACAGCGTGTCGTAAGCCACGTCTATGATCTGGTTGCACTGGCACTCAGCCGTTCGCCGGGTATCAACTCGCTTCATGGCGGCACCGCTGCCGCTCGACTGAACGCCATCAAGTCAGACATACTCGCCCACCTTGGAGACGGAAGTCTTTCCGAATCGATGATCGCCAGCCGCCACGGTATAACAGCGCGATACATTCGCCTTCTCTTCCAAGTCGAAGAGACGACATTCTCCGATTTCGTGCGCAACGCGCGTCTAGTGCGCGCGCACCGGATCCTGACCGACCCGTGTCTTTCCGAGCGAACCATCACGTCGATCGCCTATGAGGTCGGATTTTGCGACCTCTCACATTTCAATCGCCTCTTTCGCAAGACCTACGGTGCGCGGCCATCAGAAATACGCCCTTGTAAGGGCGCGAGAGTTCTTTGCTCGACGCGGCCGGGAGAAGAGCGGTAGCGCGGACTAACTAGCTAGGAACCAGCACCGCCGACGTGGCGCTGCTCACGACCATGAGAGCAGGCCAAACGGTGCAAGCTAGATCTATTAAGAAAGCGGTGGTGCTCGACGCTGCCGCAGATCAGCAGGTCGCGGATGCCGCCCCCATCTTCAAGGAAGAAGGCAGGTCTTTCTGAAGTGGAAATGCGACAGAGAACCTCTACGAGAGCAAGCGCGTCGAGCGCGGTCCGCTTGTCGGCGATCCGCCTATTGACGAACTCGCGCTCCAGGTCGGGTCCGGAGCAGTCGCCCGTGGCGGAAAAGTTGTTGCGGAGCGTACGGCTACAGGCCAAGTTTTCTTGGCCGCCGCCTGTAAGCGGCGTTCGGCCTCGCTGGGCCGTCTCGACGCACTAAACATCGGCACGAGAGGGGGCGCCATATCTCTATCTCGCCGTCCGGATCAGATCGATGAAGCGCCTCCATGCGATCTTGGGTACAAGACGGCGCTGATCGGCGGGAACGGTTTCGTCCATCATCGTCCTGGCGAGATCCCGCACCTCCTTGGTGGCCTTCGTCATGTGACCGGCCCCGAACGGCGGATGCGGGTCGTACTCGATGACGAGTTGGATCGCCTCGGCCCGTTCGCGACCCGCGATCTCTCCGGCCAGCCAAAGGGCCAGATCGATGCCCGCCGACACGCCGGCCGCGGTAACGATCTTTCCCGACCGAACGACGCGTTCATCGGGCCTCGGCTTCGCGCCCATGATCCGGAGCACGCCCATCTTGTACCAGTGCGTGGTCGCGGGCTGGCCTTTCAGGATTCCTGCCGCCCCCAGGATCAACGCACCGGTACAGACCGACGCGGTCCACGAAGTCGTGGCGTGCACCTGCCGCAGCCAATTCAAGATCTCGTCGTCCACCATCTGGCCGGGGGTGGTCGAGCCGCCCGGGACGACCACCAGGTCCGGAGCGGTGGCCTCAGCGAGTTCGTGAGTGACCCCGAGCAGCAGCCCGCCGCCCTCCGTGTCGACGGGCCCCACTTCCTTGCCGACGAAGCGGACTTCCGCGCCGGGAACGCGCGACAAAACCTCCCACGGGCCGACTACATCGAGCGCGGTCACGCCCGGATAGAGAAGGATCGCAATCTGAAGAGGTGTTCCGCGGTTCACTGCTGCTTCGAGCTATCCTGCGCGTTCGCGTTGTTCGGGTCTTTCTTGTTCGCCTCGTGGTGGCCGACGACACACCCCGCCGCCGCGCCTAGCTTGCCGTGTCCCGCCATGTGGCCGGCGGCGCCCCCGACGATAGCTCCCTTGATGCAGCCCTTGGCGTCCGCGCCGGGCGCGCTGGCCAGCGAAACCGCGGCCACGCAAGCCGCCATAATCCATTTCATGACATCCTCCGATCGTGATGGACGTGGGGTCCAACGCGATGCCAACGAACACCGTTCCGTCACGCCGACGGGCCGGCGGCCGTGCTACGGTAGATACTGGTCGCACACTTCCGCGGCCACCGGGCCCCGAAGCTCAAGGTGTGAAATCGTTCACGGCGGTGGAGGAATTCATTCTGGCGGCATTAGGTGCGATTTCCCTCGGGGCTGCCCCAGCGCAAGGATTCGTCTTCCGCCGACGGCCCAATGAGAGCAGCTTGGGTGCGCCCCGGTGCTACACCGTCAATTTCCGGCGGATCGAGAAGACCCCGATTCAGAGGACTTTTGCGCTGTCCAAAACAGATGGCGGAGAGAGTGTCCGCCAATCGCGGCCATATTCCAACGTCTTTTCAAGTACTTGCGATATTTCGCCTACGATAGTCCACAAATCCATATACTAAGCAGACGCAGTCGGTCGCACCAAGGTCAATTGCGGCGGTTCGGACCGGCGGCCATGGACCGGACGCACTGCTTCATGCAATCTACAATAGTAGCCTCATGTCATTGCGTCACCTGGACCTATACTCCCAGCCCCTTCTTTGATGCCTCAAGCAATCCTCAACACTAATGCGAGACGAACAGATGGCTCTGTTTACGACCACAGCCTATCCTCTTGTTGCGCTCATTGAAGACATCGGTCTTGGCAAGATCGGCCTACCAGAAATCCAGCGTCCCTTTGTTTGGCCCAACGTAAACGTTCGCAATCTCTTTGATAGCCTCTATCGGGGTTACCCGGTCGGATATCTGCTCTTTTGGGAAACCGGAGCCGATCCTGAAATGCGCAGGATCGGCGAACCTAGCGATCAGAAGGCCCCGTCGTTAGCCATTGTCGACGGACAGCAGCGCCTCACTTCGCTCTATGCGGTAATAAAGGGCAAGGAAGTGATCCGTTCGAATTTCGTCAAGGATCGCATTCGGATCGCATTCAATCCGCTTCAATCCCGTTTCGATGTCGCGGACGCATCCATTGCCAAAGACAAGGCGTACATCCCTGACATCTCCGAGCTTTGGAAACCCGAAACAAACGTTTTCGAATTTGCAAATCATTTCGTCGCCGAACTGAAGAGTGTTCGCGAATTGACTACGGAGGAGATCGGCAAAGCACAGTCATCGATCGGCAGGCTGCATGGTCTCTTACAGTACAGCTTCACCGCACTGACGCTAAATTCCGCCGTGGATGTGGAAACTGTCGCGGAAGTTTTTGTGCGCATCAACGGCCAGGGCAAGAAGCTTAACCAAGCCGACTTCATCATGACACTCATGTCGGTGTTCTGGGATCAGGGCCGCGCCGAGCTCGAGAAATTCGCGCGCGAGGCAACAGCACCTAGCAAAGGCGGCCCATCACCATATAACCATTTTATCAAACCATCACCCGACCAGTTGCTGCGCGTAGGTGTGGGGTTGGGGCTAAAGCGAGCGCGGCTGGAAAATGTATATAGCGTGCTGCGCGGACGCGACGCCGACACTGGCGAAGTTGATCCGAAGAAGCGCGAGGCCCAGTTCGAAATCCTGAGGTCGGCCCAAACTCATGCGCTCAACTACGCCAACTGGCATCATTTTCTGGGAGCCTTGACCCTAGGTGGCTATCGCCATGAAGGAATGATTACCTCTGAAACCGCTGTTATCTACTCTTATGTGCTCTACTTGATTGGCATCATAGATCACGGCATTGAGAAGCCAAAGATGCGTCAAGCCATAGCAGAATTCTTCTTCATGGCCTCTCTTACAGGCCGATATACAAATTCACCAGAAACGGCATTCGAGTTCGATCTCGCTCAGTTACGCGGAATTAAGAGCGGCGACGTCTATCTCGAAAAGTTACGACAAATCTGCGCCACGACTCTGACGAACGACTTTTGGGAGATCACTCTTCCCAATCGGCTGGCGACTTCCGCATCACGCAGTCCCTCGCGGTTCGCGTATCAGGCGTCACTGATCCTCTTGGGCGCTCGCGCCCTCTATGGGCCGCTCAAGATTGCCGACATGATCGATCCTGCAGTGAAGGGCTCAAAAACCGCTGTTGAACAGCATCATCTGTTTCCACGCAGCTATCTGAACAGCATCGGCATTACTGATCTTCGTGAGGTCAATCAGATTGCCAATTTCGCTGTCGTCGAGTGGCCAGATAACGTCAAGATCAGCGATGAAGCGCCGAAGGATTACGCGCCTGCGCTCGACAAAAAGATGTCCTCAGCGGAGCGGCAAGAGATGCAGAGATGGCACGCCTTGCCGTCCTTGTGGTGGGACCTGCCCTACGAGCAGTTCTTGAAGGAACGACGTGTCAAGATGGCAAGCTTGGTCCGCGAGGGTTACCAAAAGCTTTGCGGAGTTACCCCTACAGCGCAAATCGCCCCGCTTTCTATTGCCGAACTCTTGGCTGCCGGTGAAAGCAGCGTCGTGGAGTTTAAGTCGACGCTCAGGACCAATCTACATACAGGTCAGCCAGACGATAAAATCCAACTATCAGCGTTGAAGACCATCGCGGGGTTCCTCAACGCACGGGGAGGAACCTTGATGGTCGGCGTTGACGATGAAGGCAAAGTACTTGGACTGGCGGCCGACGGCTTCCCAAATGAAGATAAAATGGGTTTGCATTTGGTCAATCTGATCCGCGATCGCATCGGCGATATTTTTCTGCCTTACGTGCATCCCCATTTCGAAGACGAGGATGATCAACGCGTATTCGTGATCCGTTGTGAACGGGGTCCTAAACCAGCGTTCGTGAAGGACGGAGCTGTGCAACGGTTTTACGTTCGCGGCGCTAACGCCACCGTCGAGCTGTCCGGTAGTGCCGTGATGGATTACGGAAACGCTCACTTCAAATAGGAGCAGACGAGAACCAGTCACTCCCTTTGTCGGCTCCCAGTCGATATCCCCGCGCGATCAGGGCACGCAAATGTCAAAGCTAAAGTACCCACGGGACATGTTTTCGCTGCGGGAGGGGGAAAAGCCGATGTACGGCGAGGCACCCAATGTTAAGCGGGCTGCCGAATTCTTTCGATCGCTAATCACACCCGAAGAGTGGAGAGATCGGCGTCTTGCAATAGCACAATGGTTCTACTCTAGCTTGATCGGCGAAGCCGTAGACCCCACGGGCAAAGGCAGATTTTTCGATAGCCGCGATCTCTTTGGGTGGCAGCTATTTTTAGCGGAAGCGTTCACTGATCACCCTTGGAATTACGACCCGATATATGGCAGTCGTGTAATTCCCATCTTTACGGCGATTGGGGCCGCTCTCGACCTCTTGCTGAAGGTCGATGGTTTCGCCGCCCGTGCTGCGAAGTTAGTCGGTTCTGATAAGGGACAGCCGAACGGCCCTCTGTTTGAGATGCTGGTGGCCGCTGCATACGCTCGCGAGGGTGCCAAGGTTGCCTTCAGGGACCAGACGCCCGGCCAGGCCAAATCTCATGACCTCGATGTCGAACTCAAAGGCAAGAAATGGGCGATCGAATGCAAGCGCATGGAAGGAGGAGAATACCACGAGGAAGAACGAGCGCGCATGCGTGAGCTTTGGAAAGAGCCATGCTTGCTATTAGTACGTCAGCGTTGCAACGCAATCTTGGACGTTAAGTTCAAAGTCGAGCTTAAGGACGTTCCTGATGATTACCTGTTGCAAAAGACTGAGAGGTTTTTGCGAAGGTCGGTCAGCTATAACGGTTGGATCGACAGGATTGCGGAGGGCACAATTCAGAATTTGAGCCTGGAGCCTCTTCAACGGGCCATACAAGAGAAGGGGCATCTGCTGCATCCAAGCCCCAAGTTTAGCGAGTTACTGATGGGGCGCTACGAGCGTTCCGACAACACGCTTATGATCATTAGCGCGAAGCCCGCATCGAACCCTCACTTTCTGAGCGGGGTCAACTTTGCGACCGCCTGTCGATGGATCAGCGCGTCGGAAGAAGCGATAGACAAGAAGGCAAGAGACATTATGAAGCGACTTTCGGAAGCTAACTCGCAGTTACCGGCGGATGTCTCGGGAGTGGTTCATATTGGATTTGAAGCGCTCGGCGAAGATCAGATCGAGCAAAGAAGGTTCGAGAAGATCATTGAAACCGCGTGCAAGTTTGAGCGGGGACAGTCAGGACTCCAGGTCGTCTACTGCCATTACTTCGCGCCGGACCCAGCGCCCGACGAGGTTTGGGCCATCGATGAGACAGTCCAATGGTTCGCCGTTTCTCCTGATACTCGGCCTTTGGAGCATGGAACCCTTCTTCCGTCCGACACGGAAGGGAGACCTGGCGTTCACTGGAAGGCTCCTGAGGCATCGCGGACTAAGCTCGGGCGTGCTTTGTCGGCAAAAGAACTAGATGTGGCATTGATCGCCGATGGAAACTCGTGAAGCCCGGCCGGTCAGCCCGATGAAACTCCTGGCAACGATTTGGGGGCCGTCGATGATCATAGAAGGCGCTTTGACCATCGTTTGATTTTCAATATCCGCCCAAGACGGATCGCATAGTACGCTGCACGGCCTTCTCCATGCCACGGTATGCCCCGAAGCTCGACAAGCATTTCGGGCGCTTCTTTAGAACGCATAGCGATCTTGGGGTCATGACGCTTATGCAGCCGTTTCCAGCCTGTTCACCTCTCTCATTTTTCAACAACGCGTTCCGCCTTGATCCGCTCTAACAGGCTGATCGCTGGCTCATCATTCGGGTCCTGCGGCACAAGCTCGCCTCGGAATGCTTTGGCGAGGATGGCTCGGTCGAGGTAATCGACCAACTTGCGCGCGCTGGAGGTCTCAGACGCGATCCGCTCAACCCAAGTGAACGCTTTTTGGACCAGCTGCACGATTACCCGCTGTTCTTCAACAGCGGGAATGAGAAGCTCAATTCCGGACAAATCCGCCTGTGAAACCTTCCAGATGCCAGCGGTGGTTTTTGCGGCATCCTCTATCTGGATGCGCACTTGTGGCGCATTCCAAATAAGGGCGAGCCAATGGGGGTCTGCACGGTCCAATGCGGGTCGGATACGAAATGCTGTATCTGGAAAGATTGTGGGCTGTATCACCTGGGGAACTATCGATGCTCTTCCAACCAGTGATTTAGTTCCATTACCGCGAACAACAAGAACGTCACCCTCCTGCAATTCAAAGCGACGAACCTGCGCTTCCTCTATTGGGAGAAAGCGAACATCAGACATGTCGGTAATACGAGCCCGCAATGCACTTAGTTTGAGTGACCGAACGCCGGGCGGCTCGTCGCTCCCACGAATGGAAAGACCATTCCTGATCGGCGTCTCGATTAGGTCATTTAGGTAGCCGGTTCTTAGCTCGTTGAAGCTACCCTGCTTGACACGCCATTCTCGCGACAATTCACCTTGAAAAGCGGCGGCTAAGATGGCCTGCTTATATTTTTCTACAAGTCGAGGTAGGTGATCGAGTTGATCACGTGCCCGCCGGGATTTTGCGGTCAACCTGTCGATCTTTGACGCGATCCGCCGCTGCTCCGATATCGGCGGGAGCGCGATCTCTGTTTCTTCAAATTTCCCTTTGGTAACGTGGCGCAGACCAACCCCACCATGGGCTTTTGCGATTTGTTCGTCGAGTGTTTGGTTGATGGCGTATCTAAAAAACGTCTTATCAACTACCCGATCATTATAGCGAACGTTGAAGATGTGTTGGTTTAGTACCGCGTTGGGTCCATTCCAGGTGTGAGCCCCAAAGGATGTCCCTGGGGTGCCAGACCAAGCAAACAAAAGATCGCCATTCCGAACCAAAAACCTCTCGCGTACCGGCCCGTCGAAATAGTTAAACGTGGCATTCGGTCGGTTGAGATTTTGAATGCGAATTATAGGCAGCCCCTTTTTGCTCCAGTCTGAGGGCTTGAACGCCATCCCATTTACCAGATGGCATAGATCGCCAATCTTCGTACTTACCCACCCTTCCGGTCGCATACTCACTCCGCCGCCTCCACCAAGGAGGCCGCCTGTTCAACGCTATCGGGCTCCAATTCTTCTGACAGACCCTCAATTTCCTCCAAAGCCGCTTTCAAATGTCCGACAATAGCGGCCGCGATGTCTTCTGGCTCTGTGAGGTGCTCTTCGGTATCAGCCTCTGTATCGCGCAGCCACGAAATATCGAGATTGTCATTTCGAGCCTTGATCTCTTCCCGCGTAAAGCAACGAAAGCGTCCTTCCGAACCCTGATCCTTGCGCTTCGTTCCGCCGTTAGGATCATTACCGTATGCCCTTTCGAATTCCGCGAAGTCGCGTACGGACAGCGTACGCGTTTTGCCAAACGCAGGCGCGTCCGCTCGCATATCAAAGACCCACAGAGCCTTAGTGTTGGCCTTATCGTTCTTGCCGCGCTGAAAGAACAGCAAGTTGGTCTTGACGCCCTGCGCGTAGAAGATGCCAGTCGGCAATCGCAACATTGTGTGCAGATTACATAAATCCATCAGCCAGGTTCGGAGCCGCTGCCCTGTATTGTCCTCGAACAAAACGTTGTCGGGCACAACTACCGCCGCGCGCCCTCCCGGCTTGAGACTGCGGACAACATGCTCGATGAACGCCAATTGCTTGTTCGAAATGTCGGCGGTGATGGAGAAGTCCGAGCGCGTTGGGCGACCACCACCCTTCTTGGTTCCGAATGGCGGGTTTGTCAGGATCAGATCAGCCTTCGGCAGCCGCTCGCCATCGGGACTAAGCGTATCTCCGACCGCCACGCCTGTCCCTTCGATGCCATGAAGCATGAGGTTCATCAGCAGCAGCCGATGGGCATCAAGCACGAGTTCCAGCCCGACGAAGGCCTGCGTCCGCTGAAAGGCCTGTTGCGCAGGCGATAGGTTGAACAGGTCGTCCGTGGCGTCCTTGATGTAGCGATCAGCGGCGACGAGAAAGCCGCCAGTTCCTGCCGCCGGGTCCTGAACGATTTCACCGTGCCTCGGCTTGAGCAATCTGACTGCGCAATCAATCAGCGGTCTTGGCGTGAAATATTGACCGGCACCAGATTTCTTTTCCCCCGCGTTTTTCTGCAGGAGACCTTCATAAAGATCGCCCAATCCTTCGCGCCTTGCGGAGAACCAATCCAGCTTGTCAATTTCCGACACCAGCGTTCTCAGGTTCGTGGGCTTGCGTAGCGAAGTTTGCGCGTCGGTAAAAATGTCGCGCACCATTCCGCTGCCGCCAGTACCAAGTTTGAGCAGCAAAGCGCGGTAATGGGTCAGAAGCTCTTCGCCTTCGCGCTTGATCAGATCGCCCCAGCGATACCCTTTTGGCAATGCGTCTTCCCGCTTGGTCTCCTGCATCATCTTGAGGAACAGGAGGAACGTAAGCTCGGTAACGTAGGCTTGGTAAGTGATGCCATCGTCGCGAAGAATATTGCAGAGGCTCCATAACTTTTGCACGATGCCCTGTGTGGTGCCATCGTTCGTCATGCCGATCTACTCCAAAGCTCGTCATTGATATCGCCGAGAATAGCGTCCAGCCGACCATCGAAGATGCGGTTCAATCGCGCGAAGCCGCCGGTCTCTTCTCGAAATTGCTCTTCATCCAAAACGGCCCGATCTGCAACACCTACCTGCGCCACCGCCTTGCCGATGCGCTCCAGCCATTTGCGCTGCGGCTCACTCCAAGTTCTCTGCGCAAGGATACGATCAACTGCGGCGCGTACGCGATCTGCCCAAGGCACGAGCGGATCACCGAGGGCTGCTTGGCGAACGAAACCAACAATGGTTGCGGCAATGTCCTGGTTTTTCGCCTGCTTCCACGCGGTTCTAAGCGCCTGCTCGGAGAAGCCTTGCTGACCAAGCTCCATCCGAAGCGTCTTCAATGCATCTCTAGTTAATTCGCGTGGACGCTGCACGACAGCCTGCAACGCAGCAACCTTGTTAACGTTCTCACGTATGAACTTTTCGAACGAACTGAGGAAATCTTCCGGCTTGGTCGTTGGGCCGTACCCGGTCGTGGCGGCGACGACCTTATCGGGGTGTTCGGAAATCGGAAGCGGGATTGGTTTTCCACCCTCAGGTCTCCAATCCAGAATGGGGCCAAGACCGGGCTTGCTTTTGATCCAGTTCGCCATTGCGTCTAGGGGTTCGTGCCGCAGACGGTCGAGGGTCGTCTGCACCGGCTCTCCTGCCGTGTTCTGATACACCTCATGCGCTTCAGAAGACAGCTTCGTAAGCGTTCTTTGCAGCTTCACCAATATCTCGTCGCGCAACTGCTGTCGGTGCGCAGGAGCGGCTACCCGAGCGAATTGCTCCAAGAGCTGGGTCAGTGTCAGTTTCGGGTTGACCACAACTGGCTTCATCGACGTCAATGGTTGGAGCGCCTCGTAAATGCCGACGGCGTCAAAAATTCGGAAAGTCTCCTTCCCTATTTCAGGACAGAGACGCGTGGCGCGACCCAACATCTGGTCGTACAAAATGCGGCTGGCGACGCGACGAATGAAGACGAGATTTTCGATCTTCGGAACGTCCACGCCGGTTGTTAGCAGATCAACCGTTACCGCCACAGAGGGCGAAACATCATTTCGAAAGCTGCGGATAAGTTGCCCCGGATTGTCCACGCTTCCAGTAATCTTTGCGACAGCGGCATCATCAACCGAGCCGTAACGGCGAACAAAGGCCTTTTTCAGTTCATCCACTACGATATCCGCATGGCCATCAGAGGCGGCAAAAATCAGGGTCTTCCCAGGCAGCGATGGGTCGATGTGTTTGGCCAGTTCATCACAAACAACACGATTAAATGGACGTGTTATCACACGGCGATTGAAATCACCGACCTCAAAGTCAAGATCGTCAGGAGCGTGGGTTAGATCGATTTTCCCGGTTGCGGTATCCAAGAAGGACAGCTGATCGCCCCTCGCAAAATGGATACCGTCTCGCGAAAGCTCTGTCTCTATGCGGGTGGGCGGATCATGATCAATCAGGTAGCCATCGACGACTGCTTCGCGATACGAATATGTGAAGATTGGCTCACCGAATATTTGAACCGTGTGCAGCGCAGGCGTCGCGGTCAAGCCGATCTTCACCGCATCGAAGTGCTCCAAGATGCGGCGATATTTCGAGACGTAGTCAGCCTCATTGCGGAATGACATTTCGGCGTCGGACATTTCTCGATCGAGCAAATAGCCCCGGTGGCATTCATCGACCACCATCAGGTCGTACTGATCGACGGGTGGAATTTCCTCTGTTTCGTTCGCCAACAAGACCCGTTTTACCAAGCTCTGAATTGTGCAGATATGAACCTTTGTAGCCGTTTCTGGAACGACATCGCCAAGTTCCTTCAAGCCAAAGATGTCAGCGAAAGTCCGAGCGCTCACGATGCGGGTTGTTTTGAACTCTGTGGCGGCTTGCTCGCCGAGGGCGTGACGATCCACAACGAAACACACGCGACGGAAGCGTTTCGTCTCCAACAAACGGTACAATAGCGCGACAGCCAGCCTCGTCTTGCCGGTTCCCGTCGCCATCGCGAGGAGCATTCTGCGATTGGCGTCGTCTGCGAGCGTCGTCTCGACAGTGCGGATGGCACGCTTTTGATAATCACGGAGCGGAAACCCAAACTCGATTGGCAGTGACGCGAGGCGCTCCTGGGCTGCCTGCCTGTCGATGTTCAGTTCAGCCATCAAGCCTTCGGGTGTCGGCCAATCGGTGAGGGCACGCCGAAGGTTCGTTGGATTGCGAGCGTCGCGAAACCAGATGCCGCTCTGCGTCTCAACCTGCTTGAGATAAGGCCGCCCATTGGTGGCGAAGAGAAAGGGGACGCGAAATGGCGGCTTATCGGTGGGCGCGGAGCTGACTTTCCACGGCCCCCCTTCCGGATGTTCAACACCATTGATGACATCGAAACCCTGTGCATAGCGCCCTGCTTGATCGATGGCCGCCTGTACATTCTTTCGCTTTCGTTTGGCCTCTACCAACGCAACGCAGGTCATGCCGACAAACATCGCATAGTCCGCAGGACCATTGCTTGTCGGCCATTCTGCGATAGCCAACGATTTGCCCCGGACGGGTCGCGCCCCCTTGGCATATCGTAGATTTACGCTATCGGCGTCCCACCCGCGCTCACGTAGCTGCTCATCGATGAGCACGCGCGTGTCGGCCTCATCAAGATCGATGGCCTCAGCAGCTGCTTCCGCAAGCTGGAGAACCTTTTGCTTTTCACCGGCGGGGCTCGCGGCAGCGGCGACCTGCCATCCCACGAGTTGTTCGGCGAGTGGCGGCGACCCCACGCCCAAGGCTTCTCGACGAAACAAAATATCGCCCCGTTCGCTCAGGCCTGAGGAAGTTGCATGCTCCTGGAAGCGCATCAGTCGTCGGGAGAGTTCATTCTTAGCGGCCTCAGCCTCGGCGGCCAGCTGTTCCCAAACCTTTCTTTCCTCGGCAGCGCCTTCCGCTCCTTCCTCGGCGGCCAACCGCGCAGCTTCCGCTTCGGCCGCCATTGCCTTGGCTCGTTGCGCTTCGGTAAGCGCAGCGTCCCTTTCTGCTTTGAGCCTACTAAGTTCGGCGGCAAGTTCGGCGGTTGGATCGACCGGCGGTCGTGGCGGCTGAAATGGGCCGGACTTGAAGTTGCGATCATCGAACGTTCGGTAGAACCAGATGCCAAGCTGCCGAGCCATCTTGAGGCAAGCCAAGGCCTTGGCGTGATCGCCCTCACGGCGGTGTGTGGCGGCGTTACCGTCCACTCGAATTTGGTGGAATAGCTCCAGCACACTTGGCGGGTAACTTGCCTCAACGCGAAGACGGCGCAGCAAGTCGGCCTGTTGTTCCCGCGCGTCCGTCAAAACGCCGGACCGCGCGGCAAGCATTTGGGCCAATAGTTCGCCGAATTGGCGAAGGTGGATCAGTGCGACGATAGGATCAGATGTGAAGTAATGTTCGCAAAGAGCGCCCACGCGTTCCAAATCTGGATAGCGTTTCGCAAGAAAGTTAAAATTCGCCGATTTTGCCCGCCCGATGGCATTCATGCAATGTGGCCGACGCCCCCTGGGGGGCATTGTCCCCTGTATCCCATTAAAGTTCGTCGTCCTGGGACGCCGGATATCAGGGCCGACCGCTGCCCCCGGTATCACCGCAACCTATGCATACGGCGTCAGATCGCACAACTGGGGCTGACCGATCTTTCTACTTTTGTTCTGTGCGACCTGGCCTTCTCGATGCGGCGAGGGTGCTTGCATCCGTAACCGACACCGCCTTGACACGGGCGGTGTCTAAATCAATTGGAAAATCGATGCTGCAAGTAGTGGATGAGGTTTGGATAATCTGCAGGCGTGCGCCTGAACCGCGTCGGAAGTCCCCTTTCCAACGTCATGGCGCGGGATCGCAGCCGCTCATACGTGCTTCGATGCATGCCCTTTGGTCGGTCCGGAAATGGCGCTGCGAGAGACGCAAGGCCACCAAGGCGGAGCCGCAGCTTGCAAGCCTCGAAATACCGCCGCGATTGGGTGCTCTTGCCCTGGCTCGCGTAAATGGGATTGCCCGCGCACATCCGGCAGAAATATCCCGCCATTGCTCGAACGAGTATTGCCACTCGGCGCTGACAATAGGGGCAGTGTAACCACGGCCGAGCGCCGCCGTAATGGCATCGGGTCCAAGAAACCCTGATTTGTTGATTGACCGCTTGGTTGCGCAGCTCCAATTGGATCAGGTATCGGCCAGCACGCATTTCCTTGATGCGAGGCCACAACAGCGATGGCCCAAGGATAGCCCAGCTGTCTCCCAAAAGACCGGCGCGACGCAGCTCGTGTACGTCAAGGCAATCAACCGCCAATCGTTCATACGTTGTCCGGTCGCGGCATCTTGTTCGCGTCACAGCATTCCCCCGAACCGCACTGGCTGCTGATCACTTCAGGTTATCAACACTGTCGCCCAGCGGACCCAGGGCGGGCTTGCATTTCTTGCGGTAAATCGTAAGGACGCCCGTCCTTTGTTCAATCGCTGCAGTCTCCTTCGTAAGCGCAACGACGTGCCGCCCTTGCAACAGCCAGACGAGTCCGGTCTCGTCGTCACGTGACAGCCTCCTGTATGTCGGCGCTGGGTCCTCAGGCACCTGATGCAGTCCGAACAAATCCGAGGCCGTCCAGCCGAGCGCGGCAGCTTGGTCGCCCCATCGGCCGAGAAATCGGCGACTGTCAGCTACAGCCTGCCTCCAACGATCGAGCTCAACCCTTTCCGGACACCGTCGCTCTAGTGCGGCGAATGCACCATCGAGAGACCGTGAAGTGCGACCGAAGCGACCAAAGCGACCAAAGTCCGCGCGGCGGGGGACCGGAGCCGCGTTCCGGTCCCATCGGTCGCTTTTGTCGCTTTGGTCGCCGATGCCTAGCTCTTCTCCGGCGCGCTTGAGGATGTCGAGATACCGTCCCATGTCTAGGCTCCAACCGCGAACCAGGTTTCAGCAGAGCGACCACCAGTGCTCACGCTTGCGGACCGGGCCAAGCCCTTGCCAACCAGGAGCGCGAGCGCCGCGTTGATACGATCGGCACTCTTATGCTTGCCAAGCAAATCGCGGATGGCCGTCCGTGTCATTCCGGCTCCGCCCGCCTGCCGCAGCGCCAGCAGAATATCATCCGCGACGGCGTCACCCAACATGTTGCCGAAGACCCGAGCCGCCGACGCCTCGCAATATTCCCAGACAGCAAGCGCCGCTTTGAGATGGGCCACGTCGATCCTGTCTTGCTGATCGAGTAAGGCATAGATGAGAGCTAGGCGAATGGTCTGGGCTTCTGCTCGCGCCGTGACCGCACCAAGCAATCCAACCTGCCCGGCCGACAGCTCTGGATAGACAGCTTCCCAGAACCGGCGCGAGGCCTCCGTCATCTCGACTCTACCAACGTGTTTGGCGTACGACACCGCCGCCTTCATATGGTCGGCTAACTTGATCAGCTCGGTCTCATCGAGGCAGCCCCCAAAGGGGAGCAGCTTTGACCGTCGCACCGCCACAAACAGGAAACGGTTGGCAAATCCGTTCGCCATGTCTGTGCGAGTGATCCTGGCGCGAAGTTCATCCTCGGTAATGTGACCAACAATCGAGATGTGGGGATCGGTGGCGCACAGCGGGCTGTTCCTGGTCAACGTCGAGAGCTTGTCACCATCCCAAGCTTTGCGGACGATGGACGAGAGGGTGTTGCCCGGCCGCTCCATCACCGACAGCGCGCTGCTGAACTCCGGCTCGACTACCATCAACCGCTTGTCCGCCACCCCCGGATCGACGAGCTCAAACTGTTGCGCCTTTGGGTCCCACCGCTCGACCTCGTCACGGACCTCCGAGATGAGTCCCTCGCCAGAGGATAGGCCGCCCTTCATCCGTTCACTTATCCACCTTTCGTCGGAAGCTTCCATAACCGAGCGGGCACGGCTGCCGGACGTCCCCTTACGGCCTTTAGCGCTATTTCCGACCAGGACGCAGAAGAGGTTCGAATGATGTCGGTCGGCTTCAACCTGATAGTAAGGAGCCCTCCCGATGACGTTTCCGAAGAAGGTCAAAATGTGCAAGAGGATCGCGACCGGGTCCGCCTCGGTGTGGGGCGAGATGGTGTGCACCACCTCGCCCGCAAGGCCGTGGTAGGCCGCCTTGTCGATCAACGGCCAGTCGGTAGGGGTGCCTGCGTCCGCCGGGACTGAGGGCAGGTCAGCGATGGCGTAAGCAACGACTGCCATGTCATCAGGAGCAGGCGCTGAGTTTGCTGTTTCGCGCGTCATGGTGCCACCGCCTTGCTGCCCTTGCGTGGACGCGCCTGGCGTTGCGACGATGGTCCATGCGCGCTGCTGGTCGGTGTCAGCAGACGCAAAAGCGACTCATATTGAATTAGTCTCCGTCGTCCGACCTGCACCGTCGACAAGGTGCCGTCGCTGATGCGCGCCCAAATGCTGGTGGGGCCGAGTCCCGAGACTTTGCAGGCGGTTGCAACCGTCACCGTGATCGGCTGCTCGATATTGTTCGTGCTGTTACCGGAGGAAGAATACGTAGCAAGTTTTGGGGGTCGCATTGCGCCGCTCCGTTCGATGGACGCCGACCGCCAGGAGGCGGATCAGCAAAGGCGACCTGATCGCGAGCATCGCGGAGGTCGCGGGTTCCATCGCCACGGCGCGCGGCGACTACGAGTGCAAGATCGGCGCGATCTTCACAAGGGCCGAAACCAATCGGCCAGCCATAGAATAGGCGATGCACCGCGTATCAGCAAGAATTTTTGCGCATCGCCACGATGCGCGAAAAGGCCCGCGCAAGACCGGAGAGTGGGGCTGGGTAGACATGGAGCAGACCACCACGCCATGGGACTATGAGTCACAAACGCCTGCAGAGACGCAGGTGGGCCCCTCTCGATGCCAACGGGTCCCTCGCGCTTATAGCGGGGTCCCCCCTCGCCTTCCGGACCCAGTTTGAAACATTAGCTCGCCCGCAATGGCGTGACGTTATTGTTCAATTTCTGCGCTGGTGTGGCGCAATAGGTGCCCCAAGCCGACATGAGCCGACGTCGCTTGTCGAACATGTCGGTGCGACGATAGGCCAGCTCGACCTTGCTTCCGACTGTATGCGCGAGAGACATTTCGGCCACCTCTGAGGGGAAATTGGTGCGTTCGGAGGCCCAGTCGCGGAACGACGAACGGAAACCGTGCGCGGTGAGATCGCTGCGCTTCATTCGTCGCAGCAACATCAGGAAAGCCATATTGGAAAGCGGCTTGCCGATCTTGCCACCGGGGAACACGAAGCAGTCGTCGCCCGCCCCGAGTTCTTGCATCTCTTGCAAGATCGCCAACGCCTGCGGCGATAACGGCACGCGATGCTCTCGGTGGGCCTTCATTCGGTTGCCGGGAATGGTCCAGGTCTTGTCGGCTAAATTGAACTCAGACCACCGAGCGCCGATCACCTCACCCGTTCTGGCAGCCGTCAAGATAGCAAAAGCAAGCGCGCAAGCCGCATTTCCCGTCTCCGCACGCAATGCAGTCATAAAGCCCGGCAATTCGCTGTAGGGCAGCGCGGCGTGATGCTCGACCTTTGCGACCTTGGACCGCGCTGGCAGCAGCTTGTCGAGATGACCGCGCCAACGGGCTGGGTTTTCTCCGGAGCGGAGATCATGTGCCTTGGCCCAGTCAAGAATAGCCTCAATTCGGCCGCGTACGCGGCCTGCGGTTTCGGGCTTCGCAGTCCAAATCGGGTGCAACACCTTGGATACTAGGCCGGTGTCGATCGCCTGCACCGGCAAGCCGCCGATGATCGGGTAGACGTAGGTTCCCAGTGTCGCCTCCCACTGGGCAGCGTGCTTTGCATTCCGCCAGCCCGCTCGGTGCGAGGAGATGTAGTTTTCGGCGCATTCTTTGAAGGTCACTGCCTTCGCAGCCTCAAGCTTGTCGCGAAGCCGGGCGGCGCGGCGGGCATCGATCGGGTCGATCCCACCATGCCGCAGCCGACGTGCATCCAGCGCCTTGCCGCGCGCCTCCTGCAGGCCGAACAACGCCAGCGGACCGAGGCCCATCCATCGCGGTCGGCCATTGAGCATGTATCTGAGGACCCAATTCTTTGTGCCATCCTTGGTGACGCGCAGATAAAGCCCACCACCGTCCGGATGCATTCCAGTCTGCTGAATTTTTTCGACTTTTAGCGCCGTTAGCCTGCTCGTCGCCCGTGCCATCGTCCACGATCCTGTCCACAATCGTTCGGCGGATTATGGCGAACGACGACGATCCTGTCCAGAGACCGACATCTATTTAAGCCCCTGAGAACTTGGGGCTTCTTGATCAATGGCGAGTTGGGGCGAATGAGTGCGAATGAAGGAACTGGCGGAGAGAGTGGGATTCGAACCCACGGTACGGTTTCCCGCACACACGCTTTCCAAGCGTGCGCCTTAAGCCACTCGGCCATCTCTCCGAAGGGCCCTCTCTTGGCGGTCTCGGCGCCCTTTTGCAAGCCATCAAGCGCCCGTCGCGGCAAAAATTCGCCAAACCTCTGACGAATTTAGCCGTTTCGCGCCTTGCGCGGGCATCAGTGGCCAGCCAACGCAGCGATGAACCCCGAATCAGCCCGGTGAGACCCAATGTTCGCGCCCTTTCCCCCGGAGGACAACCGATGACCCCGCCCCGCTTTTTCCGTCCCCTGCCCCTTGCCATGCTGCTGCTGGCGGTCGCGGCCGGCGTCACCGCTGCGCGCGCCGATCAGTGCACCCGGCAGGGCGTCGACGTCACCTGTGACGACGGCCGCAAGGGGATCTGGCAGGGCGACGCGATCCTGTGGCCGGACGGCACCCATTCCCGGCTGAAGGGCCACGACAGCGTCATCGTCGGCAACAAGGCTTCCGTGGTGGTTGGCCCAGGCGTCTTCGTCGGTCAGGGCAAGGGCATGGTGCCGATGGAAAATCCGAGCGCGCCGAACAAGCTGCGCTGCGCGGTGCTCGACGGCGTGTCGTATTGCAATTGAGCGAAGGCCACCGGCGCGTGATCAAGACGGCGCGTGGGCGCCGCCTTGCTATGAGGGTCTAAAACTCTCAGTGGTAGCGCGCGCCGGACGACGAGGCGCGGCGCACGAGGAAGCCGGGCGGCGTCGCCGGCAGCGGTTCGACATCGGCCTCATCGAGTTCGGTGGCCTGCAACGCCGTGACGAAATCGGCAAACCATTGCTGGATCGAGTGCCGATGCAGCTTCGCCATCATGGCCTCATAGCGCATGCAGCGCTCGGCCAGCGGCATCGAGAGCGCGGTCGCGATGGTCCGCGCCATGCCGTCGATATCGTGCGGATTGACCAGCAATGCCGCGTCGAGCTCGTTGGCGGCACCGGCAAATTTCGACAGCACCAGCACGCCGGGATCGACCGGACTTTGGGCGGCGACATATTCCTTGGCGACCAGGTTCATACCGTCATAGAGCGGCGTCACCACCCCGACCTGCGCGGTGCGGTAGAGTCCCGCCAGCACGCTCTGGCCATAGCCCTTGTTGAGATAGCGGATCGGAGTCCAATCCACCTCGCCGTGGCGACCATTGACCTCGCTGATGAGACGCGCCACCTCGCTCTGCAGATTGCCGTAAGCCGGGATCGATTCGCGCGAGGGCGTTGCGATCTGCAACAGCGAGACCGACCGCAGCAAATTCGGATGCAGGCTCCACATCCGATCGAATGCGCTGATGCGATTGACCAGGCCCTTGGAATAGTCGAGCCGGTCGACGCCGATGGCGAGCTTCTCGCCCTGCAGGCTGCGGCGCAGCCGCGACACGTCGGGATGCGAGACCGCCTTGGTGGCGGCCTGCGCGAACTTGTCGGCGTCGATGCCGATCGGGAACACGGCAAGCCGGGTGCGCCCATGGCGCGACCGCACCACGCCGCCCTTTACCTTCAGGCCGAGACTCGTGCGAAGGCAGTCGATGAAATTCTCGCAATCGTCCGCGGTCTGGAACCCGATCAGGTCATAGGCGAGCATCGCCTCCAGCAGTTCGGGATGATGCGGCAGGCTGTCGACGACGCAGCGCGACGGCCAGGGCGTGTGCAGGAAGAATCCGATCGCGCTCTTGACGCCAAGGTCGCGCAGCTCGGCACCGAGCGAGAGGAAATGGTAATCCTGGATCCAGAACAAGGTATCCGGCTTGTGGAACCGCATCAGCGAGCGCGCGACGAAGGCATTGACCTCGCGATAGGACTCGTAGTCGTCATGGGACACGCGGATCAGGTCGCTGCGCGAATGCAGCGCTGGCCACAGGGCTGAATTGGCGAACCCTTCGTAGTAGCCGGCATAATGCGCCGCCGGAAGATCGAGCAGGGCCAACGCGCCTTCGCCGAGCGGCTCGATCTCCACAATGGGTTCCAGCTGGGCGCCGTCGCGGACACGGCCCGAGGAACCGACCCAGATGGCGCCCGATTTCTCGACGACCGGCAGCAACGCTGCTGCTAACCCACCGGTCATCGGCTCGTTGGCCTTGCCACGCGCCACCCGATTCGAAACCACGACGAGGTTCACCGGTGCCCTCCTGTTGGTCCAGCCGTCGGTTAACAGCCGTTCATCAATATGGTTCCAGGACACCCTTTCAACCAAATGAAACCGAATTCGGGCGGTGGCGCGGTGTAAACAAAGCAGAGACAAACTCGAGAATGATTCAAAGCAATTGCAAGTCGGTCGCGAATTTGCCGCAGGTTTTACACGCGCATCACAATGGAACCGGCGGCGAATAGTTCCGCCTCCGGTTTCGCGGCGCCGATCGACTAATCAGATCTGATCACTGGTCAGAAGCGCTTTGCATCCTCGCGGTGCGCGAGCTCGCCGAGAAATATGCGGACATCATTGGGCGTGCCGAACTGACCATGCACGCCGCGCGCCGCGCGCCCGACGGAGAACGACAAACCGTCATAGTCCGGCATGATCGCGAACACGGTTTCATCGGTGACGTCATCGCCGATGAACAGCGGCTTGCGGCCCTTGAACGGCGAATGCGTCATCAGTTCGCGCACGCCGCTCGCCTTGGTGAAACCTGCATGCTTGATCTCGCAGACGCATTTGCCGGGCAGCACCTCGATCGGCGCCTCCGGCAGGTCAGCGCGGATCTGCGACACCGCTTGATAGATCGCCTGCTCCGCCTGCGGTGCCAGCCGATAGTGCAGCGCCAGCGAATAGCCCTTGTCCTCGAGCAGAATGCCGGGGCTGAGCTTGGCGATCGCCGCCAGGCGCCGCTTCAATTCCTTGTCCAGCGGCGGCGCCTGCACCGCATCCGCCTCGCTGTCGATCGCCAGCCGCATCTCGGCGCCATGACCGCCGACCGCCGGATAGACTTCGGGCGCGAAGATCAGATCGATGTCATTGAGCGAGCGGCCGCTGACCAGCGCCAGCGCGCCGGACGTGAGCTCGTGAAGCCTGTTCAAGGTTTCCGCCAGCCCCGGTGGCACCCAGACCTCGCGCGGCGTGGCCGCGAGCTCGAGCAAGGTGCCGTCGATGTCGAGCAGGAACGCGATGTCGCCGAGCGGCGGCACCAAGCTCGCCGGTGCCGGCATCATCGCATCACCGGCTTGCTCGTCAGCAATGTCTCGCAATGGCAGCTCCGCGAAGTCGCTGTTGTCGGCCATGATCATATCACTCCATGACGGCAAGCGGGCGCGCCACGCTCTCAAGTGATTTCCGCTCCGCCGCCACCGCATAGCGGAAGGCGACGGCCGCCGCGACCACCATCAGCAGCGCGCCGAACAGATAGCCGGCGAACACGCTGGTGCGTGAGCCCGTATCCAGCAGCGCGCCGAACAGCGCCGGCCCCGCGACGCCACCGATCCCGGTGCCGATGGCATAGAACAGCGCGATGGCGAGCGCGCGCACCTCCAGCGGAAAGTTCTCCGAGACGGTGAGATAGGCTGCGCTCGCCGCCGGCGAGGCAAAGAAGAAGATCACCATCCATGCGGCGGTCTGGGTCTGCGCGTTCAACACGCCGATCGAGAACAGGTAGCCGGTCAAGGCCAGCAGGATGCCGGAGACGCCGTAGGTCAGCGTGATCATGGTGCGGCGGCCGAGCGTGTCGAACAGCCGCCCGAGCAGCAGCGGCCCTAAGAAATTGCCGGCCGCGAACGGCAGGATGTACCAGCCGACCTGATCGGCCTTGATGCCGTAGAAGTCGGTCAGCACCAGCGCGAAGGTGAAGAAGATCGCATTGTAGAAGAAGGCCTGTGCGACCATCAGCGTCAGCCCGACCAGTGAGCGCTGGCGGTAGGACACGAGCAGCGTGCGCGCAACCTCGCGGAGCGGCGTGTGGTCGCGCATGCGCAGCTTGATCTTTGGCAGCTCCTTCGCGCGCTCCTCGCGATCATGGCCGGTGACGTCACGCTCGATGTCGGCCACGATCTTGTGCGCTTCGTCAGGATGGCCGTGGATCATCAGCCAGCGCGGGCTTTCCGGAATCCACATCCGCATCACCAGCACGATGAGACCGAGGCAGGCGCCGGTGGCATAAGCCAGTCGCCAGCCGAGATCGGGGCCGGTCAGCTCCGGATCGAGCAGCACGATGGCGCTGCCGGCGCCGATCGCAGCGCCCAGCCAGAAGCTGCCGTTGATCAGAAGATCGGTCCAGCCGCGATAGCGCGCCGGCACCAATTCCTGAATGGTGGAATTGATCGCGGTGTATTCGCCGCCGATGCCGGCGCCGGTGAGGAAACGAAACAGCGCGTAGGAGCCGACACTCCAGGACAGCGCCGTGGCCGCGGTCGCGGTCAGATACAGCGCGAGCGTGATGAAGAACAGCTTGCGGCGGCCGATGCGGTCGGTGAGCCAGCCGAAGCCGAGCGCGCCGAGCACTGCGCCGGCGAGATAGGCACTGTTGGCGAGACCGACATCCAAATTGGAAAACTGCAGCGTCGGGCTGGCCTTCAGCGCGCCGGACAATGCGCCCGCCAGCGTCACTTCGAGCCCGTCGAGCACCCAGGTGATGCCGAGTGCGAGCACGACGCGGGTATGAAAGCCGCTCCAGCGGAGATCGTCGAGTCGGGCCGGAATGTTGGTGGCGATGACGCGGCTGTCATCACCGGAGGGCACCGGCTCGGCCGGAGGCAACGAAGATCGTGGCGCAGCGGCGGCAGCGCCGTCATCGGGTGCGAATGCGTGCCGAACAGCCATATGAGACCATGTGAGGGCGCGGAAGCCGCCGTCCAGACCCATTGAACGGAGACGGTGGAGCAAATGCGGCAACATGCCACCCGCTCCAACGCCGGCGTGGCGCGCGCGGTTCCCAGGACGAGGCACAGGAACTCGGGGTTCGGCGTGCCGTCACGATGGACAGAGGTTTTCGAAGCGGGCTTGCCGCATCCCTCGGCTGTCGTCCCGAGCAAGCGAGCGAAGCGAGTGTGACCCGGGACCCATACCGCGTGATGCTCGATCAGGGGACGCGCTGGGTGGCCGGGATGAACCTCGCCGGCCGCTCCGGTGCAACTTGCCGAGTCCGGGGGATAGCTACGCCGCGCGGATGTTGGACATGAAGCGGTTGAGCTCTTCGCGCAGCCGCGCGCTTTGTGACGACAACGACTTCGCCGAGCGCAGCACCTCCTCCGAGGCCGCGCCGGTCTCGGTCGCGCCGCGGTTGACCTGGGTGATGTCGGCGGCGGCTTCGCGGGTGCCGACGGCAACGCCCTGCACGTTGCGCGCGATCTCCTGGGTCGCGGTGCCCTGCTGCTCGACCGCGCTCGCGATGGACGAGGCGATGGTCGAGATCTGGCCGATGGTGCCGCCGATCTGCTTGATCGCGGCAACCGACTCCTTGGTCGCCTCCTGCATGCCGGAGATATGGTTCGAGATCTCGTCGGTCGCCTTCGCGGTCTGACTGGCGAGCGACTTCACCTCGGAGGCGACCACGGCAAAGCCGCGCCCGGCATCGCCCGCCCGCGCCGCTTCGATCGTGGCATTCAGCGCCAGCAGATTGGTCTGCTCGGCAATTGCGGTGATCAGCTTGACGACGTCGCCGATCTGCTGAGCGGCCAGCGACAGCTTGCCGATGCGGCCATCGGTCTCCTCCGCCTGCGCCACCGCCGATTCGGCGATGTGGTTGGACTCGCGCACCTGGCGGCCGATCTCTGCCACGGAGGTCGAGAGCTCCTCGGTCGCGGTCGCAACCGATTCGATGCCGCTGGTGGCCTGTCCGGAACTGCCGGCCACCCGGCTCGCCAGGCCCTGGGTGGTCTCCGCGGTGCGGGTCAGGGTCGCCGCGGCATGTTCCAGCTGATGCGCCGATTCCGACACGTTGGCGACGATCGAGCCGACCGCGGCCTCGAACTCGTCGGCGAAGCGGATCAGCTCGGTGCGGCGCGCAGCCCCGGCCGCCTTGTTCTGCGCGTCCTGGCTTGCCGCATCGCGCTCGGC
Source organism: Bradyrhizobium sp. STM 3843 (assembly GCF_000239815.1). Lineage (GTDB taxonomy): Bacteria > Pseudomonadota > Alphaproteobacteria > Rhizobiales > Xanthobacteraceae > Bradyrhizobium. Next base: position 5,413 of record NZ_CAFK01000316.1, on the reverse strand, counting down.
CTTGGCGACCGCCTGCAGCTTGAACTCTTCGACCGCGGCGGCCATCTCGCCGAGTTCGTCGGACCGCCCGAGACCGGGCAGCCTGACGTCGAAATTGCCGGAGGCGAGCTCGCGCATCGCCTTGCACATCGTGATCATCGGCCGCGAAATGCCGTTGCCGAGCATCAGCGCCAAGGCCGCGCAGAGCGCCAGGCCGCCGATCGCCAGCATGGCGATCAGCCGCTCGATCTCGGCAATCGTCGCATTGGCCGCCGATTCGATGCGCTGCTGATCGGCCGACAGGTCGGACCGCAGCGCGTTCGATAGCTTCACGATGGTGACCGCGGCCTCGCTCATCTGCTTTTCGAGCTTGGTGAGCGCCTTGACGTTCTCCGCGAGCTTGGTGAAGGAGAGGCGATACTGCTTCAGCAGCTCGCCGAGCTCGGTGACACGCTGGGTGATCTTCTCGTCACTGGCATAGATCGTGACCAGCGAGGTCTCCAGAAACCGGATGCGCGCAATCGCCCCATCGGCCGTGCGCGGCTCGGACTTGGCGGTGAAGGTGCCGACCAGGGTCGAGGCGGTCAGGTACTGACCGGTCAGATCCTTGGCAGTGGTCTGGATATTGGGCAGCCCGGCGAGCGCCGCGGTGTCGGCGAGATCGTCGAACTTGTAGCGGATCTTGTTGCCCGTGAGCATCAATTGGTCCGCCACGATCTTTTTGTTCTCGCGGGTGAGATTGACGATATCGGCAAAGATCTTGCTGAAGACCTGAAACTCGCTTTGCAGCTGCGAAAGCTGGGCCCGCCGTTCCGGCGCAGTGGTCGCCGCAGTCGACTTGGCGATGGCCGCCTGCAGCCCCTCCTGCGCCGCCATCGCCGCGCTCTCATCGTCGGGATTGCCGGTCAGCGCATAATAGCGGGCGAGCGCCTGGTAGGAGACCAGCTCCCGGTCGATGGTCCGCGCTGCATCCGCTTCCGCCACGCTGGCGCGATAGGTGGCGACCGCGGCGGCGACCCGCTCGAAGCCGAAATAGGCAAATCCGATGCTGGCGGTCGAGATGGCCAGCACGACGGCGAAGCCGAGAATGATCTTGCCACGGAAGCCGAGGGTCAGAAAATTCCCAGGCCGCCGCTGTGGCGCCGAACGCGCAGACATTCCTACCCCCGAAATAATTCTTGTCGCAGCATCTGTCGGACCGGGTGCACAACGCCCAGCCACTGATCAAAACTACGTCACAATGGATAAGGGCCGGTAAATTTGCGGCAGCCTGATACGGCGGCGCGCCGGTCGACCTCGAATCGAGGCGCGCGACGCAAGACGCCGCGATGACATCGGGGGCAAAAATTCGAGTTGCAAACTGATGATGGCGCTGTTTCTAATTGGAATAACGAAAAATCCAGCGGGAGGATCAAAGTGTCGACAGTCAAACTGACGGTGAACGGCAAGCAGGTCGCGGTCGAGGTCGAGGACCGCACGCTGCTGGTCCACCTGTTGCGCGATCATCTGAACCTGACCGGGACCCATGTCGGCTGCGACACCAGCCAATGCGGTGCCTGCGTCGTCCATATCGACGGACGTGCGGTCAAGTCCTGCACCGTGCTGGCCGGGCAGGCCGATGGCAGCAGCGTGACCACGATCGAGGGCATCGCCAAGGGCGATGAGCTGCACCCGATGCAGGCGGCGTTCCGCGACAATCACGGCCTGCAATGCGGCTACTGCACGCCCGGCATGATCATGTCCGCGATCGATATTGTGCACCGCCACAGCGCCCAGCTCGACGAGGCCACGGTGCGCGAGGAGCTCGAAGGCAATATCTGCCGCTGCACCGGCTATCACAACATCGTCAAGGCGGTGCTGGACGCCGCCGGCCGCATGAAGCTGGCGCAGGCCGCCGAGTAGCAGGCCGCGCCCGGCAACGCATCAACACTGCCGCTCTCGACGGGAAGCGGCGGAATAACGAACTCCGGCAGGGAGAGGATCGCATGGGTATCGAAGGCATTGGCGCCAGCGTTGTGCGCAAGGAAGACAAGCGCTTCATCACCGGCAAGGGCCGCTACGTCGACGACATCAAGCTGGTGGGCATGACCTATGCCCATTTCATTCGCAGCCCCCACGCCCACGCCAAGGTCAGGAGCATCGACGCCTCCGGGGCCGAAGCCATGCCCGGCGTGATCGCGGTGCTGACGGGCAAGCAGCTGGTCGATGACAAGATCGGCAATTTGATCTGCGGCTGGGCCATCACCTCGAAAGACGGCTCGCCGATGAAGATGGGCGCCTGGCCGGCGATGGCGCCGGAGACGGTGCGCTTCGTCGGCCAAGCGGTGGCGGTCGTGATCGCCGAAAGCAAGAATCTGGCGCGCGATGCCGCCGAAGCCGTGGTGGTCGACTACGAGGAGCTGCCGGCGGTGCCGGACATGCCCTCGGCGCTGAAAGCCGGCGCACCGCAGCTGCATCCCGAAGCGCCCGGCAATGTCGTCTACGACTGGTCGATCGGCGACGAAGCCGCCGTCAACGCCGCCTTCGCCAAGGCCGCCAATGTGGTCAGCCTCGAGCTCACCAACAACCGGCTGGCGCCGAATGCCATGGAGCCGCGCGCGGCAATCGCCGATTATGACACGGCCGAGGAGCACTTCACGCTCTACACGACCTCGCAGAACCCGCATGTCGCCCGCCTCGTGCTGTCGGCGTTCTACAACATCGCGCCCGAGCACAAGCTGCGGGTGATCGCGCCTGATGTCGGCGGCGGCTTCGGCTCCAAGATCTTCATCTATCCCGAGGAGATGGTGGCGCTGTGGGCCTCCAAGAAGGTCGGCCGTCCGGTGAAATGGACCGGTGACCGCACCGAGGCCTTCCTCACCGACGCCCATGGCCGCGACCACATCTCCAAGGCGGAGATGGCGTTCGACGCCAACAACAAGATCGTTGGTCTCCGGGTCAAGACCCACGCCAATTTCGGCGCCTATATGTCGCTGTTCTCGTCCTCGGTGCCGACCTATCTCTACGCGACGCTGCTGTCGGGCCAGTACGACATCCCCGCGATCTATGCGGAGGTGATGGGCGTCTACACCAACACCACGCCGGTCGATGCTTACAGAGGCGCAGGGCGGCCCGAGGCGAGCTATCTGTTGGAGCGCATGATGGAGACGGCGGCGCGCCAGCTCAAGGTCGATCCGGCCGAGCTGCGGCGCAAGAACTTCATCACTCAGTTCCCGCATCAGACCCCGGTGATCATGGCCTACGACACCGGTGACTTCAACGCCTCGCTCGACGCGGCGCTCAAGGCGATCGACTATGCCGGCTTCCCCGCGCGCAAGGCGCAGGCACAGGCACAAGGCAAGCTGCGCGGCATCGGCTTCTCCTGCTACATCGAGGCCTGCGGCATCGCGCCCTCGAAGGCTGTCGGCAGCCTCGGCGCTGGCGTCGGGCTGTGGGAGTCCGCCGAGGTCCGCGTCAATCCGGTCGGCACCATCGAGATCCTCACCGGCAGCCACAGCCATGGCCAGGGCCACGAGACGACGTTCTGTCAGCTCGTCGCCGACCGGCTCGGCGTACCGATCAGCCAGGTGCAGATCGTCCACGGCGACACCGACAAGGTCCAGTTCGGCATGGGCACCTATGGCTCGCGTTCGGCGGCGGTCGGCCTCACCGCAATCCTCAAGGCAATGGAGAAGGTCGAAGCCAAGGCCAAGAAGATCGCGGCGCATCAGCTCGAGGCGAGCGAAGGCGACATCGTGATCGAGAACGGCGAGTTCAAGGTGGCGGGAACCGACAAGGCCATGGCGCTGCCGATGGTTGCGCTCGCCGCCTACACCGCGCACAATCTGCCTGACGGCATGGAGCCGGGATTGAAGGAGACCGCCTTCTACGATCCGACCAACTTCACCTTCCCGGCCGGCACCTATATCTGCGAGCTCGAGGTCGATGCCAAAACCGGCAAGACCTCGTTCGTCAACTTCGTCGCGGCCGATGACTTCGGCCGGCTGATCAACCCGATGATCGTCGAGGGCCAGGTCCATGGCGGCCTGGTGCAGGGCATCGGCCAGGCGCTGTTGGAGCACGCCGTCTATGACGGCAACGGCCAGCCGGTCACGGCATCGTTCATGGACTATGCGATGCCGCGCGCCGACGACGTGCCGTCGTTCAAGCTGAGCCACACCACGACCTTGTGCCCGGGCAATCCGCTCGGCGTGAAAGGCTGCGGCGAGGCCGGTGCGATCGGCGCCTCGGCGGCGGTGATCAACGCGATCACGGACGCGATCGGCAACAAAAAGCTCGAGATGCCGGCGACCCCGGACCGGGTCTGGCACGCAATAAACGGATGATCGTCATTCCGGGGCGTGCGCAAGCGGGCCCCCGGAATCTGACACGGTTGAACTTTCGAGAGTCCGGGGGTCTGCGCGCGGGAGGTGCGCATCCCGGAATGACCTCAAAAACAATTCAGGGAGCTTCCCATGTATCAGACCAACTATCACCGTGCCTCGTCGGTCGACGAAGCGGTCGCGCTGTTCGGCAAGGGCGGCGAGTCGAAGTTTCTCGCTGGCGGCCACACCTTGCTTCCTGTCATGAAGCAGCGCCTCGCCGCGCCGTCCGACGTCATCGACATCGGCAAGATCAAGGAGCTGATTGGCATCGCGGCCTCCGCCGACACCGTGACGATCAAGGCCGCGACCCCGCATTATGACGTCGCAACCTCCGACACGGTGCAGAAGGCGATCCCGGCACTGGCCTATCTGGCTTCGCTGATCGGCGATCCCGCCGTGCGCCATCGCGGCACCATCGGCGGCTCGCTCGCCAACAACGATCCCGCCGCAGACTATCCCGCAGCGGTGCTCTCGCTCGGCGCCACCGTGAAGACCAACAAGCGCACGCTCGCAGCGGACGATTTCTTCCAGGGCCTGTTCACGACCGCGCTGGAGGACGGCGAGATCATCACCGAGGTCTCGTTCCCGATTCCGGAGAAGGCCGGCTACGCCAAGATGCGTCACCCGGCGTCGCGCTTCGCGCTCACCGGCGTGTTCGTGACCAGGACCAAGGGCGGCGAGGTGCGCGTCGCCGCCACCGGCGCCTCGCAGACCGGCGTGATGCGCGTGGGCGCAATCGAATCGGCGCTGAAGGCGAACTGGTCTCCGTCCGCGCTCGACAACGTCGCGGTGTCCGCTGACGGCCTGCTGAGCGACATCCACGGCTCGGCCGACTATCGCGCCAATCTCGTGAAGGTAATGGCGCAGCGCGCGGTGCAAGCCGCAGGCTGAGCTCGCTGACGCGGATCTTTCCGCGTCATGGCAGGCGGAATTCAATACGGCGCGCAGCGATGCGCGCCGTTTTGCTTTGCGGGATAGAGCGCGCTTGCGTTGCCTGATCTCACGCGAGACAAGCGCGGAAACGCCATTCGCGCGTGATGACGCTTAATTGAGTGAGACGCCAGCCAAGC
>NZ_CAFK01000317.1 GCF_000239815.1 Bradyrhizobium sp. STM 3843 | reverse complement strand
GAATCGTCATCGCACTTTAGGTTATTGTTTGAGCATGATCTTTTCGGAAAACCGCTTCGCACTTTTCCGGATCGTGCTCTAGCGGGCTGACCAGAGCCCGCCGCCTCGCTGAACACCTTGCAACGACGCATCGCGATCGCGTCAGCCCTTGACTGTCGCTGCGAGCCGATCGCCGCTTCCGATTTGCGACGTCGCTGCGGTCGGGCGCCGCAGGTTCGCCTCGATATCATCCAACTCTTCCGTGCAGGCTGCGACGGCCCGTCGGTTCTCCGCCGTTCGGTTGCCGGACGGCGCGTGTGAACAACGTCCGCGTCGCTGCATGGGAGGAAATGCGTTGGCGAATGTCCTTGGGATCAACTCGGTCTATCATGAGTCGGCGGCCGCGCTGCTCGTCGATGGCGCGCTCGTTGCCGCGGTCGAAGAGGAACGCTTCAACCGCATCAAGCACGGCAAGCAGGCCGACTTCGACAATCCGCATCAGCTGCCCGAACGTGCGATCCGCTTTTGCCTGAAACAGGCCGGCCTCACCGCCGACGACATCGATCATGTCGCCTACTCGTTCGACCCAAAGCTGCGCCAAACGCGATATCGCGCCGACTGGTGGGATCCGCGGCTGGAGGAGACCTTTCGGCTGCGGCTTGGCCAGGTACGTGGGGCCGTCGAAGAGCTTCTTGGTCGGTCGTTGGGACAACGATTGCATTTTGTGTCGCATCATCTGGCCCATGCCGCCTCGGCCTATTTCCCGTCGGGTTTCGACCGCGCAGCGGTTCTCACTGTCGACGGCATCGGCGAGACGGCCGGGACTTCGCTCGCGAAGGCCGTCGGCAGCCGCATTCAGTTCGTGGAGACCTTCGAGCACCCGCATTCGATCGGTTTTGTCTGGGAGGTGTTCAGCGACTACCTCGGCTTCTCGCATTACGACGCGTCGAAAGTCATGGGACTGGCGGCGTATGGCGACCCCGAGGTCTTCCGTCAGCAATTCCACTCGATCCTCCGCGCGGACGAGGTGAACTATGGCGTCGCGCCGGAGATTCTTGGCGTCAGCCCGGAGCGTTATGCCAGAATGGAAGCCATCTTCGGTCCGCCGCGCGAGGCCGACGCTGAAATTCTGCCGCGCCATGCCGATATGGCGGCCGCCCTGCAGGAGGCCACAGATGCCGCGGTGATAGCGCTCGTGCGGCGCATCAAACGCAGGGTGCCGCTCGAGAACTTATGTCTCGCCGGCGGCGTCGCGCTCAACTGCGTGACCAACGAGCTGGTCAAACAGTCCGGGGAATTCGCCAACCTATTCATACCTTCCGCGCCTCACGACGCCGGCACCGCGATCGGCGCAGCCTTTTTCGTCCATGCCGCCAAGCAGAAGACGCCGCCTCAGCGCGGCTATGCGACGCCGTATTTGGGGCCGGCGTTCAAGTCGCGCGAGATTCTGGCCGCGGTCAAGTCGGCAGGTCTCTCGGGGCGGCAAAGCAAGTCTCCGGCACGCGAGGCCGCCAACATGATCGCTGACGGCAAGATCGTCGCCTGGTTCCAGGGGCGCATGGAGTTCGGGCCGCGTGCGCTGGGCAACCGTTCGCTGCTCGCCGATCCGCGCCGGCCGGACATGCGTGACATCCTCAATCAGAAGGTCAAGCACCGGGAAGATTTTCGGCCGTTCGCTCCGAGCGTCCTGGCGGAGCACGCCGACAAATGGTTCGATGTCGGCGAGCGCTCGCCGAGTCACGAGTTCATGCTGTTCGCATGCCGGGTCAAGTCCGATCGGCGCGATCTCATCCCCGCGGTGGTCCACAAGGATGGCAGCGCTCGGGTCCAGATCGTGAGTCGGAAATCAAATCCACGGTTTCACGAACTCATCTCCTGCTTCTTCGCGAAAACCGGCGTGCCGATCGTCGTCAATACGTCGTTCAACGACAGCGAGCCGATCGTCTGCACGCCGACGGATGCGATCGTCACCTTTCGCAAGTCGGGGATCGACGCATTGTTCATGGATGATGTCGTCCTGAGGGCGAAAGCCGAGGAGGCTCGTACGCATAGCCGGCCTATACGTGGCCTGTCTCGCCCAGCAGCTCGTCCAGCGCGGCACGATAGGCAGCTTGAACCAGCGCGGGATAGGACGCGGCCAGTGTCTCCATCACCACGCCGGAATTGATCTCCAGCACCTGCCAGCGTCCGTTCGACTGCACCGCATCGACGGACGCGAAGCGGATGCCGATGGCCTGGGCAGCCTTCGCAGCCAGTGCCACGCAAGCGTCGTAGGCCGCGCCGCTCTGCAGCAGCATCGGCTGCGCGCCGGCTTCGAGATTGTGCCGCCAGGTGACCAGCCGCCGCTCGCCTGCCGGGACGATGGCGGCAAGCTCGACCGGGGTGAACTCGCTCTGCGGGAGCGTGAGCATGGGTGCGCGCAATGCCGGCGACAGCGCCGCCAGCGCGAGCTCCTGCAATGTTCGCGCTCCGTCGCCGGTCACGCTCGGCCGTACCTTGCGATAGACCACGAGCGGGGTGCCATCGAGCAGAACGATGCGCACCTCGTCCTGGACATCGAGGAGCGGCGAGATGGCGACGTTGTCATGGGTGGCGAACAGTCCGTTGACGGCCTGCATCAACGCGTCTCGGTCGCGAACACGCATCACGCCGCGTCCTGACGTGCCTTCATTCGGCTTCACCACCAGTCCCAAAGGATGGGTTTCGAGCAATTCCAACATCGCAGCCCACGGCACCTCAGCACCGGCGTCAAAAACCGGTGCGAGGAAGAAAGCATGGGGAACGACGGGAATGCCCGATGCCGCCAGCAGATCTGCGGTCGCCGCCTTGTCGCAGGCCAGTCTGTGCGCCACCGCGCTGTTCAGCCCGAGGTCATAGCCGAAGATCAGGTGGCGCCGGCTACCGCGCTCCAGCACCAGCAGCCAGCCGTCGGCCCGGATGTCGAGCCCGATCCCATGCTCGTCGCAGTAGCGCCTGATAGCTTCGATGAGGATCCGGGGCTGCTTGGGCATTGCTCAAGGGTTGGCCAGGTTGCGGAATTTAAGGGCTGGGACGGCCGCGTCAGTGCAGGTAGATTGCGCGAGATCGTTTGTGTACAAATGAACGGCCGGACCCCGTGCCAGCATAGGCTGGCATGCATTTGCTCGCTATCGATTGTGCATTGCAGCGGGTTGATTTCCGGCTGTTTTCGTGTACATCAAACGGCAGAAAATCTGCAGCGTTTACAGAGGGTTGTGGTCGCTTTTGTCCTACGACCCATTTCTTCCAATATCAGCCTGCGTGAAGAAACAAACATCATGAGCGCGTTCTATCGAGAGAAAGTTCTTTCCGTTCAGCACTGGACGGATACCCTGTTCTCCTTCAAAGCCACCCGCGATGCGGGCTTCCGCTTCCAGAATGGCCAGTTCGCGATGATCGGCCTCGAGGTCGAGGGCCGGCCGTTGCTCCGCGCCTACAGCATGGCGAGCGCCAATCACGAGGAGGAACTGGAGTTCTTCAGCATCAAGGTCCAGGACGGCCCGCTGACCTCCCGCCTGCAGAAGATCAAGGAAGGCGACACCATCCTGGTCGGCCGCAAGGCGACGGGCACGCTGATCACTGACAACCTGCTGCCGGGCAAGCGCCTGCTGCTGCTGTCGACCGGCACCGGCCTTGCGCCGTTCGCCAGCCTGATCAAGGACCCGGACGTCTACGATCGTTTCGAGACCATCGTGCTCGTGCATGGCTGCCGTCAGGTGGCCGAACTCGCCTATGGCGAGACCGTGGTCGAGAGCCTCCGTCAGGACGAGCTGTTCGGGCCGTTGCTCGAAGAGAAGCTGAAATACTATCCGACCGTCACCCGCGAGCCGTTCCGCAACCGCGGCCGTATCACCGACCTGATCTCCTCCGAGCAGCTGTTCAACGACATCGGCCAGCACCCGCTCGATATCGAGACCGACCGCATCATGATGTGCGGCAGCCCGGCGATGCTGGAAGAGCTGAAGACCATGTTCGAGTCCGGCGGCTTCATCGAGGGCAGCGGCAATACGCCCGGCCACTTCGTGATCGAGAAGGCCTTCGTCGAGCGCTGAGCTTCCGGCGCCTCGACGCAATCGGGGCGCCCGAATCCCTGGCAATATCCTCCCTTGCAAGCTTTGCAGCGGCTGTGCGAGTTTCAGCCGCAGAGATCGGGCCCACGAAGGCCCGGCAGCAACCAGGGAGGGGATGCGGAGCGCGCAAAGCGTGCGGCCGTCCCCATGATGATGGGGATAGCCATGGATTCCATCGTTCGGCGGCAAACGCTGGGTGACCTCCTTCGGCGCAGCGCGGCGCGCACGCCACAGAAGACCGCCGTGATCTGCGGCGATGTCAGCTGGAGCTATTCCGAATTCAACGCCATCGTCGACCGCCTCGCGGCGGGCTTGGCCGAGCGCGGCGTCGCCAAGGGCGAACGCGTTGCCATCCTCGCCCGCAACTCGCATGCCTTTGCGGCCTTGCGCTTCGCGCTGGCGCGGCTCGGCGCCGTGCTGGTGCCGATCAATTTCATGCTCAAGGCGGAGGAGGTCGCCTACATCCTCAAACATGCCGGCGCCCGCCTGCTCGCGACTGACAGCGGCTTCGCGAGCCTTGCGCGCGCCGCCAAGCAATTGGCGCCAGCCGTCGAGCAGCTGATCTGGCTGCCATCCGAAGCACAAAGCGAGCGCCAGGCCGACATGATCGATTTCGCCGCGCTGGCAGCCTCGACGGCGGCGGTGCCCGCGGTCGAGCTCAATGGCACTGATCTCGCCCAGATCGTCTACACCTCAGGCACGGAGTCGCTGCCCAAGGGCGCGATGCTGACCCATGACGCCGTGATCTGGCAGTATGTCTCCTGCGTGGTCGATGCCGGCATCGCGGCCGACGATGTCACGCTGCACGCGCTGCCGCTCTATCACTGCGCCCAGCTCGACGTGTTCTTCGGTCCGGCGATCTATGTCGGCGGCACCAACATCATCACCGCGTTTCCGACGCCGGACAATCTGCTGCCGCTGATGGCGAAATATCGCATCACTTCGTTCTTCGCGCCGCCCACGGTGTGGATTTCGATGCTGCGCTCGCCGCTGTTCGAGACCACCGATCTCTCGACCTTGCGCAAGGGCTATTACGGCGCCTCCATCATGCCGGTCGAGGTGCTGCGCGAGCTGGCGCAGCGGCTGCCCGAGGTGCGGCTGTGGAATCTCTACGGCCAGACCGAGATCGCGCCGCTCGCCACCATGCTTGGCCCTGAGGACCAGCTGCGCAAGCCCGGCTCGTGCGGCCGCGCCGTGCTCAATGTCGAAACCCGCGTGGTCGACGATGCCATGGCCGACGTGCCGCCCGGTGTTGTCGGCGAGGTCGTGCACCGCTCGCCGCATCTGATGCTCGGCTATTTCCACGACGACGAGCGCACCGCCGCCGCGTTCCAGGGCGGCTGGTTCCATTCCGGCGACCTCGCCACCATCGATGAGGATGGCTACATCACCATCGTCGACCGCAAGAAGGATATGATCAAGACCGGCGGCGAGAACGTCGCCAGCCGCGAGGTCGAGGAGGCGCTCTATCTGATCCCGGAGGTTTCCGAAGTCGCCGTCGTCGGCCTGCCGCATCCGCGCTGGGTCGAGGCAGTGGTCGCTGTGGTCGTCGTCAAGTCGGGCTGCGAGCTGACCGAGGAGGATGTGCTCAAGCGCGCTACGGCAAAGCTCGCGTCCTTCAAAACCCCGAAACGTGTCGTGTTCGTCGATGCGCTGCCGAAGAACCCGAGCGGCAAGCTGCTGAAGCGGCAGTTGCGGGAGATGCACGCAGGCCTGTTTACGGAAATGTGAGCGGGTGAGCCCTCGCGGAAGCTGATCCGGGAGGCAGCCAGCGGCGGCGCATTGGCCCGGCGCGCGGGACACATTGCATCGCAAAACTAGCCGGTGGGGTGGTGGACTGATTTCGCAACAGGTGATTGGATGGCCGGTGCGGCGGTGCCGTCACACCGATGACGGACGGCTGGGCTAGTCTTTAGTAACGTTGCTCCGCTACAGGCGTAGAGACGATATCGCCGCGCTCGCCCGACGACGCCCGCTCGACGACGCTCGCCTGATGACATGGCCTGAGGGATCCGATGGAAAATCTGCTGCTTCCGTTATCGCCGCGCTTCATCGTGCTGACGCTCTGCGCGGTCGTGACAGCCATGCTGCTCATTCTCGGCATCTATGATCGCAAGATCTTCGACCTTGTCCTGGTCCCGCTCTTGATCTTCGGCGCGCTGACGTTGCTCGGCATCCGCGATCTCATCCAGAAGAGCCATGCGGTGCTGCGCAACTATCCGATCTCAGCGCATATGCGGTTCCTGCTCGAAGAGATCCGGCCCGAGATGCGGCAGTACTTCTTCGAGAGCGAGAAGGACGGCATGCCGTTTTCGCGCGACACCCGCGCCGTGGTCTATCAGCGCGCCAAGATGGTGCTCGACAAGCGCCCGTTCGGCACCCAGGAGGACGTCTACCGCGACGGCTACGAATGGCTGCATCATTCGGTGGCGCCGAAGCCGCACGCGGAGGAGAAATTCCGCATTCAGATCGGCGGCCCCGATTGCAGCAAGCCCTATTCGGCCTCGGTGTTCAACATTTCCGCGATGAGCTTCGGCGCGCTCAGCCCGAATGCCGTGCGCGCGCTCAACGGTGGCGCCAAGAAGGGTGGCTTCGCCCATGACACCGGCGAGGGCGGTTTCAGCCCCTATCACGCCGAGATGGGCGGCGACATCATCTGGGAGATCGGCTCCGGCTATTTCGGCTGCCGCCATCGCGACGGCAGCTTCGATCCGGACGCGTTTGCGCGGGTCGCGAGCCAGGACCAGATCAAGATGGTCGAGCTCAAGATGAGCCAGGGCGCCAAGCCCGGCCATGGTGGCGTGCTGCCGGCGGCGAAAGTCTCGGCGGAGATCTCCAAGATCCGCGGCGTCGCCATGGGCGAGGACTGCATCTCGCCGCCGGCGCACCGTGCCTTCTCCACGCCTGTCGGCATGATGCAGTTCATCGGTGAGATGCGAAAGCTGTCCGGTGGCAAGCCGGCCGGCTTCAAGCTCTGCATTGGCCATACCTGGGAGTTCCTGGCGATCTGCAAGGCGATGCTGGAGACCGGCATCTATCCCGATTTCATCGTGGTCGACGGCAATGAGGGCGGCACCGGCGCGGCGCCGCTGGAATTCATGGACCATCTGGGCATGCCGATGCGCGAGGGCGTCAGCTTCGTGCACAATGCGCTGGTGGGCCTCAACATCCGTGATCGCATCAAGATCGGCGCGTCCGGCAAGATCGCCACCGCCTTCGACATGGCGCGTGCGATGTCGATCGGCGCCGACTGGTGCAATTCCGCGCGCGGCTTCATGTTCTCGCTCGGCTGCATCCAGTCCCTGAGCTGCCATACCGACCGCTGTCCGACTGGCGTCACCACCCAGGATCCGACCCGCAGCCGCGCGCTGGTGGTGCCGCACAAGCTGGAGCGCGTCTACAATTATCACCACGCCACCCTGCACGCGCTGACCGAGCTGATCGCCGCCGCCGGCCTCGAACATCCGCAGGATTTGCGCCCGATCCACTTCTCGCAGCGCACCTCGACCACCGACGTCTCGTCGTTCGCGCAACTCTATCCGGCGCTGCGGCCGGGTGAATTGCTCGAAGGCACCAAAGACATTCGCTACCGCGATGCCTGGGCGATGGCACGGGCGGACACGTTCGCGCCGGCGGTGTGAGGCGTCTCAGGTTGGGCCGACATTGGGAGATATTTTTCGGGAACCTTTGGGCCTGAGCTGCATCCAACCTCACGAGATCCTTAGGTCGGGTGAACCGTCATGCGTTGGACCACGGCGAGAAATCCATCCTCCGCGCGCGCTGGCGAGGATGAGCTGATCTTGCGGGCCAAGGCCCGCGACGAAGCGGCGATCCGGGCCATCCTTCAGGCCAACAACCGCCGCCTGTTCCGGATCGCCCGCGGCATCCTGCGCAACGACAGCGAAGCCGAGGACGTGGTGCAGGAGACCTATGTCCGGGCGCTCACGCATCTTGAAGCCTTCCGAGGCGAGTCCAGCCTCGCGACCTGGCTGACGCGTATCGCCATGAACGAGGCGCTGGGACGGCTGCGCGGCCGCCGGCCTGAGCTGGCGTGGCAGCCGCAGGACGGGCCTGAGGCCGACATCATTCCGTTTCCCACCGCATCGAGCGATCCGGAAAGATCCATGGCGCAACGCCAGATCCAGGAGCTCGTCGAGCATGCGATCGATGACTTGCCGGAGCCGTTTCGGCTGGTCTTCATCGCCCGCGTGATCGAGGAGATGAGCATCGAGGAGACCGCCGAGTTGCTCGGCGTGAGGCCCGAGACGGTCAAGACGCGCCTGCATCGCGCCCGCGCCTTGTTACGTGAGAATGTCGAGAAGGAGATCGGTCCGATCATTCTCGATGCGTTTCCGTTCGCCGGCCCTCGCTGTGAGCGACTGACCGATACGGTGCTTAGGCGCCTCGGTTTTCCGATCTGATTTTTCTCGGGAACGTCGGCTTCGATTTTCCATCCAATCCCTGTGCAACCATTCACCCGCCGGCCGTGAGGTCCGGGCGGCACAGGAGATCAAGCCATGTTTCATCGTATCAGCGCGGCGGCCGTCGTGATCTGCCTCACCAGCAGCGTTGCGCTCGCGCAAGGCGCCAAGCTCACCGATCCGCAGATCGCTCATATCGCCTACACCGCGGGCGAAATCGACATCAAGGCTGCCAAGCAGGCGCTGGACAAGGCCAGCAACAAGGACGTGAAAGAGTTCGCCGAAGGCATGGTGCGCGACCATGAAGCCGTCAACAAGCAGGCGCTGGATTTGGTCAAGAAGCTCAAGGTGACTCCCGAGGACAACGACACCAGCCGCACGTTGTCGAAGCAGGCGAGCGAGAAGCTTGGCGAACTCGGCAAGCTCAAGGGCGCGGCCTTCGACAAGGCCTATATCGCCAACGAAGTCGCCTACCACAAGACGGTCGATAATGCGCTCGAGACCCAGCTCATTCCCTCCGCCAGCAATGCCGAGCTGAAGGGCCTGTTGCAGACCGGCCTGAAGATCTTTCAGGGTCACGAGCAGCACGCCGAGCATGTCGCGGCCGAGCTGAAGTAGGAGGTTGCGATGTCGGGACGTATTGCCTTCCTGAGCACGATCGTGCTTGTGGCAGCGAGCGTTCCGGCGCGCGCGGCCACCATCCAGATCGTGATGGAGAAGCTCGAGATCTCGCCGGCCGCGGCCTCAGCCAAGGTCGGCGACACCGTTGAATGGATCAACAAGGATGCGCTGGTTCATACCGCGACCGCGCGCAATGGCGATTTCGACGTCAATCTGCCGCCGAACAAGACGGCGAGCCTGGTGCTGAAGAAGGCAGGAGCAGTGGACTATTACTGCCGCTTTCATCCGAACATGAAGGCGACTCTGAAAGTCGCCCCCTGACGTCGATCAGCGTCAGTGCGGGTTCTCCAGGCTGAACGTCTCCGACTGCTCGTCATAGGCGAACAGCTCGGCATAGCGGGCCCAGGAGATGATCGTCTCCAGGGTCTCGTCCGCATATTGCTCGGACATGTAGTCCTCGAGCTCGACGCGGAAGCGGGCGGCGGGTGCCGTGTGCGAGGGCCGGTCGTCGAGCACGCGCCGGATCAGGCCGATCAGCGGCACGTTCTCGGTCAGGTGCTGGGCGAACAGCTTCTTGCGCTCGTCGGTCTCCAGATGTGCGAAACGCTTGCCGGCCTCGGTCAGGGTCAGGTCGCCTTCGCTGAGCTGCGCAAAGCGCAACAGCTGCAGCGCTTCGGCGAGCGGGAAGATCTCGTCGACCTCGAGCTGGAGATGGCCGGCCAGCACCGGCAGGTCGGCATGGCCGTTATAGGGCTCGCCCGCCAGCGCCTCGATCAGGCCCGAGATCGAGTTCGATCCCACGTGGCTCAGCACCATCCCGACTCCAAAGCCGGGCGCGCCCTCCGCGCTCGGCGCCTTCGGCTCGGGCCGCTGCGTCATGCGCGCATAGAGGCTGTCGACCAGCTGGCGGAAGGCGGGGTCGAGCCGGTTGCGCGGATGGGCGAGATCGACCTTGAACTCGGCGGCGACGCGGCCCGGGTTCGACGAGAACACCAGGATGCGGTCGCACATCAGCACCGCCTCCTCGATATTGTGCGTCACCATCAACACCGACTTGATCGGCAGCCGGCCGTCGATCCAGAGGTCGACCAGGTCGGTGCGCAGCGTCTCGGCTGTGAGAACATCGAGCGCCGAGAACGGCTCATCCATCAGCAGCAGGTCGGGATGCACGACCAGCGCACGGGCAAAGCCGACGCGCTGGCGCATGCCGCCGGACAGCTCCTTCGGATAGGCCGATTCGAAGCCATCGAGGCCGATCAGGTCGATGGCTGCGATCGCGCGCTTGCGCCGCTCGGCGCTGTCGATGCCGAGTGCCTCGAGCCCGAGCTCGACGTTCTGCAGCACCGTGAGCCAGGGGAATAGCGCAAAGGACTGGAACACCATGGCGACGCCATGGGGCGGGCCGGAGATGATCTCACCCCGGCAGGTCGCTTCGCCCGACGACGGCGAGACCAGGCCGGCGATGATGCGCAAAAGCGTCGACTTGCCCGAGCCGGAACGGCCGAGCAGGCCGACAATCTCGCCGGCGCGGATGGTCAGATCGACCTTCTCCAGCACGACGAGGTCCTCGCCGCTCCCCTTGGGAAACAGCCGGCTGACGCCCTTGATGTCGATCAGCGAGGCCTGGTTGACTTGGTCGCGCATGAGGTTCCCTCCCGATCAGCCGAGGCGCAGCCGGCGCTCGCCGAACGCGTAGAGCGGCCGCCATAGCAGCCGGTTGAACAAAGTGACGAGGATGCACATCACGGCAATGCCGAGCACGACGCGCGGAAAGTCGCCGTGCTCGGTCGCGGTCGCAATATAGGCGCCAAGTCCGGTTGCCGTCAGATGCGTGTCGCCCCAACTCGCGACCTCCGCCACGATCGAGGCGTTCCAGGAGCCACCGGAGGCGGTGATGGCGCCGGTGATGTAATAGGGGAAGATGCCGGGCAGGATGACCTTGGTCCACCAGCGCCAGCCGCCGAGATGAAAGCTGGAGGCGGCTTCTCGCAGGTCGGTCGGAAACGCACTGGCGCCGGCGATGACGTTGAACAGGATGTACCACTGCGTCCCCAGGATCATCAGCGGGCTCAGCCAGACATTGGCATCAAGTTTAAGGCGCACGATCAGCACCACGAACACGGGGAAGGCGAGGTTGGCCGGAAACGCCGCCAGGAACTGCGCCAGCGGCTGCACCCGCTCGGCGAGTTTCGGCCGCAGCCCGATCCAGACGCCGACAGGAATCCAGATCAGCGAGGCTAACGCGATCAGCACCACGACGCGCAGCAGCGTGATCAGGCCATAGCCGATCGCGGTGGCAACGTCCGAGAGCGCGAGCGTCGCCGAGAGATAGTTGTAGGTTTTCCAGCCGGCGTAGGAGCAGCCGATCACGATCACCGCAAGCCATAGCGCATCGAGCAGCCGCGAGGGCGGG
This sequence comes from Bradyrhizobium sp. STM 3843, assembly GCF_000239815.1. Classification (GTDB taxonomy): domain Bacteria; phylum Pseudomonadota; class Alphaproteobacteria; order Rhizobiales; family Xanthobacteraceae; genus Bradyrhizobium. The sequence continues at coordinate 6,523 of NZ_CAFK01000317.1, read as the reverse complement.
CCGGATCTGACCGGCGTGCTCAGGACGGCAGGCCAGTCAATCCGCAAATTGGAAAAGGACCGGTTGAGCGCGGCGAAGGGAAGCGTCAGCGACCGCAGCGCCCGGGTGCGTCTGAACAGGTCGAGCATCCACGAGGTCGGCGGATTGCCTGACGCCGTCTGCTCGAAGCGGAATTTGTCGGCCCAGGCCACGATCGGCCGGAACAGCAACTGGTCATAGGCGATGATGACGAGCAGCATGGTCAGGATCGCATAACCGATTGCGGCGAGGTTCTGCTGCGCGATCCCCAGTGCCACATAGGATCCGACGCCCGGGAGCGTCACGGTGGTGTTGCCGACGGTGATGGCTTCCGAGGCGACCACGAAGAACCAGCCGCCGGACATCGACATCATCGCATTCCAGATCAGCCCGGGCATTGCGTAGGGCACGTCGAGCCGCCAGAAGCGCTGCCAGCCGGAGAGGTGGAAGCTCCGCGTGGCTTCGTCGAGGTCCTGTTCGTTGTCGCATCGACTGGTACATGCTGAAGGTCATGTTCCAGGCCTGGCTGGTGAAGATCGCGAACACGCAGGCGAGCTCGGCGCCCAGCACCTTGCCCGGAAACAGGTTCATGAAGAACACGACTGTGAAGGTGAGGAAGCCGAGGATCGGCACCGACTGCAGGATGTCGAGCAGCGGGATCAGCACCATCTCGGCGCGCCGGCTCTTGGCGGCCAGCGCTGCGTAAACGAACGTGAACACGAGCGAGCACAGCATCGCGAGCAGCATGCGCAGGGTGGTGCGCAAGGCGTAAAGCGGCAGGTTCACAGGGTCGAGTGAGACCGGTGCCGTATCGAGCGCCGACAGCGGCAGCGTGGTCTGCTCGCCGCCATAGACGATCAGCACCATGGCACCGATCACGATGATCAGCGCGACGATGTCCCAGATGTTGGGCCGCACTGCTTCTCGCAAAACGGTTGTATTGATGCCTTGCAGTATCATCAAGCGTGTCCCGTATCGCCAATGGTCCTTGTGCGCCGCAGCGGAGCTTCCTTCTCACATCGCCGCGGGGCAGTTCAAGCGGGCCGATTCGGCAGCCAACCCTGGCCGCCATGGTAGGCGGGATTTGTGATGGGTTGTTATCGGGGACGCATGACCGGAACGAGGGCGCACATTCATTCGAGCAAGAGGTAAAGGCTCATGCCGGCCGCAAGCGCGGTGCGGTCCCTGTCCCCGTTTCTTACGCTAGGGCGTGCACACATTGATCAAGCGCATCGCTGCTGGCGCGGCGGACTCGGTGTGCTCCCTCTCCCCGTTCTTACGGGGGCGCGACGAGCTTCGCTCGCACTGAGAGGGTTGGGGTGAGGGGCAGACCCACTATTGGTGCGAGTTGTTGCACCTGTACCCCCTCACCCGGACTGCATCTATCGATGCAATCCGACCTTTCCCCGCAAACCGGGAGAGGTAAGAAAGTTACTGCCCCGTCCAAGCCTTCACCAGTGCGCCGAGGTCGGCCACTTCGGGTTCGCGGATGTTGGATGGCGTCCGCGAAAAGCGCGGGGCGGGCGCGGGCTGGGTGATCCCATGGCGTTCGACGAACACGCCGCGCGCGGCCATGTGCGCATGCTTCGGCGCCTCCGTCATGGTCAGTACGGGGGCAAAGCAGATGTCGGTGCCTTCCATGATCCGGCACCAATCGTCCCGCGTCTTGCTCTTGAAGACGTCGACGAGCTTCTCGCGCAGGTCGGGCCACGCCGCGGGATTCATCTGCGCGTCGTAACACTCGTCCGACAGTCCCGCATGCTGGCGGAGCAGCGCATAGAACTGCGGCTCGATCGAGCCGATCGAGACGAAGTTGCCGCAGGCGCATTCGTAGACGCCATAGAAATGCGCACCGCCGTCGAGGAAGTTGCGCTCGCGACCCTCGCTCCAGCGCCCGAGCGCGGCGAGATCGAAGAACATCGACATCAGCGAGGCCGCGCCGTCGCACATCGCAGCATCAACCACCTGGCCCTTGCCCGACTTCGAGACTTCCAGCAGCGCGGCGAGCACGCCGACCACGAGATAGAGCGCGCCGCCGCCGAAATCGCCGACCAGGTTGAGCGGCGGCACTGGCCGCTCCTTGGGCCCGATCGCGGCCAGCGCACCGGTGATGGAGATGTAATTGATGTCGTGGCCGGCGGCCTGCGCCAGCGGGCCCTCCTGGCCCCAGCCGGTCATGCGGCCATAGACCAGTTGCGGATTGCGCGCGAGCACCACATCGGGGCCCAAGCCCAGCCGCTCCATGACGCCGGGACGGAAGCCTTCGATCAGCGCGTCGGCGCCGGCGAGCAGGTCGAGAACTTGTGAGACGGCGGCCTTGTCCTTCAGATCGAGCTCGACCACTTTCCGTCCGCGGCCCGCGACCGACTTCATGGTCTTGCGCGCGCCGACGCGGTCGAGCGTCACGACCTCGGCGCCCATGTCGGCCAGCATCATGCACGCGAAGGGACCGGGTCCGATGCCGGCGAACTCGACGATGCGGAAGCCGGCGAGCGGGCCGGTGGCGCGCGTTTGTGTCTGCGGTGCGGTCGTGTCGAGCACGTCGTGATGTCCTTGTTGTCCTCTACGCATGATCCAACTCGGATCGGTTGAAGACGTTAGCCGCGGCGCACGACCACCGTCCCCTGAAGGGAGAGGAACTAGAGCCGAATTTTCTCCACGCAGCCCAGGGTAGGGCAAGGGATTTAGGCGGTCCAGGTTCGTTTCATCTAAGTTGGTGGATTTTAGAGCCCGTCTGAGAGCTTGGGCGAAGGGATGGAAAACGGTTGGTACTTCGTTCGGACGACGATGACAGACTTTGGCCTATGACCGTGCGCAGTGGCGCTGGGCCCGACCTCCCGTTCGCCTGTCATCATTGGAGAAAAGCACAATTCGCAAGTCTGCTGTGCTGGCCGACGGAGAATATCTACTGAGGTAACAGAGTGATACCGAAAGGGTTGGATGAGCTATACGGAGGTCTGTAGGGCAGCGCGCGGCGCCGAGACCGCCGTTATTGCCCGTAGGCCCGAAAATATGCGTCCAATGACGTAGGCGACATCAAAACGAACTGCCGCCTTTTTGCGCAAAATGCGTTAATCTGCCAGCCAGACAGAGGCGTTTTGCGGATGACGCCAAATCAGACCAGGAATGCTGCAGTTTCAGCTGCGCAGTTCTGCCTCGGCGGCCTTGTGCTGGGACTGGTGACCCTGGGCTTCTTTCGGCTTCACGCCGATCTCGGCTCAACCGCGTTCGCGGATCTGATCGTGATTCTGCTGTTCTCCCTGATCGGCAGCTTCGCCGCCGCAGTCGTGCTTTGCTTTTTGTCCGTTGCGAGCCTGGCCTATTTTTTCGCACCTCCCGCCCTAAGCGTCGCAATCGACCTTTCGCAGCATGTCGTCACGATGGCCGCCTTCTGCGTAACCGGGGTGATGGTGGCGTGGCTGATCGGAAATGCCCGCCAGGAAAAGAAGATGGCGCTTGAGGCCGAGGCAAATCTCAGACGCAGCCAAGGTGAACTGCGCGACAGCGAAAGGGAATGGCGGGAGGTTTTCGAGCACAATCCGGTCATGTATTTCATGATCGATGCGGGCGGCACTGTGTTGAATGTGAACACTTTCGGTGCCGCTCAGCTTGGCTATACCGTGGCGGAGCTGGTCGGCCAGTCCGTGCTTGATGTCTTTCTCTCGGAAGACCATGCGTTCGTGAACAATTGCATTGCGGTCTGTCTGGAATCGATCGGCCAATCGCACACGTGGGAAATCCGGAAGATCAGGAAAGACGGCTCGCTATTGTGGGTCCGCGAAAATGCCAAGGCCATGCGGCGCGCCAACGACGAGCTCGTCGTTCTGGTTGCTTGTGAGGATGTCACCGAGCGGAAGCGAACCGAAGATGCCCTGCAGCAGAGCGAGGCCTATCTCGCACATGCGCAGGAATTGAGCCACACCGGCAGCTTCGGCTGGAGGGTCGCCGCCGGCGAGATCATCTGGACACCGGAAACGTTTCGAATTTTCGAATACGATCCCGCGACCCAGCCGACGCTTCAGTTGGTCATCGAGCGGACGCATCCGGAAGATCGTACCGCTGTGCAAAGCACCCTCGATCAGGCATCCCGCGACCAGAGCGATTTCGAGCATGAATACCGGCTTCTAATGCCGGACGGCTCGGTGAAATACGTCCACACCCTGGCGCGCGCGACGATCAACGCGGCCGGCAGCCTCGAGTTTGTCGGAGCGCTGACAGACATCACGGCGGCAAAGCGAGCGGAACGGCAGCTTCGCCGCAGCGAGGCCTATTTGGAGGAGGCCCAGCATTTGAGCCACACCGGTAGCTGGTCGTGGGACGTGCGCCGTCGCGACTTCGTGTACCGCTCGGCCGAGGTCTATCGCCTGTTCGGCTTCGATCCCGAACAGGGCGCATCGGTGGAACAGATCCAGTCGCGGATTCCTGCGGAAGACCGGCAAATGCTTGGCGAGGTGGTACGGCGGGCTGTGCAGGCCAAGCAGGGAGATTTCAAATTCGATTTCCGGGTAGCATTGCCCGACGGCGCGATCAGCTACGTCCACTCGGTGGCGCACCCGGTTCTCGATAGCGATGGCGAGGTCAGCGAGATCATCGGCACGCATATGGACATGACCGAGCAATACGCAGCGAGGGAAAGGCTGGAAAAGGTCGTTCTGGCGCTGCGCGAAAGCGAACAACGCTTCCGCGACTACGCTGAGACGGCCTCCGACTGGCTTTGGGAGACCGGGCCGGATCACCTTTTCACCTATATATCGGAGCGGTTGAATGCATTCGGCATCGATCCGGCGGGGCTAATCGGCAAACGCCGTCTCGATGCTGCGACCGACAAGGAGGCTGAGCCGCGGAAATGGCGTGAGCATATGGCGACGCTGGAGCGGCACGAGCCGTTCCGGAATTTCGAGTACACATGCGGCGGCTCGGCCGGGAACCAGCGCCATGTCAGTGTGAACGGCCGGCCCGTCTTTGCCACCGACGGTCGCTTCATGGGTTATCGCGGAACGGGCACCGACATCACCAACCAGCACGAAGCCGAGGAACGACTGCGTCAGTCTCAAAAGATGGATGCGATCGGGCAACTCACGGGTGGTATCGCCCACGATTTGAACAACGTCCTCACCGTCATCACCGGGACGATCGAGATCCTTCAGGAGGGTATTGCGGAAGAGCCCCAACTCGCTTCGATCGCCCAGCTCATTGGCGACGCGGCGACGCGTGGCGCCGAGATCACATCGCAGCTCCTGACATTCGCACGCCGTCAGCCGCTGGAGCCGCGCGAGATCGATGTCAATCGCATGGTCACCGACACCGCGAAGCTGCTCAAGCCGATCCTGGGCGAGCACATCGACATCGAGTCCGACCTGGCGGACGATACCTGGTTCGCCATGGCCGATCCGTCGCAGCTTTCGGCCGCGATCGTCAATCTCGCGGTCAATGCGCGCGACGCCATGCCGGGGGGTGGCAAGCTGAAGCTCGCAACCGCCAATGTCTGGCGCGCCGATCTCGATGCGTCGAGGGAAAGCGACGTGAAGTCGGGAGAGTTCGTGATGATCACGGTCACCGACACCGGCCATGGCATTCCCACCGACATCCTCGACCGCGTGTTCGAGCCGTTCTTCACCACCAAGGGAGTCGGCAGGGGGACCGGACTGGGACTGAGCATGGTCTACGGCTTCGCCAAGCAGTCCGGCGGCACCGTCGAAATCGACAGCGAGGAAGGCCGTGGCACCGTCATAAAGCTCTATCTGCCGCGATCGGCGGGACGGGCGGTCATGACCGCTGAGCCGGTGCATGCGACGGGCGTGCCGCACGGGCACGAGACGATCCTGGTGGTCGAGGACGATGCGCTGGTGCGGGGTTATGTGATCGCCCAGCTGGGGGGCCTAGGCTACCGGACCCTTGTCGCCAGTGACGGCGCGGCGGCACTGGCGCTGGTTGATCAGGGCGTCGAATTCGATCTGCTGTTCACGGACATGATCATGCCCGGCGGGATGAACGGCCGGGAGCTGGCGGACGCTATCACCAAGCGTCGCGGTGACGTTAAGGCGCTTTACACCTCGGGCTATGCCGACAGTTCCATTGTCCACGACGGGTACCTCGACCCCGGCGTCGTCCTGCTCCGGAAGCCGTATCGGAAATCGGAGCTGGCGCAGAAAATCCGCGAGGTGTTGGGAAGTGGGTCGATGTCGTGATCGTAATTTCCGCGATCCACGAAAGGAAGGGCGGCGGGATCAGCCGACTCCCCCAAAATGCTTCAAAGACAATCCGATCGTCCAGTCGCGCAGAACGTCGTGGCGGAACGTACCGCCCAAGAACTTGCTGGCCCTGTCTCCCCGGCCCCCCGAAGAGAACCCTAATTGGGGCTACTCATGCGGAGGGAGGGTCGATCGCGAAGCGATCGCGGGGTGGAGTGACGCCCACGGCCGGTGCTCCAGTCCTTCACCCCACCCCGGCTCACATTGCTGCGCTCATGTGAGCCGACCCTCCCCTCCAGGGGAGGGTGGCAGTT
>NZ_CAFK01000318.1 GCF_000239815.1 Bradyrhizobium sp. STM 3843 | reverse complement strand
GGCTGACCCGTGATGCGGCGGCGCCGCCAGGGGGCGGCACGGCGCGGGCCGGATCGGGCGGGGCAGGCAGCTCGTTTGCGGTGGTGCGGCGGAGCGGCGAATCCTGCGGCAACAGGAAACCGTCAGGGACCGGCCGAAGCACGTCCATGGTCTGGGCAGCGGCCGGCGAGGTCGTGGCGGCCATGAGCAACAGGCCAGCGGCGGGGGCGCCGCGCCAGACCAGGCGCCTCATGCGGCCGCTGTCAGGCCCCCAGCCCACGATGAAAATACCCCAACAAAACCACGCATTTGGCCGCGCAGCCCCACGCCGCCGGCAAACCCCGCCGTTAAGGGAGTAAAAACAAATATGGTTAATGGGCTGTTGATGGCGCTCTTGCCGGCGACCCGTGGTAAAGACGTCAGCGTCATCTACCTGTCGTGGAACGTGTGAATGCCGACATCGAAACCGCTGATCGAACCTGCCGCTGCCGCCGAGCATGCCGACGTCCAGTCCGCGCTCCGGACCCTGGAGACCGGCAGCAACGGGATCGCCGCGATCTCGGCCGCACTGCGCGGCACGCTGGGGCCGGCGTTCACCGCGGCCACCACGCTGATCCGGCAGGCCAAGGGCCGCGCCATCCTGACCGGGCTCGGCAAGTCCGGCCATGTGGCGCGCAAGATCGCGGCGACCCTGGCCTCCACCGGCACGCCGGCGTTCTTCGTTCATGCCGCGGAAGCCGGCCACGGCGATCTCGGCATGATCACCCCCGACGACGTGATCATCGCGCTGTCCTGGTCCGGCGAGCAGCCGGAGATGAAGAACCTCGTCAACTATTCGAAGCGGTTCGCGATCCCGATGATCGCGGTGACATCCAATGCGGGATCCTCGCTGGGGCAGGCGGCGCGGATCGTGCTGGAGCTGCCGAAGGTGCGCGAGGCCTGTCCACACAACCTGGCGCCGACCACCTCGACCTTGATGCAGGCGGCGATCGGCGATGCGCTCGCGATCGCGCTGCTGGAGGGGCGCGGCTTCACCGCGCTCGAGTTCGCCAATTTCCATCCCGGCGGCAAGCTGGGGGCGATGCTCAAGCACATTTCCGACTTGATGCGTTCGGGCGACGCGGTGCCGTTGAAGCCGCTCGGCACGGTGATGACGGAGGCGCTGGTGGAGATGTCGGCCAAGGGGCTCGGCTGCGTCATCATCACCGATGCGGGCGATCATGTCGTCGGCATCATCACCGACGGCGATCTCAGGCGGAAGATGCGGCCTGACCTGATGACATCGCTGGTCGACGACATCATGACGGCCTCGCCGCGCACCGTCCGCAGCGATGCGCTTGCCTCGGAAGCGCTGGAGATCCTCAACTCCGCGAAGATCACGACGCTGATCGTCACCGACGCGAACAAGCCGGTCGGGATCCTGCACATGCACGACCTGCTGCGCGCGGGCGTGGCTTGATCATTTCTCGCTCTCTTTTTCGAGGAGCGGAGTTCAAGACGATCAGTGAGGGAACCGCACCGCGTTTTCCTCCAGCGGCAGGTCGAGCGCCCTCGCGAGATACGACACCGTCCGATAGAACCCGCATAACAGGATGATCTCGAGGATCTGGTCCTCATCATAGTGACTTCTTAGCGCCGCGAACTCGGCTTCGCCGAGCGTTGACCGCTGGTGCAGCGCCTCGACAGCGGCGAGCAGTGCCCGCTCGGCTACCGACCAGCAGGCCGCCTTGCTGCCTTCGACGACGGTCGCGCGTATCTGCTCAGGCGAGAGCTTGGCGGCCGTGGCGAAGGTGCTGATGTGCACGCCCCATTCATATTCGCACCCGTTCAGGGCGCAGGTGCGGTCGATCACGATCTCGCGGTCGCGCAAGGGCAGGGGGCCACGGTCGAGCAGGCTGCCGCCGCGGAATTTGTCCCAGGCGCGGCTGTGGCCGGCCATGACGCGGAACAGCATCAAGGGCGGCGCGCCGCGCATGATCTGGTCAAACTGCATCTGGATGTCGGGCGGATAGGGTGACCGCAGCGGGGAGACGCGGGGCATGGCTTCGGCTCCTCCATTTTGCTACATTTATTGTAGCGATACGCTACGCTTTTTGTAGCGCTTGGCAAGAACCGTTTCTGGAGCGAAAGGGAGAACATATGCCGGCGTCGCCGAAGTCGGGACCGGTCAAGTCAGTAGCCGCCAAGCCGGATCCGGTGAGGCCGGAGCGAGCCAGGTCACCCGCGGTGCGCGGCTCGCGCTCGGGCCGGCCGATCATGGCGCTGCTCGACCTCTTGGGTCGACGCTGGTCGTTGCGCATCCTGTGGGAATTGCGTGAGGTGGCGCTGACCTCGCGCGCTCTGCGCGCAGCTTGCGACGAGGCTTCACCGACCGTCCTGCAGACCCGCCTTACCGAGCTGCGCACCGCCGGCTTCATCGCGCTTGCTGATAACGGCTATGCGCTGACGCCGCTCGGCCGGGAGCTGTTGGAAAATTTCCTGCCGCTGCATCGCTTTGCGGAGCGCTGGAGCAGGAGGGCAGGGACATAAGCTTGCAGCTGAGGTGTGGGCAACGCGTACGCGAGGGAGCCAGAACGCGATGCCGCACGATCTGGAACCAGCCATCGCAGCGTGCTATGCGCCTTGAGGCAGAGACAAAGGGACGGCGATGTCCGACGAATTCCACCTCGACAACTATCTCGCCCGCATTGGCTATCGCGGGCCGCTGAAGCCGGATCTGGCCACGCTTGCGGGCCTGAAGGCGGCGCATCTGGACGCGATCGCCTTCGAGGCGCTTGATCCGCTGCTCGGCCGCCCCGTTCATCTCGACCTCGCCTCGGTGCAGCAGAAGCTCGTCGACAGCCGCCGCGGCGGCTATTGCTTCGAGCAGAATGCGCTGCTGCGGGCTGCGCTCGAAGCGATCGGTTTTGCGGTCACCAGTCTGTCCGGGCGCGTGCGCTGGCGGTTCGAGCCCGATGCTCCGCTCGGACCACGCACGCATATGCTGCTCAAGGTCGATCTCGCCGACGGTCCCTATCTGGTCGATGTCGGCTTCGGCTCCTGCCTGGTCGATACGCCGCTGAAGCTGCAGCCTGACATCGTGCAGCCGACAGCGATGGGCACGTTCAGGCTGACGCAGTCCGATGACGGCCTGTTCTGGCTGGCCGCGAAACAGCCCGCGGGCTGGCGCATGATGTATGTGTTCGATCAGCAGCCGCAGCTGCCGTCCGATTACGCGCTCGGCAACTGGTACACCTCGACCCATCCTAGCATGCCCTTCACGTCGATGGTGGTGATGGAGCGGCTGGCACGCGATCGGCGTTACAAGCTCGTCAACCGGCGGCTGGTCACCGAGGCACGCGACGGCGAGATGGTCTCGGAGCAGATGATCCAAACGCCGGATGCACTCCGCGGTGTGATCGATGACACCTTTGGGGTGACGCTCCCGGTCTCGGCGGATGAGATCTGGCGGCGGATCGACGGGGAGCGATGAGCTCGTGCCTGAGCGTGTGATGCCGCCACACACGCCCGTCATCTCCTCGTCGTATCGGCCGGGATTGAGCGCCGGCGCGCAGATTGCGATTCAACCATCTGTCGCGGCGCTGACCGGCGCACGCATGCGTGTCGCGATGAACGCCCCCATGGCGTTGCGCTTGCGCAGCCGGCTGGAACCTGAATGATCTGTTCCACTCTTCCGACGACTCGGCGCGCGGACCTGCCGCGGCGCCGGAATGGCGATTGCCTGGAGATGGTTTGGAGATGTCGATCTTTGCCTCGCAGGCGACCGGCCTGCAGCCGGGATTATTGTGGTTGAATGTGATTTCCGAGACCGTGCTCGGCTGCGCGTCTTTTGCCATGGCGCTTGCAGTCACGATCTTCCTCTCGCGCCGGCACGGCGACATGTTGCGAATCTTTGTCAGCCTGTTGGGAGCCCTCGGCGTTTTCGCTGCGGTCGGCGCCGTGAGCTGCCTGCTTTCGATCGTCACGTTATGGGTGCCGGTGGACAATCTCGAAACAGCCGTCAGGATGGTGATGGCGCTCATCTCTCTCCCGATCGGGGCCGGGCTGCTGCTCGGATTGCCGCGGCTCCTGGTGATGTCGACGCGGGTCCAGCTGCAGCAGGCTTATGCGGCGTTGGAAGAGGAGACCCGGCAGCGCCGCAAGGCCGAGGCGATGGTGCAGCGTTTCCAGGAGATGGAGGCGAACGAGGCCCAGGTGCGCCAAGCGCAGAAGATGGAGGCGATCGGCCAGCTGACCGGCGGCGTCGCGCATGACTTCAACAACATCCTGACCGTGATCACCGGCTCGATCGAAATGCTCAGCGACGGCGTCAAGGATCGGCCGCTGCTCGCCCAGATCGCATCCATGATCGGTGCCGCGGCGGCGCGAGGCGCCGACCTCACCCGGCGCCTCCTGGCCTTCGCCCGTCAGCAGCCGCTGCAGCCGCGCAGCACGGATGTCAACGCCCTGATTGTCGACGTCGCGCGGCTGCTGCGGCCAACGCTGGGCGTGCAGATCGAGATCGAGGCGATGCTGGTGCACGATGTCGCCCCGGTGCTGATCGATGCGAGCCAGCTCTCCACCGCGATCCTGAATCTGGCGCTGAACGCGCGCGACGCGATGCCCAACGGCGGCAAGCTGACCCTGGAGACCAAGAATGTCGTGCTCGACAACGACTATGCCCGCCTGAACAACAATGAGGTCCAGCCCGGCAACTACGTCATGATCGCAGTCAGCGATACCGGAGAGGGCATCCCTGGGCCCTTGCTCGACAAGGTGTTCGAACCCTTCTTCACCACCAAGGGCCTTGGAAAGGGATCGGGGCTTGGCCTCAGCATGGTCTACGGCTTCGTCAAGCAGTCGAACGGGCACATCAAGATCTACAGCGAGGAGGGCCACGGCACGTCCGTGAAGCTCTATTTGCCGCAGGCCACCAGCGCGCCAGAGAGCGATGCGGATATGTCGGCGGCCGAATCGGGCGTCCGCGAGGACGACCATCACGAGGAGGTCATTCTGATCGTCGAGGATGACGTGCTGGTCCGCGAATATGTGATCAGGCAGATCGAACGTTTTGGCTACCGCACGCTCACCGCCGGCAACGCCGCCGAGGCGCTCGCCATCATCGACGGTGGCGAGCCGATCGATCTCCTGTTCACCGACGTGATCATGCCCGGCGGCATGAACGGCCGCCAGCTCGCGACCGAAGCGCAGAAGCGGCGTTCGGGGCTGAAGGTGCTCTACACCTCCGGCTATACCGAGAATGCCATCGTGCATCACGGCCGGCTCGATGCGGGCGTGATGCTGTTGCCGAAGCCGTATCTCAGCTCCGATCTCGCCCGAGCCATCAGCGCGGCGCTGGCGGCGTGAGGGGAAGCAGGATCCGGTAGGATGGGTAGAGCGAAGCGAAACCCATCGGACGTTCCGGGGTGCGATGATGGGTATCGCTGCGCTCCACCCATCCTACGAGCTGCGAGCTAGCTGAGCACAAATTCAGCCACACGATACGCGGTCATACCACGCCCCCGGGTCTCGCCTTCGGCGAGCCCGAGGACAGGCTCCGGCGGGGTATCCAGTACGCCGTGGCCTATCAGTTCATCACGATTGTCTCTGGAATACTGGATCACCCGCCTGCGCGGGTGATGACAGCTTGGTTGCGGTGCGAGTGCGGGCTAACACGAAGTGGCAGCGAAACAGTGGCTGCTAGCCTCGCCTCACCTCACCTCGGCAGATCGGTTTCGCCCATCAGGAATTTGTCGATCGCTTGCGCGCACAGCCGGCCCTCGCGGATCGCCCACACCACCAGCGACTGGCCGCGGCGCATGTCGCCGGCCGAGAACACCTTCTGCACCGAGGTCTGATAGTCGGTCAGGTTGGCCTTGACGTTACCGCGGGGATCGAGATCGACGCCGAGGCTCTTGAGCAGGCCTTCATGCACCGGGTGGACGAAGCCCATCGCCAGCAGCACGAGGTCGGCCGACAGCTCGAACTCGGTGCCGGGGAGCGGCTTGAACTGGCCATCGACGCGCACGCAGGTGAGCTTCTTCACCGCGCCGTTTTCGCCCTCGAACTTCTGGGTCAGCACGGCGAATTCGCGCGCGGCGCCTTCGGCCTGGCTCGACGAGGTCCGCATCTTCAAGGGCCAGTTCGGCCAGGTCAGCGCCTTGTTTTCGCGCTCGGGCGGGGCCGGCATGATCTCGAGCTGAGTCACCGACAGCGCGCCCTGGCGCAGCGATGTGCCGATGCAGTCGCTGCCGGTATCGCCGCCGCCGATCACCACCACATGCTTGCCGGCGGCGAGAATGTCGGTCGCATTGACCGGCTCTTCGCTGACGCGGCGGTTCTGCTGCGGCAGGAAATCCATCGCGAAATGGATGCCGGACAGATCGCGGCCGGGGATCGGCAAATCGCGCGGCGCCTCGGCGCCGCCGGTCAGCGCGACCGCGTCATGGTCCTTCAACAGCGTCTTGGCATCGAGGCCACCATTGCTGCCGACATGGACGCCATAGTGGAAGGTGATGCCTTCACCTTCCATCTGCGCGATGCGGCGGTCGATGATGCCCTTCTCCATCTTGAAGTCGGGAATGCCATAACGCAGCAGGCCGCCGGCCTTGGCGTGCTTCTCATAGACGTGGACGTCGTGCCCGGCGCGTGCCAGCTGCTGGGCGGCAGCGAGCCCGGCCGGACCAGCGCCCACGACCGCAACCTTCTTGCCGGTCTTGACCGCCGGCAGCTCCGGCTTGATCCAGCCCTGCTCGAAGGCCTTGTCGACGATGGCGCACTCGATCGTCTTGATGGTCACCGGGTTGTCGTCGATGTTGAGCGTGCACGACGCTTCGCACGGCGCCGGGCAGATGCGCCCGGTGAATTCAGGGAAATTGTTGGTCGAGTGCAGGTTGCGCGCGGCCTCTTCCCAGTTGCCGTTGTAGACGAGGTCGTTCCAGTCCGGGATCTGGTTGTTGACCGGACAGCCGGGCGCTCCCGGCGCGGCCGAGCCGGTGCCGTGGCAATAGGGGATGCCGCAATTCATGCAGCGCGCCGCCTGGTCGCGCAGCTCCCTCTCGGACAGCGGCACCACGAATTCCTGGAAGTGCTTCAGGCGGTCGGCAACCGGCGTGTACTTGCGATCGTGCCGCTCGATTTCGAGAAAACCTGTGACCTTGCCCATGAACCTACGACGTCCCTTCGTATCTGCGCATGGTCTGGTCCGAAAACCGGTCGCCACTTTTCGGGACCATGCGGTCTATCTCGGCCTCATGGTTCGAGACGGCGCTTCGCGCCTCTTACCATGAGGAATTAGCTCCGTGTTTCCCTTCATCCCCGGGGAGCGGCGCCTTCGCCGCGTCTCGAAGGGATGAGGCCCATCCATTTCCGTCCGTCATTCCGGGGACGGCGCGTCAGCGCCGGACCCGGAATCTCGAATTGTGGCGCGAGATTCCGGGTTCAGCCCTGCGGGCTGCCCCAGAATGACGCCAAGACATTAAGCCCCGATCGCGATCTTGGGCTCGGCGTCCGCATTGGCCGCGAGCTCCTTCAGCGCGCGGCGGTATTCAACCGGCATCACCTTGCGGAACTTCGGCGCATAGTCCTTCCAGTTCGCCAGGATGTCGGCCGCGCGCGCAGAGCCCGTCGCCTTGGCGTGGCGCGAGATCAGGACATGCAGCCGCTCGACGTCGGAGGCGAGCAGGTTCTTGAACACGTCGACCCGGCCATGCGCTTCGAGATCGCCCATCTGGTGATAGGTGTCCTCGGCGATCATCTCCTCCGACAGCACCGGCTCGAGATCGACCATCGCCATGTTGCAGAGCTTGTCGAAATCGCCGGCCTCGTCCAGCACATAGGCGACGCCGCCGGACATGCCGGCTGCAAAGTTGCGCCCGGTCTTGCCGAGCACGACCACGATGCCGCCGGTCATGTATTCGCAGCAATGGTCGCCGGCGCCTTCGACGACGGCGAGCGCGCCGGAATTGCGCACCGCGAAGCGCTCGCCGGCGATGCCGCGGAAATAGCACTCGCCGGAGATCGCGCCATACATCACGGTGTTGCCGACGATGATCGATTCCTCCGGCACGATGCCGGAGACGCGCGGCGGCTTGACGATGATGCGGCCGCCGGACAGGCCCTTGCCGACATAGTCGTTGCCTTCGCCTTCGAGCTCGAAGGTGACGCCATGCGCAAGCCATGCGCCGAAGGCCTGGCCCGCGGTGCCCTTCAGGCTGACATGGATGGTGTCATGCGGCAGGCCGGCATGGCCGTAGATCTTGGCGACCGCACCGGAGAGCATCGCACCGGCCGAGCGGTCGGTGTTGTTGATCTCGGCCTCGATCTTCACCGGCGCGCCGCGGTCGAGGGCAGGGCCCGCCTGCGCGATCAGCTTGCGGTCGAGCACGGCTTCCAGATGATGGTTCTGGGCCTCCGAACGGTAGATCTTCTGGCCCGGCTCTTCCTTCTGCTTCACGAACAGCTTGGAGAAGTCGAGACCCTTGGCCTTCCAATGCGCGACCAGCCGGGACTGGTCCAGCATCTGCACCTGGCCGATCATCTCGTTGAAGCTGCGATAGCCGAGGCCGGCCATGATCTCGCGAACCTCTTCGGCCACGAAGAAGAAGTAGTTGATGACGTGCTCGGGCTGGCCCGTGAAGCGCTTGCGCAGCACCGGGTCCTGCGTGGCAACGCCGACCGGGCAGGTGTTGAGATGGCACTTGCGCATCATGATGCAGCCGGCCGCGATCAACGGCGCCGTGGCGAAGCCGAACTCGTCGGCACCTAACAGTGCACCGATGACGACGTCACGCCCGGTGCGGAAGCCGCCGTCGACCTGGACCACGATGCGGCTGCGCAGCCGCTCGCGCACCAGGGTCTGGTGGGTTTCAGCGAGGCCGATCTCCCACGGCGAGCCGGCATGCTTGATCGAGGTCAGCGGCGAGGCACCGGTGCCGCCCTCGAAGCCCGCGATGGTCACATGGTCGGCGCGCGCCTTGGCAACGCCGGCGGCGACCGTGCCGACGCCCACTTCAGAGACGAGCTTGACCGAGACCTGGCCATCGGGATTGACGTTCTTCAGGTCGTAGATCAGCTGCGCCAGATCTTCGATCGAATAGATGTCGTGATGCGGCGGCGGCGAGATCAGGCCGACGCCCGGCGTCGAGTGCCGCACCTTGGCGATGGTGGCATCGACCTTGTGGCCGGGCAGCTGGCCGCCTTCGCCGGGCTTGGCACCCTGCGCCATCTTGATCTGCATCATGTCGGAGTTGACGAGATATTCCGTCGTCACGCCGAAGCGGCCGGAGGCTACCTGCTTGATCGCCGAGCGCATCGAATCGCCGTTCGGCAGCGGCTTGAAGCGGTCGGCTTCCTCGCCGCCTTCGCCGGTGTTCGACTTGCCGCCGATCCGGTTCATCGCGATCGCCAAGGTCGTGTGCGCCTCGCGCGAGATCGAGCCGAACGACATGGCACCCGTGGCAAAGCGCCTGACGATGTCCTTGGCCGGCTCGACCTCGTCGAGCGGGACGGGCTTGCGCTTGTCGTCCTCGGCCGACTTGATCCGGAACAGGCCGCGGAGGGTCACCAGCCGCTCGGACTGTTCGTTCAGGATCTTGGCGAATGCCTGGTAGCGCTCCCTGGAATTGCCGCGCACCGCATGCTGCAGGGTCGAGACCGACTCCGCGGTCCAGGCGTGGTCCTCGCCGCGGCTGCGGAAGGCGTATTCGCCGCCGACATCGAGCGCACTCTTGTAGACCAGCGCGTCCCCGAACGCGTCGGTGTGACGCCGCGCAGTTTCCTCGGCGATTTCAGGCAGGCCGACGCCTTCGATCCGGCTGTGCGTGCCGGCAAAGAACTTCTGCACGAATTCGCCCCGAAGGCCGACCGCGTCGAAGATCTGCGCGCCGCAATAGGACTGATAGGTCGAGATGCCCATCTTGGACATCACCTTGAGCAGGCCCTTGCCGATCGACTTGATGTAGCGCTTGACGACTTCGTAGTCGCTGAGCGCGCCGGGCAGCCGGTCCTTCAACGCGACGATAGTCTCGAAGGCAAGATAAGGGTTGATCGCCTCGGCGCCGTAGCCGGCGAGGCAGGCGAAGTGATGCACCTCGCGCGGCTCGCCCGATTCGACCACGAGGCCGACCGAGGTGCGCAGGCCGGTGCGAATCAGATGATGATGCACGGCGGCGCAGGCGAGCAGCGAGGGGATCGGAATCCGCTCGGCCGACACCATGCGGTCGGACAGGATGATGATGTTGACGCCCTCGCGGACGGCGGCTTCGGCGCGGCCGCAGAGATCGTCGAGCATCTGCTCGAAGCCGGCCGCGCCCAGGCTCGCATCGAAGGTGGTGTCGAGCGTGCGCGAGACGAAATGGCTGTCGGAGACTTCCGAGATCGAGCGAATCTTCTCGAGGTCGGCATCGGTCAGGATCGGCTGATGCACCTCGAGCCGCTTAGTCGAGGCGACGCCCTCGAGATCGAACAGGTTCGGCCGGGGTCCGATGATCGAGACCAGGCTCATCACCAGCTCCTCGCGGATCGGGTCGATCGGCGGGTTGGTGACCTGGGCGAAGTTCTGCTTGAAATAGGTGAAGAGCAGCTTCGCCTTGTCCGACAGCGCCGAGATCGGCGTGTCGTTGCCCATCGAGCCGGTGGCCTCCTCGCCGGTCGCGGCCATCGGCGTCATCAGGATGTTGATGTCTTCCTGGGTGTAGCCGAACGCCTGCTGCCGATCCAAGAGCGGCAGATTGGTGCGCGCGCCCTTGGTCGGCGCATCCGGCAGCTTCTCGACCTGGATCTGGGTTCGCGCCAGCCATTCCGTGTACGGATGGCTCGCCGCGAGCTGCGCCTTGATCTCGTCGTCGGGAATCAGGCGGCCCTGCTCGAGATCGACCAGCAGCATCTTGCCCGGCTGCAGCCGCCACTTGGTGACGATCTGATCCTCCGGGATCTTCAAGACACCCATCTCGGACGCCATCACGATGCGGTCGTCCTTGGTGACGAGATAGCGCGCCGGCCGCAGGCCGTTGCGGTCGAGCGTGGCGCCGATCTGGCGACCGTCGGTGAAGGCGATCGCGGCCGGGCCGTCCCACGGCTCCATCAGGGCGGCGTGATACTCATAGAACGAGCGGCGCTCCTCATTCATCAGGGGATTGCCGGCCCACGCCTCCGGGATCATCATCATGACCGCATGCGGCAGCGAGTAGCCGCCCTGCACCAGGAATTCGAGCGCGTTGTCGAAGCAGGCGGTGTCGCTCTGGCCTTCGTAAGAGATCGGCCAGAGCCGGCTGATGTCCTTGCCGAACAGCTCCGATGACACCGAGGCTTGGCGCGCCGCCATCCAGTTGACGTTGCCCCGCAGCGTGTTGATCTCGCCGTTATGGGCGATCATCCGGTAGGGATGCGCCAGCGACCAGGTCGGGAAGGTGTTGGTCGAGAAGCGCTGATGCACCAGCGCCAGCGCGCTCTCGAAGTCCGGCTCGTGCAGATCGGCGTAGTACTTGCCGAGCTGGTCGGCCAGGAACATGCCCTTGTAGATCACGGTCCGGCACGACATCGAGCACGGGTAATAGCCCGACATGCCGCGGTCGCGGCGCTGATAGATCGCCTGCGAGATCGACTTTCTGAGAATGTACAGCTTACGCTCGAACTCGTCCTCGGACTTGGCGGCGCCGTTGCGGCCGATGAAGACCTGCATGTGGCGCGGCTCGGTCGGCTTCACCGTCACGCCGAGCGAGGAATTGTCGGTCGGCACGTTACGCCAGCCGAGCAGCACGAGGCCTTCCTCCTCGATCTGGTCGGCGATGATGCTCTTGATCACGTTCCGCCAGGCTTCGTCGCGCGGCATGAACAGCGCGCCGATGGCGTATTCACCGGGGGCGGGCAGGGCGAAGCCGAGTTCCTTCGCCTTGCGGGCGAAGAAGCCGTGCGGGATCTGCACCAGGATGCCGGCGCCGTCGCCGAAGCGCGGGTCGGCGCCGACAGCGCCGCGATGCTCGAGATTGCAGAGGATGCTGAGCGCGTCCGCCACGATCTGATGCGACTTCTGGCCCTTGATGTTGGCGATGAAGCCGACGCCGCAGGAATCCTTCTCCTGGGTCGGGTCGTACAGGCCTTCGGCCTCGGGGCGCCAGGAATGGAGTTCCTTGTGAAGTTCCGGCGCGGTATCGGCCGTTTTCACGCGGGATTCCGTCGCCAGCACTGCGCCGTCACTCTTTTCGTGCTCGAACATCGACCCGCTCATATCCATCCCCTTTTTTTCGGTCAGGGCCCTGCCACCACCGTCCGGCGCACCTCCGGCGTCGCGCGGTCCCTCTCCGGAACCATCGCTCGTCCTCATCAGCGAGCCGCATTTTCAGAATTCAGGCGCGTGTCCGGGTGAAACGTCCCAGCGGACGGCCCGCACCTGTTCATGTAACAGCGCCCTTCGGCGCCGCAATATCATTGCAAAGGTCATGGGCTCTTTGCAACGAAATTTGAGACAGCCATTCTGTCCTAACGCCGCACCATGTCAAATCTTAATTTATCATACAAGGGCCGCACTGTCCCGGGCGCTCGCACTGGGGAGGGCCCCGCAGCGCGGCTTTTTCCCGGCTCGAACCGCAAATCTGCTTTACCTTTTTGCGATCGGCCGCCCCGATCCCGCCCAAGCTCCGACCAAGGACCGCCAGAATCGAGGCCGAACGTTTGCGCCCCACACGTCAGGGAGCGCAAGGCTCCAGCCATGCGGGGGCATTCAGGAGCGTAAAGCCATGAAATTATTTGTTGGTGCCGTCTCGGCCGCCTTGATCGCGGCGGCGGCCGCGCAGGCCGAGCCGCTGGCGCCGTCCTACCGCGCGGTGTCGGATTTCGACGGCCCCTATGCGGACCAGCCGCTCCCGCCGGCGCCGGTTCCGCCGCCCGCGCCGCGCTATGGCTATGGACCGGGCCCGGACTACGGCTACCAGCCCGAGGATCGTTATCCACCGCCGCGCCAATATCGGCCCGAGGGATATGCCCCTGATTATGGATATGCCCCGGCGTTCTTGCCGGTGCATGAGGTCTACGCGATCCTGCGCGACCACGGCTTCTCGCCGTTGGGTGCGCCGCGACAGCGCGGCAATGTTTATGTCATCGCGGTGCTGGATCGCGACGGTGAGGACGGCAAGATCGTCATCGACGCGGTATCCGGGCGCATCGTTCGCTTCGTGCCGGCGTTCCAATGGGGCAATGAATATGAGCGGATGCGCTATGCGCCGCCACGAGGCCAGATCGACAATCTGCCACCGCCGACGGTGATCCGTGCCGATCCACGGATTGTTCCGCCGGCGCCAGTCGAGCCGCGCCTGGCGAGCCGCGCCGCGCCGGCCCCACTGCCGAGAGTGGCCGCCCCCGCGGTCCGGCCGGCCGCACCGGCGCAGACCGCGGCGCTCAATCCGAGGCCTGCCGAGGCCAAGCCGGTCGAGAGCCGACCCGCGCCGCAGACCGCCGCGACCATCGCCCAGCCGCAGCCGCCCGCAGCGGATCAGAAGCCGGCGCCGCAGACCACGGCATCGGTCACGCCACAGAGGCCCGTGATCGAGCAGAAGCCTGCGCCGCAGGTCCTGCCGACGCAGGCCATGCCGCCGGTGCAGGCGCTGGAGTAGGGGGGCCGCCGGAGCTTCTGCCCTGCCTCTCACGCATAACACTGTCATCGCCCGGCTTGGCCGGGCGATGAAGTATTGCAGAGACAGTCGTTGTATCTCGATGAGCCGCGGCGTACTGGATCCCCGCTTTCGTGGGGATGACGATCTCATTGAGACGCAGGCTTCTACGTATAGCTACTCCGCCCGCCCTGCCGCTTTCAGGATCAGGTCCGCGACCTCCTTCGGATGCGACACCAGCGACAGGTGGCCGGCATCGAGCTCGACCGTGGTTGCGTTGATGCGCTTGGCCAGGAAGCGCTCGAAATCCGGATCGATCGTCTTGTCCTGTTTCGATACCGCGTAGAAGGACGGCTTGTCGTGCCAGGCCGCGGCGGTGGTGCGGCCGGCGAAGATCGAAGCCGCCGTCGGCCATTGCACCGCATAGAGCTCCTTGGCCGTGGTCGCATCGACGCCATTGGCGAAGTACTTCAGGAAGGCGTCCTCCGACAGCTTGGTCTCGCCGTCATGATTGACGATCCCGGCGCGCGCCGGCGGATTGGGATATTTGCCGGCCAGCGCCACGAAATCCTCGCCCGCGTCCGGCGCACGCGCGGCGATATAGACCAGCGCGCTGACCTTCGGATCGGTGCCGACCTCGCTGACGACGGTGCCGCCCCAGGAATGGCCGACCAGCACGGTCGGGCCGTCCTGCAAAGCTAGCGCACGGCGGGTGACGGCGGCGGAGTCTTCCAGCGACGTCAGCGGATTTTGCACGGCGGTGACCTTCAGCCCGGCCGCCTGCAGATAGGGAATGACCTTGGCCCAGCTCGAGCCGTCGGCCCAGGCGCCGTGCACCAGCACGACATTGCTGGCCTTGACCGGCTCGGCGGGGGCGGCCGAGGCAGCAGTGCCGGCTGCGATCAGCGCCGCGGCGGCGAACGTGAGAGTGCGAAGGAGGTTCATCGGTTTGCTCCGTGAGGGGAATGAGAGTGGTACGGCTTGATCGCGATCACTCTCGTCATCGCCCCGGAACGGTGTGTCGTTACAGTGCCTCACGGCGACTTGATCGCAGTGCAGCAAATCCGACGCTGAGACCAAGGCAAACAAAAACGCCCCGGAAATCCGGGGCGTTTCGTATTCGAACGATACGGTTCGCGTTGGCCTTACGCGGCGGCCTTGTCGGCGGAGCCCTCGATCACCGGCTGCTGCTGGGAGCCTTGCGCGCTGGTCGCGATCGGAATGCTGCGGGGCTTCTTGGCCTCCGGAATCTCGCGCTCGAGGTCGACATGGAGCAGGCCGTTCTCAAGGCTGGCGTTCTTGACCACCACATGGTCGGCGAGCTGGAAGGAGCGCTCGAAGGCGCGCGCGGCAATGCCGCGATAAAGCACTTCGCTCTTGGCCTTGCCGTTCTCGTTGGCGGCCTTGTCGCCCTTGATCGTCAGCGTGTTCTCCTTGGCGACGATCGCAAGATCATCCTTGCCGAAGCCGGAGACGGCGACCGTAATGCGGTAGGCATTCTCGCCGGTGCGCTCGATGTTGTAGGGCGGATAGCCGGGGCTGCCGTCGGAGGTGGCCTGATCGAGCAGGTTGAAGAGACGGTCGAAGCCGACGGTGGAGCGATAGAAGGGGGTGAGATCGTAGGTACGCATGAAAGTCCTCCATTGAGCGACTGGTTCAATGACCCGCCCGCCATAGGGCCGGGCCGTTCGTGCAGCCTGATGTTTCGGAGGTCATCCGAAAGCACTGGTAGCGGCCTGCACGCTGCTGATATGGGTGGAACGCCGCGCCGTTCAAGCCGGCGCGATATCCCTCTTTTTGCAGCTTCCCACTCTTGATTCCCTCCGGCTCTTACCTATTCGATCGCGCTACATGACGCTCGTCTCCATTCCCGCCAATCCCGTCCCCGAAAACGTCGTCACCGGCACCATCAAGACCCCTGATGGCGCTGAGCTGCGCTTTGCGCGCTGGGCGCCGCCGTCGGGCCGCAAGGGCACGGTCTGCATCTTCACCGGCCGCAGCGAGATGATCGAGAAGTACTTCGAGACGGTGCGGGATCTGCGCGACCGCGGCTTTGCCGTGGCGATCATCGACTGGCGAGGCCAAGGACATTCGTCGCGACGCTTACGCGATCCGCGCAAGGGCTATGTGCGCTCCTTCACCGACTACGAGGTCGACGTCGAGACCTTCGTGCAGCAGGTGGTGCTGCCGGATTGTCCGCCGCCGCATTTTGCGCTGGCGCATTCGATGGGCGGCACCGTGCTGCTGCGCCTCGCGCATGCCGGCAAGCGCTGGTTCGACCGCGTCGTGCTGTCAGCACCGATGATCGACCTGCCGGGACGGCGCACGTCGTTGCCGGCGCGGCTGTTGTTGAAGACGCTGCGCTTCGCCGGCCAGGGCGGCAGCTATGTGCCGGGCGGCGGCGACGCGATCGCAGGGCTGGAGCCGTTCGTCAGCAATCCCGTCACCTCCGATCCCGTACGTTACGCCCGTAACGCGGCGATCCTGGAGGAGGACCCGACGCTCGGCATCGGATCGCCGACGGTGGCCTGGGCGGACGCCGCCTTCTCGGCCATGGTCACCTTCCGTGGCATGAACTACCCATCCCAGATCCGTCAGCCGATCCTGATGCTCGCCGCCTCCAACGACACCGTGGTGTCGACCTCGGCGATCGAGGAGTTCGCCTATCATGTGCGCGCCGGCTCGCACCTCGTGATCGCGGGCGCCAAGCATGAGATCCTGCAGGAGCAGGACCGCTATCGCAGCCAGTTCTGGGCTGCGTTCGATGCGTTCGTGCCGGGCACGCCGCTGTTTGGGTAAGTGGAGCAGGTCGCTCTCTCGTCAGTTGACGCGAGGCTGTGCCCGGATCACGCGCCGCCGACGCCGCGGATGATGGTGCCGCGACCGGCACAGGTCGGGCACGGCGCATCGCCGATCCGGCCGCTGCTGTGGCAGTCGGGGCAGAGATCCTCGCCGGTGCCCGGCGTTCCCCGCGGCGCTTCGTCGCCCGGGTTGAGCTTGGCCCCGGATGGTTGCACACGCGTCGTGTCTGGATTGTTCCCGGTCATGGCGTTTCTCCTTGTCGCAAACGTCAACGCCGCAGGCTTGCAGTGGTGCCAGGGGTTCGAGACCCCCGAACGATGGTTTCGGACAGTGAACAGCAAAGCCGCCGGATAGGCGGCGTGTGCGCCTCGCCGATGTCACAGTCCGTGGGGCGGGTCTGTTCCCGCCCTCATCGCGTCAGATGCGCTTCGGCGACGGCGTGATTGAACATCGTGTTCAGCGCGGCCGTGATGTCGGCTGGCGTATTGGCCGTGTAGAAAAATCCGGGTGAGGCGCAGTTCTGCAAGCTCGTCGGGATGTTGGGAATGTTGTTGTTGGCGTAGTCGTCCTCGTCGCCCGCGAAGGATGCATTGACGGGATTGATCTTCTGATACGGAATGTACAGCACCGAAATGATGATGCCGCGCTTCTTCAGGGGCGTGCAGGACGTGGCGGGATCGATGACGGTGGCGTGGTTGCTGCCCGACCAGGAGCCGTTGGGAACGCCCTTCACCTGCGGGTCCTGCGCGCCATCAGTCACCAGGAAGACGTAAGGCAGGGTATTGTTCGTCGCAGTGCCGTCGCCGACGCTGACGATGAGGCTGTTGATGCTGGACAATGCGGTGTCGATATGGGTGCCGCCCGATCCGAGATTGGCGTTGGTATTGGTGTCGAGCAGCGAGGCAAGATTGGCCGCGGCGTAGTTGATGCTGGAGGGATCGGTGGTCGATCCGTTGATGCTGCTGGTCAGCGGGAAATAGGAATAGAGATAGCGGATGAACGGATAAAGACCGATCCTGAACTGGTTGGTGATCTTCCGTGTGTTGTTCGCTGTCACGAACAGCTGATTGACCGCATAGCCCACCGCGTCCAGTCGCAGCTGGATGCAGGCATCGGTGCCGTCGGTCGGGCAGTTCGCGACCGTCGACAGCTTGCTGTACAGCGAGTCGGGAAGGCCTGAAACGACCGAGGACGGCAGCTGCACCCCCATGGGATTGCTGCGATTGGTGGTGAGGAGCGCCTTGTAGCCGCTCTGGCTGACGCGTGAGATCGCATAACCCAGGCAATAGTTGTTGGTGGGATAGCCCTGGGTCCCCGAATCGGTGCAGGCGCTGTTTTGCGGCGAGAAATGGCACGCGAGGGTGCAGCCGGTCGGATATTGCCGATAGTTGTCGGGGCTGATGGCCTGCATGCGCTGGGCTTCCTTGTCGGTGGAAGGCAGGCCCATCGATCCCGAGACATCCAGTGTCAGATAGAAGTCGAGATAGAGCGGCAAGGTGGTGGAGGACGACGAGCTGCCGCTCACGGTCAGCGTCTTATACCCGATCACGCTCAGGAAGGTCGTGGGCACGTTGGCAGTGAACGGCACCTGCGACGAGAGAGTGGCACCGGTCTTGGTGACCGTGCTCTTTTTCGACACCAGGGTGAAGCCGGTCCCCGTGGCGGCGTTGCCGTTGAAGATGTTGTCGGCCTCGGTGGCGCCGGCGGAAACGGGGCCGTCTGACGTCATCGACATCGCGGCCAGGTAGCCTGCGGAATTGACGGCGATCGAGGCGATGCTCGCGGCATCCGCCGCCGATTGCAGCTTGATCTTGATGCGCATGGCCATCGAGTAGTCGGTCGCGCATCCGATTGCGATGAGGATCGGCAACAGCGCCATTGCGAAGATGACGGCAATATTGCCATTGGAGTCGCGCCGGAAGCGAGCGATCAGCGCCATCGGGCGGTTCAGGGTTCGGCTGAAGCTCATGAAGCGACGCCCTCCAGGCGTTGATGCGCGATGTGTCGCATGGACGAATTTCGGTATTTCGCGCAATGATTGCGTCGCGCGCGAGTTCGCGACTGTTGACGATGAGGCATGGCTGGCAGGTCGATGCGATCGGCTTGTTATTTGATTGTTTGATCCGCTCCTGAGGCAGAGCGCAGTTCGTCAGCTCTCGTGCCGGTTCCGATGGGACGCGCTTCGCAGCGAGTGGGCGCGGATCGAGACCAATGCGCGATCATCTGCACAGGAAGGGACCATCGCATTACCGCTCTTGAGAAACTGTTGATGCGAGCGTGCAGTCTCTATCTATCTCCCGCGTTCAAGTTAGCGCATCAGGAACGCGGAGAGTGGTAGTGCAGAATCGCAATTGTGAGTTGTAATTAGTTCGATGGTCGGACAATCCGCGTGTTCCACGAGCGAAGTAGAAACGAATCCGGAATTTCATCCTGTCCTATTGTGATGCACGTGAGGGTTGTGAATTACATCCTGCAGCTTGCAAGCGCGCCGGTCAGGCCGTTTTGGTTCGGGACCGCCGCATCGCCGGCGAATGGCTCTTGGCGTGATCGACGAAGGCGCGGAGCTTCGGCATGATCTCGCGGTGCGCCGGATAATAGAGGAAGACGCCCGGCGCGGTCGGCGCGAACGGCGCCAGCACCTGCACGAGCTTGCCCGTTCGCAACGGTTCGGCGGCAATCGGCTCGGGAAGCTGCGCCAACCCCACGCCTTCGATGGCCGCGCCAAGCACGGTGGAAAAATCGTTGGCGATGAGCGGCCCGGCGACGGCAATTTCGATCGCGCGGCCGTTGTCATTGAGCGTCCATGATCCGACTGCGCCGCTGGAGCGCCGCAGCCTGATGCAGCGGTGGTGACGCAAATCATCCGGGCGCTGGGGCCGTCGGTTGGCGCCGAAATAGGCCGGGCTGCCGGCCGTCACCAGGCGAAACGGCGGGGTGAGCCGCACGGCGACCATGTCAGCCGCGATGAACTGACCCATTCGGATGCCGGCGTCAAATCCCGCGGCCGCGAGGTCGATCAGCTCCTCGCTCGTGGCAATCTCGACTTCGACCTCCGGGTAGGCCTTGCAGAAGGACGCGATCAACGGCTGCAGCAGGATGGGCAGAACCGCGCGCGGCACCGACAGGCGCAACAGTCCGGCCGGCCGCCGTCCCAGGTCGCGCGCGGTCTCGCCGGCGGCGATGAGCTCTTCGAACGCCGGCTTGGCGCGGGACAGGAAACCTGCGCCGGCTTCGGTCAGCCCGACACTGCGGGTGGTGCGAATGAAGAGTGTTGCGCCGAGGCGCGCCTCGAGCGCCCGGATGGCCTGGCTGATCGCCGATGGCGTGACCCCGAGCTCCGCAGCCGCTCTGCGAAAGTTGCGATGTTTGGCCACGCCGAGGAACGCCTCGATGCCGTCGAGCGCACCCTGCCGGACTGTGAAGCTCTGCTTCATAACCCATCGACATTATCGCGGATAGTTGTCGAGGAAAAGCGAGCCTATGTCATGAGCTCTCACCGGCATCCGTGCCGAACTGGAGGACCGCCATGAACGATGCACTTGAGGGTGTCCGCAACCATTACCGGGCGACCGGCCTGACCGAGCGGCTGAAGGCGGCGCTCACCGCATTCGGCCCGGAGGATCAGCGTCTCGATCCCCGACAGCTCGCCGCGCTCGACCAGTTTCACACCATTGGGCTCGCCGCGACCGACGAACTCACCAAGTTAGTTGGGATCACCGCCGACATGTCGGTTCTGGACGTCGGCTCGGGCGTCGGCGGTCCCGCTCGCTTCGTGGCCGCGACCCGCGGCTGCAAGGTGACCGGCGTCGACCTCAGTGAGCCGTTCGTGGAGGCCGCGCGCTACCTGACCGAGCGCACCGGACAGGTCGGTCAGGTGTCGTTCCAGGTCGCAAGCGCCCTGGAGCTGCCCTTTGGCGACGGCGCGTTCGACGCCGTCCTCATGCAGCACGTCGCGATGAATATCGAAGATCGCGCACGGCTGTATCGCGAGATCCGGCGCGTGCTGAAAGAGGGCGGCAGGTTCGCCATCTTCGACGTCGTGTCGAACGGCGTCGAGCCGCATTACCCCGTTCCCTGGGCCCGGACCGCGGCGACGAGCTTTCTGCTGACCGCTGCTGCGACACGCGAGGCGATCGAGCCGGCAGGCTTTCGAACGCTGGTCTGGCGCGACGATACCGAGACGGCAAAAGCCTGGGTCGCGCGACTGCGCGCCTCCGGCCCGCCGCCATCGCCCAATCTCGGCGTGGTGATGGGGCCGGATTTCGCCGAGCTTGCCGCCAATCTGGGACGAAATCTGCTGGAAGGCCGGCTCGGCATTCTGACCGCCGTGTTCGAAGCCGCGCCAGCGAGCGCATGAGAGGAGGGGACCATGTCACCGGAAGCCATTTTCCGCACCCACCTCGTTTTTGGTTATGTCGCGTGGCTGCTTTGCTTCGCCGCCTACATCTGGCCGCGCCTCAGATCGATGGACCATGTCGAGGCCCATCGCGCGATCGCGACATTGCACAGCTTCCGCTTTTTCGGGCTGGTCTTCATCCTGCCCGGCTATGTCGGCCCGCATCTCCCAACCGGCTTCGCGAGCTTCGCCGCGTACTGGGATT
This sequence comes from Bradyrhizobium sp. STM 3843, assembly GCF_000239815.1. Classification (GTDB taxonomy): domain Bacteria; phylum Pseudomonadota; class Alphaproteobacteria; order Rhizobiales; family Xanthobacteraceae; genus Bradyrhizobium. The sequence continues at coordinate 1,302 of NZ_CAFK01000318.1, read as the reverse complement.
TCGTAACCGGTATCCTCGCCATGCTGGCGCTGCTCGCCGTCAGGATCCGTCCCTTGTTCTGGCTCTCGGTCGTGGCCTTCAACGTGGTCGGCATCATCGATCTCGTGGTCGACTACGCGCAGGCTGTCAGCATCGACCTTCCATCGATTGCGGGCGAACTGGGCGCCGCCTACGTGATCCCGGTCATCTACGTGCCAGTGCTGATGATCACGCACGTCACCGCCTTCTACCTGCTGTTCCGGCAGCTCAGGGTGGCACGGCTGGTTGCTGGCGGAGCGTCTGCATAGCGGTCCGTCTCGGCACTCGGAACGTTGCAACCTGCTTGGTTTCGAGTGCACGAGACGAGTTGGCACGGGCGTAGGATTGCCCGTAGCTGATCACACCCAGCGCCGGACCCGCGCGAGATAGTCGTCATAGGTCGCGCCGAACTGGCGCCGCATCTTGGCTTCTTCGAAGGGGATGTGGACCCAATTGACGGTCAGGAAGACGGCGATCGGCGCAATGAACATCGGCCAGGAGCCGATCCAGACGGCAATGCCGAGCGCAAGCGTGACGAGGCCCAGATACATCGGGTTGCGGGTGAACCGGTAGGGGCCGCGTGTGACGAGCGTGCGATTGGTCGGCGATGTCGGCTCGATCTCCGTGCCTTCACGCTGGAACAGGACGAAGGCCCAGACGGGCGGGATGAACGCCAGCGCCACCAGAGCCATTCCGAGCGGCGGAACGGGCATGCCGGGCGCCATCGGCCAACCCAGCAGCCAACTCAGCGCCACACACAGCACGATAAAGATCAACGCCCAGATGGGCGGAGGGAGCTTGAGCATGGGCAAGCCAACCTCCATGAACATCTCGTTTGATAGTAGCACCAAGCCAGCGGGATGCCAGGCCGGGACCACAGCGAAATCAAGTGCGTGTGTACTTTCTGCGCTCAGGCAGGCTGGATTGCTGACTGAATCGAGGTGATTTGCCCGACAGGCGGTCTCCGCCAAACCCCGTCCAGCCCCGCTGCGAAAAATATTCTTCTTTCGTTTTTTCAGAAATCGTGTATTGATCGAGGCCATCCTGCTTCCTTCAGGAGGGGCGCATCGCGATCGTCACGAGCGTGGAGGTGGGATGCGATGGGCGTGTGGGGTCGCAGCGTGATTAGTCATGCCGACGAACGATCCGATGCGCACGGTCAAGCCGTGTGGTCCTGGTCTCCCGGTGCTGAGGCCTGCGCGATGCGGAAGCGCGTCGTCGCAAACAGGGGCAAGAGAGCCGGTCCCTGGGGAGAGCGCGGAGTAAGCCGTAAAGCCATCGCGC
>NZ_CAFK01000319.1 GCF_000239815.1 Bradyrhizobium sp. STM 3843 | reverse complement strand
GGGAGGATACGATGAAGGCTGCCGTGCTGATGGAGGTCAACCAGCCGCTGGTGATCGAGGGTGTCAGTGTGCCCAAGCCGGGGCCGCGCGAGGTGCTGATCCGCACCGCGGTGGCCGGCCTCTGCCATTCCGACCTGCATTTCATGGAAGGGCTCTACCCGCATCCGCTGCCCGCGGTGCTCGGCCATGAATCCGCTGGGATCGTCGAGCAAGTCGGCTCCGACGTCACCTATGTGAAGCCGGGCGATCACGTCGTGACCTGCCTCTCGGTGTTCTGCGGCACCTGCGACAACTGCACCACCGGCCGGCCGGTGCTTTGCACCGATACGACCGTGAAGATGCCGCCGGGTGCCTCCAATCGTCTGTCATGGGCACGGTCGGAGAAGCTGCACCAGTTCCTCAATCTCTCATCCTTCGCCGAGCAGATGCTGGTGCACGAGAATGCGATCGTGAAGATCCGCAACGACATGCCGCTCGATCTCGCGGCGCTGATCGGCTGCGGCGTCATCACCGGCTACGGCGCGGTGGTCAACACGGCGAGGGTGCAGGCCGGCGAGACCGTCGCGGTGATCGGTTGTGGCGGCGTCGGCATGGCTGCGATCAACGGCGCGGAGATCGCAGGCGCCGGCCGCATCATCGCCATCGACACCAATCCGGCCAAGCTGCAGCTTGCGACGAAACTCGGTGCCACGGACATCATCAATCCCGCGGATGGCGATGTCGTGCAGCAGGTGCGCGAGCTGACAAAGGGTGGCGTGCATCACGCCTTCGAGGTGCTGGGACGCAAGGAGACCGCCGAGCAGGCCTTCGCGATGCTGGCGCCCGGCGGCACCGCGACCATCGTCGGCATGATTCCGTTCGGACAGAAGATCGAGCTGCACGGTTTCGACTTCCTGCGCGAGCGCCGTATTCAGGGCTCGTCGATGGGTTCGAACCATTTCCGGGTCGACATGCCCCGTCTGGTCGAGTTCTACCTCCGCGGCAAGCTGCATCTGGAGGACTGGATCTCGGCCAAGCTGAAGCTGTCGGAGATCAACGAAGGCTTCGCCAACATGAAGGCCGGCAAGACGCTGCGCAGCGTGGTGGTGTTTGATGCGTAGCCCGCTATCGTTCGGGGGCACAGGACGGCGAACAGAGGCGGACTGTTAGTCTGTCGTCCCGGCCTTGAGCCGGGACCCAGAACCAATGACTATCGTTGTGTGCGCAACGAGCAGTTCAACAGAATCGAGGCAACCCGCGGTATGGGTCCCTGCTTTCGCAGGGACGACAGATGAGCAAGCCGCTCAATCATCGAACATCGGCGGGGGGACGAAGCCGCCGAATTCGCGCTCGATCAGCTCGGCGAGCTTGAGCGGGGTGCGGTCCTCGAGAAAGGGTCCCACGATCTGCACGCCGACCGGCAGGCCGTCCGCCAGGCCGAGCGGGATCGCGGTCGCGGGCAGGCCGGGCAGGGTGGCGATCCCCGGCCAGGTGAGCTGATCGGTATAGACGTGATCGACGCCGTCGATTGTGATGCGGCGCTGCTCCTGGTCCGGCGAGTGGTCGTGCGGGAAGGCCGGTGTCGGCATGATCGGGCAGATCACGGCATCGAAGCTTTCGAACAGGCGGTGCCATTGCATCTTGAGCCGCGCGCGGGCGCCATCGGCCGCCAGCCAATCGCGATGGCCGAGGGCAATGCCGCGCAGGCGTTCGGCAGCGAGGCTCATGTCGTCAGTAGCAAGCTTTACTGCGGCGTCCTTCGCGCCGGCATAGGCGTCGGCGGGCATGCCGAGGCTCAGCGCGGACAGCAGCATCCGCATGTAGACTCGGCTGGACGCGGCGAAGTCCGGCAGCAGCGGGCTCTCGCGCACCACCGCGACGCCGGCCTCGGCGAGGTTGGTCGCAAGTCGCTCGATCGCCCCGCGCACGGCCTTGCCGGTCGGCATCACCGGGTCGGTTGCGATCAGCAACACGCGAAAATCCTGCAGCCGGGTGTGGCGCGGCGGCGGCAGCTCCAGCCGATACGCCTTGCCTGCATCGAGCGGGTCGGGACCGGCGAGGACGTCGAGCAAGAGCGAGAGGTCGGCGACCGAGCGCGCCATCGGGCCGATCACGCTGAGATCGCGCTGCATCGGGATGGCCGGAAGCGCCGGTGGCAGATGCCCGCGCGTCGCAACGAGTCCATAGCTCGGCTTATGCGCGGTGATGCCGCAATGAAAGGCCGGCACCCGCAGCGAGCCGCCGATGTCCGTGCCGAGCGACAGCGGACCATATCCTGCGGCCAGCGCCGCAGAAGAACCGCCGGACGAGCCGCCCGGCGTCCGGCCGAGGTCGAACGGATTGTTGGTGGTGCCGTAGATCTCGTTGTAGCTCTGCCAGTCGCCGAGCGCGATCGGCACGTTGGTCTTGCCGAGGATCACGCCACCGGCGTCCTTCACCCGCGTGATCGCCAGCGCGTCCTCCGCCGGCTTGAAATCCTTGTGCTGCGGAAAACCCCAGGTGGTCGGCGTGCCAGCGACGTTGAAGGATTCCTTCACCGTCAGGGGAACCCCGAGCAGCGGCCTGGTCTCGCCGCGGGCCAGCGCCGCATCAGCGGCGCGGGCCGCCTCCAGCGCCCGGTCGAAATCGCGGACACAGATCGCGTTGATCTTGCCGTCATGTCGCTTGATGCGGTCGATGGCATGCTGCGCCAGCTCGACCGCCGAGACCTCTCTGGCCGCCAGCGCTTTCGCGGTGTCGACGGCGGTGGCAAAACTCCATCGCGATTTGGTCAAGGCGCGCTCCCCCCATTTTGATCTGCTGGGGCGCTTCTAGCCGAAGCGAATGGCGATCGTTTGACTTTAATTGCTAAACGCTCGGCTCGCCCGGCAGCATGCGCTGCATGATGCGGTCGCGATAGACGTAGATGTGGACCAGCGCCGCACCGACATGGATCACGATCAGCGCGAGCAGCAGCCATTCGGCGGCCTGGTGCAGCCCGTCGATGACGCGGCCAGCCGCCGCATTGTCGGAGGCCAGCATCGGGAACGGAAACAGGTAGAAGAATGTCAGCGTCCAGCCGCGGAACGAGGCGAACAGCCAGCCGGTCAGCGTGGTTGCGAGCACCGCGACATAGAGCATCCAGTGCACGGCTTCGGAGCTCAGCCGCTGCCAGGCCGGCAGCGTGCTTTCCGGCGCCACCGGGTGGGTGAGCCGCCAGATGAAGCGCAGCACGATCACGACCAGGAGCGTGAGGCCGAACGAGACGTGCAGCGTCATCGGCACGCCCGGCTGCATGCCGCGATGAATGTCCGGCATCAGCCAGCCGATCGGATACTGGACAGCGAGCAGCACAACGACGAGCCAGTGAAAGACCTTGGCGGGTGTGCCGTAATGCAATTGACGCGTCATGGCGGAGATCCTTGCTGATGGACGCCGTTACGGCTGGAATGTCCGCATCGACGCATGCGCCATCGGATTGATGCCCCCGGTCGGTGTGCGTTCGCTGGAGGATGGATTGCCGCCGGGCACAGGGAAAGCGTAGCCGATGATGCTCTTGACCACCCAGCGATCGGAGGACGGCGTCAGGCCATAGCCGACACCGAAATTGACGTCAAAGACTCCGACCTTGAAATCGGTGACCGCGAACAGCGTATGCTGCTGTTCCTGCAGCGGTGAGAAGGAGCCGATCTTGCCGAAATCGGCATAATATTCGAAGCCGGCAAACAGGTCCTGGCCGAACTTGCGCACCAGCCGCACCGCCGGGGCAAAATCCGCCTCGCCGTACTTGCCAAAGCCGACGTCGACGATCGGGTTGACGATGAACTCATAATCGGCGTTGCGCCAGCCGATGATAGGACGGATTTCCAACGCCCAGCGCGTTTGCGCGAAGGCGGGCGCATCGTTGGAGAGCTCGAAATTCATGCCGTAGAAGAAGGTCTTCTGGTCGGCGTGTGGTGTCACGAACAGGGTGCGGATCTTGAAGTAGTCCGAGTAGAACTTGTTGTCCTGCACCGAGAACGGCAGGTAAAGGCCGAGCTCGAACCAATCAGTGATGCCGTAGGCGAATTCCGGCGTGCCGTTCAGGCTGTGATTGGAGACCAGGCCGCCAGGAAACGGCGCGTCTTTGACGCCGAGCGGGATGTAGTTCAGGTGCTGCTGGATCGTGAACTGTCCGGGCGCTGCGATGCCGGCGTTGTAGACCTGGATCTCGTCGGTGGCGCGGGCGGGGGCGGCGAGCGCCAGCGACAGTGCCGCCAGGCCGACCGGGATCGAGGCGCGACCATGTGTCGAACCGAAAAAGCCTATCATGATAGCCCCACTTAAGCTGCGCCGATGAGAATGCCCACGCCGAGCACGATGATGCCGCCCAGCACGATCTGGAACACCGCCTGCAGGAACGGCGTATCCATGTAGCGGGCGCGGATATAGGCGATCGCCCACAATTCGAAGAACACGACGAGGCTCGCGATCGCGGTTGCGATCCAGAACGCGTTCGGCAGCGAGTCCGGGACCAGATAGGGCAGCGAATGCCCGAGGCCGCCCAGTGCCGTCATGGCGCCGCAGACTGCGCCGCGCAGCCAGGGCGAGCCGCGGCCGGTCAGCGAGCCGTCATCGGACAGCGCCTCGGCAAAGCCCATGCTGATGCCGGCGCCGATCGAGGCGGCAAGCCCGACCAGGAATGTCTGCCAGTTCTGATGGGTCGCGAAAGCGGCTGCGAACAGCGGCGCGAGGGTGGAGACCGAGCCGTCCATCAACCCGGCGAGACCGGGCTGGACGTATTGCAGCACGAAGATGCGGCGCCGCGTCTCGTCTTCCTTCTCCCGCACGCCCTCGGTCAGGATCTTGTCGGTCAGTTGCGCCGCGACCTTCTCATGGCCCTTTTCGGCCTCGGCGAGATCGCCGAGCAGGCGGCGCACGCCGACATCCTTGGCCTGTTCGGCGGCCTTGGCGTAGAAGCGCTCGGCCTCGAACTCCATGGTGCCGACCTCCTTGCGGATGGTCTCGAGCGGCAGGTTCTTGGTCAGCCAGATCGGGCGGCGGCGCAGAAAGCCTTTGACGTTCTCGCGGCGGATCGGGGGCAGGTTGGGGCCGAAGCGCTGCTCATACATCTCGAGCAGCATGTGCCGATGGCCCTTCTCCTCCTCGGCCATCTCCTCGAAAATCTTTGCCGAGTCCGGGTAGCGCTCCGCCAGATCTTCGGCGAAGGTCATATAGATCCGACCGTCTTCCTCTTCCGCCGAGATCGCGATCGCCAGGATCTCGCGCTCGGTCAGATCGGCAAAATTCTTCATTCCAAGAGTCCCCGGATTGGCTCTCCAGCCAACGTTTTCTGATTTAGAACGTTTCTAAAGTCTATATGGATTTGCCGTGACCCGGTCAAATTGCTGCCGCTCTGCTTCCGCGAAACATTTGCAGGCGTTGCGCGGCGGCCACGGAACCTGTTTGGGCGGTCGCGGTTCGAGTTCCGCATTGAGACACTACGGGAGTTGCTATGGAGACCGTCAAATTCCGCATGAACGATCCGCGACTGGCGCCGCGGCGAACCAAGATGGATATTCCCGGCTGGGCCGGCGAGCGTCAGCCGCGTGCGGACGGCTCGCACGAGCAGGTCTGGCATTGCGTGCCGTTCTCGGAAGGCGCGCAATATGGCATCGAGCTGTTCTATCCGTATGATTTCGAACTGCACGTCACCACGCGCGACGGCAAGCTCAGCTTTTCAGGCGATTGGGGCGAGCCGCCGTCACCGACCCTGCAGTGGCCGCCGTTCCGCAACTTCGGCGATCATTTCTACACCTATCAGATCTTGCTCGATCTGAAGGCGCCGAAGGGATACGCGATTCGGACCGAGCCGCATCCGCGCTTCTACGCCGACCCAACTGACACCGTGCCGATCGCTGTGCCCGCGCTGATCCGCAACTGGTGGCCGATGCTGTTCTTCTGCGTGTTCAAGGCGCCGGCGGAAGGGCGCACGCACATCTTCCGTCCTGGCGAGCCGTTCGCCCAGGTGATCGTGATCCCCGAAGAAGCGAACTTTGCGCTCGAGCCGATGACCCCGGATGAAGCGGCCGAGCGCGAGTTGCAGGCGCGCCGCATCCATGCCAGCCGGCCGAACTTGGCCCAAGGCACGGAATGGACGTCGACCACCGACACCGTGTTCGACGGCACCTATCGCCATCTCCATCGCGCCGCGAAGGAGAAGGCGCGCAAGTCCTGAGGCTCGCGGCCAAAAAGCGAGGCGCCGACCCCGTCGGATCGGCGCCTCGTTCCGTCATGCCATCACCGCGCGATCAATAGCGGTCGTAGTACCAGTGATGGTGGTGGTGATGGTGATGATGGTGGTGGTGATACCAGCGCCGAGGCGGGGCCACGTAGACCCGCGGACCGCCCTCGTAATAGTCGTCGCCATAGCCATAGCCGCGCCAATAGCCGTGATGGTGGTGATGATGATGGTGGTGATGGTGATACCACTGCGCCACCTGCACCGTCGGCTCCGTCGATGGCGCCTGCTCGTCGAGCGCCTGCAGCACCTTCGCCGCATTCGGAATCGGTTCGAGCAGATCCGCGTAGGAATTGGCCCTGAGGACATCGGTCGGTGCCGGTGCCGGCGAGGCCTGCGCTGCGCCGAGCGCGCCGACGGCGGCAACCGCGCCCAACAAACTAGCGATCTTCTTATCCATCAATTCTCCTCCTGATGCGCATCGCCCGGATGCGGAAACGTCAGCCCAACGGGTTCGTTCCCCGACGCAGCTAAATGGTTCAGCACGACGTCGAAATTCAGGCTGTCGATTTGTTCATCCTGTCAGTCTGTTCATAAATCCGAGCAGCAACTCATTGACTGATTCGGCTTGCTCCTGCTGCACCCAATGTCCAGCGCCATCGATCAATTCGCACAGCACCATGTTGGTGCAGACGCGCGTTTGCATCGCTTCGAACGTGCCGGGCTTCTGATAAGTGCCCCAATCCCGCTTGCCCGAGATGAACGCCGATGGAATCTCGATGCGGCGATCGGACCACGTCTGCAGCTCCGCGTCGAAAAGTCGCGACGTGCCGCAGCGATACCATTGCAGTCCGCCCTGGAATCCGGTGCGTTCATATTCGGCGCTGTAAAAGGCAAGCTCGGAATCAGGAAGCCACCGATTGTTCGCAATCGCCTGTTGGTCCGGCATCACTTCGGCAACCGTCTTCGCCATCGTCTTGTCGAGGTCCATCACGTAATACGTCGGAAGCTTCGCAAGCTCTTCCGCCGTCCAGGCCTGGAGCGGGTAGGGTTGATTGCCGGGCCAATCCGCGCTCTTGTGGTGATAGTAGCCACGCAGAAAGGCATGCAGGCCTTGAGGCGGGCGATGCATGTCGGCGTTGACCTGTCGTGTCGAGTAGTACCATTGATAGTGCTTGCGTGGTCGCTGCAGCGCTGCAAGCGCGCGATGCACGGGATCTTCGGCCTGGGTAGCTGGCGGCGTATCCACCGTTCCGAACGGCAGCGATGGCGGTCCAGCGAACGGCGCGCTCATCATCACGACCGAACGGAAGACGTCGGGCCTGATCACTGCGCACCACGCCGCGACCAGGCTGCCGAAATCATGCCCGACCACGGCATCGACCTTGCGATGGCCGAACGCATAGACCAGACCGAGTGCATCCCGCACTAGATTGGTCAGCCGGAAGGGCGCGAGATCGCCGTCATAATCCGCGCTCCATCCGGTCGTGCGGCCATAGCCGCGCTGGTCCGGCGCGATCACGTGATAGCCGGCGGCCGCGAGCGCCGGCATCACCTTGCGCCAGCTGAAGGCCAGCTCCGGAAAGCCGTGGAGCAGCAGGATGCAGGGCCGCCCCTCGCTCTCGAAGCCAGCTTCCAGCACGTGCATGGAGAGACCGTTGACGCCCTCGACCTGGCGCGAACGGATGGACGGCGGAAGCGGTGGCGGCGGAAGAGGGGCTTCAGTCATGGCGGCGTACTCCTGTGCACCCTCTCCCCTCGGCGCGACGGCGGAGCCGTCGTCGCGGTGGGAGAGGGTAGCAGCCGCGCGGCGATGCGAAGCATCGTCCGAAGGCTGCCGGCTGAGGGGTTCTCTCCTCCTCGTAGATCTACGATTGCAGCACGAACCCCTCACCCAAGTGAGTATGTCGCAAGCGATTGTGTAGCCCTCTCCCGCAAGGGGAGAGAGTCATGATCAGCGCGACAGATCCTACGCCGACCTGTCGCCACGATGGCGGTTATGCTGATGCCTACTTCGGCCAATAGCGCTCGCGCAAGTGCCGCTTCACCAGCTTGCCGGTCGGCGTGCGCGGCAGCTCCGGTTCAAAGTCGATCGAGCGCGGGCATTTGATCGGGGACAGGTGCTTGCGGCAGAACAGGATCAGCTGCTCCTCAAACTCCTTGCCGGCGCGGCTCATATCATGTGGCTGCACCACCGCCTTGACCTCTTCGCCCATCTCCTCGTTCGGCACGCCGAACACCGCGACGTCGGCCACCTCAGGATGGGTGATCAGGATGTCCTCGGTCTCCTGCGGGTAGATGTTCACGCCGCCCGAGATGATCATGTAGGACTTGCGGTCGGTGAGATAGAGAAAGCCGTCGGCATCCAGATAGCCGACATCGCCGAGCGTCGACCAGCCCTTCTCGTTGTAGGCACGCTTCGTCTTCTCGGGATCGTTGTGATAGGTGAAGACCGGCGCATCGGCGAAATACACCGTGCCGATCTCGCCCGTCGGCATTTCCTCGCTGTCTTCACCGAGGATCTTGACCTTGCCGACCACGGCGCGGCCGACGCTGCCACGATGCGCCAGCCATTGTTGCGAGTTGCACACGGTGACGCCATTGCCTTCCGAGCCCGCGTAATACTCGATCAGGATCGGGCCCCACCAGTCGATCATCTTCGCTTTGACGTCGACCGGGCAGGGCGCGGCCGCGTGGATCGCGCCTTTGAGCGAGGAAACATCGTAGCGCTTCCGCACCTCGTCCGGCAGCTTCAGCATGCGCACGAACATCGTGGGGACCAGCTGCGATTGCGTGGCCTTGTGCTTTTCGACCAGCTTCAGGAACTCTTCGGCGTCGAAATGCTCCATGATGATCGAGGTGCCGCCGAGCACGATCGTCATCATGTTGAAGCGCAGGGGCGCGGCATGATAGAGCGGTGCCGGCGACAGATAGATGCTCTCTGCATTCATGCCGCACATGTCGGCGCAGAGCACCCGCAGGAACGGGTTCGGCTGGTCGATCTTGTTGTTCTCGAATGCCTTCTTGATTCCCTTCGGCCGGCCGGTGGTACCGGACGAATAGAGCATGTCGTAGCCCGCAACCTCGTCCGCAATGGGCGTCGGCGGCTGCGCCGCCACTTCCTTGTCCCACGCGCGGAAGCCGGGCTCGGCCTGGTCGAGCATGAAGAAGAGCGGCTCGCCCGGCGTGCCGGTCACGAGCTCGGCGACCTGCGCGGCGCAACCCGGCGAGGTGATGAAGACCTTGGCGCCGCAATCCCTGACGATGTAGGCGATCTCGTCCTTGGTGAGGTAGCGGCTGATCGCCGTGTAGTAGAGGCCCGAGCGTTGTGCCGCCCAGGCGATCTCCATGAAGGCAAGCCGGTTCTCCATCAGGAAGGCGATGTGATCGCCCGGCTTCAGCCCCAGCGCGCGAAACAGATGTGCGCCCTGATTCGAACGCTCATCGAGTTCGCGATAGCTGATGGCCGTGCCGCTGCCGGCCATCTGGTAGGCGATCTTGTCGGGATGTGTGCGGGCGTGGATGGAGGGGTGGGTCATGAGGGCACACCGCTGAGAGGAGCAAAGCTGTCGTCCCGGCCAAGCGAGCGGAGCGAGCGCGAGCCGGGACCCATGACCACGAAATCCTGTGTTGGGCCAAGCTGGAGTTCCAGCTTACGACTCATACTTGCATCGGTGGTTATGGGTCCCCGCGTTCGCGGGGACGACACCGTTGCTCGGGCCAGCGCTTACAATCGTTCCACGATCGTCACATTCGCCATGCCACCGCCTTCGCACATGGTCTGCAAGCCATAGCGCTTGTTGCGCTGCTTCAGCGCGTGCACGAGCGTCGTCATCAGCTTGGTGCCGGAGCCGCCGAGCGGATGGCCGAGCGCGATCGCGCCGCCATTGACGTTCAGCCTGTCAGGATCAGCGCCGGTGGTCTTCAGCCAGGCGGTCGGCACCGAGGCGAAGGCCTCGTTGACCTCGAACAGGTCGATGTCGTCGATGCCCATGCCGGCCTTGTCCAAAGCGCGCTTCGTCGCGTGCAGCGGCGCGTCAAGCATGATCACGGGATCGCCGCCCATCATGGTCATATGATGGACCCGCGCGAGCGGTTTGACGCCGAGCGATTTGAGGCCGCGTTCGTTGACGACGAGCACGCCGGAGGCGCCGTCGCAGATCTGGCTTGCGGTCGCCGCCGTCAGCTTGCCGTTCTCGGCAATCAGCTTGACACCCTTGATGCCGTCGAGGCTGACGTCGAAGCGGATGCCTTCGTCGATCGTGTGGGTGTCGGTCGAGCCGTCGGCTCTGACGATCTCGAGCGCAACGATCTCGTCCTTGAAATGGCCGGACTGCGTCGCCGCGATCGCGCGCTGATGGCTGTTATAGGCGTATTCGTCGAGCTCGTCTTTGGAGAGGCCGTACTTTTCGGCCATCATCTCCGCGCCGGTGAACTGGCTGAACTGGATGTTCGGATAGCGGCTCTCGATGCCGGGGCTCTTGTAATGGCCGAAGCCGTTCTTCGCCGGCAGGCTCGAGGCGAGCCCCATCGGCACCCGCGTCATTGATTCCACGCCGGCGGCGATCACCACATCCATGGCGCCGGACATCACGGCTTGGGCTGCGAAATGCAGCGCCTGCTGCGACGAACCGCACTGACGGTCGATCGAGGTGCCGGGCACGCTTTCGGGCAGCTTGGAGGCGAGCACCGCGTTGCGGGCGATGTTGTTGGACTGCTCGCCGGCCTGCATCACGCAGCCCATGATCACGTCTTCGATCTGATCCGGCGCCGCGCCGGAGCGATCGACCAGGGCATTCAGCACCTTGGCCGCGAGATCCGCCGGATGCCATCCGGACAAACGTCCCCCTTTGCGGCCGCCCGCGGTCCGGGCAGCCGCAACGATATAGGCTTCCGCCATGGGGTTTCCTCCCTAGACTTGGTCTTCGTGGTTGGAGGCGATTTAAACGAGCAGTTAGGGCTTAGTCAATCGATCAATTAAATCTTGTGATCGAGGACGCCTTCGGCTTATCTGGCGCGATCCTTGGAAGAGACCGGATGGGACCTCAGCTCCAGAGCAGCACACCGAACAAGCTTGCCGCCGGGCGGAATGCCACGGCGGAGAAGCTCCTGGTTGCGGCCAGCGAGCTGATGATCGAACGCGCGTCGATTGACGTGTCCTTGAGCGACATCGCCCAGAAGTCCGGCGCGAACGCCGCGTTGGTCAAATATCATTTCGGCAACAAGGATGGCCTGCTGCTGGCGCTGCTTGCGCGCGATGCCGCCACCGAGGTCGCCAATCTCGAATATCTGCTGGCGCAGCCGCTCTCGCCGACTGCAAAGCTGAAGCTGCATATCGGCGGCATCATCCGCGCCTATCACCGCTTCCCCTATATGAATCGGTTGATCCACTGCCTCCTGCACGAGAGCAGTGCGGAAGCCGCTGACGAAGTGTCGAAGTTCTTCGTCGCGCCGCTGCTGGAATTTCACCGCAGGCTGCTCGCGGAAGGCGTTGCGGCCGGCGAATTCCGCGAGGTCGATCCGGTGCTGTTCTACACCAGCCTGATCGGCGCCTGCGATCATCTGTTCTTCGGCCGCCACGCCATGTCGCGCGCGACCGGCGTGGGTCCGGTGACCGACGAAGTCTGCCGCCAATACATCACGCATATGGAAGCGCTGATCTGCGGCGGAATACTCAAGAGGGCGAGTGGCGATTAGGGAGTAGCGAATAGGGGAGTTAAGGCACTTCCCTACGCGATACTCGCTATCAGCCATTCGCAAAACAAAAAACAGGGAGGTTGCCCATGCAGTTGAAGGATGTTGCGGTTCTCATCACCGGCGGCGGGTCGGGGCTCGGTGCCGCCACCGCGCGTGCGATGGCCGCGAAGGGCGCCAAGGTCACGGTGCTCGACCAGAGCAAGGAGAATGCGGAGAAGGTCGCCGCTGAAATTCATGGTGTGGCTGTTCACGCCGACGTCACCGACGAGGAGCAGGTCAAGGCAGGCATCGCGAAGGCCGAAGCCGTCCACGGCATCGCGCGCGTCCTGGTGAACTGCGCCGGCATCGGCGGCTCGCAGCGCATCGTCGGCAAGGATGGCGTCTATCCGCTCGCGAAGTTTGCCCGCATCATCAATGTCAACCTGATCGGCACCTTTAATGTGCTGCGGCTGTTTGCCGAGCGCCTCGTCACCGCTGAGCCCATCGGCGAAGAGCGTGGCGTCGCCATCAACACCGCGAGCGTTGCGGCCTTCGAAGGCCAGATCGGCCAGATCGCCTATTCGGCCTCGAAGGGTGGTGTGGTCGGCCTCACGCTGCCGGCGGCGCGCGATCTCGCCAGCCAAAAAATCCGCGTCAACACCATCGCGCCCGGCCTGTTCCTGACGCCGCTGCTGATGGGCCTGAACGAAGAGGCGCGCAAGAGCCTGGGCGCGCAGGTGCCGCATCCGGCGCGGCTCGGCGATGCGTCCGAGTATGGCAATCTCGCCGTGCACATCGTCGAGAATCCGATGCTCAACGGCGAGACCATCCGTCTCGACGGCGCGATCCGCATGGCGCCGCGGTAGCTACCCATTCGGCTGTCGTCCCCGCGAACGCGGGGACCCATACCGCGTGATGTTGCTAGTGGAATCAGGTGGCTGACGTAGTGCCCATAACGACATCCTGTGGTTATGGGTCCCGGCTCGCGCTTCGCTTGGCCGGGACGACGGTGGAGAGAGATGCGAGCCGCTCTCGACCAACAAGCAAATATCAAGATCCGCAAAGGACGACTGTATTCGGGAGACGCAAGATGGACGGGAGTGCAGCGGCGGTGCTGGAGAAACCGGCCTTCCGCAAGGTCGACTGGCTGACGCGCGACATCGACGTCGAACGACGCGACGACGGCGTCATCGTCATGAGGTCGCGGATCCCACTGCAGGCCTACGAGCCGCACATTCCGGCACCTCTCGCAAAATGGGCCGAGCAGGCCCCCGAGCGCATCTGGCTGGCGCAGCGCGCAGGACCCGAACGACAATGGCGGAAGATGTCGTATGGCGAAGCCAAACGCATCGCCGACGGGCTCACGCAGGGCCTGCTCAATCTTGGCCTCGAAGCGGGCCGGCCCGTCGCCATCCTCTCCGGCAATTCGATCGAGCATGCGTTGCTCACGCTTGCCGCGATGCAGGCGCGGCTCCCGGCGGCGCCGGTGTCGCCGGCCTATTCGCTGATGAGCCATGATCATCTCAAGCTAAAATATCTGTTCGACCTGATCCGTCCGGCCGTGATCATGGTGCAGGACGGCCCGACCTTCGAGAAGGCGCTGAAGACGTTGCCGCTCGAGGGCGTCACCGTGATCCATGTCGCGCGCCCCTGCGACGGTATCGAAAGCCTCAGCTTCGCCGAGCTTGCCGCGACGCCGGTGAGCTCGGAGGTCGAGCGATCGATCGCAAAGATCACGCCCGACACGATCGGCAAGCTGCTGTTCACCTCGGGCTCGACCGGCATGCCCAAGGCGGTCATCAACACGCAGCGCATGATGTGCGCCAATGCCGCGATGATGATGCAGGTTCGTCCGCGTTCGCCTGATGCGCCCATTGCCACGGTGCTGGACTGGATGCCGTGGAATCACACCATGGGCGGCAATGCCTTGTTCAATCCGCTGCTGATCGATGGCGGCACGCTCTACATCGATGACGGGCGGCCGATGCCCGGTCAGTTCGAGGAGACGATCCGGAACCTGCGCGAGGTGTCACCGACCTATTATGCCAACGTGCCGGTCGGCTATGCCGCACTCGCGGCCGCGATGGAAAAGGACGATGCGCTTTGCCGCTCCTTCTTCAAGGACCTTGGCCTGATGGGCTACGGCGGCGCGCGACTGCCGGACGATCTGTACGACCGCATGCAGGCGCTGGCCGTGCGCGCCACCGGCGAGCGCATCGTGTTCTACACCGGTTGGGGCTCGACCGAGACCGGCCCAACCTCGACCGGAACCTATTGGGACACCGAACGCGTCGGCTTGATCGGTCTGCCATTCCCCGGCGTCGAATTGAAGATGGTGCCGTCAGGGACCAAATACGAGCTGCGGCTGCGCGGTGCGAATGTGATGCCGGGATATTTCGGCCAGCCCGAGCTGACAGAAAAGGCCTTCGACGAGGAAGGCTTCTACTGCATCGGCGATGCCGGCGTGTTTGTCGATCCTGACGATCCCGTGCAAGGCATCATCTTCGCCGGCCGCGTGGTCGAGGATTTCAAGCTGACGACGGGCACCTTCGTCCATGTCGGAGCGTTGCGAACCGATGCGATCGCCGCCGCGACACCGGTGATACAAGACGCTCTCGTCACGGGACAGGATCGTGATGAGGTCGGTCTGCTGGCCTGGCCGAATTTGCACGCCTGCCGCCAGATGATCTGCGATCCCAATGCCACCTTTGAGGAGGTCGTCAAACACCCTGCGGTGATCGCCTGCGTCAAGCGTGGGCTCGATGCGCACAACAGAGAATGCGAAGGCGCGACCAGCCGGCGCATCGCCCGCGTAATGCTGATGGTCGAGCCGCCGTCGATCGACGGGCATGAGCTGACCGACAAGGGCTACATCAATCAGCGCGCCGGGCTCGAACGCCGCGCCGCACTGGTGGAGCGGCTCTATGCCGATCCGCCGGCCGACGAGGTGATCGTGCTGTGATGAACGCACTCTTTCCACGCGTCATTCCGGGATGCGCCGCTAGGCACAGGCCCGGAATCCATAACCACCACCGGGAGTATGGATTCCGGGCTCGCGCCACGCGCGCCTCGGAATGACGTTCCTTATTGAGAATCATCAGGACGGGTAAAGCCCATGAATTTCGATTTCTCCGACGACCAGAAGCAGCTGCGCGATCAGGCGCGCAAATTCCTGGCCGAGAAGTGTTCGTCCAAGGCGGTACGCGCTGTGCTCGACGGGCAGTCACCTTATGACCGCGAGCTGTGGAGGGGGCTTGCCGAGATGGGCTTTCTCGGCGTCGCCATCCCTGAAGAGTTCGGCGGCGCGGGTGCGGGCCATCTCGAACTTTGCGTGATCGCCGAGGAGATGGGCCGGGCCTTGGCGCCGGTGCCGTTCTCCTCGACGGTGTATCTTGCAGCAGAGGCGTTGATGCTCGCCGGCAGCGAGGCACAGAAGCGAAAATGGCTGCCGAGGATCGCCTCTG
This sequence comes from Bradyrhizobium sp. STM 3843, assembly GCF_000239815.1. GTDB lineage: Bacteria > Pseudomonadota > Alphaproteobacteria > Rhizobiales > Xanthobacteraceae > Bradyrhizobium. The sequence continues at coordinate 30,473 of NZ_CAFK01000319.1, read as the reverse complement.
GCGAGGCGATCGGCACGCTCGCTTTGTTCGAAGGCACCGGCAATCCGTCGCCCAAGGCCGTCAAGCTTGACGCATCGAACGGCGTGCTCAACGGCGTCAAGAAGCCGGTGGCGGATGGCGCGATCGCTGATTTTGTCATCGTCGCCGCACGCAGCGCTGCGACCGGCCGCGACAGCGACATTTCCCTGTTCATCGCGGACACGAAGGCCGGCGGCGTCGACGCCAAGGCGCTGACCAACCTTGATCCGACCCGCGGGCAGGCGGAGCTTGTCTTCGCGAACTGCAAGGCCGAGCCGCTCGGGGCGCCAGGTGAAGGCTGGGCCATCATCGCCCAGGTGCTCGATCGGGCGGCGGTCCTGGTTGCCTTCGAGCAGGTCGGGGGCGCCGATCGTGCGCTGGAGATGGGCCGCGACTACGCGCTCGATCGCATCGCCTTCGGCAGGCCGATCGGCTCGTTCCAGGCGGTCAAGCACATGCTCGCAGACATGTATGTATCTGCCACCCTTGCGCGCTCCAACTGCTATTACGGCGCCTGGGCGCTATCGACCAATGCGCCCGAATTGCCGGAGGCCGCGGCGTCGGCGCGCATCAGCGCGACCCAGGCCTTCCAGCACTGCGCCAAGAACAACATTCAGGTGCACGGCGGCATGGGCTTCACCTGGGAGTTCGACTGCCACATGTACTACCGCCGTGCCAATGCGCTGGCGCTCGGCCTGGGCAGTCTTTCCTACTGGGAGGATCAGTTGATCGATCGCATGCGCAAGCGCAATGCGGCGTGATCCATGCACGTCATTCCGGGGCGCAGCGGAACGCTGCGAACCCGGAATCTAGAGGTTGTCACATCGAGATTCCGAGTTCGAGACCTTTGGCCTAGCCCCGGAATGACGGGAAAGAGAACGACGATGAACTTCGACGACACCCCTGAGGAGGCTGCGTTCCGCAGCCAAGCGCGGGCCTGGATCGCCGCCAACGCGCCGAAAGAATACGAAGCAGAACTGCGCGCGTCCTCCTTGGGGCGCACCGCGCTGAAGAATGCCAATCTCCTCGAGGTCGCGAAAGCCTGGCAGAAGAAGAAGGCCGATGCCGGCTGGGCCTGTCTGCACTGGCCGAAAGAGTATGGCGGCCGCGGCGCCTCGCCGATCGAGCGCGTGATCTGGCAGCAGGAGGAAGGGCCGTTCAGCAAGCTCTCGGCTGTCTTCATCATCGGCCACGGCATGTGCGGGCCGACCATGATGGCCTACGCCTCGGAGGAGCATAAGCGACACTATCTGCCGCCGCTGGCCTCGGGCGAAAAGATCTGGTGCCAGCTGTTCTCGGAGCCCGCGGGCGGCTCCGATGTCGCCGGCCTGCGCACCCGCGCCGAGAAGCGCGGCGACGCGTGGGTGATCAACGGCCAGAAGATCTGGACCTCCGGCGCGCATTATTCCGACTACGGCATTCTGCTCACTCGCACCGATCCCGACGTGCCCAAGCACAAGGGGCTCACGATGTTCTTCCTGGACATGAAGAGCAAAGGCGTCGAGATCAGGCCGATCAAGCAGGCCAGCGGCCATTCGGATTTCAACGAGGTCTATTTCACCGATGTCGTGATTCCGGACTCACAGCGGTTGGGGGCAGTCAATGACGGCTGGAACGTGGCGCTGACCACACTGATGAACGAGCGGATGTCGATCGGGGCCGGCGTCGCCACCGGCTTCCCGGAGCTGTTCGAGTTCTGCTCCAATCTGATGCTCGACGATCGTCCGGCGATCGAGGACCGCAACGTGCGCGCCAAGCTCGCGAACTGGGCGGTGAAAGCGAGCGGCCTGAAATACACCAGCTTCCGTGCCATCTCCGCGCTGTCGAAGGGCGAACGGCCGGGCCCGGAGAACTCGATCGGCAAGCTGGTCGCGGCATCGATGGTTCAGGACGTCGCGACGTTCGCGCTGGATCTGCAGGGCGCGGCCGGCGTGCTGAGCGGACCGGAAGCCGAACTGGCCGGCAAATTTCAGGCGATGTTGTTGCGCGCGCCGGGCACCCGCGTCGAGGGCGGCACTGACGAGATCATGCGCAACATCATCGCCGAGCGCGTGCTCGGGCTGCCGGGCGATATCAGGGTCGACAAGGATCTGCCGTTCAATCAGATCCCGACCAGAGGACGGAATTAGTTCTCGTCATTCCGGGGCGGTCGCAAAGCGACCGAACCCGGAATCTCGAAGTGAGTCATCTCTGGATTCCGGGTTCGATGCTTCGCATCGCCCCGGAATGACGGTGCTGGAAGGAAGGACGATGAACTTCGACGACACTCCCGAAGAAGCCGCATTCCGCGCCAAGGCGCGGGCCTGGATCGACGCCAACGCGCCGAAGCAGTTCGAACAGGAGCTTTCGAGCGCCTCGCTCGGACGTATCCGTCTCAAGAACGCCGACATCGTCGAGGTCGGCAAGGCCTGGCAGAAGAAGAAGGCCGAGGCCGGCTGGGCCTGTCTGCAGTGGCCGAAGGATTATGGCGGCCATGGCGCCTCGCCGATCGAGCGCGTGATCTGGCAGCAGGAGGAGGGCGTCTACGGCAAGCTGACGCAGCCGTTTCAGATCGGCGAAGGCATGTGCGGCCCGACCGTGATGGCCTATGGCAGCGAACAGGACAAGCGACGCTATCTGCCGAAGCTGGCGTCCGGCGAGGAGATCTGGTGCCAGCTGTTCTCCGAGCCGGCCGGCGGCTCCGATGTCGCGGGCCTGCGCACCCGCGCCGAGAAGCGCGGTGACGACTGGATCGTCAACGGCCAGAAGATCTGGACCTCGGGCGCGCATTATTCCGACTACGGCCTCCTGATCACCCGCACCGACCCCAACGTGCCCAAGCACAAGGGACTGACGATGTTCTTCCTCGACATGAAGAGCAAAGGCGTCGAGATCCGCCCGATCAGGCAGGCCAACGGCATGCAGGAGTTCAACGAGGTCTACTTCACCGACGTCGTGATCCCGGACAGCCAGCGGCTCGGTGCGGTCGGCGACGGCTGGAACGTGTCGCTGACCACGCTGATGAACGAGCGCATGTCGATCGGCGCCCGGCTTGCGACCGGCTTCCCTGAGATGTTTGCGTTCTGCGCGAACCTGATGAGCGAAAACGGACTTGCGATCGATGACCGTGCGACGCGCTCGAAGCTGGCGTCATGGGCGGTGAAGGCGAGCGGGCTGAAATACACCAGCTATCGCGCGATCTCGGCGCTGTCGCGCGGCGAGCGGCCGGGGCCGGAGAATTCGATCGGCAAGCTGGTCGCCGGCACCATGCTGCAGGACATCGCAGCCTATGCCATGGATCTCCAAGGCGCAGCCGGTGCTCTCACCGGCGCGGACGAAGAGACGACACAGGGCCAGTTCCAGCAGATGCTGTTGACCTCGCCATCGATGCGGATTGCCGGCGGCACCGACGAGATCCTGCGCAATATTATCGCCGAGCGCGTGCTCGGCCTGCCCGGCGACATCCGGGTGGACAAGGATGTCCCCTTCAACAAGGTGCCGACGAAGGGGCGAGGTTAATCCTCATCCTGAGGAGCTGCGTAGCAGCGTCTCGAAGGATGAGGCCACAGCTTGGCCGCATGGTTCGAGACGGCGCTCCGCGCCTCCTCACCATGAGGGGGCGGCACTTTGGCTCGAATTGAAATTGGCTCGAATTGAAAGTCATTCCATGGAAGCAACGTCGACCGCTGGCCAGACAGATCCGATCACCACCCTCGAAACCCTGATGCGCGCGCGCTTCTCCTGCCGCCGCTTCCTGCCGGATCCCGTGCCGCGCGCCACCATCGAGCGGATCCTTGGCGTGGCGCAGACCACCGCGTCCTGGTGCAACAGCCAGCCCTGGCGGGTCGAGATCACCTCAGGGGCGGCCACGGAGAAATTCCGGCAGGCGATGTACGCCGCCGCCTCAGGCGGCAAGCCCACCGTCGGCGATTTCGAGTTTCCGCGCGAATATCGTGGCGTCTATCTCGAGCGGCGGCGCGAGAGCGGCTTTCAGCTCTACAACGCGGTTGGGATTCCTCGCGGCGACAAGGCCGGTTATGCGAAGCAGGCGCTGGAGAACTACAACTTCTTCGGTGCGCCGCATGTCGCGATCATCCATAGCGACGAGGCGCTCGGGGTCTACGGTGCGGTCGATTGCGGCGGCTATGTGACGAGCTTCATGCTGGCGGCGCAGGCGCTCGGCGTGGCCACCGTGCCGCAGGCAGCGCTCGCCTTTCATTCCGACGTCGTTCGTGCCCATTTCGGCCTCGGCGAGGACCGCAAGGTTATCTGCGGCATTTCCTTCGGCTATCCCGATCGCGACCACAAGGCGAATTCATACCGCACCAGCCGCGCGGCCATCACCGACACGGCTCGCTTTTTCGAGGAATGACCCGGCGATCGCTGCGTTGCCCTTAGCATATCGCAGTGCGCTCCTGCCTCCGCAGCTCGCTACGGGGCGGACTTCGGATTCGAAGCCCGTCAGTGGCAAGCGGTTCCGTTGCTGCGCTTGCCCAATTTATCCTTGAACTGGTCCTTCAGTTCATGGGCTTCCAGCAGCGATATTGACAAAACCCGCTCCAACATTTTGAGTTGAAGGGCTCTGGCGTCGACAATGCAAAATTGCAGGCGCTCAATGATCTTCTCGAGTGAAGCTTCGGTCACGGCTCATACCCTGAAAAGTCAGTGATGGATTCCATGCAGACGCCGCCTGAGCGCGCAGCCTTGGAACTGGCAGATTTGGAACTGGACGAGTCGACGGTCCATGGCCATCGGCTCTTCAAATCCTTCCACAAGCTGCGTCTGAAGCGGCATCGTGAGCAACTCATTGCGATGGCTGAACAGCTGGTGGAAGCGGAAGAAAGATGTCCGGAAGGGCCTGACGGCTGACGTCGTCGAGCCCCCGCCATGTCAGCGTCGGCTGGTTGAGGCCGATCTGCTGGCACAACGACTGCCACGTTGTGTCGTCGCAATCGACGAGCACCGCCAGCACCGACATCCCGTCCATCATGTGCGGTAGGCCGAGCGGGCGGGCTTTCCAGCCGCAGCGCTCGAAGCGCGGCAGCCACCAGCTCTCCAGCACGATGGAGAAGCCGGTCAGACCGATCGAAATGCCGTATTCCATGATCGCGGTGAGCAGCAACATGTCGATCCGCGGTCCGGCATGCTCGCCGCGCCGCTCCGGAATCACGAAGATGCGCGACAGCTCGTAGACGTCGGGCCGCTGGATGGGTCCCCGGATGTTGAGATAGGGGAAGATCTCGCTCATCAGGGTCGGCAGCAGGGTCGGCACCGCGCGCATCGCGCCGATCAGCTGTCCCTGGTCGATGCAGAACAGATAGACCGCATCTTCGGTGTCGAACTGGTCGATCTCGCGCCCATCCGGCCGGTCCAGCGCCATCCATTTGCGCTGCTTGACGTAGATGTCATGGCGCATCCGGAAATAAGGGTCGAAGTAGCGCTCGTAGAGATGTCGATTATCCCTTCGAACAACATGGATCTCAGGCATCGAAGCTCCCGCTCAATGTTCAATCGCGCGGTAAGCATGCCGATGCAGCTGAGAGATTCCACTGGGAGAAATGACAGCTCGGACCCTCGTCCCTGAAATGACCTAATCAGAGCAGGATTTCTCCATTGACCAATGCGGTCGCGACGGTCGCGGTCTTGTTGTTGGTCATCAGTTTGCGCTGCGCCTCCTCGAGGTGCCAGCGCACATTGCGCTCCGACAGGCCGAGAATCTGCGCCGTCTCCCATGCGGTCTTGCCGCGGGCCGCCCAGCGGAGCACCTCGGCCTCGATCTCGGACAGGCGGCGGCCTTGCTTTGTCGGTGACGAACGCCCCAATGCACGCAACCGCCCATAAGTGAAGATGCTGATCAGATGAACCGCGCTCTTGCTCTCGGTATCGAGGTGCGGCCGCTCGCCGGCGAGACTGATCGCGCCGACCGCATCGTCATAATGAATCGGGATACAGAAGCCCTCCTGGAGGCCGAAGTCCCGCGCCCGCATCATCACCTCATGGGCGGAACGGTCTCGCTCGCGATCATACGGCGCCTCCGACCACATGAAAGGGTTCAGCGTCCCCAGGCAATGCCGCGGGATTGGATCGGCCATATGGAGATTCTCGCGGGTGTAGAACTCGAACCATCCGGCAGGCCAACCGTTGGCCAGCATCAGTTGATCCAATGATTGGGTCGATGTCGGTATTCCCGCGATGATGTAGGAACGAAAGCCGATCTCGCCGATCAGTCGCTCGAATTGGGTGATCACGCTGGCGCTCGTCGTCGATGACTCCAGGGCATCGACAAAGTCGAGCGCGCGGCGCCCCCAATATGCGTCGGTCCCGTCCATGTTGCGCATCTCCGCCCACACTGAGGCTAGCCGCCGACGCATTGCTGTCAATCGTAAACTAGAATGAGATCAGCAATCCTGTTATCAACTGATGCGGGATACGGTGGCTTGAATGCACAGCTCCGCAGCCATTCTCATTATAGTATGTTGGTATAGTATGTTGGTCCTGCCTCCTGCGCTGACATTCGCATCAAATTGCAGCAAACCCTGATGCGACCATCAGCGGCTCGAGGACATCAGCGAATCAAAGTTTCTATTGTCCCGAATCGAGCTTCGTTTCATTCGAGGCGCCCTCGGAAGCGAATGTCGGATTCGAAGGACACCGGAAAACCCTCCGATCCGAGTGCGGTTTGCTTCGAATTCGCAACATCGATATCGCCGCGGAACTGAGCACCACGCTCGTGCCGTTCTGAATTTGCCATTCGCGTGCGAGGATTCGCGCTCGATCCTGCAGCGAATGTCACATCCGCATCTGGCATGCCTGTCTAAAATTTCGGCGGCCGCTTCTCGGCAAAGGCCTTGATGCCTTCCCGGATCTCCGCACCGGACATGCTGTCGCGATTCCTTTGCGCGGCGGCCGACTCGTCGAGGCTTCCGTGGGCAAACTCGTTGATCGCACGCTTCATGCCTGCCATTGCGGTCGGCGCATTGCCCGCAAGCTGCGTCGCAAGCCGGTCGACAGCGGAATCGAGCGCCTCCACCGGCACGAGAGTCGTGAGATAGCCGATGCGCAGCATCTCATTTGCGTCAATCTTCTCCGCGGTCAGAAACAACCGCTTCGCATTGTCGGCGCCGAGCCGCGAGACGTAACGCCTGATGCCGCTCGGATAGTAGTGCAGGCCAAGTCGTGCCGCCGGCATGAACATCTCAGCCGTATCGACGCCGATCCGGAAGTCGCAGGCCAGCGCCAGGTCGGTCGAGCCGCCATAGACGCCGCCATTGAGACGGCAGATGGTGGGCAGCGCGAGGTCTTCGAGCCGGTTGACCACGACCTCGAAGCTGGCGCCCGGATTGTCATGCCGGGCGCCCTCGGCGCGTTCGGCGATCGAGCCGAGATCATAGCCGGCGCTGAAGGCGCGGCCGGTGCCGGTCAGGACCACGACGCGGATGGCGGCATCGGCTTCGATGCGGTCGAACAGCGCCAGCAGCGCCTCGAGGTCCTCACGTTGCAGCCGGTTCAGATGTTTTGGCCGGTTCAGGCGGATGGTCGCGCGCGCCCCTTCGATGGAAAGCAGCGGCGTGCTCGCCTCGGGAGTGGCCTGCTCGGCCGGTGCGTCGGTCATGTCGTATTCTCCAATGCGCGCCGCTTGGCCTCGGCGTCGATACTTTGGACCAGATCAGGGTGGCGGGCCATCAGAAGGCGGAAATCCACCAGATCGAGCACCAACAGCTTCGAGAGCTTGGTGGTCGAGATATTGGCGGAGCGCAGATTATTCCCAAGCAGCGCCATCTCGCCGAAGAAAGCGCCTTCGCCGAGCCGGACCTTCTTGCCGGGCAGGTCGACCTCGACCTCGCCGGAGGCGATGAAGTACATGCAATCGCCCGGCTGCCCCTTGCGGATGATGGTGGTCCGCGGCAGCAGATCGATGGTGCGCAGCATATGGGTCACGTCGGCGATGGCGGACGGGCCGAGCGTGGCAAAGAAGGGAACCTTGCTGACGGACTCCCAGGTCTTGAGGAAATTGTCTCGCCTGGTCTCGGCGGCAAAGCTGGTGGCGAGAATACCGGTCCACAGCCCGAACACGCCCAGGCCCGAGATCATCACCATGGCCGCGATCACCCGTCCCAGCGGCGTGACGGGCACGACGTCGCCGTAGCCCGTGGTGGTCAGGGTCACGACCGCCCACCACAAGGTTTGCGGCACGCTGCCGAAGGTCGCCGGCTGGGCCTCGTGTTCCAGTGTGTATTCGGCGACCGAGCCGAGAAACAACACCAGAAGGAACAGCACGAATACGCTGAGCAGGGGCCTGGCCTCCATCACCAGCACCCGGCGCAGCCGCTGCAGACCGGGAATCCCGGGGATGACCTTGACCAGCCACAGGACCGCGAACAGCCAGGCCGATCTTTGCTCCACGCCGAGCGCCAGCGCGAACGGCACCCCAAGCGCCGAGGCGGTATCCAGCACGCCGCCTTCGGAACATAGATAAGAGAGGGTATAGCGGGCCTGCTGCGCCCAGTGAACCCGCACCCCCCACTGCAAGACGAAGAAGGCAAGACAAGCCCACAGCACGCCGCAAATTGCGCCCGCTGCCGCGTCATAGGCCGCATCCACCGTGAGCAGGACCATGGCGCCAGTGCCGATGACAACAGCCGCATAGTCCGCCCGCGTCGTCTGACGACCGGCCGTTGCGGTCAGGAACGACGCCAAATTCGGGAACAGTAACGGTTTGGACATCGAAAATGGGCGCCTGTGCTCGATGAAAATCCCGGTCTGGGGCGTTTATGGAAGGTGGCGGGGAAGGTGCCTGTCCGGGCCAGTGTCGTCAACGACACCGCCCGGGCGCCTTCTCTTACCTCTCCTCTTTTGCACCTGTCCCCTTTTCGGACGGCTTACGGAGCGGAATTTCTCTGCTGCACGGCGAAAGCCGGTTAAAACGTCGCTTTTTCGCCGTATATCAAGAGTCCTGGCGGACACAGTCAGTGAAGACCGAAACGTCCTAGTGGCGACGTTTCCGTCTCGCGTCCAGAAGTCTGGTTGAGCTCGAATGGACACTTCTCATCTCGTAGAGCACGCAGGTGCCGCCGGCAGCCTGTTTGCATCGATTTTCGTGGTAGCGACGCTGTCGATGCGGACGATGATCCCGCTTCGGGTCTTTGCGATCCTCACCAACATCGTCCTGATCGCGACCGCGATACCGACCCACAATTACCCGGTGATCGCGCTTCACGGCGTGCTGCTGCCGTTGAACAGCTATCGGCTTCACCAGATGCTGCAGCTCGTTCGCGACGTGAAACGGTCGGTCAGCAGCGATCTCTCGATGGAATGGCTGAAGCCGTTCATGACGGAGCGCAAATGCACCGCAGGCGAAGTGCTGTTCTACAAGGACGAGAAGGCCGACAGCATGTATTACATCGTCAGCGGCCGCTTTCGCCTGGTCGAGTCCGGCATCGAGCTGCCGGTCGGCGCCATCGTCGGTGAGTTCGGCATGATCTCACCCTCGAATACGCGGACGCAGACGCTGGAATGCGACGAGGACGGCCTCATCCTCTCGGTCAGCTATGACCAGGTCGAGCAGCTCTACGTGCAGAACCCTGCCTTCGCCTTCTATTTCCTGCGCCTCGCCAGCGCGCGGCTGTTCCAAAATATCGAGACCCTGGAGCGCCGGCTGGCACAGCAGACCGCCGCGGCCGCCGTTACGGCGAAGTCGGCCTGATCGGGAGGTCATGGCCAGAGGTGGCGAGCATTCTCTCCTCACTGCGTTACCTGTTCGCGGATGTCATCGGCGACGACGATGCGCCGACGCCATTCCTGCCTGAGGGCCTCCCGGAGGCGGCGGCGTCCATCGTCTCGGAGCACATCCATCTCCTGATCGACTATCAGGGGCCGAGTTACGCGCAGCTCTATGTCGATCGCATCAGGCGCTTTGTCGGCCGGCCGCACGTCGACACGGCCATGCTGTGTGAGCTCGCGCAGCTGCTGGCGCAGCGGATGGCCTATGAGGATCTGATTCGCATCGCGCAGCTCAAGCTGGCTGAATTGGAAGCCGGCGCGATGGCCCGCCATCGCGCAATCCACGACATCAGGCGGTTCCGCCTCGATGAATTGGTCGCCGTGCTGCCCGAGGCTGCGGCGAACTCCTTGATGACCGCGTTCGAGAAGGTCGGCTGGCTGCGCCGCAGGCGGATGTCGCTCCGTTTCTCGATTGCCTCCAAAGGCGCGGTCAGCCGCCTGAAATCCTTTGCCGCGCTCAAGAGATGGCGGTTGTCGTCTGTGCGCTACGCCGAAGAGCGGATCTGGGTCGAGCGCTGGCTGCATATGATCGCCCGCTGCCTGGACAAGCAGCCGGCTTCGGCGCCGGCCCTGATCGCGACGGCGACCATGGTCCAGGGGCAGGGCGACGCCTATTGGCAGGGGCTTGCCGATTGGCATGCGATCATCAACGGGCTGGCCAAGCCGACCTTTGACGGCGCGCTGCCGCTGGCCGACCTCGACGGCGCGATTGCGGAAGCACGGGCCGCCGCGATGCCTGATCCGCGGCAAGCCGCGCTGAAGCGTACCATCGCCCAGATCCGCGCCCGCGCCCTGGCGGAATATCCCGACGCCAAGGCTGCGGAGTGAAACCGGAGTGACGGTCTTCAGCGATGCTGCGCTGGTGGTATCTTTTTCCAATCACGCAACCAGCTGAGATGAAGATGATTTGCCGAGGCGGCGATCAGATCGGTAGTCAATGGAAAGTTGGCGCTGCATGGATTTACCGTTAAGTGCGGAAGCCGCCTTGCGACTGCTGTCCCGAGTTCCCTTTCACGTGCAATCCGAGATCGGAAATGTCATAAAAGCTGCACACGCGTCGAACTGGCCGGCCTTCGAACCGATGCCGCTGAACGCCTCCCGTTTCCGGTGCGTCGAAGCTTAGTCGTAGCGAGAGCGTCAGCTTTGTCTCTTCCTTCTCTATCGTCCTCGGTTCCGGTTGGTGCGCTCCTTGGCTGGATGCTGCTGCTCACCTTCAAGCACATCATTGCCGACTTCGTGCTCCAGACCGCCTGGATGGCCTATGGCAAGGATCAGAAGAAGGGGTGGGCACTGCCGCTTCTCGTGCATTGCCTGATCCACCTTGCCTGCGCTCTGGCCCTGATTCTGGTCGTCGCACCACGGTTCTGGTTTGTCGCCTTCATCGATTTCGCCATCCACATCACGGTCGATCGGGCCAAGGGCATCTGCTCGTCCCATTTCGGTATGACGCTGGAGCATCCCTGGTTCTGGACCTTGATCGGGGTGGATCAGGCTCTCCACCACCTGACCGGGTTCGGGCTGTCGATTTTCATGGCCGCGAACGGCTGATTCGGCCCTCAAACCCGGCCTGGACTGGGCAAATGCCGGAATATCAAGGCCCCCCGTACAACTACCGGTCGCGGTGGTTAACCCTTCGTTAGCGATTCGCATTGCAATCTGCGCATGAGGGGATCGAGCGATGTTTCCAAACCGCGACGCGTTTGACGACTCCTGCCCAGTTGGCGAGGAACTGCTTGGCGAGATGTATCGCGCCAGCGAGAACGGTCTGCCGGCGCTGGTCGAAAGCGTTTCGAGCGACGTGAGGGCGATGCTGGCGCTGTTCTGTTACCGCCGCAGCCACCTGCATTCGCTGGCTCTCGCCATCGCCGCAACCTGCAGCGAGCGTGAACTCCTGCAATCCGGCGGGCGGGTTGGCGCCGTGCTCTATGCCCAATCGCGCGACAGCAAAGTGTCGCAGGGCAGCACCGCCTCGAGCGGTCGCAAGCCGATCTCGCTCTCCACCAAGCCTTTGTCGGTGCTCGCCCCGCTCGAGGACGACCTCGATGATGATCTCGCGGCGGTGACGGGGTAAGCGATCAATCAAGGCCGGGCCGGCTGCTTACCGCCAACATTGCCTCGGCAAGGCGCAAGCCGTTGCAGCGCGAGTGTTCCTCACCAGCCGAGCGCAATTGATCGCAGCCGGTGGTTCTCCGCGCAGCCGCTGAGTCGTCAGCTCGTGACAGTTTCTTTAAAGCTGCATGACAGGCGCGGCGCGTCAGGTCCGTGTCGGTTTACCTCCGCGCTTGCACCTCGCTGACCTGTCTGCATTTTCTGCACGCCGCCCAAAATCCAACCTGTCATCGGAACGACGGCGTTGGGGCCAGGTCGCAGCTCCAGTCAAACCTCCGTAATCAATGCGACATATTCCCGCAGTCAGGCTGACATGAGTGCGGCTTAGCGTCGCAACGTTCTGCAACAGAGCGTAACCGATTTGAAACGCGGCGCGCCCTGCGCCGCCCGCTTTCCCCGCACCCCCTATCGATCTGCACGAGGACTCGATGCTGAAGCAGCTGACGAAACAGATGCGTGATCGCACTGTGATCACCGCAGCCATTATCTCCCTGATGGGAGGCAACGCCCATGCGATCGATGCCGATCTTGGCGGACCCAAAGTCAACGATCATAAGACCAGGAGCCCGATCAAGCATGTGATCGTGATCATGGGCGAGAATCGCACCTTCGATCACGTGTTCGCCACCTATGAACCGCGCTGGGGCGAGACGGTCGACAACCTGCTGTCGAAGGGCATCATCAACAAGGACGGCACGCCGGGTCCGAACTATGCCAAGGCCGCCCAGTTCGCGGCACAGGACACCAACGTCTTCACGCAATCGCCCGGCAACAAGACGCCCTACAACCAGACCAGCAACAAGCTCCAGGCACCCGGCACCTCCTACGCGCCGCAGACCTGCTACACCGATGTCAAGACCGCCGCGGTCAACGGGCCGGGCTGCGTGGCGACGCCCGCATTGGCCAAGCAGGCCGAGAGCGATGACAATGGCGCCCATTACAGCATCGCCAACCTGGCACTGATCACGACAGGCGCGACCGGCCTGCCCGGCGGCTCGCCGGATTCGCGGATTGCCAACTACAGCAACCTGCCGAACGGTCCTTATCCGCTCGTGACGGGGCAGGGCGGCAGCCTGTTCGACACCTATGGCGGCAGCCCGGTGCATCGCTTCTATCAGATGTGGCAGCAGCTCGACTGCGACGTGTCCAAGGCGACGCATGGCAATCCGAGCGGCTGTCAGGCCGATCTGTTCCCCTGGGTCGAGGAAACCGTGTCGTCCGGCGCCAATGGCGGCCAGCCTCATGCGCTGAGCGAGGGCAACATCGCGATGGGCTTCTACAACGTCGCCAAGGGTGACGCGCCCTATCTGACCAAGCTCGCCCGCGAATACACCCTGCTCGACAACTATCATCAGCCGGTGATGGGCGGCACCTTCGCCAACCAGATGATGTTCGGCTATGCCGACGCACTCTATTATGAGGACGACAGCGGCAATCCGGCGACGCCGCCGGCGAACCAGATCGAGAACCCCAATCCGCTGGCCGGTACCAACAACTGGTACATCAACGACGGCTATAGCGGCGGCAGCTACACCAACTGCTCCGACCAGACCCAGCCGGGCGTCGCCCCGATCACGGCCTACCTCAAGGGCATCAAGGTTTCGGCGAACTGCGCATCGTCGAGCTACTACCTCCTCAACAACTACGTCCCGGCCTATATCGGCGCCGGTGTCACCGATCCGACCAACAATGGTCCGTTCACGCTGCCGCCGGTCAAGAGCCAGAAGCACATCGGCGACGTGCTCAACGAAGCCAAGGTCTCCTGGGCCTATTTCGGCGAGCGCTGGAACGACTTCAAGACCGCGCCCGGCCTCGGCCTTAACCCGGCGATCGCGCCGCTCGCCTATCTTTATTGCAACATCTGCAATCCGTTCCTCTACTCGGCGTCGATCATGACCCATGCCGAGCAGCGGGAGGATCACCTCGCCGACACCAATGATCTGTACGACGCGATTGCCAAGGGCAAGCTGCCGGCGGTGTCGTGGGTCAAGCCGTCGACCTTCAACGACGGTCACCCGGCGTCGTCGAAGATCGATCTGCTCGAGTCCTTTGCGCAGAACATCATCGACAAGGTGCGCGCCAATGAGGAGCTCTGGGAATCGACCGCGATCCTGCTCACGGTCGACGAGGGCGGCGGCTACTACGACTCCGGCTACATTCAGCCCGTCGATTATTTCGGCGACGGCACCCGTATCCCGATGATCCTGGTCTCGAAGTACTCGACCGGCGGTCGTGTCTCGCACGAATATGCCGATCACGCCTCGATCCTGAAGTTCATCGAGCGCAACTGGGACCTGCCGAAGATCTCCTCGCGCAGCCGCGACAATCTGCCGAACCCGAAGGCTTCGTTCGAGAACCCTTACGTTCCGCAGAATCGCCCGGCGCTCGGTGATCTCTTCGCCAGCTTCAATTTCGGCGATCGTGACGATCACTGAAACGGCTTGATCGGTCCGGTCCAATATGGGCTTTGTTTGGCGGCTCCGTTTCGGGGCCGCCAAGCGTATTTGAGGGGTCGGCCGTCAGCCGTCGCTTGTGATGAATTCGCGAACACCCACTGAAGCATCGCCGCGATCGGCGGCCATCCAAGCTGCGCGATCTGCGTTTCGGACCGGGGACATCGAGACCACGGAACGGATCTGCGCACAAATCGTGGCAGCAAACCCGGCGGACTACGATGCCTGGTCGCTGCTCACCGAAACTGCTTTGCAGCGTGGCCGCCATGATGCGGCGATCGTTTGCGCCGATCGCGCCCTGGCCTCCGCACCCCACGACCCGATTGCCCTGGCGCTGCGCGCGAAATGCCTGTTCCTCAGCGGCGATCCCCAGGCAGCCCTGCAGACGACGGAAGCGGCGGCGCAGCGCGTCACCGATGCGGCTGACACGCTCGATGCGGTCGGCGCCATGTTCGGCCTGCTTGGCCGGCACCACCGCGCGGTGAGCCTGTTCTCACGGGCCGTCGTGCTGCGGCCTGACGTGCCGCAATATCTGTTCAATCTTGCTGCCACCGAGCGCATGGTCGGCGCGCTCGACGATGCGGAACGGCATTGCGATGCTGCCATTGTGCGCGACCGTGGCTATGCGCTGGCGCACTACTTGCGAAGCGATCTGCGGATTCAGACTTCCGAAAGCAACCATGTCGCGGAGATGGAAGCGCTTCTGGGCGAGCGACGTCTTGCCCCGTCCAGCGAGATTCTGCTGCGCTTCGCGTTGGGCAAGGAATGCGAAGATCTCGATCAGCACGACCGCGCCTTCGCGCACATCCAGGCGGGATGCGATCTGCAGCGTGTTTCGGCCAATGCCGATCCCGCTTCTGGCCTGGCCGAGATCGAACACATCATCCGTACGCACACGCGCGAATGGATCGCGCAGGCACCGCCCGGTCACGCAGGGGCCGCTCCGGTGTTCGTCACGGGCCTGCCGCGCACAGGGACGACGCTGGTCGAACGGATCATCTCCAGCCATCCCGCCATGAGCTCTGTCGGTGAAACCGGCGCGTTTGCGGCCGAGCTGAAGAGGGCGATGTCGGCCGGCGTACGACCCGATCCGGCCGAGCTCGGTCGCCGCTATTTGGAAACGGCGGCTGCCCTGGACCAGGGCGGCGGAATACGCTTCGTCGACAAGACGCTGGAGAACTATCTGTATTGCGGGTTGATCCACGCCGCGCTGCCCGACGCGAAGATCGTCCTGGTGCAGCGGCATCCGCTCGACGCAGGCTGGGCAATGTACAAGGCGCATTTCCAGGGCAAGTTTCAGTTCTCTTACGATCAGCTGCAGCTGGCCGACCATGTTCTGGCGTTCCGGCGGCTCTCCCAGCATTGGAGGGCGACGTTGCCTGCGGATAGGCTGCTGGAGGTACACTACGAGGACATTATCAATGACCACGCGGCCGTCAGCCGCCGCCTGATCGACTTCGTCGGTCTGACCTGGGACGACGAGGTGCTGCAGTTTCATCAGAGCAAGGCGCCGTCAGCGACGGCCAGCGCCGTACAGGTGCGGCGGCCGATCTATGCGTCCTCGATCGGCAAGTGGCGACATCACGCCGACCGTCTTGCGCCGTTGCGCGAGCGGCTGGCACGCGAGCTTCCGCCGTCGGAGCTGTCCTGACGCAGGCGCGCAGTCGTCAGAGCACTGGCAAGCCGTATTTGCGGCGCGCCATGGCGCATTCGGGGTCGCCGGGCATGCAGGTCCGGCATACCTCGGGCCGCAGGGCATAGATGCCGCAGGCTGTGGCCTTGCCGATCTCGCCCTTCAGCGCCGAACAGCGATCGCCGTCGCAGCGCATCCCCGATAGCCGCTCGTTGACGAGTTCGGCCGGAATCAGCTCGAGGTCGGCATCCTCTTCGACGGTGAAGCGCGGCCAGTTCGCGGAATAGGCGCAGCAGGCGCCGCAGGTCTGGCACGGATTGGCGTCGGGCGGGAGCAGGTCAGACATCCTTCGGTGCCTCCCAGACCAGGCTGCGTCGCCATTTCGCGCGCAAGGCCTCGCGCCTTTCCGGATATCTTTCGTCGAGATAGTCCGCCTCGATGACGCGATCGGTGCGGAAGCTGCGGAAGTCGTGCCGCAGCTCGCACCAGGCGGCCAGGATCCGCACCGCCTCGTGATAGCCGATCGCGATCGGCCAGATCGTGCGCTCGCTGTCCCGGCCCTGCTCGTCGCGATAGCGCAAGCTGATTTTCTTGCCTTCGTGAATCTGGGCACGCGTGCGCGCCATGTCGATCCGGTCCGGTTCGCGCGCCCAGGCTGCCCGCGCCCGGCTTGCAGGTTCCAGCACGAATGGCCGCAGCCGTTCGGGAACCGTGTCGGCAATCTTGGCCATCAGGTCCTCGGCGGCGCGGGCGAGCACCGGATCGGCGTGTCCGACCACCCATTGTGCCCCGAGCACGGCCGCCTCGATCTCGTCCGGTGTCAGCATCAAGGGCGGCAGGTCGAAGCCCTTCTCCAGGATATAGCCCATGCCCGCCTCGCCGCGGATCGGCACCCGCTGGCCGATCAGGGTGGCGATATCGCGATAGATGGTGCGCTTCGAGGTCTCCAGTTCGGCCGCGATCGCGTCCGCCGTCAGCGGGTTTCGCGTTCGTCGCAGCACCTGGATGATCTGAAAAAGCCGGTCGGCGCGTCTCATGATCTCGTCCTGCCGGCTCCCTGACGACTGCCGGCTTCCCTGATGCTGACAGCATGTTGGCAGCAGCCGGGTTTTATACCGGGGCAACGCTGCAATTGAAGGGGTGATGTCGATGATGATGCTTTATGCCTATGGGTTTTGGACCGCGCTACTGCCGCTGCTGACACCATGGTGGCAGCAGGGTCTCGATAGCGTCCGCCGCCTGTTGAAGAAATCGGGAGCGATCTGATGATTACGCTGTTTGGCCTGGGTACCGGGTTCGGCCTGCCGGAGATCAGCCCCTTCGCCACCAAGACGGAGGTCCAGTTGAAGATGGCCGGGCTCGCTTATCGCAAGCAGCGGGCGATGCCGCCGGCCTCGCCGAAGGGCCAGTTGCCTTTCATCGAGGACGACGGCGAGCTGATCGCGGATTCGACCTTCATTCGCGCGCATCTGGAACGCAAATACGGGTTCGACTTCGACGACGGCTACGACCTGGAGGCGCGCGCGCAGGCCTGGGCCTGCGAGCGCATGATCGAGCATCACCTCTATTTCGCGCTGGTCGGAGCCCGCTGGGTCGATCCGGTGAACTTCGCCAAGGGGCCGTCGCACTTCTTCGACGGCGCGCCTGACGACAAGCGCGAGCGGCTGCGCGAGGACGCACAGTTCCGCGTCGCCGAGAACTACCTGATCTCCGGGCTCGGCCGTCACGCGCCCGGAGATGATATCGAGCTTGCGGTCCGCTCGGTGCGCGCGCTCGCGGTGCAGCTCGGCGACAAGCCCTATCTGATGGGAGACAAGCCCTGCGGCACCGACGCGACCGCATTTGCGGTGCTCGCAGGCATCCTGACGCCGTTTTTCGAATCGGACCTGCGCCGCCGCGTCGAGACTTTCGGCAATCTCGTCGCCTATGTCGACCGCATGATGGCGCAGTACTATCCGGAGTTTGCGTGGAGCACTGCGGCGGAAGCCGCCTGATCAGACCGTCGCGCCCGGCTCCCCCTTCAGCCGGGCGAGCTCGGCCTCGAGCTCGGCGATCCTGCTGTCGCGCGCGGCGAGCGCTGCCGCGACGTCGGCCGCATCGAATTTCTGCGGGATGTGCTGCGGGCAATTGGTGTCCCAGGCCGTGATGGTGAACAGGATCACCTGCTCGGGACGCGCGCGGTAACCCTGCGGCATCAGCGAGCGCGTCAGTGCCGGATCGTCCTCGATCACGCGCGCCTCGCCCCAGATCTTGACGCGCCGGCGGTGCGCGTAATCCATGATGAAGATCTGCGCCTTGGGGTTTTCCGACAGATTGCCTTGTGTGATGTATTGGCGGTTGCCGCTGTAGTCCGCAAAGGCCAGCGTGCGCGTATCGAGCACCTTGAGGAAGCCGGCGGGCCCGCCGCGATGCTGGATGTAAGGCTGACCGTCGGCCGAGGCCGTCGCCAGATAGAAGCTCGTGGTCTGCGCCAGGAATGCCGCCAAATCGGGATCGATCTCGGTGCGCCAGCCGCGGTCCTGCTCGACATGGGCATAGGCCTCGCGCGAGCCCTTGCGCGATTGGATCGCTTTGACGGCGGGCGAGAAGGCGACGTCGCTCGGATAAATGAGGGTATCGGTCATCGGGATGCTCCCTGATGCAGGCGCGCCATGGGTTGCCTGCCGCCTCCATGTGCGTCTTCAGGCGTGCCGAAACAATCTTGCAGATTGACACTTCATCATTGCTCATTATGCAATAATCTCCATGGACCGCATCGACGCCATGCAAGCCTTCGTGACGGTGGCCGAGCTCAACGGCTTTGCGCCGGCGGCCCGAAAGCTGAAGCTGTCGCCGTCGGCCGTGACCCGGCTGGTGGCGGCGCTCGAGGAGCATCTCGGCGCCAGGCTGTTGCAGCGGACCACGCGCTCGGTGGCACTGACCGACGCCGGCTCGCGCTATCTGGAGCGCGCCCGGCGCATCCTCGCCGATATCGAGGAGGCCGAGCTCGCCGCCGAGGGCGAGCGGCAGACGCCGAGGGGCCGGCTGGTGGTCTCGGCGCCGGCCGGCTTCGGCCGGCTTCATGTCGGTCCGGTCGTCACCGCCTATCTGCAGCGTTATCTGGAGGTCTCAGGCGAGCTGCGGCTCGAGGATCGCATCATCAATCTGGTCGAGGATGGCGTTGACCTCGCCGTGCGCGTCGGGCATCTGCCGGATTCCACGCTGGTCGCGCGCCAGGTGGGCGAGATGCGGCGGATCGTCGTCGGCGCGCCGGCCTATCTGAAAGCGCATGGCGAGCCGCGGTCGCCCGACGGGCTTGCTGCGCACCAGATCATCCAGTTCGGACCGGCGTCCGACTGGCGCTTTGTGAAAGACGGCCATGAGCTGCGGATCGCGACCGCGCCGCGCTTCGTCAGCAACAATGCCGACGTCGCCGTCCAATATGCCGAGGCCGGCGGCGGTCTGACCCGCGTGCTCGCCTATCAGGCCGCGGATGCGATCCGGCGCGGCCGGCTCAAGATCGTGCTGGCGAAGTTCGAGCAGCCCCGGCTGCCGATCCACATCATCTATCCGACCTCGCGGCTGTTGTCCGCGAAGGTCCGCGCCTTTATCGATCTCGTCACCGAGACCTGCGACTGGCGCTTCGATTAAGCATCGTCACTGCTGCTTCGGCACCACGCGAAAGGTACCATTGGCGCGCGCGATCACGGCGTCATCGGCCTTGATCAGGCTCTGCGCGAAGCAGATCGTGCTGCCCGTCTTGATCACGTCGCTCTCGACCGCGAGCCATTGCCCGATTTTTGCGTTGCCGACATAGTCGACCGACAGGTTGATCGTGACCAGCGACACCTCCCAGCCAAGCGCCTGGGCGCAGCTGTAGCCCATCGCATTGTCGGCGAGCGCGGCAATCAGCCCGCCATGGATGAGGCCGCGCGCATTGGTGTGCGGCGTTGCCAGGCGCAGGCCGATGATCACCGCCTTCTCTGTCTTGTTCGCATAAAGGGGCTCCCAGGGATCGGTGAACGGGCTCTTGCGGAAATGCGGTTCGAATCCGGGCGGAATGGTTTCAAGGCTCATGCGCGTCGTCCGTGGTTTTCCGGGGCGCGGCCATTGAACGTCATGCGCACGCGGTTTGCATCGCCTACAAAGTTTTAAACCGCGTTCGCGCTTTGAAATGCTGTATCGTCTTTTGCGCGTGTCGCCCTCCAGCTTTGGGCTTCGCTGCGCGAGTACCGGCGGTTGTCCGGGACGAAGGCGATGGCGGTCTCGATATTCCGGCAGCCGGGTCGCGAGGGTCAATTCCGCGCCGGTCAAGCCTGCGGTTGCGCCTGCAACTTTCTTCGCAATATTTGCATCTGCTGATGCTATAGGCTCGGTTTCGGCAGGTGGTCGCGTGCGGCGCCGCGACGCTTGCAATGATGGTTATATCATATAACAATGAACCAAAGGGCCCGCGGAGGCCCGGTACAGGGAGACGATCTCGATGAGGAAGACGCTTCTGGCGTTGTGGCTTGCAGCCGCCGTGACGCCCGCGTTTGGGCAGGAAAAAACCTTCGATCTGAAGATTTCACATTGGGTGCCGGCCAGCCATCCGCTGCAGAAGGCGCTCGAGGACTGGGCGGCCGCGGTCGAAAAGGCCTCCGGCGGCACCATCAAGTCCAAGGTGTTCCCGGCGCAGCAGCTCGGCAAGGCGTTCGACCATTACGACATGGCGCGCGACGGCATCGCTGACGTCACCTACGTCAATCCCGGCTATCAGCCGGGCCGTTTCCCGATCATCGGCGCCGGTGAGCTGCCGTTCCTGGTTTCCGACGCCAAGGGCGGCTCGGAGGGGCTCGATGCCTGGTATCGCAAATATGCCGACAAGGAGATGAAGGACGTCAAATACTGTCTCGCCTTCGTCCATACGCCGTCGTCGTTCCACACCCGCACCAAGAAGGTCGTGGTGCCGGAGGACGTCAAGGGCATGAAGATCCGCCCGGCGGATGCGACGATCGCGAACTTCGTCACCCAGCTCGGCGGCACCAATGTGCAGTCCTCGGCGCCGGAAGTGCGCGACATCATCGAGCGCGGCGTCGCCGATGGCGTCACCTTCCCGGCGGGCTCGCTGGTACTGTTCGGCGTCGACAAGGTCACGAAGTACCACATGGACGCGCCGCTCTATGTCACGACCTTCGTCTTCGTGATGAACAAGGACAAATATAACGAGATGTCCGATCACCAGAAGAAGGCGATCGACGACAGCTGCACCCCCGAGATGGCCGGCAAGGTCGGCGAGCCCTGGGGCAAATTCGAAGATGCCGGCGTCGACAAGATCAAGGCGGAGCCGGGCCAGGAGGTCTACAAGCTGACGCCGGAAGAGACGGCGCAGTGGAAGAAGGCCGCCGAGCCGCTGTTCAAGACCTGGGCCGACGGCGTCAAGAAGACCGGCATCGACGCCGACGCGGCGATGGCCGAGCTGAAGGCCTCGCTCGCCAAGTACAACGCGCTGGCGCAATAGCCTCCGTACATCGCGGCGATGGAGGGCGTGGACGCCTGCCGTTGTCATTTGGATGCTAGCAGCATGCACAGATCTCGCCGCATGCTGGGTGTAACCTCACCCTAACCCTCTCCCCGCAAGCGGGGCGAGGGAGCCTACCGCCAGCTGCACAACAGCTTACTCATAAACTCGAGGATGTGTGTGCCTAACGTACGGATAGAGGCCCCATGAATCGCGTTGTCATGGACCGGATCATCGATGGGATCGAGTGGATCGCGGCGTTCTTCGTCGGCATCGTCGCGCTCGACATCTTCCTGTCGGTGCTGCTGCGCAACACGCTGAACTACTCGATTCCCGATTCCTTCGACATCGGGCGCATGCTGCTCGGCATCCTTATTTTCTGGGGCATCGCCGCGACCTCCTATCGTGGCACCCACATCACGGTGGACCTCATCTGGGGCAATGTCGGGCCGCGCTATCAGCGCTGGATCGACATCTTCGCCACGCTGGTGCTGCTGTTCGTCGTCACGGTGCAGACCTACACGCTGTTCGACAAGGTGCGCGGCACCTATCGCGACAACGTGCTGACGTTCGATCTCCACATGCCGACCTGGCCGTTCTTCGCGATCGCCTGGATCGGCGACGTCTCGGCGGTGCTGCTGATTGCGATCAGAACCTATCGACTGATCTTCCATCCCGAGGAGATCCATGAACCCAAAGTCAAGGTCACGGAGTAGCCTTTGATGAGCACGGATGCGGTCGCCGTCATCGGCTTCGTGTCGTTGTTTGCGCTGATGCTGTTGCGCGTGCCGGTCGGCATGGCGATGGGCCTCGTCGGCGTGTCCGGTTTCGGTTATCTGGTCTCGGGTCCGGCCGCGCTGAAGCTGGTCGGCCAGACCTCGATGCGCACGGTGACGGACTACACCTTCGGCGTGATCCCGATGTTCCTGCTGATGGGGACCTTCGTCTCCAATTCCGGCATGAGCCGCGAGCTGTTCCGCGCCGCCAACGGCTTCGTCGGCCATATGCGCGGCGGCCTCGGCATCGCCACCGTCGCCGCCTGCGGCGGCTTTGCCGCGATCTGCGGCTCGTCGGTCGCCACCGCCGCCACCTTCTCCGCCGTCGCCTATCCGGAGATGCGCCGCTTCGGCTACCCGCAATCCTTCGCCACCGGCGTGATCGCGGCCGGCGGCACCCTGGGCGCGATGCTGCCGCCCTCCACGGTGCTTGCGGTCTACGGCATCATCACCGAGCAGGACATCGGCAAGCTGTTCATCGCCGGCATCATCCCGGGTCTGCTCGCAATGAGCATGTACATGATCACCATCGCGGTGATCGGCCGCGTCGCCCCTGGCTTTCTCCCGAAAGGCGAGCCGCTGCCCTGGCGCAAGCGCTTCGCGGGCTTGCGCGACATCTGGGCGCCGGTGCTGCTGTTCCTGTTCGTGATCGGCGGGCTCTATGGCCTGCCGTTCCTGCCGCGCTTCACGCCGACCGAGGCCGGCGGCGTCGGCGCCACCGGGGCCTTCATCATCGGCCTCGTCACCGGCCGGCTCGACAAGGAGAAGATCCTGGCCTCGCTGCTGCAGGCCACGCGAACCGCGGCGGCCGTCTTCACCGTGCTGATCGGCGCCCTGATCTTCGGCTACTTCCTCACGGTCACGCAGACCCCGCAGAAGGTCACCGAGTTTCTCACCGGCCTGGGGCTCGGGCCCTACGGCGTGCTGGCGCTGATCATGGTGATGTATCTCGTGCTGGGCTGCCTGATGGATGCGATGGCGATGATCATCCTGACGGTGCCGATCATCTTCCCGGTGATCCAGCATCTCGGCTTCGACCCGATCTGGTTCGGCGTCATCATCGTGATGACGGTCGAGCTCGGGCTGATCCACCCGCCGGTCGGCATGAACGTGTTCGTGATCAAGAGCGTCGTGAAGGACGTCTCCTTCGCGACCATCTTCAAGGGCGTGCTGCCGTTCGTCGCCACCGACCTGGTCCGGTTGGTGATCCTGATCGCCTTCCCGCTGCTCGCCACCTGGCTGCCGCAACAGATGATGGCCCGCTGATGTCGACACCCACGCTTCAGACGAAATACGTCTTCACCATCACCGCGCGGATCGGCGATGTCACCTCCGCCGGCGAGATCGGTACTGGCGTCCGGCGGATCATCCCGATCACAGGCGGCGAGGTGAAGGGCCCGGGTTTGGACGGCGGAGGCATTTGGGGCACGGTCTGCGGCTTCGGTGCCGACTTCCAGATCATCCGTCCGAACGAGCTGATCGAACTCGAGGCCAAATACGCGTTCGAGACCGACGATGGCGCCATCGTCTATGTCGAGAACCGCGGCATCCGCTTCGGGCCGGTCGAGCTACTGCAGAAGCTCAAGCGCGGCGAGCCGGTCGATCCCGCGCTGATCTATTTCCGCACCACCCCGCGGTTTGAGACCGGCCACGACAAATATCGCTGGCTGATGCAGCATATCTTCGTCGCCTCCGCCGCGCGTTACGCCGACCGCGTCGTCATCGACGTGCACATAGTGCTGTGAGCGGCGCGCGGCGACAAAGCAGCCATGTAAAATTACGACGTGCCGTCCACAGGGCGAGCTCGCGCCTTTTCCATCTGCCCTGTCGGCCGGTACGCCGAGATCAGATCCGGGTAAGGTTGAAAGTCCACGCCGGTCATATTCAACGAGCGGCTGCACGGTTCGACGGCTTCTTCATATTGCCGGAGGTGCAGATAGGCAACGCAGAGAAGTCGCGCCGTGATTTTGTCGCGCAAGATCGCCAGATTTGCATGGTCGCCATCGAACCGATCTGACCAGATGTCGCGGGCGCTCTGAAGATCGGTCAGCGATACGTTGACCCGCACCTGGTCGCCGTTGCGTTTGACCGCGCCGCGTACGGCCCAGCGGATGCCGAGATCCATCCCGAGCTGCTTCAGGTCGATTGGCTTGTTCTTGTAGGCGAAGGCCGTCTCGCGTCCGACCACGAAACTGGCCGGCGTCCTCGCGAGCTCGGCCGTCAAATCCGCGGTGATGGCGTCAGCAAGATGGGCCTGCTCCGGATCGTTGTTGAGGTCGGCGAACGGCAACACGACGACAGCCAGACGGGGCGCGGTGTCGCGTCTGAATTGACCCTGGATCTTTTGGGCGTCCCGAACGACGTCGCTACGAACTGTCCTCCAGACATTCCAATAGCCGATCAGGCCACCGGCAATTGCGCCGATGGCGGCAATCGACGTCAGCGCCCCGCCGACGAGCCTCAAATGATTTCTGAGGTGATGCAGCCAGCCATTCGCGTGCTGTTTGCTAACCACCTTTTGAGAGAGATCAGGGCCCGACACCGCTGTCTTCCCGGCCGACCCGGCGAGCTCGGACGGCTCAGCGAGTGTGTCTGAGGCCACCACGGTTGCTGTGTGCCGATCCTCCTCGCGGACATCGCTCACGAAACGAATGCCCTTGCGTGGAAATGTCTTGATGAGCCGCTGTTGTTCGCCGGAGTCGCCGATCGCGCGTCGAACGGCGTTCAGCCGGGTTGTCACCGCCGCGTCAGATACGATCCGACCATTCCAAACCGCTTTGATGAGATCGTCCTTGCTGACGACGCGATCCCTGCTGAGGATCAGATAGGCGAGCAGATCGAGAACCTGCGGCGTCGTAGGCACGACATCAGCGCCCCGCCGCAACTCGCGCCGTTCGGTGTCCAACGCAAAGTCCTCGAAGAAATAGCGCATGGCACCATTCCTCTGGCTTGCCCTCGGTCGCCCGAGAGTGTGGCAGCGCTGCCCTCAAAGAATAAGCCCTCGGTAAGGAAAATGTAAGCCAGATAACAAGCGCACCCGTCGTGGTGTGGCAGCATCGTGCCGGGTGGATCAATCGGCGGAGCTACCGCGATGAGCAAGACCCACGACACGATCAGCTCGGCACACACCTTCGTGCCGGCGATATCCTTCGGGCTTTTCGAGCGATTTCGGGTTGCCTATCGGGATTGGCGCGAACGCCGAATGGTCCACGCGACCTTGTCCAGCCTGAGCGATAGGGAGCTCATGGATATCGGCACGACGCGTAGCGAGATCGACTACGTCGCCTCACAGAAAGGTATCGCGAGGCCGCCTCGTTCGACAGGCCGGCACAGCGGCATTACCTTCGTTGTCCTGCTGCTTTGTCAGACGCTTATTCTCGCTTTCGCAAATGACGCCCAAGCTCAATGCACTGCGCGAGACGTTCTGCGGAACTACGCGACGCTCAAGACCGCTCCGCGGCCACCGGAATCGCTGGTTCCTGTCAGCTCGGCCACCGGTGTTCCGGTGTGGAAGACGATTGCGATAGGGACGTTCACGGACTCGCTCGCTCTCCGCAGCGCCATGCGTGCGATGGGTTGCGGCGTCGGAAATTCCGCTGCCGATATACTTGGCCAGCCGTACTTTGCTGTCAGCGGAAAGAAAGCTGACGTGCAGCTTGTTGCTGTCTCGGGCACCGAACTCGGCTTTAAGGGCGAGACGGCTCCCTTGAAGGACATCTATCTGCGTGCACAACGGCTGGGTTTCCGGCTCGCGCCCGCCGAAATCGGTCCACAACTGAGGCTTCAGTATATGGATCAACCGATCGGTGAATTTCTGATCATCGGGATGGAGCCGATCAGGACGTCGGCGGGTGAACCGGTCATCCTGACGGTCGCCAATGGCGGAGCAGGCCTCATTCTGATCGGCCAGGCGGCCCGCGACGATGCGGAAATTTCGGTGACATCACGTTTTGTATTCGAGCGGCCCAATCCATCCGCCGCTGCGGAGACTGCAGCACTGGCCAATTAGTAAGTCATGCACGGATCCGACGTGAGCTGTTCTCAGCTCTGAAGTGGCGACCACGGTCGATGGGCCAAAGGCCGATATCCACGTAGATTGCGTTCAGAGGGCTTTCACCTTTGACGTGTTGAATTGTCCCTATGACGCCACGGCGGGCAGTTGTAATAGGGATATGGGTGATAGTCGCGACTGGCTTCATTTTGGCCGGGTACAATGGCGCGGCAATTTATATCTGGTACACGACAGGGAAGGTTGAGCTTCTCGGGAGCCTCAGGGATAGTTCTTATTCTCCGATCCTCTTTTCGAAGGCGTTGGTGCAAGACTTCCTAGGATTTGCAATTGGTGCCTGTCTTCTGGTTTTGGCACCATTCGTGATCGCGACTTTCTTAAAGGCACTCGGCAGAAGAAAACAGCCCTGACGGCTTGGTCTGCCAATGGGGAAAACCATCGCTGGCTGATGCAGCAGCTCTTCGTCGCCTCTGTCGTCCGCCACGCCGACCAACGGGTTGTCGAACGTGCATCTGGTGCTGCAGGGGCACGGCGCTGCCAGGCCGCGATTCACGAAAAATTACGGCTTGCCTGCTTGCATGAGGCGTCCGCCGTCGTACCCAGCGTTTCCCTTGGCGGTCCGGCAGGGTTCTCACCATGAGCGTTACCAGCGTCGACAGGGCGCGCGGCTGCGGCCTCATGGACGGCCGCGCCCAGATCCTGGCTCGGGTGCCGGCCTGGTTCTGGGCCGCTGTCATCGTTGGCGTGCTGGTCGTGCTCCAGGGCAACAACCTGCTCACCGACACCGATACGTTCTGGCAGATCAAGGTCGGCGGGTGGATCCTTGCGCAGCATGCGGTCCCCCATGTCGACATCTACTCCTGGACCAAGGCCGGTGCGCCCTGGATATCATCGTCATGGCTGTCGCAGCTGCTGTTCGCAGCTGCTTACCAGTTGGCGGGATGGCCTGGCGTGGTCGCGCTGTCCGCGCTCGCCATCGCGGCTGCGTTCGCGCTGCTGGTGCGGGTGCTGAGTTCGCGGATCTCCATCGCCGCCGCCGGTGTGGTGGCGATGGTCGCGTTCGCGCTGGCGCAGCATCATCTGCTGGCGCGGCCGCATGTGCTGGCGATGCCGGTGATGGTCGCCTGGGTCTCCGGCCTCATTGCTGCGGCCGATCGTCGCGCCGCGCCGTCACCGTGGCTGCTGCCGCTGCTCGCGCTCTGGGCCAACATTCATGGCAGCTTCCTGCTCGGGCTCGGACTGGTCGCCCCGATCGGTTTGGATGCGGTGTGGAATGCACCGGCGCCGCGGCACAAGATCCTCGCATTCAAATGGGCATTGTTTGGCATCGGCGCGTTGATCGCCAGCTGTGCAACGCCCTATGGCTGGGACACGCTGTTCGCGGCCCGGAAGATTCTCGATCTCGGCGGCGTGCTGGCGTTGATCTCTGAATGGGGGCCAGTCAGCTTCGCGCAAGTCAGCACGTTCGAAGTCTGCCTGCTGCTGGCGATCGCGGCGGTGCTTTACTTTGGCGTGATGCTGCCGCCGACGCGGATCCTCCTCGCGCTCGGACTGCTGCATATGGCGCTGAGTCATGACCGCCACATTGAGGTGTTCGCGCTGCTGCTGCCCCTGGTGTTGCTGACGCCGCTTGCCGAAAAGTTCGGCTGGCCGAGCGACGCTGCTCCTGCAGCGCGGAGCGTGGCGACGGTCACGGCGGTTGTCGCGGCAGTGTTGCTGATCATCGGCGTCGCCGCGCTGCGCCCGATCCGATTAGCGGCCGATGAGCAGTTCCAGCCGGCGATTGCGGCGCTGCGCGCCCAGAACGTGACGCGGGTGTTCAACGAGGACGCACTCGGCGGCTACATGATCTGGAAGGACATGGCGCCGTTCATCGATGGACGTTCCGAACTCTACGGCGAGCAGTTCGGGCTTGATTACTTCAACGCGGTGTCGTTGCAGGATCCCAACGTGTTGTTCCGCATTCTCGATGAGAACAAGATCGAGGCCACGCTTCTGCTTCAATCGACACCCGCCGCGCAGCTGCTCGATCGTCTCGATGGCTGGCACAGAGTGTTCGCCAACGACTGGGCCGTGGTGCACGTTCGCGCTGTGAAGTAGACGCAGGCCAGCGCGCTGCTATTCCCACCGGTGAAGCCAGATCAGATCGCCCCCCCGCCGGCTGCAATCGCGACGACGTGATGTCCGAAAAGAACGAGCCTGCGATCAGCAAAATGTAATCTGGGTAACAAGCGCACCCGTCGTGGGTGTGGCAGCATCGTGCTGGGTGGATCAATCGGCGGAGTTACCGCGATGAGCACGACCCACGACGTACTGAGGTTACCGCGCACCTTCGTGCCGATCAAACCCGTCGGATTTTTCGCGAGGCTTCAGGTGACGTTTCGGGACTGGCGCGAGCGCCGAATGGTCCGCGCCACCTTGTCCGGCCTCAGCGACAGGGAACTGCTGGACATCGGCACCACGCGCGGCGAGATCGACTACGTCGCGTCGCATCGGGATATCGACCCCAGAGGCGTTGTATCCGCCGAATAGGTCCGAAATCCGCTGGGGTGTCGCAGACCTCCGACATCCCCGTCGTTGCGAGGAGCGACAGCTCCGAAGGAATCCAGTCGTTCTGCAGACGTCGTCTGCATCGCGTCCGCCATAGCCGTTCGGGCCTATGGCGGACGAATCATTTCGCTCGCAACGACTGCCTGGATCTGCCAGTCGTCTAATCGTCGTCGTCCCAATCCGAAGCGCTGCCGTAGTCGTGGTCGCAATTTCGATATCGGTAAGCCGGCGCGTAGCCGTAACCGTCATAGGCCGGGTAGCGATAGTGGGAGCGGTAGGCGGGAGCGCGCTCATACGCTTGCGTTTCCGAGGCCAGTGCGCCGCCGATGAGAGCCCCGACAACCAGGCCGCCGATCAGCGCCGCGTTGCGTCCGTCGTGGGCTTGAGCTGGCGCCGTGCCGGCGAACAGGGTTGCGGTCACGGCGAGCGCGGCGATACCGCCTGTGAGAGATGTCTTGAGCGAAGCCATGTGTCCCCTCCATTTGAATGGTGGTTACCTTCTACATGGCGCGCATTGAAGCCATGCTGAACATGCCGTTGTTAGCCGTTCATCTCCGAAGCCGGCCTCCGCGCCTAGGCATCCAGAATTGCCGCTGCCCGCCTGGGATCAAGTCTGCATGGGGCCTCATTCCGGACAGATGAATTTACGGTTTGTTCGGGAGACCTGGGCAACACTTTTGGTTCGGACGCCGGCCTGCTCGCACCTGAGTGGATCGTCGAGGTAAACTCATCATAGTTCGTGAACGTGGCGAGCCAAATCCCTTCGCTCATCTGAGGCATGTGGAAACCCCTCTCACCCGTATTGGAATTCCTTGATCGGTATCACGGCTGGATCGTTGGCTTCGCTGCCCTGGCGGCAGTCCTGCTACTCAACCAGTTGATCTATCGCCGTCGCTGGAAGTCTTACCCCACGCTTGAACAGTATCTGGCAACCCACCCCGGCTGCCATGAAGCGGAGGGCGTCGTTTGTAGCCGATGCCGGCGGAAGGCATTGGGAGCCCGAGTGATCAATGCGGGGCGCATCTACCGCTGCGCATGGTGTGAAACCGAACTTTATCGAATCGACAAAACTGGATGAGAGCCTATCCGGCTCTCGATTGAGTGCGCTAGGCGCGCCGCACATTCGATATCGTCCCGGCGAACGCCGGGACCCATACGCACCGGATTTCGTTTGGCGAAGGCTCGGCGCGATCATCTCACTTCATCACCTCTGCCTGTGGTTATGGGTCCCGGCGTTCGCCGGGACGACACCGCGGATGTGACTGGCTGACGGGCAAATCAGTTAGCGGGTTTGCGGGGCAGCGCCGCACAGGAGAGCTGCCGAACACGTGAGATTCGCCCACGCGGAAAAACTGATTTCGCAAGCCGCTTCAGTGGGGTGCGTCGCGCCAGCCTTGCAGCGTCGAATTTATCGCTTTCGTTTTATCAGAAAATATGCATCCTGTCTGCATCCCGCCTCATCGAAGAGGGGCGTTGCGCGCGATCGTCACGACACGCGGGGCGGGGAGCGGTGGCCGCGAGATGTCGCAGCATGTCCTTTGCGGAGATGCGGACGAACGATGCTCTTGCGGACGTGAAGTCGTGTGGTCCTGGCCTCCCGGTGCTGAGGCCGCGCTGACGCGCAAGCGTCATGCGCAGCGCGATGAAGCTTCGCTTCACGCAGACGGGGGCAATCAAGCCGGTCCCC
>NZ_CAFK01000320.1 GCF_000239815.1 Bradyrhizobium sp. STM 3843 | reverse complement strand
TCCTCACAGGCAGAGGAGCGCGTGGCACCCCCCTCCCCGACCCTCCCCCGCAAGGGGGGAGGGAGCGCACCGTCACACCCGCTCGATGATGGTCGCGGTGCCCATGCCGCCGCCGATGCACAGCGTGACCAGCGCGGTTGCCTTGCCGGTGCGCTCCAACTCGTCGAGCACGGTGCCCAGAATCATCGCGCCGGTGGCACCGAGCGGATGGCCGAGCGCAATCGCGCCGCCATTGACGTTGATCTTCGAATTGTCGATCTCGAACGCCTGGATGTAGCGCAGCACGACCGACGCAAACGCCTCGTTGAGCTCGAACAGGTCGATGTCCGATTTGGTCATGCCGGAGCGCTCGAACAGCTTGTTGGTGACGTCGACCGGGCCTGTCAGCATCATCGCCGGCTCCGAGCCGATATTGGCGAAGGCGCGGATTTTCGCACGAGCCTTGAGGCCGTACTTCGCGCCGGCCTCCTTGCTGCCGAGCAGCACGGCACCGGCACCGTCGACGATGCCCGAGGAGTTGCCGGCGTGATGCACGTAGTTGACGCGCTCGATCTCCGGATGCGACTGGATCGCGACCGCATCGAAGCCGCCCATCTGCGCCATCTGCACGAATGACGGCTGCAGCTGCGCCAGCGACTGCATCGTCGTCGACGGGCGCATGTGCTCGTCCTTGGCGAGGATGGTCAGCCCGTTGATGTCCTTCACCGGGACGACGGACTTGTCGAAGCGGCCCTCGTCCCAGGCCTTGGCCGCGCGCTGCTGGCTCTGCACTGCATAGGCGTCGACATCGTCGCGCGAGAAGCCGTATTTGGTCGCAATCAGGTCGGCCGAGACGCCCTGCGGCATGAAATAAGCCGGCACCGCGATCGAGGGATCCACCGGCCAGGCGCCGCCGGAGGCGCCGATGCCGACGCGACTCATCGATTCGGCGCCGCCGCCGATCACAAGCTCATGCTGCCCGCTCATGATCTGCGCGGCGGCGAAGTTGACGGCGTCGAGGCCGGAGGCGCAGAAGCGGCTGATCTGCACGCCCGGCACGGCTTCACCGAGGCCCGACTGCAGCGCCGCGAAGCGCGCGATGTCGGAGCCGGCTTCACCGACGGGATCGACCACGCCGAGCACGACGTCGTCGACGGAATCCTCCGGCAGATTGTTGCGGTCCTTCAGCGCCTTCAAGGGCACGGTGGCGAGCGCCAGCGCCGTCACCTCATGCAGCGCGCCGTCCGGCTTGCCGCGACCGCGCGGGGTTCGAACGTGGTCGTAAATATATGCCTCAGGCATCACGCCCTCCTGATATTATGATGATTGTCATCTCTAGCAGATTTTGCGAGGGCCGGCGCATGCCGTGAACGACCGGCCCATCACGCCTGTCAGAATGCCTCCGCCGGCAGTTCCATCACGGTGGCGCAGCCGGACTGGATCCGCGCCAGATGCGCTGCCGTCTCCGGCAGCACGCGCTCCATGAAGAAACGTCCCGTGGTGAGCTTGGTGGACAGATATGGGGTGCTACCCGAAGCCGCAATCTTGTCCTGCGCGACCTTGGCCATCTTCGCCCACATATAGGCGAAGGTGACGAGGCCGAAGAGGTGCAGGTAGTCGGTGGCGGCCGCGCCGGCATTGTCCGGCTTGGTCATCGCATTCTGCATCAGCCAGGTGGTCGCCTGCTGCAGATGGCCGAGCGCCATCGACAGCGGCGTGACAAACGGCTTCATCGCTTCGTTGCCGCCATGCTCCTTGGCGAAGGCGCCGACCTCGGCGAAGAACGCCATTACGGCGCGGCCGCCGTCGCGCGGCAGCTTGCGGCCGACCAGGTCCAGCGCCTGGATACCATTGGCGCCCTCGTAGATCATCGCGATGCGGGCGTCGCGCACGAACTGCTCCATGCCGTGCTCGGCGATGTAGCCGTGGCCGCCCTACATCTGCTGCGCCTGCACCGCATTGGTAAAGCCCATGTCGGTCATGTAGCCCTTCATCACCGGGGTCATCAGGCCCATGTGATCGTCAGCAGCCTGGCGGTCCTTCGGATCCTGCGAACGGTGCGCGACGTCGCTCTTCAGCGAGGTCCAGATCACCATCGCGCGCGCAGCTTCATTGAAGGCGCGGATGGTCAGCAGCGTGCGCCGCACGTCCGGATGCACGATGATCGGGTCGGCCGGCTTGTCCGCCGCCTTCGGCCCCGTGAGCGCGCGGCCCTGGATGCGCTCGCGCGCATAAGCGGCCGCGTTCTGATAGGCGACCTCCGACTGCGCGAGGCCCTGCACGGCGACGCCGAGCCGGGCCTCGTTCATCATCACGAACATGCCCTGCATGCCCTTGTTCTCTTCGCCAATCAGCCAGCCGGTGGCGTTGTCGTAGTTCATCACGCAGGTCGAATTGCCGTGGATG
>NZ_CAFK01000321.1 GCF_000239815.1 Bradyrhizobium sp. STM 3843 | reverse complement strand
CCACCTTCATCCGCGGACATAGCTCAACTCCAATGGCCGTTTGCAGCCAGAGTGATGTTGCATCGCACCACCGTTCACCGGTATCCCCACGCCGCCCAATTCTGGTTCCGAGTGCGTCGAATGCCTGTTACAACTTCGGGGCATAGTCCTTGTACGAAAGGATTGCCTCATGCCCGCCCTTGCATTTTCAAATAATGATATTGCCGTCGTCGCCTGGACCTTCGACAGCCGCCTCGATGGCTGCCTCGGCTTTGCGATTCACCAGATCGATCTCGACGCCAACAAGGAAACCGTGCTGCCGGCGCTCGCCCGCTTCAAGGGGCAGACCGCCGACAAGCTCACCACCGAACAGGCCCCCGTCCAGAAATTCTGGTGGAAGGATCTTTTCGCCAAACGCGGTGGCACCTATCAGTACAAGATCGTGCCGATGGGCGGCACGCCCGGGCAGACCTTGAGCCCGCTCGCCAGCGTGAAGCCGTTGCTCAGCAACAAGGTTACGCTGACGCCGAACCGGCCGCCGTTCCACGCCTATTTCAACCGCGGCATCACCGCGACCCAGGCGCTCAGCCATGAGCTGAAGGATCACCCCAGCATCGACGCGCTCGCGCCCCACATTCTCGATCCCAACGATGAGATCCGCATCCGTTTGATGGGACAGCTGCAGGAGGGCGTTACCTCGCTGCTCAAACGGGCCGATGACCAGGGCGGCCAGATCCACGCCGCGCTCTATGAGCTCAACGATCCCAACGGGCTCGAAAAGCAGCTGCAGGCCAACCCGAAGAGCCGGACGGTGATCCTCGGCAACGAGCAGGGGCCGGACACCGAGGATGCCGACGCCGACAACCGCGCCGCCCTGAAGAAGGCCGGCGTCGACGTGATCGACCGCATCCTCGGCAAGGGCGACATCCCGCACAACAAGTTCATGGTGCTGACCCAGAAGGGCAAGCCCACGGCGGTGCTGTCGGGCTCGACCAACTGGACCTCGACCGGCCTGTGCACGCAGACCAACAATGCGCTGGTGGTCGATTCGCCCGAGCTGGCACAGCGCTATCTCGACTATTGGAATGCGCTGAAGGCCGATACCGACGCGGCCGATGGCGACGAGAAAGCGCTGCAGTCGAAGACGCTGCGCGACTTCGCCCACGCCAACAACGACAAATCGATCAACAGCCCGATCAAGCTCGATGGCGGCGTCACCATCGAGCCGATGTTCTCGCCCAACACCAAGGGCAAGCTCGGCAAGCATCCGGACACGCCGAACGACATGGGGCGGGTGTTCGACCTGATGAGCCAGGCCAAGCACGCCGTGCTGTTCCTGGCCTTCGACCCCGGCAACAATTCGATCCTCGACGAGGCGGGCAAGCTCCTGGCCGAGAAGCCCGATCTGTTCGTGCGCGGTGCGCTGACCAGTCCGCAGCGCGCCACGAACTTCTCCGAGGCGCTGCATTCGGGCGGCCACACCGAGCGTCCGGCCGATGGCGGCGGCGAGGCGCCGACGCCGGAGGTCAAGGTGGTCGGCGAGGCCGGCGGGCCGAAGCAGAAGGGCGCCAAAGCAGCCAAAGATTCAGCAAAGGGGCCGATCGACTTTCGCGCGGTGCCGGCCGGTGCCGTGCAGGATGCCTTCGGCAAGTGGGAGAAGGAGCTCGCCAAATACGGCTTTGCGATCATCCACAACAAGATCGTGGTGATCGATCCGTTCAGCGACGATTGCGTGGTCGTGACCGGCTCGCACAATCTCGGCTTCCGCGCCTCGCACAACAATGACGAGAACATGCTGATCATCCGCGGCCATCGCGGCCTTGCGGAAGCCTATGCCTGCCACGTGCTGGATTTGTACGACCACTACGCCTGGCGCTTCCTCCTAAAGCAGCATCCGGAGATCTTCGGCAAGCCGCTTCAAGGCGACGACACCTGGCAGGACCGGTATATCAGCGGAACTGAGGAGAAGTCGCCCGAGCTGCGCTTCTGGATGTCGGCGGCCGCCAAGGTCGCCGGTGCCGGCGGCAGCGGCGGCGCTGCCTCGCCGGCGTCAGGCGGTTCGCGAAACAAGACGACCAAGCCATCATCGGGCCCAGGCTCCAAGCCGTCGCAGCCAGCCGAAGCGCCCCCCGCAGCCGAGACTGCGCCGAAGTCCGGCGCCGCAAAGGCGAAGACGACCAAGAAGCCCGGCAAGAAAACCACCAAGAAGGCCGCCGCCGCGGCGAAAGCCTCCGCCGGCCGGAAGAAGACGACCAAGAAGAAAGCTGCTGCGGGCAGCGCCAGGAAGGCCAAGGGGGCAAAGAAGACCAGCAAAGCGACGAAGGGCAAGAAGGCCAAGAAAGCCGCCAAGCGTCCGGCGAAGAAGATGGCACCGAAAGCGACCAAGCGATCCACGAAGCGGAGCGGAGCGAAGGGCACCAAGCGATCGAAGCGGTAAGCGCGCGGCACGGAAGCCTCGCTGAGCAATCCTTTCGGCGAGCGCCGCTGTGCTTCCAGCCGACGGAGCGGCGGTTCGATCGCATTTGGTGGACAGAGATTTGGTCGGCAGCGAGCGGCCGCGGAAAGGCCGCTGCCAATTTGTCGCTCGTCATGCCCGGGCTTGACCCGCCTGCGCGGACGGAGCCGCTTCGGCGCGGCGAAGGCCCGGGCGTCCGCGTCTTTCCTCCCCAGAGGAAGTTAACGGTTGAAAGCAAACGTAGCCCGGATGAGCGAAGCGAAATCCGGGTTCCTGCTCCCGCATATCGCTTCGCTCATGCGGGCTAAGCTTGCTACAGCTGCCTACCCAAGATGCCCACGGATGAAGGCGCCGGCGCTCGCGAGCGCTTGGCGCCCGGGCTCGAGGTGAGCATTCCAAAGATGCCAGGCGTGAATCATGTGGGGCCAGATCTCCAAGGTCACCGCGACATCCGCGGCACCGGCTGCAGCCGCAAAGCGCGTCGCGTCTGCGAGCAGGGTCTCGTTCGATCCGACCTGGATCAGAGTAGGAGGAAAGCCTTTCAAGTCCGAATAGAGCGGCGAGACCCGCGGGTCTTTCCTGTCAACTCCAGCCGGAACATAGGCATCCGCCAGCTCAAGGAGGTAGCTCCTGTGGATGATGGGATCGATGGCCTCCTTGGTGGTGAGCGTCGAACCGGACATGGTCAGATCGGTCCAGGGTGATACCAGCCAGGCGCAGGCCGGCTGTTCGGCCTGCGTCTCCCGCAGGCGATTGATGAGCGCGGCCGTGAGGCCGCCGCCGGCGCTGTCGCCCGCGATGGCGATCTGCGCCGCGGGGATCCCGAGCCGCTGCAGGAAGTGCCAGGCCGTGAGCGCGTCATCGAGGGCAGCCGGAAACGGATGCTCCGGGGACAGCCGATAGCCGACCGCGAGCGTGCGGACCGCGGCCGCGCGGCCGGCTTCCGTCACCATGCGTCGGTGGCTGAGAATGGAGCCAGAGCAATAGCCGCCGCCATGGAAATACAGCAGGACGCGATCAGCATCGCTTCCGGGCGCGGTCGACCATTCGCCGCGGACGCCTCCAAGATCGACCGGATCGAGCCTGACATCTCCCGCAATCGGCCATACCGAACCGACCTCGTCGAGGCGTTGCCGTCGTTCACTCCACCCCACCGGGCGTGGCTTCGAGCTCAGTAGCGCGCGGATGGCCTCGATCTCATTCTGATCCATGGGCATACTTCCCTCCTGATCGCCGAGCACCCGAACGCAGTGTCATCGAGTCCGACGTCGCCGCGTTCTTCAAAAGCCAAGTGCAAATTTGCGGATCTACTCTACCCTTCCAATCCTGCGCATAGCGGCAACCAAGCGCGCGCCATCGTCCGCGACGAACTGCGTGAATTCGGGGACACGGTGCATCAAGCGCGCTCGCCGTGCATTTCTGTCGCCTACAGTTATACCTGAACGACGCCTGAACTTTTAGCCATCGCTCAAGACCTATAGTTGCGTCCCGGCCTGCGTGCCTGGGGTAAAAAGAGACTTCGGCCGCTTCCGGGGCGTCGCCGAGGGCTCTCTGTCGTGCTGCCGCAAGAGCCGGGGCATGGCGTCTAGCCCGCTGCGCAACTTCTTGACTTGATTTCAGCAAGCAAAGGAGGAGGAGCCTATGCGGAAGTCTCTCATCTTTGTCCTGTCTAGCGTCGCGATGGCCGCTGCGGCATCAACCGCTGTCGCCGGTGAGAAGGTGCTTGAGTTCAAGCTCGTCACCAAGCCGATCGATGTCAAAGTCATGGAGGTCGCGAACGTCGAAGGACAGACGATCGCGTCCGGCAAATTGTTTGGCGTCGCCGTCTTCAACGACGGCCGCATCGGGGTGAAAGAGTTCGTCAACACTGCTGACCTGCTCAAAGGCTCGGGCCCCTTCTTCGGCTACAGCACCTACACGTTCGAGGAGGGCTCGATCACGGCGCGCTACACCGGCATGGCCAAAGACGGCAAATCGACCGGCGAGTACACGATCCTTTCGGGCACAGGTGCCTATGCGAACGCCACCGGCACGGGGACGATCGAAAGCGCGCCAAACCCATTCAAGGGCGTCAGCCTGCTGAACATCAAGCTCGTCATCAAAACCCCGGGGTCGTGACGGTGTAACATCCGCAGGTCCTGCATGAGGAGGCAAGCGTAGCCCGGATGAGCGAAAGCGAAATCCGGGTTGTGATCCCGCATGTCGCTGTCGCTCATGCGAGCTACGTTCGCTTGTTTGTTTCTGGCGACACCGGGCTTGACCTGCTTGGGTCCGCTCGGACATCGCTATCGTGTCAGCGAGTCCGGAAAGAGGAATTTCGCAAGAAGTTTCAGCGTGATTTGGCCTGTCCAGATCTTCACGCAAAAATATTCTGATTTCGCTTTTTCGGAAAATGTGTTTTCATGTCTTCGTCCCGCCCCAACGAGGGGACGCTTCGCGGTCGTCACGGACGTCGGGTGCGGGATGCGGTGGGCGCGTCGGGTCGCAGCATGGCGGCATGATCCGGAAAAGTGCGTAGCGGTTTTCCGATAAAGATCATGCCCAAGTGAAGTTCATGCGGACGAACGATTCGGTGCGCACGGTCAAGCCGCGTGGTTATGGCACTTGTCAATGTAAACAATGCGCTAGTTTGTCTAACCGGCTTTCTCCGACCCTTGACACATTTGGACTTTTTGCCGCTTTGTCTAACCGTTTGAGGCAAAGCGCGGCCAGCGGTATTGGCACCTCGTTGGAAGTCAGTGCCGGGCTGGGTCGTTGGAGGCTTCTGATGCGTCGGCCCGGTGCCCGGTGTCCGGTGTGGCAGCGAAACCTCGGAAAATGCGCCGGTGAGACTCCTCCAGTGGCTTTCAGCGTTTGACCTGAGGTTTCCTAGCGCTCCCGCTTGAGTTGGTCGAACGATAACGCGGCTTCGAAAGTGGTTGGCAACGACGCATAAATTTCCCGAAGGTGCTTCTGCTTGAGAGCAAGGCCTTCTGCCGTGTTGGTCCACTTGTCGAGATCATCGACATTCATATTTTCGCGCTCTCCCAACAGGGTTAGGAACGCTTCAGAGGCATCGTGCAGTCGAGTGAGGAAGACACAGATATCCTGCCCGTAGAAGAAGCGGGCTTCGTCCATTTTGACGTACAACTGGCGGATCAAAGTTGAATCCTGTTTCGTCATGTCTGAAACCATCGCCAGATGTTCGATGAGGCGCTTCGCAGCATCATAGATCTCATATCTCTTCGCGAAGAGGTCGAATTTGAGCTTGTCGAGCGCTATGTCGCGCTGCGCTCCGCCGATCTGTGCCTGAAGCTTGCCGAAGCGGATAGCTACTACTGCGGCGAGGATGGCTGTGATAAAGCTGAGGACCGGCGACGCGAAGTCCTTTAGGATGTCATGCATTGGCACTAAAAGCGTCGTTTATGATCTTGAACAACTTCTCTGCCTTGCCTGACGTGCCGCTTGGGAGGTCCGCCACGCTCCTCCAACCATCAAAGCGACGCAGAATTTCTGCCATAACGCGTCGCTTGTCGAGTTCCTTATGGCCGTAACGCTGAACCAAAATACTTTCGACTCTCTTCGAGATCATATCCGAGCCGTCAACCGGCAAGTCCTGCATCTTTATCGCCACGCCGAACGCGGCGTTTACGCAATCGAGGTAGAACTCGTCATCAAACAGATCCTCTATGGCGGCATCGGTCTTTCTTATGCCAGCCGCTTTCCCGAGCATGATAACCCGGAATCGGGCCTTCTTCTCTTTCGCCAACTCCTTGAGCACCAACTCTTCTATCTTCTTCTTCGCCGCGTGACCTTCAGAGTCGGTGTCTAGCAACACGCCCGAATCCCAACCTTGTCCGACGGCGAATGCGGCGTACATAGGTGTCTTTGGCGCACCTCGCGCAGGCCAAAGATAGATGCTGTCAGACAGGTGCGCCTTCCCCTCATCGCGCAAAATCCCGGAGAGCTTGTGTAGAATGAGTGCGTCGTCGCCGCCTTCAACGATGAGAGTTTGGCGAGTACCAAGAAGGCCGCTCATATCCCCGGTGAGACCGAGCGCAAGCTCGATCACAGCCATTGGCGCACTTTGGCTGCTCACAACCCCGTTCTTGACGGTAGTGTGGTTGCCCTTCGATTCGACGATGCGAACACGTTCGGGATATGCAGGATCGACCATTGAGGCGAGATGTGTTGTATATAGGACTGTGTTTTTTGAGTCAGCAAGGCGCTGAAACACTTCGAGCAAATCGCGCTGGCCTGAATAATGCAAGTGAATGCCGGGTTCTTCGAGGAGCAGGATGCAACCACGGTATTGACCTCGGCTCGCGTGCGTGAACTTCCAAGCGAATGAGACGTGCCAGCGGAAACCGCTTGATCTCCGATGCAAGCGCACTGGCATGCCTACCGCATCATCCTCAGCGAAGATATTGAGCGTCGTGCCATCGATCTCGATATGAAAGTTGACTTTCTTTTGAGTCCACAATTCGCGGAATTGTTTGCTCAAGTACGATGACGCCGCGCGTTTGTCGAACGACCTGATGGTGCGTCCCTCCGGCGTGCCCCCCTTTGCGAGAAATTCATCGATGTTTACTTTGGCGAGATCGAGAACGATCTTGATTGTCTGCTCTTCGTTCGAGAGTTGGTGCCATGGCACGTTCTTGGAGCGCTCAGCAAGCTGATTGAGTTCGATGCGAGCACCACTCATCCCGTAGTCTTGAATCAGGACAAACCTCGGCGCGTGTTCCTTCGCCCACGCATCCACCTTGGCAGCATCGAAATCACTGGAGTGTTTCGCAGGGACCGCGAAAGTTGGCCCGGCGTTATAAGATCGGGAGCCAATGAGGGTCAGTTCGGAAGCCAGCTCGCGAATTTTGGCATCTTGCTCCCCCACCTCGCCCTGGCCATCTGGTGAAGGCTCGGAAGAACTCGGCTGCAGCGCCGCACTTTTGTACAATTCCTCGATCTCGTCGTTATCGAGGGCAAATCTTGCCTCACACACTAATGCCGACGGATCCTTGTTACCCCAATCATCGACCGGCCAGTCCTCGTCGATGTTGTAGGCCTCTTCCGGCGCGAAGGGATTGATACGGTAGAGCGCTTCGAAAAGATTGCTCTTACCGGCTTCGTTCTGCCCGACAAACGCAGTGATATTGTTGTTTATGTCGATCCAACCCGAGTCCATTACATTCCGATATTTCGTTACTTTAAAATGTGTTAGCTGCATCGTTCTGCCCTGCCCAACCCGAATTCTTCCGGCCTCGCGCATTCGTTGCACGCGATTCGCCCTGCGCGAAGTCAAAAAGTTTATATGCTTCCAGTTGTGCAGCAAACAGAGAACTATCCTGTTTCGACTACCGCTCCGTACTGTCCTTGGCTCGGTCCAGGCCGATCGCTGATCTCCGGCCCGTCGCCCGGCGGCTTGCTGCGGCAGCGGCAGGTGCTGGATCAATCGCTGCTCGATCAGCGCGGCTTCGCGGCCGCTGGCGAGCGATTCAGTCGCGAAGAAATTTTATTTCAAGGAAATTTCGCGATCTGCGGCCGCTAACGTTGGACCGCCGCCGCGCTCGGATGGAGGGTCCCTTCCGATGTCCAGAACCCGCCCCCCTGGCCGTTTGACGTGTCCGCTATGCTCTCGATAGCGGCATGAAAGCGGACATCACACGAGGTCGCAGATGGGCCAGGTGCGGAAGTCATGCTAGTGGCAATGGCGCTTTTAGGCGCTCGGTCGCGCCGCGTTTCACTGATCTGGACCGCCGCAAGCCATCTGCTCGGCCTGCTCTTCGATCAGCTTAACCCTTTCCGTGCCCACGCCCGACACAACCTCACCCATATCCTTGCAATTGAACGTGAACTCTATCAGGTTCTTCGGATCAAACGCATCGCCGCCTATGCTGTAGAAAACGACGTGATGGTTCTTGCGGTCGATGTG
This sequence comes from Bradyrhizobium sp. STM 3843, assembly GCF_000239815.1. Taxonomy (GTDB): domain Bacteria; phylum Pseudomonadota; class Alphaproteobacteria; order Rhizobiales; family Xanthobacteraceae; genus Bradyrhizobium. The sequence goes on along the minus strand of NZ_CAFK01000321.1, from coordinate 16,348 downwards.
GTCCATATCGACGGCGAACTCTGTGCCGTCCTTGGCATCGAAAATCTGCCAATTCGGTTTAACAAGCTTGTGCCGCCACGTGACATAGCCGTCGCGCCACCTGAGCGGCTCGTCACCGGCAGCGCTTGGTTTACTTTGCTGGGTCGATGCCGAAACGACACCAAATACCATGACAGCCGCGACACAAATCAGCACCCTGATCGAGGTCATTTACTGGTTCCTAGAGGCATTGTTGGCGTAGCGGAACGCCTCGCGGCGCGAAGTTGCCAGGCTTGCGGCTCATGTCAATCGAAGTCTGCTCAGGGTCATGAGCCGTAATACTATGATCGAGCATAAGATTTCCGCTCTATCCCCGAAAGCCGACATGCCGATCAATTCACGCTCGACGACAGCGGATTGGGCAAGTCGAGGATCTTGTTGCCGCGATCAGAGGCGGCGTTTTCAGTGACCTTGAGCTGCAGCTCCGCGAGCCGGGTCTCCAGCCTGGTCCGCGAAAGCTTCAGTTCGCGGTTTTCCGACGTAACGTGCGCCAGCTCGCCTTCGAGCGCCTCGATGACGGTGTTGGTGGCGCGAGCCAGCCCAAGCACCTCAGCTTCGAGGCCAGCGATCCGCTGCTCTGCCGCAGCATTGGCGGCGATATCGGCGCGCTCCCTCTTCTCGCGCTCGCGCTCAATCTCGAATCGCTTGTCCTGCTCGGTGATCTCGCGAGCATGCCGCTGGTTTGTGGTCTCGACGCGCGGCTCGGCAAATCGGACAAATTGTCCGGTTGGATCGCCTGCGCTGATCTGCTCATGCGACCTGTCTACCAGCGCCGCATCGACGCGCTGCAACGTCTCGCGGCCTTGAGCGATGATTTCGGCGGCTTCTTCCGGCGTGAACTTGCTCATGAGCTGCCTCACCAATTGACGGATACAAACTGCACCGCTCCCGGTGCCGCAGCCCACGCGCATTCGGCGCGGACGCGAATGGCGATCAAACATGATTGGAAAACGCTCGTGCTCGGCGCGGCAGGCACACCCGACGCCGACACGATTTCACCGGGGCTGGTGTCCTCGCGATGCAGAACCGTTTCCTTGCAGGTGTCGATCTCGGGCGGGCCTTGATAGCCCGATGCGAGACCTGCAGGCGCGCAAGCGATCACAGTTTTCGGCGGCAGGCCAAGCGACATGAAAACCTGATGATCGAAGTTCGGTCCGCTCTTGGCCTTGATGATCATGGCCTCGCGCGGACCAGCGACGAACACCGTGTCGCTCGGATCGATGCCAGCCGCGCCGATGGTTGCGACCAGCGCGCCGAGATCTTCGGCCATGGCATCGACGCCAGCCGCTGCAGCCACGGTCGGCACTACGTTGAAAAGCAATCCTGGAGGCCGGATCGCGTCGCCGGGATTGGCATCGAAAGCAATCGTGTCGACGCTCCGGTTGGTGGAGTCGGCCAGCACTTTGCCGATCACCGCGCTAACAGACTGCGGCGAGGCATTTTCCAGTTCTTCGGAGACGGTCGACAAGACCATAATCTTCCGCGCTGGACCGACCTGGCTTTTCATCAGGCTCCACTGCACCACGGGACCGGGAGAGCCTTCGGCGATGAAAACCGGCTGCGGCGGGAAGTTGGCGACGTGTGGAATGCTGATCGTGCGAACGCCTGCGAGATTGAGTTTCAGCGCGCTCGGGTGATCGAACAATTTCCACGCTGCTGATCCGGGCGAGAGCGAGCGGAAAGCGCCGATCAGGTCATGGGGCGGAAGGCCGGTGTTCGTCGTGCTCGATGGCGACACGGCGGCTTTCAGGATTGCTTCGGCGTGGGGATCGTGCGGCCAATTGGCTTTCAGAATTCGCTCGGCGGGGCGCTGCGGCGTCGACAGGGCGCGACAGGTGATGGCGCGGCTCCAAGCCCGCCGCTCGATGCGCGCGGCCTCAGCGCGGTCGGCTCGCAGTGGGACGGGGACGGTCATCGTATGGCCTCCGTTGATCAGAGCAATGATCGCACGACCCGAAGGCAGCGGGTGGGTATGCGTCCCGCTATTTTCGGCTGCGCTACTCGCGGATCGCATCCGGGCCCGCGAGTCCGGCGCATGGGTCGGCTGCTCAAGCAGTTCGATGTGAGGGGCGGCGACCAAAACGAAAGTATGGCAGCCCACACTTTCGCTCCCTCGCGTCGCGAAGTCGCCGAACAAGCTGCGATGAGCGTCGCCTTGCTGTACCCGGAGCCTGAGAAAGGTGGGCGCGGCAAGAAGGGAAAGGCAACGGAGACCGTTGGGTTTAGCCAGCAGCGGTTGCGTGAGGCCCGCCATGTTCTCGCCTATTCTCGCGAGCTGGCGCTGGCCGTTCGCAACCGCACCGTGAAGCTCGACGAAGCACTCAAGCAGGTCGAGGACGAACGGAAAGCCTTGGAAAGCTCAGACGCGATGATGGAGCGGCTGCGCGCCGAAGCTCCCGACTTCACCGATCTCGTCAGCGAGGAGCGGATGTTAGTCGCAGATGTGCAGCGCATCATCGATCATCGCCTGGAGCGCGCGAACGATCTCCTCGCGCTGATAGGTGTCGCGAGGCGGAAGCCACTGAAGGCAGACGAGCCGATCAACATGCTTGCCGCCGACCTCGATCCGCACCGACATCTTGCCGTCGCGGCAGCGCTGCCGATAGCGGGCCTTGCGGCGCGCTGACAGTGACGGCGACCTGGTTGGCGAGCGCTTGAGCATTAGTCACGCAACCCAATGACCGATCCCATCCCACCGCTTGTCGCAGATCGTCAACATGAGATCGGCGTATGCCGGATGGCGGTCCGTCACTGAGTCCAACACCTCTTGCATGAGATCGAAGCCGCCGCGCGCGTTGATCTGTTCGCCGAGCTGAGCGCAACGGCCCAGCAGGGCGATCTCTTCTCCGCGCGGCACCGGCTGCGAGCGATGACGAATTCCGATGATCTCAAGCAAAACGTTTTCGAGCGCGGCCGCAAACTGCGTCGTTGTCCTGTCGCGTTTCATGGTCTGGTTTCCTCGTCGATGCTCTGAGGGTCGGAGGTCTGAACACATCTCTCCTAAGGAGAGAGATGTGTGTTCAGCCCACCTTCCGAGATCCCATTCGAACAGGTCTGAACAGACGGCCTGAACATGTTCAGACGCATTTCGTGCCCTGTTCTCAGCTTCTTGCTCATTCGACCATTCCAGTTGTTCAAACGTGTTCAGGGGTCTGAACAAAATCGGTTCCATGCCCTCCGGTCTGAACAAGCTGTTCAGCAGCCTCCTTGCCCTTCTTGGTCAGGCTGATCCGGTCGCGTTCGAAGGTGATCAGCTTGGCCTTTGCGAGCGCCTTCAGGATGCGACCGACGAGAACATGGTACGGTTTGCCGTCCTTCATCTTCCAGCCGAGCCGCTTCGCCAGTTTGGTCTGCGATGCTGCTCGGCTCTGCGGATCGAGCAGCGCAACGAGCAGTTCGTCCTCGCGGCTGTGCATCGCCTGTGCGACCTCGTCGCGTCCCCGCTCGGAAAGCGGAGATGCGACAACCGTGGGGACCAACCGCCCCTTGCTATCCTTCAGGCGTTCATGAGTGACCGAGCGGAGCTGGAAAAACATCGGCGCGAAATCCGGTCCCCGGAATTTTCCTTGTGTTGAGACCTTGACGCTTCCATCGGTGGCGCAGGCAGCCAAATTGCCGTCCACCTCGGCCAGGAACGCACCGCCGCCGCGAGGGATCAGGTTGTCGTCGCCCGCGTTCTTGACCGGATGACAGGCGGCTACGACGCAGGGATGTCCTGGCATGCCGGTGAAGACGCGCATGCGGCGCGCGTGGTTGCCGACCTGGACGTTGTTGTTCTCTTCCTCACCCTCGAAATACGCGGCGGAGGTATCGACGACGATCAGGCTAACTTCGCCAACGAGGGCGATCTCGGAGCGGATGCGTTCGAGCATCTCCGAGAACTTGAACACGCCGGGGATGAAGTGGACATCGATGGCGTCCATATCGAAGCCCATCTGCTGCGCCATCGCGATCCAGCGCATTCGTACATCGTCGGCGTTCTCGCCTGCGAGATACAACACGCGGCCCTTTTCAACCTCGCGGTCGCCGAGCTTCTTGCCTTCCCAACCAACATGCGCGCAGATCAGCAGCAAGATCGCAGTTTTGCCCGCGCCGGTCTTGCCAGTGAGGCTATAGAGGAACCGCCGCTGCAGCACGCCTTCAAGCACATAGTCAGGCGGCACAAATCCGGCGACGAACTCGGCGCTCGATTGGATCAGGCGAGCAGGTCCAGACGGACGAGGGGGCTGATAATCCTCCGCCTGGTCGATCAGCGCGTCGAGGTCGTCGCGCGAATGTCCCAACGCCAACCATTCGCTGATGTCGGCCTTGTGCGGAATGTCCGGCCAGAACTTCGACAGGTCGAGAATGCGGACACGCGCCGCGACACCGGAGAGATGGCTCGCCACGGCTTCAGCATGGTCCTGTCCGGTCGGATCATGATCCGGGACAATGACGATGTCGGCATCGCGGAGATGTTCGTTGAGGGCGGCCCCCCATTTGCCAGCCCCGCCAGCATTGCACGTCGCCGGAACGCCCATGCGCCACAGATTATCGGCGTCCTTCTCACCCTCGACGATCAGTACCGTACGGCCATGTGAAATCTGCTCAACAAGCTCGGGAAGGCGATACGGCACCTGCCGCACGCCCTTCACCGACCAATCCCAACTGCCAGGCTTACTCGGGTCAGGCCGACGCTGACGAAAGCCTTTCGGATCGTCGTAGCGCACGACCTCGAACAGCAGGTCGCCACGTTCGTCATAATAGGCATAGCGAGCGACCATCTTGCCAGTCGGCGGCGCACGCCGCTTGCCGTTAGGGCGCAGCGGCGTCGGTTCGCGCCCGGGCTTGAGGCCTTGGCGCTCCAGCCATTCGAAAGCATCCTTCTCTTCGAGTCCCCTCTTGTCGTGGATCAGGCCGATCACGCCGCCGCCAACACCACGCTCGTGATCAAACCAAGCGCCCTTCGCAAGATCGACCGACAGCGATCCGTGGCTGCCGTAGCGAAGTTCGCTCTCAGACGACAACGTCGCGTTGGGCTCGCCGAGCAGCATCCGGGCGACCGGCTCCATCAATGCTGCGATGTCGGAGGTGAAGTCATTCACGGCTCGGTCCTTCCTCGCGGCTTTTCAGCCGACGACCGAGCTGCTAAAAGTAGAGACCTTGCCAGGTCCGACTTTTTTGCTCGGTCGGGAAAATAGCAACGCCGTCCCACCGGGACGGCGTTTTGCTAGGCGATCTTCTCCATCGCGGTCGCCGCCTCGCGTGCAGCGATCCGCTGATCAATCGTCGCCGGGCGACCGCAGATTTGGCCGTGCATTTTGAACAGCCCAAGCTCGCGCTTGAGCCGATAGACGGCTTTCCATTTTTCTTCGTCATCGAAGATGTATCGGGCAAGCGCCCGTGCGCCGAAAATGAGGTCAAGGTGGCGCTGTTCATGGGACCGTTGGGCCATAGTCACACGCTCCTTAGAAAGAATAGCAAAATGTACATTTCAATAATAGTAAAAGCAATATTGACTTGACAATACCGGGGCGATCGAGGGAAAATGCGGTAAACCTCGGCAAAGGCTGGAAAAATGCTGCCGCCCTTCACGACCACCTACGCAAAACTTGAGGCGACGCTGGTGCGCCTGCACGGCATCCCCGCCGATCAGGTGCCTGCCTTCCGCGCCAGGTTCGGCAGCCTGCAGCGCGGCGGCTTGCTCGGCGACGACCGGCCGGGGAAGGGCAAGAAGCTCGAATACACGCCGGATCATTTCCACCGCGCAATCATGGCCTTTGAACTTCTTCAGGCAGGCCTTTCGCCGGGAGTGATCCTGCAGCTGATCAATGAACACTGGGACCGGCTGAGCGCGATCTTCATGAAGGCCGAGAGGTCCAACGAGAAGCATCCAGAAGAGGACACGGCGAGCGACGTCGTGCTGGTGCTCAGCTTGGACCTGATCGACGACACGATCCGCGCCATCGACAGCACGACGCGGGACAAGGTCGGGCAGATGATCATGGGCGAACTCGACTCGCGCATGCTGCTGATCAATCTGTCCCGGAGGCTGCGGCCGTTTCACGAATATTTGGCCGCGCTCCACCTGCAGCCGGACGAGCTGTTCGAAATGGCTGAACGGGCGCGGAAGAAGACGGGGAAAACCGCAAAGTGATGGGAGGGTGTGCATGTCCCGAAAGGTCGGTGACAACTGCACGTTTCGGCAAAGGGACGTGAAGGCAGCGATCAAGGCGGCGCGCGCTGCCGGTCTGGAGAACTTCAGGATCGAAGTTGATCAGGCGACGGGCCGGATCAGTGTGGTGACGATGAAGCCGTATGAGACGGTGCAGAAGGGGGACCACGAGTGGGACGACGATCTTTGAAGCTGCCGCACGGCTGCAAACGCTACGTCGACCACACCGGCGTGGTGCGCACCTACTATCGCCACACCTCGCCGCCGACGCCGTTGCCCGGTCTGCCGTGGTCGCCTGAGTTCATGGCGGCATACGAGGCCGCCAAGGCGCGCGGGGACCGCGTAGGGCCGGTGATCATTGGCGCAAGCCGCACGATGCCTGGCACGGTCAATGCGGCCCTCGTGAAGTACTACTCCTCGGATGAATTCAAGAACATGACGAAGGACGTGCGGCAGCAGAACCGTGGGTACCTTGAGAAATGGCGCGCCACGCGCGGCGACAAGAAGCTGCGTGGTTGGAAGCACGAACATGTTCAGGGCTTCATCGGCAAGCTGACGACGCCGTATGCGCAGCGCAACAATCTGCGCGCGTTGCGACACTTCGCGAGATGGGCGAAGCGCGAGCGGCTGCTGGATGTCGACCCGACGACTGACATCGAGAAGGCCAAGATCGTCAAGACGGGTGGCTTCCGCGTGTGGACCGAGGCCGAATTCAAGACCTATGTCGCCAAGCATCCCATCGGTACCAAGGCGTACCTCGCTCTGCAGATCATGGCGTGCACGTCCTTCCGCCGATCCGACGCGGTGCAGATCGGGCCGCGCCATGTGCGCAAGACCGCTGCGCACCCGCTCGGCGTGATCGAGGACTATCAGCCGCAGAAGGGCCGCCGCACTGGCGGCAACCTGGTGACGGTGCCGATCCATCCTGATCTGGCAGCGGCCATCGAGGCGATGTCGATGGTCGGCGCTGACACGTTCCTCGTGACTGATTACGGCAAGGCGTTCACGCCGAAGGGGCTCGGCGCGAAGATGCGCGAATGGTGCGACGCTGCTGGTGTGCCGCCGATGGTCGATGCCGCTGGCAAGAGCAAGAACGTCGCGTCGCACGGCCTGCGCAAACTGTGCCTGACGCGGCTGGCGGAAGCGGGCTGCACGGTGTTCGAGATCGCATCCATCTCGGGCCACAAGGACCTGCGCGAGGTGCAGCTCTACGTCGAGGCCGCCAACCGCAAGAAGATGGCGGCGGCCGCCATGGGCAAGCTGGAAGAGGCACAAAGCCGCAACGTGATTTGTCTAAATCGCGAGGACATTTAGCCAAAAAGGCAAAAATCCATTGTGAAAACAATGGCAAATTCCAGGGGTGCCAAGTCGTGTGGTCCTGGCGCCCCGGTGCTGGCGTCAAGTTCGTGACGATGCATTTGGCGCGTTGCGGATGACAGGGGCAAGAGAGCCGGTCCCTGGGGAGAGCGCGAAGTAAGCCTTCAAACATCGCGCGGGGAAGGCCGGGCGTTCTCGGCCAGACCTGTGGTGACTGCCGCCTGCTTTCTTTTCTGCAGGCGGGCCACGGGCGCGGCCAGCGCCCGGCCTTCCCTGCGCCCTCAAGGACAAGAGGGCGGTGAGATTGCCAAATAGCTCGGGCGCGATGCGCCGCGAGAACGTGAATGCATGTCAGAGCGAGATGCGTGTCCCAATGAGATCGACGAACTCGTGCGATGAGATTGCGCTGCAGGCGCAGACGTCCACGTCTTTCGGCAGGACAATTGTGGTCACAGATATCACGGCTTGCTCGGGGGTCACCTCGCCCCGCTTGCGGGGAGAGGTCGGATTGCATCGAAGATGCAATCCGGGTGAGGGGGACTCTCCGCGAGGTCGGTCCGTGGAGAGTCCCCCTCACCCCGACCCTGTCCCCGCAGGCGGCGAGAGGGAGCGCAGCGCCCGCAAGGCACGCGCGCGTCCAACATCAATCCCCGCAAACAAAAACCCCGCCATTCGCGGCGGGGTCGAGGTTCGGGTGTCGCGAGCGCGGCGCTCGCAGCCAGCCCCGGGAAAAGCAGTAAGATCAGGCGGGAATGCGTTCGTCCAGGTCGTGCGGCTCGCGCAGCACATAGCCGCGGCCCCAGACGGTCTCGATGAAGTTGCGGCCTTCGGAGGCGTTGGCGAGCTTCTTGCGCAGCTTGCAGATGAAGACGTCGATGATCTTCAGCTCCGGCTCGTCCATGCCGCCATAGAGATGGTTCAGGAACATTTCCTTGGTCAGCGTGGTGCCCTTGCGGAGCGAAAGCAGCTCCAGCATCTGGTATTCCTTGCCGGTCAGATGCACACGCTGGCCGCCGACTTCCACCGTCTTGGTGTCGAGATTGACGACGAGGTCGCCGGTCTGGATGACCGATTGGGCGTGACCCTTGGAGCGGCGCACGATCGCATGAATGCGTGCGATCAGCTCGTCCTTGTGGAACGGCTTGGTCATGTAGTCGTCGGCGCCGAAGCCGAGACCCTTGACCTTGTCCTCGATACCGGCGAGGCCGGACAGGATCAGGATCGGAGTCTTGATCTTGGAGACCCGCAGCTGCTTGAGCACGTCGTAGCCGGACATGTCGGGCAGATTGAGGTCGAGCAGAATAATATCGTAGTCGTAAAGCTTGCCGAGATCGACGCCTTCTTCGCCAAGGTCCGTCGTATAGACGTTGAAGCTCTCGGACTTGAGCATCAATTCGATAGACTGCGCGACGGCGCTGTCATCCTCAATCAGCAAAACGCGCATGCCAGTTCCCCATAGTCGCCGCTCCGGGCGTCAGGTCGGCCGCACTTGCGGCACTCAAAACGCCTTTGAACAACTGATTCGGATCCTGACGAGAAGATGGTTAACAAAATCTGATTCACCTCCGCAAGCTCCATCCGTGCAATTTTTGTCGAATCGCCCTAAGATATTGCGACGAAGCAGGTTTTCTCAGCCGTTCTCGTTCAAGCTCCATGTTAAGAGACGGACCTAACCGACTCCCGCGACCCGCTGATTTTTGTAAGCAGCGAGCCGAGCCTCTCAGTCACCCAAGACAGTGACGCAATGATTAATGATGCGGGTAAACACGAAGTTAAGCAGGGCGGGCTAAACCGCCGATACTTAAGGTTTCCGCAATGAAGGCGCTCGCCGAGCAAATCAACGACATCGACGGTGTGAATATCTATGGACGCGTCGTCGGCGTCAAAGGATTGATGGTCGAAATCGCGGGGCCGATCCACGCGATGTCGGTCGGCGCGCGGATCGTGATCGAGACCGGCAATAATTACATCCCTGCCGAGGTGATCGGCTTCTCCGGCAAGAACGCGGTGGTGATGCCGTTTGCGGGCCTTGAAGGCGTACGCCGCGGTTGTCGGGCCGTGATCGCCAATGCCGCCAACCAGGTGCGGCCGTCCCCGGCTTGGCTTGGGCGCGTGATCAACGCGATGGGCGAGCCGATCGACGGCAAGGGACCGCTGCCGCTCGGCGGCTCGCCGGTGCCTTATCGCAACATGCCGCCGCCGGCGCACTCGCGCAAACGGGTCGGCACCCCGCTCGATCTCGGCGTGCGCGCGCTCAACACCTTCTTAACCTGCTGCCGCGGCCAACGGCTCGGCATCTTCGCCGGCTCCGGCGTCGGCAAGTCGGTGCTGCTGTCGATGCTGGCGCGCAACGTCGACGCCGACATCTCGATCATCGGTCTGATCGGCGAACGTGGCCGCGAGGTGCAGGAATTCCTGCAGGACGATCTCGGCGAGGAAGGCCTGGCGCGATCGGTGGTGGTGGTCGCGACCTCGGATGAGCCGGCGCTGATGCGGCGGCAGGCGGCGTATCTGACGCTGGCGACGGCGGAATATTTCCGCGACGAGGGCAAGGACGTGCTGTGCCTGATGGATTCGGTGACGCGCTTTGCCATGGCGCAGCGCGAGATCGGCCTCTCCGCCGGCGAGCCGCCGACCGCCAAGGGTTATACGCCGACGGTGTTCACCGAGTTGCCGAAGCTGCTGGAGCGGGCCGGACCGGGGACGGGCGAGGGCACCATCACCGGCATCTTCACCGTGCTGGTCGACGGCGACGATCATAATGAGCCGGTGGCCGATGCGGTCCGCGGCATTCTCGACGGCCATGTGGTGATGCAGCGCTCGATCGCGGAGCGCGGACGTTATCCCGCAATCAACATCCTCAAATCGGTGTCGCGCACGATGCCGAAGTCGGCCGATCCTGCCTACCTGCCCACCATCATGCGGGCCCGCCAGGTAATGGCAACCTATGCCGACATGGAAGAGTTGATCCGGCTCGGCGCCTACCGCGCCGGCTCCAGCCCGGAGGTCGATGAGGCGATCCGCCTGCACGAGCCGCTGGAGGGCTTCCTGCGGCAGCGCAAGGACGAAGTTTGCGGTCTTGCCGCCGGCTACCGCCAGCTGGAACAAATCCTGGGGCGCTTGGAAACGGAAAGCTAACTTTGTCGGGTAATCATCCGCGCCATGTGATGAGCCAAGCCGGTGGGCCCTTGACGGGCGGCCGGCCCCGTCCCGCGTCCGCTACGGGACTTCTGGGGAGTATGAGTCGATGAAGTCGCGCGAAACACTAATTCGCCTGAAGAAATTCCAGGTCGACGAGAAGCGCCGCCGGGTGGCGCAGATCGAGGGCATGATTGCCGATTTCGAGCGCATGTCGGCCGAGCTGGAGCGCGAGATCCAGACCGAGCAGGACCGCGCCGGCATCAATGATCCCTCGCATTTTGCCTACCCGACCTACGCCAAGGCTGCGATCCAGCGCCGCGAGAACCTGACCCGCTCGGCCGACGAGCTGCGCGGCCAGCTCGAAGAGGCCAAGGGCGCGCTGTCGGAGGCGTTCGAGGAATTGAAGAAGGTCGAGCTGCTCGACGAGCGCGATCAGGCCCGCGAAAAGGCCGAGGAGAACGCGCGCGAGCAGGCCGACCTCGACAGCATCGGATTGATGCGTGCCCGCCTCGGCGTGATCGCCTGACCGCGCCGGTTTGACCAAGTGGCAGGATCGAGCCCGGGCCTGGCGCCCGGGCTTTTTTGTCGCGGCGATGGCGTCTACACTTTGGCCGGGCTTGGAAACGATGGAGCAGGGCGATTTCGGGGAAAGCTGAATGCTGACGCCGGCAGAGCTGGTCTGGCTGCTCGCCGCGGTCGCCAGGGGAGACGAAGCCGCCTTCGAGCGCCTGTACACGGCGACGCGGGCGAAACTCTATGGCGTCGTGCTCCGTATCTTGCGGCGACAGGATCTCGCCGAGGAGGTCGTCCAGGAAACCTACGTCAAGGTCTGGCACAGCGCTGCGCAATTCAACCCCGCGGTGTCCTCGCCGATCACCTGGATGGCCGCGATCGCGCGCAATCGCGCCATCGACCTGGTCCGCAAGCGTGGCGAACTGTCGCTCGAAGAGGCACCCGACGCGATGGAGGTTGCGGCCGAGACTCCGGATCCGCTGGCGCGCCGTGAAATGTCGGAGGAGCTCAAGCGGCTGTTGGAATGCGTCGGGCAGCTCGAACCTGACCGTCAGAAGCTGGTGCTGCTGGCCTATTACAACGGCTGGAGCCGCGAGCAGCTGGCGGTGAAGTTCGGGGCGCCGGTGAACACGGTAAAGACCTGGCTCAGGCGGAGCATGATGGATATCCGCGCGTGCCTCGGTCTCTGATTTCGTTGAGGCGGCGGGTCTGATGATCTGGACGTGTGATGGCGTATAGCGAAGATCATATTGCGCTGGCCGCGGAATACACGCTCGGCACGCTCGATGCGGACGAGCGAACACAGGTCGAGACCATGATGTCCGTCGACAAGGATTATGCGGCGCTGGTTCAGGCATGGGAATTCCGCCTGAGCGTGCTCAACCAGATGGTCGGGCTGGTGGAGCCGCGGCCCGAATTGTGGGCTCGTATCAAGGCCGCGATCGAAGCCCCGCGTCAGCAGGAACAGGTCGTTCCAGAACAGACACCTCCGTCGGCGCAGACGTCGGACGTTGCATCGGAAGACCTGACGCCCCCGGGTGCACCGGTTCTGGAGCAGGAGCTTCCGGCGAACGCTGAGCGCGAGCGGCCGGAACAGCCCACCAGGCCTGGCGCGCTGACAGGGGTGCCCACGGTTCAAGCGGTCAACGACAACGTCGAGATGCTGCGGCTGACCGCAAAGGCCCGGCAATGGCGGATGGTCGCCAATGTCATGGCGGCGCTTGCGGCCGTGCTGCTGGCGATGATCGGCGTCCAGGTCTATCGACCGGAATTACTGCCGGAAGGTTTGCGGCCCAAATCGCGCACGCAAGTGGCCCAGGTGAAGGCGCCGGCCGCGCAATATGTCGCGCTGCTGCAGAAAGACGGATCGTCGCCGGCCTTCATCCTGACGGTCGATGCCGGCAGCAAGAACTTCACCGTGCGCCGGGTCGGTGCTGAACCGGAGCCCGGCAAGAGCTACGAGCTGTGGCTGGTGTCGGACAAGCTGCAGCGACCGCGCTCGCTCGGCGTGATCGGCGGCAACGATTTCACCACCAGGCCGGTGCTCGCCGCCTACGATCCCGACACGGTCAATCGCGCGACCTTTGCCGTGACGCTGGAGCCGGAGGGCGGTTCGCCGACCGGAGTGGCGACTGGACCGATCGTGTTCTCCGGCAAGCTGATCGAGACCGTGCCGCCCGCGCCGGCGCGCTGAGACCTCCACAAAAAGAAAACGCCCGTGGGGAGCGGGCGTTTTCGGTAGTGGACTTGGGGTTGGGTCTACTACATATCCACGCGGCCACTGGGGGGCTGTAGCACCGCGTGAATTCCTTAAACTCCTTTAGCGAACCAGCGGCGCCTCCGAACTCGTCACCACCACCGGCTTGCCCGCCTTGATGACGCGCGCCGTCTGCATGTCGTTGTCCGAACCGCTGCGGGCGGTAATGCCGAAACCTGCCACCGCGATGCCAGCCACGAGCGCCACGACCACGATCTTCAGGTGGGTGGTCCGATCTGCGCTGTAGATCGAGTGGTTCATGGAAGCCTCCTGCCGCCTTCCGCTCGCGATTTCGTCTTGCGTCCTCGATGATTCGTCGATTCGTCGGTGCGGTTCGGCCGGGGGTTCATCGTGTCGCGCTAAGAAACGTAGGAAATCCCAATTCCGTTCCCAAGTCACCATCACAAGAGCGTGATCAGTCGTGATCTGCCGCGATTGTGGCAGCCGAAATTCGACAATAATCTAGTAAATACAATTACTTGGAGAGATTTTGGCCGTCTCTGACAAAAAATCGCCTTGATGAAGGAAAATTAACAAATTAGTTGCCTGTGGCGGAAAGACATAGGCGGAAAATGCTACCGAAAGCGGCAGAGGTCAGCATTTGGTGCTGACCTCCGCGGGATAATATAGTCAAACTCAACCGTTGCGCTAGATGCTGCCGACTGTCTTCAGCCGGGCTCGCGGATGGATTTCGGCCTGCGACAACACCGTAGTCTGGGCGCGGAAGCGCTCCACCAGCGAGCGCACGAACGGGCGGATCGCCGCTGACGTCACCAGCACCGGCGATTCCCCCTCGCGCGCGGCGCGCTCGAAGGCGTCGCGCGTGGCGGTCATGAACTCCGAGAGTTTCGATGGCTGCATCGCGAGGCTGCGTTCCTCGCCCTGGCCGACCAGCGATTCCGCAAAGGCCTGCTCCCACCGCGCCGACAGCGCGATCAACGGCAGATAGCCCATCGGCGAGGTGTTGTGGGCGCAGATCTGGCGGGCCAGGCGGGCGCGGACATGCTCGACGATGGTCGACGGATTGCGCGAGAACGCGAGCGCATCCGCGATGCCTTCGAGGATGGTCGAGAGATCGCGGATCGAGATCCGTTCGGCCAACAAGAGCTGCAGCACGCGCTGGATGCCGGAGATGGTGATCTGGCTCGGCACGATGTCCTTGATGAGCTCGCTCTGCTCCTTCGGCAACTCCTTCAAGAGCTTCTGCACCTCGCCATAGGAGAGCAGGTCGCTCATATTGGCCTTGAGCAGTTCGGTGAGATGGGTCGAGAGCACGGTGGCGGCGTCGACCACGGTGTAGCCCTTCAGCGAGGCCTCTTCCTTCAGGCTGGCGTCGACCCAGGTGGCGGGCAGGCCGAAGGTCGGCTCGGTGGTGTGGATGCCGGGCACGGCGACCTGGTTGCCGCCGGGATCCATGACCATGAACTGGCTCGGCCAGATCTTGCCGGTGCCGGCGTCCACTTCCTTGATCTTGATGACGTAGGTGTTGGCCTCGAGCTGGACGTTGTCGAGGATGCGCACCGACGGCATCACGAAACCCATCTCGATCGCCAGAGACCGTCGCAGCGCCTTGATCTGGTCGGTCAGCCGGTCGGTCCCGTCGGGGCCGTTGACCAGCGGCAAGAGCGCATAGCCGAGCTCGATCTTGAGGTCGTCGATCTTCAGCGCGGCGGAGATCGGTTCTTCCGCAGCCGCTGCCGCGGCGGCGGCCGCCGCAGGAGCGGCGGCGGCTGCTGCTTCCGCGGCCTTGGCGACATGCTTCTGCTTGCGCGCCTTCCAGGCGAGCGCGGCTGCGCCCGAGCCGAGCGCCAGGAAGGGCAGGGTCGGAATGCCCGGCAGCGCCGCCAGCACCAGCATGACAGCGGCCGACATGCCGAGCGCCTGCGGATAGCCGGAGAACTGCTTGATCAGCGCCTTGTCGGCCGCGCCGGTGACGCCGGCCTTGGACACCAGGAGGCCCGCGGCGGTGGAGACGATCAGCGCTGGCACCTGGGTGACGAGGCCGTCGCCGACCGTCAGCACCGTATAGGATCGGGCGGCATCGCTGAAGGAGAGGCCCTGCTGCGCGACGCCGATGATGATGCCGCCGATGATGTTGATGAAGACGACCAGCAGGCCTGCGATCGCATCGCCGCGGACGAATTTCGAGGCACCGTCCATGGCGCCGAAGAAGCCGCTTTCATCCTCCAGCGCCTTGCGCCGTTCCTTGGCGACCTTTTCGTCGATCAGGCCGGCGGAGAGATCGGCGTCGATCGCCATCTGCTTGCCGGGCATCGAATCCAAATGGAAGCGCGCCGCGACCTCGGCGATGCGGCCCGAACCCTTGGTGATGACCACGAAGTTCACCGTGACCAGGATCGCGAACACGATCAGGCCGATGACGAAATTGCCGCCCATCACGAACGAGCCGAACGCCTCGATGACGTGGCCGGCGGCGTCGGTGCCCTCATGGCCGCGCGACAGGATCAGCCGGGTCGACGCCAGATTCAGCGACAGCCGCAGCATGGTCGAGATCAGGAGCACGGTCGGGAAGGAGGAGAACTCCAGGGGCGCCTGGATGAACAGCGCCGTCATCAGGATCAGCATCGACAGCGTGATCGAGATCGCCAGGAACATGTCGAGCAGGATCGACGGCAGCGGCAGGATCAGCACCACCAGAATGGTGAGGATGCCGAGCGCGAGCGCGATGTCGCCGCGCTTCAAGATATCGATGATGTCGCTGAGCTTGAATCCTGATGCCGGCAACCCGGCCCCTTGTCCTGCCGTGACGTCGACCATGGCTCTCGGCTCTCCCCGCGGGCCGCGCTGGCCGGCCCCAAACGATTTCGCGGCGGCCACCGGGCCACCGTTTCGAGACTGAGCTACCGCACTGGCGTCCACGGAAAGGGCCTCCCCCAACATCCGCACCCGACTGCGACACTCACTTCCAACCCGGCAATTTTTGCCCGGTGTATGGTTAGCAACCGGTTAATGACCGGTGACAACGGCATGAAGTGTGGGCCGGTGAGGCGTCCATGCTTCACCCTCCCCCTTGCGGGGAGGGGGATCGCATACGGCTGGAATGGCCTCGGGCAGCCTTCTTCGCGGCCATCCTTCGAGACGCCCGCCTGCGGCGGGCTCCTCAGGATGAGGGCTTCTTCCGCGGTGAAATCGTAAACCCTCATGGTGAGGGCGCGGCAAAGCCGCGCGTCTCGAACCATGAGGCCCCGAAGGCGGAACAGCCCAAATGCGATCGCTCTGCCCTTGCGGGGAGGGTCGGCGCGTAGCGCCGGGGTGGGGGTCCAAGCAACGCCCTCTTGCGGGAGGCACGCAGATCCAATCCGCCGTTCATGACGACACAACTGTTCGTTCTCGCCGCGCCTCGCGCCCGAGTTTCTACGGAGAAATTCGCCGCCCTCGAATTGGTGGAGGGCGCAGGGAAGGCCGGG
>NZ_CAFK01000322.1 GCF_000239815.1 Bradyrhizobium sp. STM 3843 | reverse complement strand
CCCTTGGAATATTTGCGTGCTGTGCGTGCCATGAAAATAGTCTCCTGTGGCACCAAAGCAATGACGACGCTCGCAGAAGGTTCCCGACAACCTCCGTTGAGCTCGCATCGGCCGACCTAATCCGGCGCACGCAGGCGATAACCGATGCCGGTTTCGGTGAGCACATAGTGCGGGCGTTCGGGGTCCGCTTCGATCTTCTGCCGCAACTGGCGGACATAGACGCGCAAATATTGCGCGTCGGTCAGCTCGTCCCACAATTCCTTCAGCAGGAAGCGATGGGTCAGCACCTTGCCGGCGTGCTGAACCAGCACGCGCAACAGATCATACTCCTTCGGTGACAGCTTGACCTCGCGCTCGCCGACCTTGACGATGCGCCGCACCAAGTCGACCGAGAGATCGCCGGTGCGAAACACCGGGCGCTCGCCTTTCACCTGCAGCTGATGCCTCAGCGCGGCGCGCAGGCGTGCAAGCAGCTCGTCCATGCCGAATGGTTTTGTGACGTAGTCGTCAGCGCCGAGGTCGAGCGCCTGCACCTTCCCGGCTTCGTCGCCGCGGCTCGACAGCACCACGATCGGCACGGCGTCGTTACGCGCGCGAACCGTCCGCAGGAGCTCGTGGCCGTCGATATCCGGCAGGCCGAGGTCGAGAATGATCAGCGCCGGTTCTTGCGCAAGCAGTTCGAGAGCTTTCTTGCCATTCGGGGCCTCCAGGATCTCATAGCCCTGCGTGCTCAAACCCATGCGCAAGAGCTTGCGGATCGGCGGCTCATCGTCGATGACGAGCACCTTGATGGGAGCTCCGGTCATGCCGCGGTATCCAACGATTTGGATTGCAGAGGGATGGGCAATCGGATGGTCAGCACCGCGCCGCTGCGGTCGTTGCGGTTGCCAGCCCAGATCTGGCCGTGCATCGCCTCGATGAAGCCGCGCGAGATCGCGAGCCCGAGGCCGGTGCCGGGTCGCACATGGTCGCCCTTCTGCACCCGGTAGAACTTGTCGAACACATGCTCGACCTCGCCCGGCGGGATGCCCTCGCCCTCGTCGCAGACGTCGAGCACCACGCTCTGACCGTCGCGCCGCGACCGGATCGCGATCAGCGTGTCCGGTGGCGAATATTTCGCCGCATTGTCCAGCACGTTGAAAAGCACCTGCTCGAACAGCACGGCGTCGAGCTCGAGCATCGGCAGATCGGCGGCGAGCTCGAGCGAGATCTTGTGGCGCGCCAGGATCTTGCTGGCGCGGCGCAATGCGCTGCCGATGATCTCGCCGATGTCGTGCGGTGCCGTGTTCGGGACGATCGCGCCGGATTCGAGTTTGGTCATGTCGAGCAGATTGGCGATGAAGCGATTGAGGCGTTCGGATTCGTCGATCACGGTCGCGAGCAGATCCAGCTTTTCCTTCTCGCTCAATCCGGCCGCGAGATCACGCATGGTCGAGGCGGCGCCCAGCACCGAGGCCAGCGGCGTCTTCAGATCATGCGAGATCGAGGTCAACAGCGCCGAGCGCAGCCGGTCCTGCTCCATCGCCCGTTTGACCTTGTCCATATCCTCGACCAGAAGCACGCGCTCGATGGCGAGCGCGCCCTGGTCGACCAGCGCATCGAGCAGGCGACGCTGGTCCGGCGTCAATAAAGGTCCGGTGCGGTCGTCGTCGATGCCGATGACGCCGATCGATCCGCGGCCGGTGCGCATCGGCAGGAACAGTCGCTTGGCACCGGGCAGCGTATCCGAACCGCGGCCGGCGGCGCGGTCGTTGCTCCACGCCCAGCTCGCTGCGGCGAGGTCGGCGTCGTCGAGCTGATCTTCCGGCGGATAGCCCGCCATCACCGTCAGCTTGCCGTTCTGCGGCAGCAGCAGCACGACCCGCACCTTCAGCATCAAGGCGGCCTGATAGGCCGTGGCCCACAACACGTCATCGAGCGTCGCAGTGCCGGCGAGCTTGCGGCTGAACGCATAGAGCTGCTCGGTGGTCCGGATGCGACCAATCGCGGAATCCGCCTGCACGCGCACCCGCGATGCGAGATTGGAGACCAGGATCGCGATCAGCATGAAGAAGAAGAACGCTGCGATGTTGGTCGGATCGGTGATGGTGAAGGTGTAGATCGGGGGCAGAAAGAAGAAATTGTAGCAGAGCGAGGCGAGCACGCTTGCCAGCAGCGACGGCCACAGGCCGTAACGCGCGGCAACGCCGACGACGGCGGTCAGAAAGACAAGATCGACATTCTCGACGCCGAACCAGGGTTGGATCAATTCCGCGATCCCAAGGCCGAGCGCCGTGATCAGCACCGCCGTCAAATAGGGGCGCGGCTGGAACGGCTCGCTCCGCGCGCGGGTTTGTACCGAGCTGTTTGCATTGGGCGGCGGCTCGTCGCCGGCGATCACATGGACACTGATGTTGCCGGCGCGCCGCACCAGATCGTGCACCACCGAGCCTCGCATGATCTCGAAGAGGCGCGAGCGGTTGGACTTGCCGATCACGATCTGGGTGACGTTGTTGGCCTGGGCAAAACTGATGAGATCGTCGGCGATATGACGGCCGCCCGCTGGAATCGCCAGCGCTTCGCCGCCGAGCGTTTCGGCCAGGCGCAGCGTATCCGCCAGCCGGTCGCGCTCGTCATCGGTGAGCTGCAAGCTGCGACGCGTTTCGATGGTGATCGCGGTCCAGGGAGCATGGACGCGGTCAGCCAATCGCTTGGTGTAGCGTACCAGACCGGCAGCACGCGGGTCCTCGCTGACACAGACCAGAATGCGCTCGCCCGCCGCCCACGGGCCGGCAATGGCATTGGCCTGCATATGCGTAAGCAGCTGCTCGTCGACCCGCTCGGCGGTGCGGCGCAATGCCAGCTCGCGCAGCGCCGTCAGATTGCCCGGCGAGAAATAATGCTCAAGCGCGCGCTCGGCCTGCTTGGGGACATAGACCTTGCCCTCTTTCAGCCGCTGGATCAGATCGTCAGGCGTGAGGTCGATCAGTTCGATCGCGTCCGCCCGATCGAAGATCGAGTCCGGCACCGTCTCGCGCACCCGCACATGGGTGATCTGGGCGACAACGTCGTTGAGGCTCTCGATGTGCTGGATATTGACGGCGGTGTAGACGTCGATGCCGCGCGACAGGAGCTCCTCGACATCGAGGTAGCGCTTGGGATGGCGGCTGCCGGGGACGTTGGTGTGTGCCAGCTCGTCGACCAGCGCGAGCTTCGGTCGGCGCGCGATGACGGCATCGAGGTCCATTTCCTCCAAGACCTGGTCCTTGTAGGTGATGCGCTTGCGCGGGACCACCTCCAGCCCGCGGACCAGCGCCTCGGTCTCGGCGCGGCCATGGGTCTCGACGAACCCGACCACCACGTCGACGCCCGCCCTCAGCCTGGCGTGGGCGCTCGAGAGCATCTCATAGGTCTTGCCCACGCCCGGCGCGGCACCGACAAAGATCTTCAAGCGCCCGGCAGGACTATCCTCGCGTCGGGCAGCCTCGAGCAGGGCTTCCGGCGAGGGACGTTGATCAGAATCGCGGCGTTGACTGGCCATAATGCATTATAGATAAGCGGCCCGTTGCGCCAAGCCTAGCGCTCCGGGCACGCTTTCCGTTCAGCAGCTTTACTTGCCGGTCGCGGTATCGAGAGCCAGGTTGAGTGCGAGCACATTGACGCGCGGCTCACCAAGCAGACCGATCAGGCGGCCTTCGGTGTTCTGCGTCACCAGGGCGCGGACCTTGTCCTCCGGCAGATTGCGCGCCTTTGCCACCCGCGGCACCTGGAAGAGCGCGGCCTCCGGCGAGATGTCCGGGTCCAGCCCACTCGCGGACGTGGTGACGAGATCGACCGGCACGGCTTGTGACGGGTTCTGCGCCTTCAGCTTCTCGACATCGTCCTTGACGCGGTCCGCCAACGCCTTGCTGGTCGGACCGAGATTGGAGCCGCCGGAATTGGCCGCGTTGTACGGCGCAGACACCGTCTTTGTCGAATCGTTCGGATCCGGCGCCGTGGTCGCCGAGGGGCGGCCGTGGAAATATTTGTCGTCCTTGAACTCCTGCCCGATCAGGCTGGAGCCGATCACCTGGCCGTTGCGCGTCACCAGGCTCCCGGCCGCCTGGGCTGGAAAGAGCGCGCCGGCGATGCCGGTCATCGCCAGCGGATAGATCAGTCCGGTGATCAGGGTCAGCGCCACCAGGACGAAGATGGCGGGACGGATTTCTCTGAGCATTGTGGTGTCTCCATTTATTCCGTCATTGCGAGCGAAGCGAAGCAATCCAATCCACCTACTTCGTCATTCCGGGGCGATGCGCAGCATCGAACCCGGAATCTCGAGATTCCGGGTTCGCCTCTTCGAGGCGCCCCGGAATGACGGTGGACATGTTGATTGCTTCGCTCGTCATGACGATTGTCGCTTAAGCCAAGTGCAAGGCGGTCACGATGAGGTCGATCGCCTTGATGCCGATGAAGGGAATGATGATGCCCCCTAAGCCATAGATCATCAGATTGCGCCCGAGCAGCGCGCCGGCGCCGATGGCGCGGTAGGCCACGCCTTTCAGCGCCAGCGGGATCAGCGCGATGATGATCAGCGCGTTGAAGATGATCGCCGACAGGATCGCGCTCTGCGGGCTCGCCAAGTGCATGACGTTGAGCACGTTGAGCTGCGGATAGAAAGCGAGGAACATGGCGGGGATGATCGCGAAATATTTTGCGACGTCGTTGGCGATCGAAAACGTCGTCAGCGCGCCACGCGTCATCAACAGCTGCTTGCCGATCTCGACCACCTCGATCAGCTTGGTCGGGTTGGAGTCGAGATCGACCATGTTGCCGGCTTCGCGCGCGGCCTGCGTGCCCGTGTTCATGGCGACCCCGACATCGGCCTGCGCCAACGCCGGCGCGTCGTTGGTGCCGTCGCCGCACATCGCCACCAGCTTGCCCTTGGCCTGCTCGTCACGGATCAGCTTGAGCTTGTCCTCGGGCGTGGCCTGCGCCAGGAAGTCGTCGACGCCGGCTTCGGCGGCGATGGCGGCCGCTGTCATCGGATTGTCGCCGGTGATCATGATGGTGCGGATGCCCATCCGACGCAATTCGGCAAAGCGCTCGCGAATGCCGCCTTTGACGATATCCTTGAGCTGCACGATGCCGAGCAGCCGGCCATCCTTGGCGACCGCCAGCGGCGTACCGCCGGTCTTGGCAACCTCGTCGGCGATCGCGCGGACCTCGCGCGCGACATCGCTTTCTGCGGGCTGAATGGCGCGTACCGTGTTGCCGGACGCAAGCTGCGCTGCACCGCCGCCAATGTAGTTCAAGATCGCGTCGACCGCGCCCTTGCGCACCGAGGAGCCGCCGGCATCGACGCCGCTCATCCGGGTCTGCGCCGTGAACGGCACGAAGGTGGCGCCAAGCTCGGCCATGTCGCGGCCGCGAATGCCATACTTCTCCTTCGCCAGCACCACGATCGAGCGCCCCTCCGGGGTCTCGTCGGCGAGCGAGGCGAGCTGAGCGGCGTCCGCCAGCTCCTGCTCGCCGACGCCGCGCACCGGACGGAAGGCGGTGGCCTGCCGGTTGCCGAGCGTGATCGTGCCGGTCTTGTCGAGCAGCAGTGTGTCGACGTCACCGGCGGCCTCCACCGCGCGGCCCGACATCGCCAGCACATTGAAGCGCACCAGGCGGTCCATGCCGGCGATGCCGATCGCCGACAACAGCGCGCCGATCGTGGTAGGAATCAAGGTCACGAACAGCGCGACCAGCACGATCACCGAGATCGAACCGCCGGCATAGGCCGCATAGCTCGGGATCGTCACGGTGGCGAACACGAAGATGATGGTCAGGCCCGCCAGCAGGATGTTGAGCGCGATCTCGTTCGGCGTCTTCTGCCGCTCGGCGCCCTCGACCAGCCTGATCATGCGATCGATAAAGGTCGAACCTTGCGCCGCCGTGATCTTCACCCGGATCCAGTCGGACAGCACCTGCGTGCCGCCGGTGACGGCCGAACGGTCACCGCCGGATTCGCGGATCACGGGGGCCGACTCACCAGTGATGGCCGCCTCGTTCACGGAGGCGACACCCTCGATCACCTCGCCATCCGACGGAATGACGTCGCCGGCTTCGACCAGCACGATATCGCCGACCTTGAGGCTGGTGCCCGGCACCATCCGATAGCTGCGGTCATTTCCGGTCAGGAGCTTGGCCTGGCTCTCGGTGCGGGTCTTGCGCAGCGAGTCCGCCTGCGCCTTGCCGCGGCCTTCCGCGACGGCTTCAGCGAAGTTCGCGAACAGCACCGTGAACCAGAGCCAGAGGATGATCTGGAAGGTGAAGCCGAGATTGGCGCCGCCGGTGACGAGATCGCGCAGGAAGATGACGGTGGTGAGCGCGGCGACGACCTCGACCACGAACATCACGGGGCTCTTGACCATCAGCCGCGGATCGAGCTTGACGAAAGCGGCCTTGATGGCGGGCAGCACGATCTTCGTGTCGAGCATCGTCGACATCGTCGTACGCTTTTGCAGTTTCATGGTTTCCATGGAGATCACTCCGAATGACGACGGTTCAGAACGTGGCGCCGGAGATCATCGCGAGATGTTCGACGATCGGCCCAAGCGCCAGCGCCGGGAAGAAGGTGAGGCCGCCGACGATCAGGATGACGCCGACGACGAGGCCGACGAACAGGCTGCCCGTGGTCGGGAACGTGCCCATCGACGGCGGAATCGACTTCTTCTGCACGAGCGAGCCGGCAATCGCCATGGCAGGCACGATCATCAGGAAGCGTCCGACGAACATCGCGGAGGCGAGCGTCAGGTTGTAGAAGAAGGTGTTGCCGCTCAGACCCGCGAAAGCGGAGCCGTTGTTGCCGGTCGCCGACGTATAGGCGTAGAGCACCTCGGTAAAGCCGTGCGGGCCGGCATTGGCCATCGATGCGACCGCTGACGGCAGCACCACCGCAACCGCTGTCCATCCCAGCATCATCAGCGGCAGGATCAGGATCGCCAGCATGGCCATCTTGACCTCGCGTGCCTCGATCTTCTTGCCGACATATTCCGGCGTGCGGCCGACCATCAGCCCGGCGACGAAGATCGCGAGCACCACGAACAGCAGCATGCCATACATGCCGGAGCCGACACCGCCGACGATGATTTCGCCCAATTCGATATTGATCAGCGGGATCATGCCGCCGAGCGCGGTGAAGCTGTCATGCATGGCATTGACCGCGCCGCAGGATGCCGCGGTCGTGATCACGGCGAACAACGAGGACGCGACGATGCCGAAGCGAACCTCCTTGCCTTCCATGTTGCCACCGGTCAGGCCAAGCGCATTGAGCGTGGTGGTCCCGCTGGCCTCGGCCCAATAGGTCACGAACACACCGGCGAGGAACAGCACGCCCATCACGGCGAGGATCGCCCAGCCCTGGCGCTGGTTGCCGACCATGCGGCCGAACACGTTGGTGAGCGCCGCACCGAGCACGAAGATCGAGATCATCTGCACGAAATTCGACAGCGCGGTCGGATTCTCGAACGGATGCGCCGCATTGGCGTTGAAGAAGCCGCCGCCATTGGTGCCCAGCATCTTGATCGCGACCTGCGAGGCGACCGGGCCGACCGCGATGGTCTGCTTGGCGCCTTCAAGAGTGGTCGCCTCGACATAGTCTCCAAGTGTCTGCGGCATGCCTTGCCAGACCAGGAACAGCGTGTAGACGACGCAGATCGGCAGCAGCACATAGAGTGTGCAGCGGGTGATATCGACCCAGAAATTGCCGACCGTACGTGCCGAGGCCCGCGCGAAGCCACGGATCAGCGCGATCGCCAGCACGATGCCGGTGGCCGCGGAGAGAAAATTCTGATGGGTCAGGCCGACCATCTGTGTCAGGTAAGAGAGCGTGCTCTCACCACCGTAGTTCTGCCAATTGGTGTTGGTGATGAAGCTGATGGCGGTGTTGAACGACAAGTCCTCCGCGACGGCCGACTGACCTGCGGGATTGAACGGCAGGATGGCCTGCAGCCGCATCACGCCGTAAATGATCAGGAAGCCGCCGACATGAAACAGCAGCATGGCGACCGTGTAGGTCAGCCAATGCTGCTCGCGCCGCTCGTCGACGCCGCCGGCCCAATAGATCGCGGACTCGACCGGGCGCAGCACCGGGGAAAGAAACGTCCGCTCGCCCGAAAAGACGCGGGTCATGTACCAGCCGAGCGGTTTTGTGAGCGCGACGATGATCGCGCAGTAAAGAAGGATCTGGATCCAGCCGATTGCGGTCATGGGAGTTCTCTTTGAGATACGCTGAAAAGCCCGGCGGTCAGAACCGCTCGGGCCGCAGCAGCGCATAAGTGAGGTAGATCAGAAGGCCGACCGAGACGGCGGCGGCGAGCGAATAGTCGAAGATCATGTGCGCCTCCTCTTAGAGCCGCTCGCAGGCGTAGGTGTAGCCGATCGCCACTGCGAAGAGGCCGGCGGCAAGCGCCAGCATCAGAATGTCCAGCATGGTTTGCTCCTGGTGTGCGCGGAAATGGCCACGCACAAAGCTGCCCCGGTCCGGATGAGCAGAATTGCGATGGATCAATCACGGTGGCTCTTCTGCTGCCTGGATCCGTGGCCTGGAAGTGCCATTTCGGCCATAGATTTTCGAGACGACGCCCGCGGCGAACTTATAGGAATCTCATAAAGACGGACCGCACTGCTGACCTGGGGGACACGCATGAGACACAATTCCGCTCTCTCGCGACGCACGAGGCGTCCGAGCTTTTGCGTCTTCGTAACCCTCCTGAGGCAGAGGGCGCAGGGAATGCCGGGTATCCGCTGATACCCATGGCCCGCCTGCAGAAAAAAAGCAGGCGGCAGTCACCACAGGTCCAGCCGATCACCGGCATTCCCTGCGCGGCGGTTTTAACGCTTATACGTGATCTCCCCGGGGACCGGCTCTCTTGCCCCCGTCCGTGCGAGGCGTAAGCCTCGTCACGTCGCGACAACGCTGACGCGCTGTGCGGACATCAGCACCGGGATGTCAGGACCACACGATTTCACGTCCGCACCCCCCTGCGCTCGTCGTGTCGCAAGCGATCGCGGCCACCGCATCCTGCTTCCACGTTCGTGACGACGCGTACGCCCCTCCGACGAAGCAGGACGAGCTGACCATAGCATAATTCTGAAAAAACGAAATACTTTTCTTGCACGAAGGTTGAACACGCCGATCGGCTTGAAGGCGCGCGAGAAATCGACTTTTCGGCGCACGCCGGCGCTAGAGGCGTCTCGTGCCTATGCCGCGCTTATTTCTCCCGACCCGCGCCCATCTCGTTTCTTTACGGCCCTTTCGCCATGTTGCCTGATGCAGTCCAAAGGCTGCAGCAATATGACCCAAGGGACAAACGTCATGTCGCTCACGACCTCATATCACGGATGCGCCGGACGCGACG
Organism: Bradyrhizobium sp. STM 3843; assembly: GCF_000239815.1. Classification (GTDB taxonomy): domain Bacteria; phylum Pseudomonadota; class Alphaproteobacteria; order Rhizobiales; family Xanthobacteraceae; genus Bradyrhizobium. Next base: position 14,447 of record NZ_CAFK01000322.1, on the reverse strand, counting down.
ATGTCGCCGCAACGACGTCGGCCGTCATGGCTGAGATCCTCGGCAGTTCCAGACGGGAGTCTGCGGTGCTGGAGCGCGGCTACCGCAGAGCGCGGATCGAGGAGCTCATGGGCTCCGGGGCGCGGATCGATGCTGCGCTCGAGCTGATCGCGCTCGAGTTTCCGCAATGGCAGCTCAGGCGGCTCGCCTACGATGCCGGCGAGTGGCATTGCGCGCTGTCGCGCATGCGCGAGCTGCCCGACTGGCTCGATCGCTCGGTTGAGGCTCATCATGCTGACCTCGCGCTGGCCATCCTGGACGCGTGCATGGAAACCCGGAAATACAGCGAGTCGCGGAGCGCCCCGAGCGTCCCGCATGTGCCGCCCGTCGAAGCGGGCACGACGACGCCGTTCTGCTGTGACAACTTCGCCTGAGCGGCCGGGGGAAGAGGCAGTGGTGCCGTTTGCAGAGACACCGACCGAGCTTTCGCCGCTGCGGGTCATGGCACGCTTCGTCGTGCGGACGTCCATCCTGTTGGTCTTCGCCTCGTTCGGCACGATCGGCTTCGGCCGCAGCCTCGCCGCGCTGCTATGGATGACGATCATTCTCTGCGCGGTGCTGGCGACGATCCGCCGCGAGCGCGTCTTCACCGCGGGCCTCAACCATTGGGACGAGATGGTCGCCTATACCGCGCTTTATTGCGGCGTCATGGAGCTCAATCAGCTCAGCGCGTCCTGAGCGCGCGGCGTTTACGCGGCGCTTATGACGTCGAACGCCTGGCCGCCTCGAATTCCTATCCGCCCCCCTCGATATTCAACAACGACAGCGACGCCACCTCGCAAGAGATCCGCGCGCTGCAACTGAAAGGACCACGTCCGTGAAACTCGTCGAACCTCCCTCGTGCAATCAATCCACTGCCGCCCTCGTCTTCGTCGGCAGGAACAGAAGCGGCCAATGGGTCGCCCAGGAACGGAACGGCCTCTATGGCGGCCTGTTCGTCAGCCGCGCGGCGGCGATGAAATATGCGCTGTTCGAGAACGGCCATCATCCCGAGACCATCGTCGAACTGTCCCGCGCGATCGAGCTCGACACCGAAGGCCGGCTCGCACCGGTCGGCATCCTGTTCGGCACCGGCAAGCGGCCTGTGGCATGAGCGCGCAAATCGCGCCCTATCGCTGGGGCGGCGCTCCCGCCAGGTGGCTGGCAGGCATCATTCCCGACATCCCGACGCCGTTCGACGCCGATGGCGCGGTCGATCTCGCCGCGCTTGGCGGGCTCTGCGAGCGGCAGATCAAGGCTGGCGCGCTGGCCGTGGTCGTCTGCGATATCGTCGGCGAAACCGCCACGCTCACGCCTGCGGAACGTGACGCGATCATCCGCACCGCGGTCGAGGTGTCGCGCAAACGAATCCACGTGATCGCCGGCGCCGGCTCAAATTCCACCCGCCAGGCGGTGGAGAACACCAAACAGGCGGCCGCCGCCGGCGCCGATGCGATCCTCTCGGTTGTGCCTTATTACAACAAACCGATGCAGGAGGGGGTCTTTGCGCATTTCCGCGCCGTTGCCGAGGCCACAGCGCTGCCCATCATCCTGCATGATTGCCCGGCGCGGACCGCGCGCGGCTTGTCCGACGACACGCTGGCCCGGCTCGCACAGTCCGCTCAGTTCGTCGGCTTGCGCGATAGCACCGCCGACATCACGCGCGCCGCATCCTTGCGTGCGCGGTTGCCGGCCGGCTTCCGGCTCCTGTCCGGCGATGATGTGACCGCTCTGCCTTTTATCGCCGCAGGCGGCGACGGTTGCTGCTCTCAGATGATGAACGTCGCGCCGGAGCTGTGCAGTGCGATGTTTGCATATGGCCAGCGAGCGCGCTGGCGCGCTGCGCGACGGCTATACCGTCAGATGCTGCCGCTGATCGAGCTGCTGGCCCGCGAGACGCCCGCAGCGCTCAAATACGCGCTGAGTTTAGAAGGCATGGTACGTGCGGATGTCCGGCTGCCGCTGGTCGAGCTGGACCCGTTCGCTCAGACGGCCGTGGCGGATGCCCTCAGCCTGCTCCCGCCACATGATACAGCCGCGGCCGGCTGTAGGTTGCGCGCGCAAGCCTGAGCCAGAAACGCAATCGCGACACGCGCGGAGTCACGCGCAAGCCTGGTTCAGAAATCCCATTTGTCGCCAAGAACGAGCGGCAGCTGCGGCTGCCGCTTGACCTCAGGCGCGGCAATGGAAGCTCTACGGGATATCAATTCATCGCGCAGCTGCCGGAGCCTTGCCGCGGCGATCGCCGCGCGGATTTTCTTGAAGATGACGCGGAGCCTGCGAGTGGCCCGCGCAAGCGGCGCCGCTCCATCTTTGCCGAAGCCGCGCCCGGCGCTCCGATGCAGATCGATCGACATCATGACCACTCTCCTGATCCCGGCGCAGGTCAGCGCGCCGGCAGACAGGAAAGATGGACATCACCGTCGTAGGAATGCGAGACGGCCTTCAGCCGTCTCGCATAGGAAAACCATAAGTGCCGCGTGGGCGGCCCTTCCCTACTCCGCGGCTGCCGTACGCAGCTCAGCGCGTTCGACCCTGACCGCGCAGAACTTGAACTCCGGGATCTTGCCGAACGGATCGAGCGCGGGATTGGTCAGGAGATTGGCGGCGGCTTCCGCGTAGCAGAACGGCATGAACACCATGTTCTCCGGCACGTCGCGGTCGGAGCGCACCTTGACCTCGACCGCGCCGCGGCGGGTCTGCAGCCGGATGAAATCGCCCGGCACCACCTGCAGGCGCCGCATGTCCTTCGGCGACATGAAGGCCACCGCCTCCGGCTCGATCTGGTCGAGCACGTTCGAGCGGCGGGTCATCGATCCCGTGTGCCAATGTTCGAGCACGCGGCCCGTGGAGAGCACCATCGGGTACTCGTCGTCCGGCAGCTCGTCCGGCGGGATGATATGCGCCGGCACGATCTTGCCGCGGCCGCTGTCGGTCGGGAAACCGGTGGTGAAAATGATCTCGTTGCCGGGCTTATCGGGATCGTCGACCGGGTAGGTCACCGCGCCCTCGCGCACCAGCCGCTCCCAGGTGATGTTCTTCAGGGACGGCATCACCTCGGTCATCTCGGCGAACACGTCGGCCGGCCCGTTGTAGTTCCAGGGTAATCCCATGCGCTTGCCGATCTCCTGGATGATCCAGAGATCCTGCTTGGCGTCGCCCGGCGGCTTGATCACCTCGCGCGCGAGCTGCACACGACGGTCGGTGTTGGTGAAGGTGCCGGACTTCTCGGCGAAGGCCGAGGCCGGCAGGATCACGTCAGCGTGGAACGCGGTCTCGGTGACGAACAGGTCCTGCACCACGAGGTGATCCAGCATCGCCAGCGCCTCACGCGCATGCTGCAGGTCCGGATCAGACATCGCGGGATTCTCGCCCTCGATATACATGCCATGGATTTCGCCGGCATGGATCGCGTTCATGATCTCGACCACCGTGAGCCCGCGCTCCGGATCGAGCTGTTGCTGCCAAAGCTCTTCGAACTTGCCGCGCAGGTCGACACGGCCGACCGGCTGATAGTCCGGCAGGAACATCGGGATCAGGCCGGCGTCGGAGGCGCCCTGCACGTTGTTCTGGCCGCGCAACGGATGCAGCCCGGTGCCGGGGCGGCCGACCTGGCCGGTGATCAGCGCCAGCGCGATCAGGCAGCGCGCGTTGTCGGTGCCGTGGACATGCTGGCTGATGCCCATGCCCCAGAAGATGATCGAGGCCTTCGCGCGCGCATACATGCGCGCAACCTCGCGCAGGGTCTCGGCCGGAATGCCGCAGATCGGCGCCATCTTCTCCGGCGTGAACTCCTGGATCTTCTGCTTCAGATCGTCGAAGCCTTCGGTGTAGCCGGCGATGTATTGCTCGTCGGTCAGGCCCTCGGTGATGATGGTGTTGATCATCGCGTTCAGCATCGCGACATCGCTGCCGGGCTTGAAAGCGAGGTGCTTGTAGGCGTGGCGCGACAGCGTCTGCCGGCGCGGATCCATCACAATCAGCTTGGCGCCCTGCTTGGTCGCGTTCTTGATGAAGGTCGCCGCGACCGGATGGTTCACGGTCGGGTTGGCGCCGATCACGATGATGACCTCGGCATCCAGCGCCGCTGAGAATGGCGCCGACACCGCGCCCGACGCCAGGCCTTCGAACAGTGCCGCGACCGAGGAGGCGTGGCACAGCCGGGTGCAGTGATCGACATTGTTGGAGCCGAAGCCAGTGCGCACCAGCTTCTGGAACAGATAGGCCTCCTCGTTGGAGCCCTTGGCCGAGCCAAAGCCGGCGAGCGCCTTCGGTCCCTTCTCATCGCGGATCTTGACCAACCCGCGTGCCGCGATGTCGAGCGCCTCGTCCCAGCTCGCCTCGCGGAAATGCGTGAACGGATTGGCGGGGTCGACCTGGTCGTTAGAATCCTTCTTCGCGTTCGGCAGTCGCACCAGCGGCTTGGTCAGCCGGTGCGGATGGTGGATGTAGTCGAAGCCGAAGCGGCCCTTGACGCAGAGCCGGTTGTGGTTGGCCGGGCCGTCGCGCCCTTCCGCATAGATCACCTGCTCGTCCTTGACCTGATAGGTGACCTGGCAGCCGACGCCGCAGAACGGACAGAGCGAGTCGACCTTCCTGTCGGCATAGGTGACGCGGGTCTGCTTGTCGTCGAGCATCACGGCCGGCATCAGCGCGCCGGTCGGGCAGGCCTGCACGCATTCGCCGCAGGCGACGCAGGTGGATTCACCCATCGGATCGTCGAAGTCGAACACGATCTTGGCGTCGGCATTGCGATAGGCCATGCCGATGACGTCGTTGACCTGCACCTCGCGGCAGGCGCGCACGCACAGGCCGCACTGGATGCAGGCATCGAGATTGACGCGCATCGCCGGATGGCTGGCATCGGTCTGCCAGCGCTCCGCGCCCGGGAAGCGGCTCTCGGTGACGCCGGTCTTCTCAGCCCAATGCCAGAACTTGGAGTCCGGATCGTGCGAGGTCTCGCGCGCCGGCTGGTCGGCGACCAGGAGCTCCATCACCATCTTCTGCGCAGCGACGGCGCGGCTGCTCTCCGTCTTCACCTTCATGCCGACGGTCGGCGTCCGCTTGCAGGAGGCCGCGAGCACGCGCTCGCCCTCGATCTCGACCATGCAGGCGCGGCAGTTGCCGTCGGGGCGATAGTCCGGCGCCGGCGAATAGCAGAGATGCGGGATCTCCTTGCCCTGCCGCTGCGCCACCTGCCAGATCGTCTCGCCGGGAGCGGCTTCGACATTGACGCCATCGAGCTCGAACTTGATCACAGTCATTCGGCTGCGTCCTTGAATTCGTCGGGGAAGTATTTGATCACGGATGTCAGCGGGTTCGAGGCCGCCTGGCCGAGCCCGCAGATCGAGGCATCGCGCATCGCCTGGCTCAATTCGTCGAGCAAAGCCCGGTTCCAGACCGGCTCTCGCATCAAGAGCGCCGCCTTCTGCGTGCCGACCCGGCACGGCGTGCACTGCCCACAGCTCTCATCCTCGAAGAACTTCATCAGGTTCAGCGCGGCGGCGCGCACGCTGTCCTGTTGCGACAGGATGATCACCGCGGCCGAGCCGATAAAGCAGCCGTATTTCTCCAGCGTGCCGAAATCGAGCGGGATGTCGTCCATCGACGCCGGCAGGATGCCGCCGGAGGCACCACCGGGCAGATAAGCGTAGAGGGTATGGCCGTCGGCCATGCCGCCGCAGAACTCGTCGATCAGTTCGCGCACGGTGACGCCGGACGGTGCCAGCTTGACGCCGGGCTCCTTGACGCGCCCCGACACCGAATAACTGCGCAGCCCGTTGCGGCCGTTACGGCCCTGGCTGGTCCACCATCCGGCGCCCTTCTCGATGAGGTCGCGCACCCACCACAGGGTCTCGACATTGTTGATCAGGGTCGGCAGGCCGAACAGGCCGACCTGGAACGGATAAGGCGGCTTGTGCCTGGGCAGGCCGCGCTTGCCCTCGATGCTCTCCAACAGCGAGGACTCCTCGCCGCAGATATAGGCGCCGGCACCGCGCCGCAGATGCAGCACCGGACCGCCCGGCGGCAGCTTGGCAATTTCGCGCGCCAGAATCTCGCGCGCCGCCGGATATTCGTCGCGGATGTAGATGTAGACCTCGCCGGCCTCGACCACATGGGCGCCGATCAGCGTCCCCTCGAGGAAGCGATGCGGGTCGCTGTTCAGATAGTGGCGGTCCTTGAAGGTGCCGGGCTCGCCCTCGTCGCCATTGACCGCCATCAGCCGCGGCCCGGGCTCGCCGAGCACCGCGCGCCATTTGCGCCCGGTCGGGAAACCGGCGCCACCAAGGCCACGCAGGCTGGCGTCGTCCAATACCTTCAGAATGTCGTCACGGCTGATGCGTCCGGCACGCAGATCATTGAATAGCTTGTAGCCGCCGCCGGCGACATAGGCGTAGTAATCGATGTAGTCAGGAATGTGCGGATGGCTGTCGCCACGGCCAGCGGTCGCCAGCACCTCCGCCGCCGTCGCCTGATGCACGAAGTGATGGCCAACCTCAGCCACCGGCGCGCAATCGCACAAGCCGACGCAGGGCGCGCGCACGACCCGGATACCAGGGCCGGCCTGGGCTTGCAGATCGCTCAGCAGCTGCTCGCCGCCCATCATGGCGCAGCTCAGCGAATCGCAGACGCGAACCGTCAGCGGCGGCAGGTCCGGCTCGCCTTCCTTCACCACATCGAAATGCGCATAGAAGGTCGCGGTCTCGAACACCTCGGCAAAGGATAGCTTCATCTCATCGGCCAGGGCGGCCAGATGCGCCGCCGAGATCTGATGATAGGTGTCCTGGATCAGATGCAGATGCTCGATCAGAAGATCGCGCCGCCGTGGCCGATCACCCAGCAGTTCCGCGATCTCATGCGCCGCGGTCGGATCGACCTGGCGGCCCTTCGGCGTCGCCTTGGCGCGGCGCCGGCCTTCGCCAGGATGGTCGAAGGCTCGAACCTTATGCACGTCATGAGCCATAAGCGCTTCATTCCCTTTGATCTTTAGACCCACTCTAATCTCTGGCATGCCAGAGGCAAGTGGAACTCACGACATGACCAAGTCAGCAACCAGGTCGCGGAAATGAAGGGAACCGGTTTCCGGAGCGCGGTATGACTCAGCCTTTGCTCATGCAGTCCGAGATGTAGAACCAGCGATCGTCACCGATGAGGCCCTTGGCCTTGACCTCTTTGCGGCACGCCTTGAGCTTCGGCTTGTTGGCGCTCCATTGCGCCTTCATTTCCTTCAGCCTCTGCACCGTCAGCTTCATCCGCGACGGTTTTGCGCCCTCGGTCGACGCCGGCACAGCCGGCGTCCCCGTCTGCGCGATGGCGGCAGAGAGCTGGCCTGCGACCAGCACCAAGGCAACACAACAAATCCAGATTCGAGACATTTCAATCCCCCAAATTGATTGATCAACAATAGTAAAAACGACATTGCGGGACGCGCCGAACCGGCGCGCCCCGCAATTGATAGCGCAACGCGATCAGAAAATCTTGACCGCGCCTTCCAGGGTTTTCAGCGTGCCCCAGAGTAGCGGCACACCGACGAAGGCCCAGAACAAAGCCGCCTTGAGATCAAGGCCGCCCTTGCCGATGCCGAACGAGCCGTGCTGGATCGAAGCTTCGCTCTTGGCGGTCTCCGACTGATAGCGGGCGACTTCCTCCGGGCTCATGTTCCATTTGTGGTCGACCGGCTTGATCAGGAAGTTGCAGACCAGCCCGGCGGCCAGCATGGCGCACAGGATATACATCGTGCTGTTGTAGAGCTGGTCGCGCGGAACGCCGGCGGCCAGCTGGAACTCACGGATGTAGTTCACGACCACCGGGCCGATGATGCCGGCGGTCGACCACGCCGTCAGGAGCCGGCCGTGGATGGCGCCGACGAACAACGTTCCGAACATGTCGGCCAGATAGGCCGGCACCGTCGCGAAGCCGCCGCCATACATCGAGAGGATGATGCCGAAGGCGAGCACGAACAACAGCTTCGAGCCGACCGCGGCAAAGGTCGGCGCCGCAGCATAGAGCACGATGCCGATCAGGAAGAAGCAGTAGTAGGTGTTCTTGCGGCCGATATGGTCCGACAGCGACGCCCAGAAGAACCGGCCGCCGATGTTGAACAGAGACAACAGACCGGCAAAGCCGGCCGCGATCCCGGCGATGGTCGCCTTCTGCGCGGTGTCGAGCTGATTGAAGCCGACATCAGGCAACCCGATCAGCTTGCCGGCAAAGATCTCCTGCAGCATCGGCGAGGCCATGCCGATCACGCCGATGCCGGCGGAGACGTTCAGACACAGCACCCACCAGATCAGCCAGAACTGCGGCGTCTTGTGCGCGTTGCGCAGATGCACATGGTGCTCGGAGATCATCGCCTTCTTGGTGGTCGGCGGCGTCCAGCCGTCCGGCTGCCAGCCGGTGGGGACGACGCGATAGGCGAAGGCGCCGATCATCATGAAGATGAAGTAGACCACCCCCATGGTGACGAAGGTCTGCCAAACGCCGACATCGGCTGCGGATTTGAAGCCCGCGAAAGCCGACGCGCTCGGCCCGGCCAAATGCATCGACCCGAAGTCGAAGCTGAAGAAGTTCCCGCCATTCATGAGAATGTTGGCCAGGGGCGCGCCAATCATGGCGCCACCGCCAAATCCCATGATAGCCATGCCGGTCGCCATGCCGCGCCGGTCCGGGAACCATTTCACGAGGGTGGACACCGGCGAAATGTAGCCAAGGCCAAGCCCGATGCCGCCGATCACGCCGGCCCCGAGCCACATGATCCAGAGCTGGTGCACATAGACGCCCAATGCGCCGATCAGCAGGCCGCCCCCCCAGCAGCATGCAGCGACGGCGCCCGCCTTGCGCGGACCGACCCGCTCGAGCCAACCGCCCCAGATCGCAGCGGAGACGCCGAGCAGCACGAAGAACAGCGTGAACATCCACCCCAGGCTGGCGACCTTCCAGTCACAAGTCGTGGTGAAAAGCTCCTCGACCAGCGACATGTCCGGGCAGGCCTTGGTCTGGGTGATGCCGATCGAGCGCGACAACGGCAACCAGAACACGGAGAAGCCATAGGCCATGCCAATGCACAAATGGATGCATAGCGCCGCCGGAGGCACTAACCAACGATTGAACCCGGCCTTGGCGACGGTGTGCTCGCGGTCAAAGATGCCCGCGGTTTCGCCGACCATGGTTCCAGCACTCTCAACGCTCGCCATACAAACCTCCCCTACATGCGCCCGTCCCAAGGCTCTGCATCATCTTCGGTCCCCTTGATCAGAATCAACGCGATCAGTCGCGCCGTCACGTATGGCTCCACCACGACGATTTCGCGATGCACAAGGGCCAGACGTCGGCTTTGACACGCATAACACTCGTGCCGACGTCTTATGCCGCTTGCCATCATTGCGTCGGGGTTTGCTTCCCCCTCGATCCACGACGGGCATGGCTGATCCTCCGCAACCTCTGCGGAGAAATCATGATTGGTGCAGAAGCTTCCGACAAAGTCGAGCGAAAACGCGAGCCTTGTGGGAAACAGCGTGCATTCGTCGCATCGCAGCAACAAACATGACTGATTGTTACTATGTGCCGCGCGCAAATCATTAGTTCGCCACTAGTAGCTGCAAGCAACGCCTGCGGCGGATTGACGCTCTACATTCGAATTCCCGATCACATTATCAAGATTCCGAATGAACCACCGCTTCATTTCGCGCCGCGATATGCCCATCGCGATACATGGCATCGAGGGACGCCGGCGGCCTGCCTGCATTCGCTGGCAAGCCGCGGGCAAAATCGGTTGTCGGATCAACTTCAAGACCTCTCTGCCGAGCTGTCTACCAACTCGTGCTTCGCTTCCGTAGCTCGCATCCCTTTGTGTGCGAACTACGGAAGCGGGGTACCAGACGCGTTCATGGATGGTTGGCATCCCAGCAAATAGCTGGACGCACTTTTCCGTGATCAAGCTGAGATCACGTCGGTCGCCGGCGATCAGGCCGCAGCGCCCACCTTTTCGATCAGGAACACGATGCGCTGCTCGCTGCGCTCGCTGATCTCGACCTTATCGCCGGTCTCCCGGATCAGATTGGGGATGTCAATCACTGACAACGGATCGGTGCAATGCACTTCGAGCCGGTCGCCGGGCTCGAGCGGCTTCAGCGCCTTGCGCGTCTTGAGGGCGGGGAGCGGGCACTTCAAGCCCTTGAGATCAAGCATGGTCGTGGTCATGGGCGGACCATGGCCAAGTGAAAGCGCAGCGTCAACCGCGCTCAAATCAGTTCGGCATAGGAGTGGAACCCGACGCTCTGGCCGGGCTCGACCTTGGTGATGTCCTCGCCGAGTTCAGCCAATCCATCGGTCTCGATCAGCGACGACAGCAGACCGGCGCCTTCGCGCGGGAATTTGATCGCCTCGAGCAAACCGTCCGCTGCTCTGCGCAGGGACACCCGGACATATTCGCGGCGGCCGGCTTTTTTCTTGTAGCTGAAGGCGGCGCGCACCGGCTTCGGCGTCAGCGCTTCCGGCAGCGCACCGGCCAAGGCCAATACGGTCGGCCGCACCACGTGGACGAAGGTGACGAAGCTCGCGACGGGATTGCCGGGCAATCCGATGAACGGCGTGCCCGAGATGATTCCCATGGCGACCGGCCGTCCCGGCTTGATCGCCATCCGCCACAGCACCAGTGAGCCGACGCTCTCGACCGCTGCCTTGACGTGATCCTCCTCGCCGGTGGACACGCCGCCGGTGGTCAGAAGCAGATCGTGCTGGCTCGCGACCTCGCGCAAGGACGCCGCGAGCGGCGCACGCTCATCGCTGAAGATGCCGAGATCGGAGACGTCGCAGCCGAGGCGCTTCAACATCGCCATCAGCATGAAGCGGTTGGAATCGTAGAGCTGCGCCTGGGCCCGCGATGCTCCCGGCGACGCCAATTCGTCGCCGGTGGAAAACACCGCGACGCGGATGCGCCGCCGCACTGCGAGGGACGTCAGGCCAAACGCCGCAGCCACCGCAACATGCTGCGGCCTCAGGCGCTGCCTAGCCTTGAGCGCGACGACGCCGTTTGCAATGTCCTCGCCTGCCGGGCGCACATTGGCGCCTGGCTTGAGACCGGCCGGGAGCACCACACGGCCGTCCTCGTCGAGGCGCACATCCTCTTGCATGAACACGGTGTCGGCGCCGCCGGGCATCGGCGCGCCCGTGAAGATGCGCATCGCGTGCGCGGCCGGAACAGGCGTTGCTGCCGCGCTGCCTGCGGGCACGCGCCCGGTCACGGCGAACGTCGCTTCACCCTCCGCCGGCAGATCGCTCGCACGCACCGCATAGCCATCGACCGCGGAGTTCGTGAACGGCGGCAGCGGCAAGGGCGCTGCGATATCGCCGGCGAGGATGCGGCCGTCGGCCGCGATCAGCGGCACGGTCTCGGTTTCCGTGACGGCACTGACCTTCGCCGTGATGATGCCGACGGCATCATCGATCGACATCAACGGGCCGCCAAAGGCAAAACAATCGTCCGAGAGCTGCGCCATGGAGCCTCTTACCGTCTTCCGATCGCAAGAACGTCCGCGATCGGCATCGCGAGGCGTTGCATCATCGCTGCGATCGCCGGGATGTCGTCGAGATGCACCACGGGCAGCGACGTTTCAACCTGGACATCGCTGGCGATGCCGACAATGTCAGGATCGTTCGGGAACAGCAACGGCTTGCCATTGCCTGCACGATGCACCTCGATCTTGCGATGCGGCTCGGTCTTGTAGCCCTCGACGACGACCAGATCGACCGGAGACAGTTTGGCAACGAGCTCAGGCAGGGCCGGCTCGGCATGCCCGCGCAATTCATGCATCAAGGCCCAGCGCGCTGCCGACGACACCAGCACCTCTTCCGCCCCGGCTTCCCGATGTCGCCAGGAATCCTTGCCGGGCACATCGACATCGAACTTGTGATGCGCGTGCTTGATCACGGAGACGCGCAGGCCCTGCGCCTTCAGATGCGGGATCACGCGCGTCAGCAGGGTGGTCTTGCCGGCACCGCTCCAGCCGGCGAGGCCAATCAAATTCATTGCGGTCTCCGAACGGAACCAGATACGGCCGTCATCGCGAGGCGACAGTGACGAAGCGATCCAGCTCTTTCTGGGCCTCTGGATTGCTTCGCTCGCAATAACGGCGCCCGGTTGCAACTCTTCCTCGTCAGGTAGCTTTATATCGGCGGCTCAGGAATGTCATGCTAACGTCTGCATCATGACCACATCTGCAAGAGCCCCCGCCCCCCGCATCCTGCCCAATCCCTCCGATCCGCGGCTGACCGAGCGCGTCAGCGGCATCGACCAGACCGGCGTGCGGGTCGAGATCAACGTGCCGGTGGAGCGGCCGCTGACGCTCTATCTCAACGCCCAGGAGATCGTCACCATGATGACGATCGGCGACTATCCGGAATATCTGGCGCTTGGCTATCTGCTCAACCAGAACATGCTGAAATACGACGACGTCGTCACCGAGGTCGAGTATGACGACGATCTCCAGGTGGTGGTCGTGCGCACCGCACATCACACCAATTTCGAGGCGAAGCTGAAGAAGCGCACGCAGACCTCCGGCTGCGCGCAAGGCACCGCCTTCGGCGATCTGATGGAGGCGATCGAGAGCATCGTGCTGCCGAAAGCAGAGCTCCGCACCTCCTGGCTTTATCAGATGACGCAGACCATCAACACCATGCCTTCGCTCTACCTGGAGGCCGGCGCGATCCATGGCTGCGTGCTGTGCGAGCAGGGTGCGCCCGTCTGCTACACCGAGGACGTCGGTCGCCACAACGCGGTCGACAAGATCGCAGGCTGGCTCTACCGCCACGGTGTCGACCCCGCCGACAAGATCCTCTACACCACCGGCCGGCTAACCTCGGAGATGGTGATCAAGACGGTGCGGATGGGCATTCCCATTCTGGTGTCGCGTTCGGGCTTCACCGCCTGGGGCGTGGAGCTTGCGCGACAGGTCGGGCTGACCCTGGTCGGCCGCACGCGCGGCAAGCGCTTCATCGCGCTCTCCGGGCAAGAGCGCATCGTCTACGACCAGGACCTCGCCTATGTCGAGGAGGAATCGGCAAAGCATCGGCGAAAGGGCGAAGGCGGTGATGACTGACGCGGCGGGTTCCAGGCAAATTCCCGGCGTCGTGCTCGCCGGCGGGCTGGCGCGGCGGATGGGCGGCGGCGACAAGCCGATGCGCATGATCGCGGGTCGCACCATTCTGGAGCGCGTGATCGCGCGGCTTGAGCCGCAATGCGGCCGGCTCATTCTCAACGGCAATGGCGATCCCACGCGCTTTGCGGCCTTCGGCCTCTCCGTCGTGCCGGACGGCGTCGCCGATTTTCCCGGACCTCTCGCCGGCATTCTGGCCGGGCTCGACTGGGTCGCAGCCAACCAGCCGTCGGCACAATGGATGCTGAGCGCGGCCGGCGACTGCCCGTTCCTACCGCGCGACCTCGTGGCGCGGCTGTACGCCGCGGTGCAGGCCGAGGACGCCGAACTGGCGGTGGCCGCATCCGACGGACAGTCGCATCCGGTGATCGGCCTGTGGAGGGTGTCCTTGCGGGATCAGTTGCGCCATGCGCTGGTCGTCGAGGATATCAGGAAGATCGACCGCTTCACGGCGCGCTACAGGCTGGCGACCGTGAGCTGGCCGGTGATCCCGCTCGATCCGTTCTTCAACGCCAACACGGCTGAGGATCTCGCGGAAGCTGAACGATTGGCGGGGCTTGATGGGGGCTGACGAACTGACGAATGATGCGGCGACCACCGCCGTACGCCGCACGGTGATTGCAGTCGCACTGCTCAATCTCGGATATTTCGGCATCGAGTTCGCGGTGGCACTCGCGATCGGCTCGGTCTCGCTGTTCGCCGACAGCGTCGACTTCCTTGAGGACGCCTCGGTCAACCTGTTGATCCTTGTGGCGCTGCGCTGGAGCGCGTTGGCCCGCGCGCGGCTCGGCATGGTGCTCGCAGCGGTCCTGCTGGTGCCGGCCTTCGCCGGGCTCTGGACCGCAGGCCAGAAGTTCTTCACCCCCATCGTCCCAGCGCCACTGCCTCTGACGATCACCGGGCTCGGCGCGCTGGTCGTGAACCTTTCCTGCGCGCTAATGCTGGCGCGGGTCCGGCATCACCATGGCAGCCTGACGCGCGCAGCCTTCCTGTCGGCACGCAATGATGCGTTCGCCAATATCGCGATCATCGCGGCAGGGCTGGTGACCGCGTCTCTATGGCACTCAATTTGGCCCGACCTGATCGTCGGCGTCGGCATCGCCTGCCTGAACGCGGATGCCGCGCACGAGGTGTGGGAGGCCGCGCATGAGGAGCACAAGGCGGCGAAGGCGTAGCGCGTTACGAAACGTAGTGCAGCCACGGCGACGGTGGACTCCCTCCCCCCTTGCGGGGCGCGACGAGCTGCGCTCGCGCTGAGAGGGTTGGGGTGGGGGA
>NZ_CAFK01000323.1 GCF_000239815.1 Bradyrhizobium sp. STM 3843 | reverse complement strand
TACCCGNAAAGACTGCCGATGCGGACCCCCACCCCCGCCCCCTCCCCGCAAGGGGGAGGGGAGCGAGAGAGCATGCCGAAGAGGATTCCTCTGCATCACCTGCCGGCCTCCAGCTGCCGGCGCTGCAGCCGGTCGTAGAGCAAGAGCGGCAGCAGCAGCACCACCAGCAGGACCACGGCGATGCTCGAGGCCACCGGCCAGTCCTTGTTGGTGAAGAACTCCAGCCACAGCGTCTGGCCGATCATCAGGGATTGCGAGCCCGCGAGCAGATCAGGAATGACGAATTCCCCGACGATCGGGATGAAGCACAGCAGCACCCCGGCGCCGACACCCGGCAGCGACAGCGGAAACGTCAGCAGCCAGAAGATCTCCCGCGGCGAGGCGCCGAGATCGGCCGCCGCCTCCTCCAGCGCAGGCTCCATCCTCGCCAGCGTCGCATAGAGCGGCAGGATCATGAACGGCAGATAGGAATAGACGATGCCGAGATACATGGCGCTATCGGTCGAGAGCCACACCACCGGCTGCGACACAAGATGCAATGCGAGCAGGATCTGATTGAGCAGCCCGTCATGCTGCAGGATATTGATCCAGGCATAGATGCGGATCAGGAACGAGGTCCAGAACGGCACAATGACCAGCAGCATCGCGATCGCCTGCCAGCGCCTCGGCAGGCGCGCCATGCCGTAGGCGATGGGATAGCCGATCGCGAGCAAAATGGCGGTGGAGGTTGCGGCCACCACGATGCTGCGCAGATAGGACAGCAGATAGATATCGTCCGAGCGCAGCAGCCGGAAATTATCCGCCGACAGCGCGGCGAAAGCGTCCCTGATCGCCGCCCAGCCGTCGGTGATGGAAAACACCGGCGTGTAAGGCGGCTGCGCGATCACCGTCTGCGACAGGCTGATCTTCACGATGAAACCGAACGGCACCAGGAAGAACAGCGCCATCCAGACATAGGGCGCGATCGCGGCCAGCCGCGCCGGCCGGGAGAAGGTGCGTCGTGTGCTCACCGGTCCAGCACCACGCAATCGTCGGGCGTGAACCACGCCACCACGCGCTGGCCGACGCCGTAGGCATCGACGTCCAGCCGCGCGGTATTGGCCGCCGCGGCACGGACGATCGCGCCGCTGTCGAGCTTGAGCTTGTATATCGTGGTGCCGCCCAGATAATTGGCCTCGATGACCACGCCCTCCATGCGATTGATCGCGTGCGCGCTCAGGGCATCGGTCGCGGGTCCACGCCGCGCCAGCCGCACTTTCTCTGGCCGGATCGCAACCACGACCGCGGATTCGGAGAGCGGCATCAAAGGCGCGGCCGCGACGATCTTGCCGGCGTCGCCGGTTGCGATGGTGAGGCGATGCGGCTCGCGCCCCGTCACCTCGCCTTCGAACAAATTGACATCGCCGACGAACTCCGCGATCCAGCGCGAGGCCGGCTCCTCATAGAGCCGCCGCGGCGTTGCCACCTGTTCGAGCCGACCGGCATCCATGACGCCGATCCGGTTCGCGACCGTCATCGCCTCGTCCTGGTCATGGGTGACGATGATGAAGGTCATGCCGAGCCGGCGCTGCAGCTCCATCAGCTCGGTTTGCGTGCTCTCCCGCAGCTTCTTGTCGAGCGCGGCCATGGGCTCGTCGAGCAGCAGTACCTGCGGTCGCCGCGCCAGCGCGCGCGCCAACGCCACCCGCTGCTTCTGGCCGCCGGAGAGCTGATCCGGCTTGCGCTTCTCCAGGCCGTCGAGCCTCACCAGCGCGACCATCTCGGCCACGCGGGAGGCGATCTCGCCCCGCGCCATGCCGGCCCGCCGCAAGCCGAAGGCGATGTTGTCGTAGGCCGACAGATGCGGAAACAGCGCATAGTTCTGGAACATCATGTTGACCGGACGCTCATGCGGCAGCATCGGCGCAATGTCATTGCCCGCAAGCAGGATGCGTCCCTCGTCCGGGGTCTCGAAGCCGGCCAGCATGCGCAACAGCGTGGTCTTGCCACAGCCGCTCGGGCCGAGCAGCGCGAAGAACTCGCCGGCGTGGATGTCGAGCGAGACGCCGTCGACCGCACGGAAACTGCCGAACGTCTTGACGAGGCCCTCGATGCGCAGCACCGGCATTGTCGGATCCGGCAGTGGCAATGGTATTGCCGGTGTTGCCGGCTCTACGGCGATGTCGGTATTCGCGCTGTCCTCAGCCATGTCCCAATGCGCGTTGCGATGCTGGTCGCAAGCTAGCGGCGGATCGGCAGCGGCTCAACCGTGCCGGCCTCGCTATCCCCGCTCCTCTCGTCGGCCGTGATGCAGCCGCCGCTTCCACCGCCAATGCCCGCCATGAACACCTCCAGCGCCTCCCGCTCTGCCGGTGTCATGGTCAACCCGAGCTTGGTCCGGCGCCAGAGAATATCATCGGCAAAGCGTGCCCATTCCCTGGTCATGAGGTAGCGCACTTCGGCTTCCGTGAGCTCCGCTCCGAAGCTCCGGCCGAGATCGGCGCGGCTCCCGGCATCGCCCAATATTTCGGCCAGCCGCGTGCCATAGGCGCCGACCAGCCGCTGCGCCTCGGCCTCCGTCAGGAAGCGCCAACGCTCGCGCGCAAGGTCGACTTGGTCGTCGAAGCGGTCCCAGGCGAAATCGCCGCCCGGCAGCGGTGCGCTGGCGGTCCAGCGCGGCGCCATCGGATAGAACCGCGTGAGCCGGTCAATGGCCCGCTCGGCACGGCGCCTGGCCGTGGTGACATCGCCGCCCGACACGGTCAGGAGCGGCGCCAGGCGCCGGCCGGCATGAAAGCTCATCGCCGCTGCCAGGGGCGTGTGGCGACCTTTGCGGGCCGGCACCATGTTGGCGCCCGAGATGGTCCTGACGACGTCGGCAGGCTGGATCTCGGCTCGGAAGTAGCGATTGGTCGCGGTACAGAGATAGGCGACATCGGGGGCCGGCGTCGTCACAACAGCCGGATCGCCCTTGAAGGCGTGGGAGACGGTGCCGATCAGCGTGAAGTCTCGCGCATAGGGGCTTGCGAAGATCAGCTGTCCGTCCGGATTCTGGAACACGTAGACCGCGTCGACATCGAACAGGCGCGGCACGATGATCTGGCTCACCTGCCTGGCGACGCGTTTGGGCAACGGCTGGCGCAGCACGGTTTCCGCGGTCGAGGCGCTCCAGGCGCCGGTGGCGTTGGCCAGCGCACCTGCGGTCAGGATGCGACGGTGGCCGCGGTCGATCAGCGCAATCCGCCAGATATGATCGCGGTCGGCGCGGACGCAGCGCGCTCCGGTGCAGATCGTGGCGCCGCGCTCGGCCGCATCGCGCGCGGTGAGCACGACCAGCCGGGAGTCATCGACCAGGCAGTCGGAATATTCGAAGGCGGTGCCGATCGGGCGCTTCAATGCATTGCCGAGCGGGTGGTGGGTGACGTCCAGGGTCGTTGCTGCGGCTAAGCGGCTGCCCGAGCCCAGTCGATCATAGAGCCACAGTCCGGCACGCAGGCGCCAGGGCGGACGCTCATTGGCATGCGCGGGGATCGCGAACCGGATCGGCCGGACCAGATGCGGCGCCGTCTTAAGCCAGACATCCCGTTCCGCAAGCGCCGCACGGACGCGCAGGAAGCCGCGCCGCTCCAGCACGGCAAGATCGCCATGGACCAGTCTGGACGTCGCCGAGGAGGCGGCAGCGCCGAGATCGCCCTGTTCAACGAGAATGACGCGCAGGCCGCGCCCGGCCGCATCGCGCGCCAAGCTTGCGCCGTTCAGTCCGCCGCCAATGACCGCCAGATCGTAATCCGCCATGCGCAACTTCGTCGGTCGCGTGCGCAAACAATGATGCGCACTTCACCTAGCCCGTCTTGCGCACTGACTCCATCACATTGGCATGATTGCGACCGACCAGCGCATCATATTTCTCGATCGGCAACGGCTTGCCCAGCAAATAGCCCTGAACGGAGTCGCAGCCTTCCTCGGCCAGGAAGCCGAGCTGTTCCGCCGTCTCGACGCCTTCGGCGACGATCGACATGTTCATGCCATGGCCGAGGTCGATCACGGCGCGCACGATGGCCGCCGATTGCGGGGTTCGCCCCAGATTCATGACGAAGGCACGGTCGATCTTGATCTTGTCGAACGGGAACGCCTGCAGATAGCTCAGCGACGAATAGCCACTGCCGAAATCGTCCATCGAGATGCGGACGCCGAGCGCCTTCAGGCGGCGCAGCAGGCCGAGACCGCGATCGAAATCCTCGATCAGCACGCCTTCGGTGATTTCGAGCTCCAGCCGATCCGGCGCCAGACCGGTCTCGATCAGGATCGAATGCACCAGTCCGACCAGATCGCCGTGAACGAATTGCGCCGGCGACAGGTTGACGGCGACCTGCAGCGGCTTCGGCCAGGAGGCCGCCTCGCGACAGGCTTCGCGCAGGATCCATTCGCCCATCTCGACGATCAGGCCGCTCTCCTCGGCGAGCGGGATGAAGTCGCTCGGCGGAACGAAGCCGCGCTGCGGATGCTTCCAGCGGGCGAGCGCCTCGAAACCGATGATCTCGCTGGCGTCGACGGTGCGGCCGGAGCTCGCCTGCGGCTGGAAATACAGCGACAGCTCGCCGTTCTTGATCGCGACCGAGAGCTCCTGGTGCAGCACCCGGCGATCGCGGATCTGCTGGTCCATCTCCGGCTCGTAGAAGGTGATGCTCCCGCGCGATTTGGCCTTGGCGCGGAACAGCGCCGCACCGGCATTGGCGAGCAGCGAAGCCGGGTCCGAACCGTTGTGCGGGAAGACCGAGATGCCGGTCGTCAAAGCGGTGCGGATCGATTTCCCGTCGATCTGGAACTCGATGGCGATCGCCTCTGCCAGCTGCTCGGCCAGCTTTTGGCCGGCGTCGGGCTGTTTGCCATCGATGATCAGGCCGAACTCGTCGCCCGAGAGCCGCGATACGACGCCGCCGCGCGCGGCGTCGTGGACCCGATGGGCGACCTCGATCAGGAGCTTGTCGCCGATCGCGTGGCCGAAAACGTCGTTGACCTCCTTCAAGCCCTTGAGGTCGACATTGAGAACCGCGAACTCCTCGCCTGTCCCCGCGCACGCCTCGATCATCTGGCTCAGCGCCTGCAGGAACGCGGCACGGTTCGGCAGATCGGTCAGACCGTCGTGATAGGCCATGTGGGCCATGCGCGACTCGGTCTGGCGCCTGTCGGTCACGTCCTCATAGGTCTTGATCAGATATTGCGGCTCATCATTGTCGCCGAGCACCGTCATTCGCCGGGTCAGGAACAGACGCAGCCCGTCCTTGGTCGAGATCGGATGCTCCTCGGTGATCAGGCTGCGCTTCTTGATCGCGGCCTCATCGCGGGCGATGATCAGCTTGGCTTCGCGCGGATTGAAGATATCGGCCGTCGTCAGCCCGGTGACGTCCTCGCGCTTGCGGTTGAGAATGATCTCGGCGCTGCGATTGGCCAGCAGATAGCGGCCGTCGCTGACTCGCTCGACGATCAGCGAGACCGGAATATTATCGACCACGAGCTCAAGGAATTTTTTGGCGTTTTCGAGCTCATAGCTCAAGGCGCGGCGCTCGGTATCGTCATCGAGCAGCGCGATCAAGAATTGCGGCTCGCTCTTTTCGTTGCGCGCGATCACGCGGTTGGAGGCGAGAATGCGCCGTTCCTCGCCGCGCTTGATCATCAGCTCGCTGCGATAGGCCTCGCCCGACGCAAGCAATGCCGCGCGGTCGGCGGCCTCGATATTCGCTGCGGTTTCGGGCGAGAACAGCTCGCTCGCGCGCCTGCCCTTGATCCGCTCGCGGGAGATTCCTGAAAACCTCTCAAACGCCCGGTTGGCGAAGATATAGCGGCCATCCTCGATGTTCTTGGCGGCCACGCAGACCGGTACGTGGTCGAGCACCGACTCCAGGAACTGCTTGGTCGAAGCCAGCTCCCGCTCCAACCTGCGTCGCTCCGTGCACTCCTCGTGAACGCCGATCGAGCCGCCATCCGGCAGGCGAAACAGCTTTGCAACCACCGCGCGACCACCCGGCAGCTCGGTGACGTAGCCTTCGGGCTCGCGTGCGCGGCGGGCATATTCCTCGATCGGCAGATCGAGCAGGCCTCGCCTGCGCCGGAGCTCGGCAAGCTCGCGGCCGGTCGAATTGCGCGGGATATCCGACGGGCTGAGGCCGTAGATGTCCAGGAATTTATCGTTGTAGAAAACGATGCGGTTGGCCGCATCGGTCATCATGATGCCCTGGCCGAGATTGTTCAGCGCAGAACTGATGAATGCGTTGCGGTGCAGCTGTTCGCGCTTATAGCGGCGCAGCGCCGCATGGACCCACAGCAGGACCGAGGCCAGAAAGGCGCAGACGACCACGCCCCCGAGCAGAATTTCCCAGAGCACGTTCGCATCAAGCTCGCCGAAGGGGCGCTGCTGCAAGACGTTTGCAGCCAATGCCCGCCCAGGCGCAAGCGACATCGCCGCGGCAAAGCCTGCAATGGCCTGCGCAGGAATCGAGTTCTTGCCGCCTGCCTGCCAATTCTTGCCAGCCATCAATCACCCGCGGATTTCGGGAGTACAATCTCTGGCCTGACGCGTTTGGATCGGGTAAACGGCTGCCAGCGCCTTCCCGAAAGGCGGCGCGAAAATCCGCAATTGATCTGTGATGATGAATGCTTCCTTAACATCGCCGTTCGAGCGTCGGGCCACAACATCGACACGCCCTGCGGTGTGTCGGCCCAGCTCGGCGACCTGCCGCCGGTTCCTCCATGGATAAGGTCGATTGCGTCGTCATCGGCGCGGGCGTTGTCGGGCTCGCCATCGCCCGACGGCTAGCAACAGCCGGCCGCGAGGTTGTGGTCCTCGAGGCGGCCGAGGATATTGGCACCGTCACCTCTTCGCGGAACAGCGAGGTCATCCACGCCGGAATCTACTACAAGGCCGGCAGCCTGATGGCGCGCTTCTGCGTGCGCGGCAAGCACTTGCTTTACCGCTATTGCGACGAGCACGGCATTCCCTACCGCAATTGCGGCAAACTGATCGTCGCCACTTCGGCAAAGGAAACAGAGAAGCTGCAAGGCATTCGCGCGCACGCGGCCGCCAACGGCGTCGATGACCTCGAGCTTCTCTCGGGCGAAGCAGCGCGCGCGCTGGAGCCCGCGCTCGCCTGCGATGCGGCGCTGCTGTCGCCATCGACCGGCATCATCGACAGCCACGCTTATATGCTGTCGCTGCGCGGCGAAGCCGAAGCGGCGGGTGCTGCATTTGCCTTTCACACGCCTTTGCTGCGCGCCAAGGCCGATGCTGGCCATATCGAACTCGATGCCGGCGGCGAGCAGCCGATGACGCTCGCCTGCGGGCTGCTCGTCAACGCAGCCGGGCTGAATGCCTCCATGGTGGCGCGCATGATCGACGGCATGCCGCTGGAGCTGATTCCGCCGGCCTACCTGGCCAAGGGCAACTACTTCAGCTGCAGCGTCAGGGCGCCGTTTGCACGGCTGATCTATCCGGTGCCGGAGCCCGGCGGGCTCGGCGTGCATCTGACGCTGGATCTGGCCGGACAGGCTCGCTTCGGCCCGGACGTCGAATGGGTCGATCACATCGACTATGCGGTCGATCCCGCGCGGGCCGAACGCTTCTATCCCGCGATCCGAAAGTACTGGCCGACACTGCCTGACGGCGCGCTGATGCCGGCCTATTCGGGCATTCGCCCCAAGATCGTTCCACCCGCTGTTGCCACGCAGGACTTCCTCATCCAGGGGCCGCGCGATCACGGCGTTGAAGGGCTGATCAATCTGTTCGGAATCGAATCGCCGGGACTGACGTCATCGCTGGCGATTGCCGATCACGTCGGCGAGCTCGCCGGTCTTTAGATCGTGGCTTGAGAGATGGGTGCCTTAAGAGATGGGTGGCTTAAGCGATCCGTGCCTCAAGCGGTCACCCAGCGGTTCGGCCAGACCAAACTGAACTAATAACGAGTAACAACGACAGTTACTCGCCCCTCACGCGCGTCCACGCACGAGGACGCCGGGGGATCAGCAGAATGAGATGATGCCAACTTGGTCTGGGATGGGCCGATACGTCCATCCCAGAGCACGTACGAATGTGATGTATTCAATCTCAGTGAAGCGTTTCGGAAATGGTGGTCTGCTTCAAGCGCTCGATCTCATCCTTTACCATCAGCTTTCGTCGCTTCAATTCGGCAATCCGCAAGTCGTCAGTTGATGGATGTAGGAGAGCTTCATGCAATTCGTTTTCAAGAACTTTGTGCTTACGTTCCAGTTCAACGAGATGCGCCTGAATGGCCATTCGAAACCTCCTCGGTAAGTTAACCTGAGATTCGACCAGGACTCCGGAGTGTACACAAGTCGCGTATCGTGTCGATGGGCCAGACGACCGCGCGTGTAAATTTGCGCCCCGAAATCCCGCACCATGTGTAACGAACCGTGAGCAGATCGCGCGCAAATCCTGGCCGCTGCGAACTTGAAATTCAGTAGGACAACACCACGAGCCGGACGTTCATGGCTTGCGTCGCAGCTTTGCTGCAGCAATATTCGATCGTCCCTCCCGCAAGCCTTTTCCTCCCTCCCTGCTTTTTTGTTATTATAGATCATGGCCGACCAGGACGAGCGCGAGCTGCACGCAGAACTCGCACGCTTGCAGCAGGAACACCGCGATCTCGACGCGGCGATTGATGCATTGCATCAATCGCCGGCGCCTGATCTCTTGCGGTTGCAACGGCTGAAGAAGCGCAAGCTGTTGTTGCGCGATCGGATCGCCTTCATCGAAGACCAGATCACACCCGACATCATTGCCTGATGCGAGGTCTCTACGGTGCGGGTCGGTGGAGGGTCACTTGACAAATAAGAACAAATAGAGAACAATCGAGACTGTGATTGACCGAGGGAGTCTTCGATGCCCCAAGCCTTTTCGACCGAAGCCTTTTCAATCGACAATGCCATTTATGAACGCGCTTGTGATCAGGCGATCGCGATGTGTGACGGCAACCTTCGCTCGACCATCAAGGCGCTGATCATGGCCAACGAATATCTCGAGATCGAATTGCATGAACTGCGCGCCGCGGTGGCCTGCGGCTGCATACCGAACGCGCTCGATGGCGCGGTGATCGACGCCGCCTGATCGGCGGCTTCTCGGGATTCCCGCGAGATTCGCGCGCCGTTCACCACTGAAAGGAGTTCGAGGAGACCGCGCAATGTCTGAGATCACCTACTACGTTGCCATGCCGTTTACGCAGGATTCCTCCGGGGCCTTGATCCCAGGCACGGCAGAGGAATGCCAGAGTTCGACCACCGCGCTGCGCCGCGCGGAGATGATGTCGCGCCTGGACGGGAATATCGGCGCCGTCGCCTTCAGCCGCAGCGGCGATCCCTTGATTGGCGCGTTCAGCGACGCGCGGTTGCTGCGCACGTTCGGACAGGTGCCGGACGATCTCGGCGAGATGTAAGCACCTGTCCTCAAATACCCGCTAGGCTCGGACGAGCGTGCCACACGCGTGCCGCCGCTCTGCCTTGCGGACATACATCGCGCGATCGGCCTGTTCCAGCGCACGCGCGGGATCGGCGTGTATGTCCAGAATGGCAATCCCAGCCGAGGCTCCGGCGTGGACCGTGCGCTGATCGAATTCGAAGCTCAGCGTATCGATCGCGTGCTCCAGCGATCGCGCCTTGGCCTCGGCATCCGCGGCACTCAAGTTCCACAGCAGCACGCCGAACTCGTCGCCTCCGAGACGCCCGACCACATCTGACGAGCGCACTTGCGCGGTCAAAGTTCGCGCCACCGCCTTCAGTACCTTATCTCCCGCCGCGTGACCGAAGCTATCGTTGATCGGTTTGAGATGGTCGACGTCGATGAGGATCAGCGCACCGGTTGCTCCGTACCGTTTGATGTAGGCGATTGAGCGATCCACCGCGCGGACAAAGGCGCGACGATTGAAGATGTCGAGCAGGACATCCCGATCCGCGCTGGCCCTGAGGTCCTCGATCTGCCTCCGCGCCTGCGCAAGTTCCAGCCGCAGCCGGTGGATGGTCTGGCGTGCGCCTTCGGGGCTGGTGGCGGGTTCCCCCCGGTCCCTTCCGCGACTCTGCAGCCGGACCCGGGTTCCCGGTTTCGCGGCTGTTCCGGCGCGCCTATTGCGGTGCTTTTTCATCGAATACCTGACCGCGCCCTGCTTATAGGCTTGCCGCGATTTGCCAAGACAGGATAGTGCATTCCCGTCTCCTTGCCACGCCTTGCCGCTGTCGGGCCGGACCCTATAATCCGGCTCATGTTTATGGATTCCTGAGAAGAATTGAGCTGATGACTGCCCCGATCGCCATTATCATGGGAAGCCAGTCGGACTGGAATACCATGCGTCATGCCGCCGATGCGTTGGCGGAGCTGGGACTTGGCTACGAGACCCGCATCGTCTCGGCGCATCGGACCCCCGATCGGCTTTACGCGTTTGCCAAAGGGGCCAAGGCAGCTGGCTTCAAGGTCATTATCGCCGGCGCCGGGGGCGCCGCTCATTTGCCCGGCATGACGGCTGCGTTGACCGAACTGCCGGTATTCGGCGTGCCCGTGGAGTCCAAGACCTTGTCCGGCCTCGATTCGCTCTATTCCATCGTCCAGATGCCGGCCGGCGTTCCGGTCGGCACGCTGGCCATCGGCAAGCCCGGAGCGATCAACGCGGCACTGTTGGCCGCGAGCGTGCTCGCGTTGAGTGATTCGGCGTTGGCCTCGCGCCTTTCGGCATGGCGGATCCAGCAGAGCGAGCAGGTCGCCGAGCGTCCGGAGGGATCGGCGTGACCGCGTCCCATCGGGTGCGACTGAAGCCCGGCGATACCATCGGCATTCTCGGCGGCGGACAGCTGGGGCGCATGCTGGCGCTTGCGGCGGCGCGGCTTGGGCTGCGCTGCCAGGTGTTTTCGCCGGATCCGGATTCACCGGCCTTCGACGTCGTGCTCAACGCCACCTGCGCCGAATATGCCGACGTCGAGGCGCTCGAACTGTTCGCCAACGACGTCGACGTGGTGACGTACGAATTCGAGAACGTTCCCTCTGCGGCCGCCATGGTGCTGGCTGCGAGACGGCCGGTGCTGCCGAGCCGTTCGGTGCTCGAGACAACGCAGGATCGCCTGGCGGAAAAGGATTTCGTCACCTCACTGGGCATTCGGACTGCGGCCTATGCCGATGTCTCTTCGGTCGCCTCCCTGCGCGAGGCGATCGTCCGGATCGGCCTGCCCGCCGTGCTCAAGACCCGCCGCTTTGGCTATGACGGCAAGGGGCAGATCAAGATTCGCTCCGGCGACGACCTCGAACGCCTCTGGGCCGAACTCGGCACCCGATCTGCGATCCTGGAGGCCTTCGTCCCCTTCGATCGTGAGATCTCGGTGGTCGCGGCGCGCGCCGCCGACGGGCAGGTCGAATGTTTCGACGTGACCGAGAACGAGCATCGCGATCACATCTTAAAGATTTCGCGAGCGCCGGCCGCGATCCCCGACACGCTCGCCGATCAGGCCCGGGATATCGCCAGCCGGATTGCCACGGCGCTCGACTATGTCGGCGTGCTCGCGGTCGAGATGTTCGTGGTGCCGGACGACGACGGACCGCGCGTGCTGGTCAACGAGATCGCGCCGCGGGTCCACAATTCCGGGCATTGGACGCTCGACGGCGCCTCGATCTCACAGTTCGAGCAGCACATCCGCGCCATCGCCGGCTGGCCCTTGGGCAAGCCGCTGCGGCACGGTCAGGTCACGATGACCAACCTGATCGGCGAAGAGATCAACACCTATGAGCAATGGCTCACCGTCCCCGGTGCGACCGTGCACCTCTATGGCAAGGGAACGCCGCGGCCCGGCCGCAAGATGGGCCATGTGACGCAGGTAACCCCGGGGCCGGCCAAATCCAAGTGATCGGGTCGGCTTCGGCCCAAATACTGCTAAACTTTGCGTTAGGGCCCACTGCGGCGGGTGGACATCCGTTCCGTTGTCTGATACATCGGCGCGCTCAAGGTTAAGGGCGAGGCCATTTGCCAGCCCTGGCTTCACCAGATTCCAAACCGATGTACTGAGAAAGAGGATGCCGCGTGCAGGTTCTCGTTCGCGATAACAATGTCGATCAAGCCCTCAAGGCGCTCAAGAAGAAGATGCAGCGCGAGGGCATTTTCCGCGAGATGAAGCTCCGCGGACATTACGAGAAGCCCTCTGAGAAGAAAGCCCGCGAAAAGGCTGAAGCCGTGCGCCGCGCACGCAAGCTGGCGCGCAAGAAGCTGCAGCGTGAAGGTCTGTTGCCGATGAAGCCGAAGCCGGTGTTCGGCGCTGGTGCCGGTGGCGACCGGGGTGCGGGCCGTGGTCCGGGCGCGGGTGCGCGCAGCGGCGGCGTGCGCTGATCGCAACTCTCTCTCAATTTCTGAGATGAACGGCGCGGGCCTTGCGGCTCGCGCTTTTGTTTTGAGCCGATTTGTTTTTGAGCCGGTTGTCGGCGCAGACTGGGTTCCGCTGACCTGGCATTCATGATGGCAGCAGTGGGGCTGGAGCAATGAGCCCCCTTAAGCGGCCCCGCCAACGCGACGCCCAAGACGGCAAGGCAATTCGCGCACCTTCCCCTGATTTCCGGCTCTTGCGTCCCGACTTTAAAAGTCGGCCCGGCTTCCTTCGAGCGGAAACCCCGTTCGGCTACTTCGGAATCACGGCGTGGAACACCGACTTGGCCGCGGAGATCATGTCCTCAGCCACATTGTGCATCCGCTCCTTGGCCGATTCCGTGTCGGCCCGCAGATCGAGCGGCCGAAGCGGAGGCGCCAGAGGGATATCAGCCGGCGGCGTCGGCCGGCCATCCGGCTGAACCGAGCCGGTGTAAGCCGGGTTGCCGGGCGCCGGGCCAAGCGCAACCGGAGCGTCGGCCGGCGGCGTCGACACCGTGATCGGCGGCGGCAGCGGACGCACGGGCGAGACCGGCGGGGCCGCCGTCACGACACGGGGCGGATCTGCCGGCACGCGGGCCGCATCAGAAGACTTCTCAGCCGGTTTCTCGGAGGATGGCTTCTCGGACGATTTGGCTGCCTCGCTCGCCCGCAGCCGTTCGATCGCGGCCCGCGCCAGATCGGCTGCGTCACGATGCTCCTCCGGAGCCGGAGTCTCGGTCGGCGTGCTCCGTGCGATCAGCTTTTCCCGCGCCGGCGTATGGCGCGGCGTTTCGGCCGGCGCGCTTGCGGCGTCGGCGGGCTTGACCTCGGCCGGCTTGTCAGCCCCGCCCTTGTCGGTCACCGACTTCTCGGCAATGCCCTTCGCCTTGATGCCGGGCGCGGGAATGTTGGAGAGCTCACCCGACGTCTCGGCGGGCTTGGCATCGGCTTTCGCCGCATCCGTCTTGGGAGAATCAATCTTGGGGGAATCAACCTTGGAGTCGGTCGCGGTCGGCGCCGCGGCCGCAACGGTTGCCGCCGGGGTGGTCGGCTTGGCGTTGATGTAGTGGTTAACGATATAGGCCCCGAGGATGGTCGCAACCACCGAGGGGACGATCTCCAGGGCGAGCTTATTCAGGTATTTCAGCATGCTGACCACTCCCCGCCGGTATTTGCGGGAACTTTGAGGCACAATTAAGGGATCAGATACGACACATCCGTGGCAATTCAGTAAACAAAAGCTTTAAGGCTTCAACTCAATTTCTAGGAAGACGATCTCGGATGACGTTTCGTTCAGAACGTCATGTTCCACACCGGCTTTGCGGAAATAGGATTTTCCGGCCGCGAGCTGCGCCTTGGTCCGTTCTCCGCTCGGGGCCACAATGGTCATCTCGCCCGCAGTCACGGGAACAATGACATAATCCATCTCATGAATGTGGCGGCCGGTGGCACTGCCGGGCGCAAGGCGCCATTCGGTGACCCGGACTTCCGGGGCGTCGACTTGGACATCGGACTGGGCGCTCAGCATCTCGTCTTCCCCCTCAAATCACGGCACGAACAACAGCAACAGGAATACGGCGAACACGACCATATGCACCAGCCCAAATAAGATATTGGTCCTGCCGGTGCCGAAGGTCAGCATGCTCAGCGCGAATGTCAGCAGCAAGAGCACCATTCCCTGCGAATCGAGGCCGAGCACCAGCTGCTTGTCGAGCGCGGATGCGGCCGCCGCCACCGCAGGGATCGTCAATCCGATGGTCGCGAGCGACGAGCCGAGCGCGAGGTTGATGCTCTTCTGCAGATCATTGGCGCGCGCGGCCGAAATTGCCGCGACGCTCTCGGGCAGCAGGATCAGCAGCGCGACCAGGACACCGGCGAGGGCCGGCGGCGCACCCGTGGCGGCCACGCCCGCATCGACCACCAGGGAGAACTTCTTTGCAAGCAGGACGACCGAGAGCAGCGCGACCATCAGGAGCACGATGCTGAAGACGAGCATCCGCCGGGACAGCTTTGGACCGTCGTCGGTGAACCCCAGCGAATCTCTGATGAAATAATCACGGTGCCGTTCGGTCTGGGTGTACAGGAAGACCGCATAGAGCAGGATCGTGACCACGCTGACGAACCCGAGCTGGCCCAGCGAATACACCGGACCCACACTGGTCAGAGTAAAGTTGGGCAGCACCAGCGTGATCGTCGCCAGGGTGAACAGCACGCTCAGATAAAGATTGGCGCCCGAGACCTGGACGTCCTGCTCGCGATATCGCAGGCCGCCAATGAAGATGCAGATTCCGACCAGGCCGTTGCACACGATCATCACCACCGCAAACACGGTGTCGCGGGCGAGCGCCGGCGCTGCCTTGTCGCCGAGCATGATGGTGGCGATCAGCGCAACCTCGATCACGGTGACTGCCAGGGTCAAGAGCAGCGTGCCGAAGGGCTCACCGATCTCATGGGCGATCACCTCGGCATGGTGCACGGCCGCAAACACGGTGCCGAACAGGACGGTCAGCAGGACGGCTGCGAATACCAGCCCGGCCGGCGTGGGTGTGAACGCGTACCCAGTCCCGATCACGAGCGCGACCAGCAGCACGGCCAGTGCGGGAAAGATTACGGCCGATCTCGGCGTGGCGTTGTGGGCGCTCATCTGGCAAAGGTCCTCATGATTTGCGGGCCATCAAAGCCGGAGGAGCAGCTCAGTTGGCGCTGAGCAGCGGGGGAATCGGCAGCAAGGTCAACAACAGGAATAGCGGAATCAGCGCCGCCCCGGCCCACAGCATATAGCCGAAGAAGCTCGGCATCCTGACCCCGCGCTCGCGAGCGATCGCCTCGACCATGAAGTTGGGCGCGTTTCCGATATAGGTCAGCGCCCCCATATAGACCGCGCCCATCGAGATCGAAGCCAGCGTCCCGGACAGCTCGCGCATCAGCACCTGCGCATTGCCGCCGGCCAGTTCAAAGAACAGCAGGTAGGTTGGTGCATTGTCCAGGAATGCCGACGTCAAGCCCGTGAACCAAAAATAGGCCACTTCACGCGGCGCGCCGGCAGGTGTGGTGACCGCGTCCAACAGCCAGGCGAAGCTGCCGTTGCGTCCGGCCTGCAGCATCGCCACCACCGGAACGATCGCGGTGAAGATCGCCGCGAACAGCTTCGCCACCTCGCGGATCGGCTCCCAGGTGAAGCCGTTCGCCTCCCGATGCTCCTCGGGCGTCAGCCACAGCGACAGGCCAGCGATGACGACAAGAAGCGCATTGCGCACCAGGTTCTGCAATTCCAATCGCGTGCCGAACACGTCGAACGCCACGCCCGGCTGCCAAGTCGCCGACAGCAGAATGTTCACGACGATGGCGCCGACCAGCACGACATTGACGAGCCCGCGAATGCGCACCGGGTGGCGCGCGACCGTCTTGTCCGGCGGCGGCTCGAGGCGGGACAGCCACCAGTCGAGGCAGGCAAAACAGACCAGCAGCAACCCGGCCACGATCGCCGTCTGCAACCAGATGTTCTGCGTGGTCCAGAAAAAGTCGACCCCATGCAGGAAGCCGACGAACAACGGCGGGTCGCCGAGCGGGCTCAAGGCGCCGCCGATATTGCCGGCCAGGATGATGAAGAAGACCAGCACATGAACATTGTGCCGCCGTGTCAAATTGGCGCGGATCAGCGGCCGCACCAGGATCATGGCCGCGCCGGTGGTTCCCACGACCGACGCAATGATCGTTCCCAGCGCGAGAATGCCGGTATTGGTCGCCGGCGTGCCGCGGATGCCGCCGGTGATGAGAATGCCGCCGGTCACGGTGTACAGTGCAAACAGCAGCAGGATGAAGCTGAGATATTCGTCGAGCAGCACGTGAATGAAGGATTGCAGTGCAGGCACGAATCCGGCGAACCCTGAGAGCGCCGCAAGCGTCAGGAGAGACCAGAAGGCTGCAGCCTTGCCGTAATGGTGATGCCAGAACTTTGGCAACAACAGCGGGCCGAGCGCGATCGAGAGCAGCAGGCCTGCGAACGGCAATGCGAACGGCCAGCGCATGGCAGCGCCATCAAGGCCGGAGGCGGCCTGCGCGCTGGCGGGCCAAATTGCGAGCAGCACGGCAGCAGCGAGCGATCGCAACAAACGGGTGGCGACGGCCTTATGAAGCGTCGATGAATCTCTTTGCCGTCTCCGTTGCACCAAATGAATCCAGATCGTTGTGCCCGCCTTGAGGAAACCGTACGAATTGCTTGGGGTCATGCGCAAGCTGGTACAGTCGTTCCCCGAAGCGAATGGAAATCGCGGGATCCTTCTCGCCGTGCATGATCAACAGCGGCACTTTGACGCGCGCAATGCGC
This sequence comes from Bradyrhizobium sp. STM 3843, assembly GCF_000239815.1. GTDB lineage: Bacteria > Pseudomonadota > Alphaproteobacteria > Rhizobiales > Xanthobacteraceae > Bradyrhizobium. The sequence continues at coordinate 76,892 of NZ_CAFK01000323.1, read as the reverse complement.
AGGTCGGAGCGGAACTGATCCAGCATCAGCAGGCTGACCGGCGCGAAGGGGAACATCGCGCTGGCGACTTCGACAGTCGACGCATAAGGGGCTTCCAGGATCAGCTTGGCAATCGGCTTGTCGGCCGCGATCGCGGTGGCAACGCCGGTGCCGAGCGAGAAACCCCAGGCCACGATGCGATCCGCCGCATAGCGCTCGGCCGTGAAGGCATAGGCGGCGTTGGCATCCAATAGCAGCCCGTGCTCGCTCGGGCTGCCGCTCGAACCGGCATAGCCGCGATAGGACAGCGCAACCAGACCGGTGCCATCGGCCGTGAGCGCCTTCAGGCGGGGAACGACACCGGCGAGAAAGTCGCCATTGCCGGGAAAATACAGCACGACCTTGCGGCCGGCCCTTGCCGGCACGTGCCAGACGATGACCTTCTCGCCATCGGCCGACGTCAGCACATGTTCTTCGGCCTGTGGAAACCCGGCCTGGTCAGGCGCGATGCGCCCGACCGGCGGGATCGGGAACAGCATCGCGCGCTGCCGCACGAACAGCGCGGCAAGGCCGCAGGCGTACAGCCCGGCGAGAACAATCATGAGCCATTTGAGGAGAGCCATCTTGATCTAGCTATGGCTCCCTGCGGCGACTTACATCGCCTTGACGATGCTTTCGGTCATCTTCTTGGCGTCGCCGAGCAGCATCATCGTGTTGTCGCGATAGAACAGCGGATTGTCGATGCCGGCATAGCCGGACGCCAGCGAGCGCTTGATGAACATCACGGTGCCGGCCTTCCAGACCTGCAGCACCGGCATGCCGTAGATCGGCGAGGACTTGTCCTCTTCCGCCGCCGGATTGGTGACGTCGTTGGCGCCGATCACGAAGGCGACATCGGCCTGGGCGAATTCGGAGTTGATGTCCTCGAGCTCGAAAACCTCGTCATAGGGGACGTTGGCTTCGGCGAGCAGCACGTTCATGTGACCGGGCATGCGGCCGGCCACCGGGTGGATGGCGTATTTCACCTCGACGCCTTCCTTCTTCAGCGTGTCCGCCATCTCGCGCAGGGCGTGCTGGGCCTGCGCCACCGCCATGCCGTAGCCGGGCACGATGATGACCTTGGACGCGTTCTTCATGATGAAGGCCGCGTCCTCGGCCGAGCCGAGCTTGGCCGGCTTCTGCTCGCCGGTACCGCCGGCCGCCACGGCGGTCTCGCCACCGAAGCCGCCAAGGATGACCGAGATGAAGGACCGGTTCATCGCGTGGCACATGATGTAGGACAGGATCGCGCCCGAGGAGCCGACCAGCGCGCCGGTGATGATCAGCGCCGAATTGCCGAGCGTGAAGCCGATGCCGGCCGCGGCCCAACCGGAATAGGAGTTGAGCATCGAGATCACGACCGGCATGTCGGCGCCGCCGATCGGGATGATCATGAGCACGCCGAGCGCCAGCGCCAGGATCACGTTCAGCCAGAAGAAGACCGCGCTGCCGGTTGCGACGAGGCCGACGATGCAGGCCACCAGGGCAATGGCGAGTGCGATGTTGATGAGGTGACGCGCCGGCAGGATGATCGGGGCGCCGCTCATGCGCGCCGACAGTTTCAGGAACGCGATCACCGAGCCGGTGAAGGTCAAGGCGCCGATGGCGACACCCAGCGACATTTCGACCAGGCTCTGGGTGTGGATGTTGCCGGGCGAGCCGATATCGAAGGCTTCCGGCGCATAGAACGCGCCGGCTGCGACCAGCACCGCCGCCATGCCGACCAGCGAGTGGAACGCCGCCACCAGTTCCGGCATCGCGGTCATCGGCACGCGCCGCGCGACCAGGGCGCCGATCGTACCGCCGATCGCGATGCCGACCACGACGAGCAGCCACGCAAGCCCATCCGCCGGAGGATGATTGGCCAGCGTGGTGGCGACCGCGATCGCCATACCGACCATGCCGAGCAGATTCCCCCGGCGCGACGTAGCCGGGCTCGACAGCCCCCGCAGCGACAGGATGAACAGCACACCCGCCACAAGATACAAAAATGCCGACAGATTGGCGCTCATCTCAGGTCCCCATTCGCCTCTTCAACCCCGAGGGGCCGCCTACCTGGCCTTCTTCTTGTACATCGCCAGCATGCGCTGGGTGACAAGGAAGCCACCGAAGATATTGATGCAGGCAAAGATCAGCGCGACGAATCCGAAGGCGCGGGCCCAGCCGCTGCCGCTCGAAACGTTTGCGACGCCTCCTGCGAGCAGCGCGCCGACCACGATGACCGAGGAGATCGCGTTGGTCACCGACATCAGCGGCGTGTGCAGCGCGGGGGTCACCGACCACACCACGAAGTAGCCGACGAATACCGCCAGCACGAAGATCGAGAGCCGGAACACGAAGGGATCAACGGCTTGGGCGACATGCTCCATGACTTTTCTCCTGATGCCTCTGACTATGCCTTCGGCTGGAAATTCGGATGGACGATGGCGCCATCCTTTGTCAAAGCCGTGGCCTTGACCAGTTCATCATCCCAATTGACGGCGAGCGCCTTGGTTTCTTTGTTGACCAGGGTCTCGATGAAGGAAAACAGGTTGCGCGCATAGAGGCCGGAGGCCGAGGCCGCGACGCGGCCGGCAAGGTTCGGAATACCGACGATCTTGACGCCGTCGATCTCGACGGTCTCGCCGGGCTTCACGCCTTCGACATTGCCGCCGCGCTCGACGGCGAGATCGACCAGCACCGAACCCGGCCGCATCGACTTGACCATGTCGAGCGTGACCAGTCGCGGGGCCGGCCGGCCCGGGATCAGCGCCGTCGTGATCACGATGTCCTGCTTCTTGAGATGCTCGGCGGTCAGAGCCGCCTGCTTGGCCTGGTACTCCTTGGACATCTCCTTGGCGTAGCCGCCGGCGGTCTGCGCGTTCTTGAACTCCTCATCCTCGACGGCAAGGAATTTGGCGCCGAGACTCTCGACCTGCTCCTTGGTCGCAGGCCGCACGTCGGTCGCGGAGACGATCGCACCCAGGCGGCGCGCGGTGGCGATCGCCTGCAGGCCCGCGACGCCGACGCCCATCACGAACAGTTTCGCCGCCGGCACAGTGCCGGCCGCGGTCATCATCATCGGAAAGGCGCGGCCAAATGCCTCGGCGGCCTCGATCACCGCGCGATAGCCGGCGAGGTTGGCCTGGCTCGACAGCACGTCCATGACCTGCGCGCGGGTGATGCGCGGCATCAGCTCCATGGCGAACGCTGAGACGCCGGCATCGGCCATCGCTTTCAGCGCGACATCATTGCCATAGGGGTCCATGATCGCGATGACCAGGGCGCCGCGCTTGTATTGCCCAAGCTCCGACGGCTCCGGCCGTTTCACCTTGATGACGAGATCAGCGTCCTTGAGCGCATCCGCGCTGACGGTCGCGCCGGCAGCAGTGAATTCGGCGTCCGGCACGCCCGACTTCAGGCCGGCGCCCGGCTCGACCGCGACCTCGGCGCCTAAGGATTTGAATTTCTTCACCGTATCGGGAGAGGCGGCAACCCGCGGCTCCGACGGGTCGATTTCCTTGGCGACGGCAATCTTCATGAGGCCTCCGGCGCGGATGCGCGCGCGAGCTGTAGAGGGGCGGAATTCCAGGGATTTCAGCCGGGCGGCTGAAAGCCCGCCAGCGACTTGTGGCGGGCAAACCGACTTAAGTGAGGAAAATCGCCATCAAGATGACGATGAGCGCGACGGTAACCGTGCCGAACTTCACGAGCTTGATGAAGCCCAAATAGGTCGCCTCATGCTCTGCGTAGTCGTTGCCGTCAGCCGTGGAATAGGCGACTTCGCCGTGATCTGCCATCTTGGTCCCCCAAAAAACTATCGTTTAAGAAGGTCGCATAGCGCAAAGCAGCTCTGAGGGCAACGGCGCCCGGATTGCACAACTTTGCTGATCAGGCCTGCTTATCAGCTCATTCGGCCGGCCAATTGTCCAGGATCCAGCGGGTCAGGCTCTGCTCGCTGACCTCTCCCGCGGCCAGCGAGAGGATCATCGCCGTAGCCTGTGCAGGATCCGGAGCAAACGCCACGCCGTTTCTTCGTAGAAACGTCATCATGGCCATGAAGGCAATCCGCTTGTTGCCGTCGACGAATGCGTGATTCTTCGCGAGCCCGAACGCATAGGCGGCGGCGAGCTCAGGCAGGCCGGCCTGCTCGTAGCTCCATTTATTGATTGGACGTTCCAGTGCCGAGCGCAGCATGCCCTCATCCCGCAGACCGGCCGCGCCGCCGAAGCGGCGCAGCTGGCGGGCGTGGATAGCGATGGCCTGTTCGTAGGTAATCCAGAGCGGCTCCTGCTCGCTCATTTGGCGAGCGCCGCCAAGGTGTCCTTGTACTGATCCATGATCTCGTCGGCGATCTCCATCGTCCGCTCGAAATCCGGATCATACGGCAGCGCCTGAAAGCCACCGCCGGGAAGCTCGACGATATGCAACTGCTGGCCGCGCTTGAGATCGAGCCGCTGCATCAACTCGCGCGGCAACAACAGGCCGTCGGAATTGCCGATCTTCTTGATCTCGATCTTCATTGCAATCCTCCGGCGCCGAAAAGCACGTTCAACGAACGTATAACACGCCTCCGCCAACCGTTCAACAAATGTTTTACACGCCCTCCTCTCAGCCCATCGCCTCCAGCTCGTCAATCATGCCGGCAATCACGGACAAGCCGCCGTCCCAGAACTTCGGGTCCTTGGCATCCAGCCCGAACGGCCTGAGCAGCTCGGAATAATGCTTGGTGCCGCCGGCCGCGAGCATCGCCAGATAGCGCTCGGCGAACCCTTCCGCGGCGTGCTCGTAGACCGCGTAGAGCGAGTTCACGAGACAGTCGCCGAACGCGTAGGCGTAGACGTAGAACGGCGAATGGATGAAGTGCGGAATGTACATCCAGAAATTCTCATAGCCCGGCTTGATCTCGATCGCCTCCCCCAGGCTCTCCGTCTGCACCGAGAGCCAGATCTGGCCGATCCGCTCGGCCGTGAGCTCGCCGTTCTTGCGCTCGGTGTGCACGGCGCGCTCGAAGGAATAGAACGCGATCTGCCGGACCACCGTGTTGATCATGTCCTCGACCTTGCCGGCGAGCAGCGCCTGGCGCTGCTTGGGGTTCTTGGTCTCGCGCAGGAGCCGCTTGAAGGTCAGCATCTCGCCGAACACGCTGGCGGTCTCCGCCAAGGTCAACGGCGTCGGCGCCATCAGCGCGCCGTTCTTGGCCGCCAGCACCTGATGCACCCCATGGCCGAGCTCATGCGCGAGCGTCATCACGTCACGGGGCTTGCCCTGGTAGTTCATCAAGACGTATGGATGCGCCGACGGCGTGGTCGGATGTGAGAAGGCACCCGGCGCCTTGCCGGGCCGCACCGGCGCGTCGATCCAGCGATCGTCGAAGAATCGCTGCGCGATGTCGGCCATGTCGGACGAGAAGCCGCGATAGGCCGAGAGCACCATGTCCTTCGCCTCGGGCCAGGCAATGGTCGAGGTCGCGGCGAAGGGCAGCGGCGCATTGCGGTCCCAATGCGCGAGCTTCTTCTTTTTGAACCAGCGCGCCTTCAGCTGATAGTAGCGATGCGACAGCTTCGGATAGGCCGCGCGCACCGAGGACACCAGCGCATCGACCACCTCGCGCTCGACGCGGTTATTGAGATGGCGCGAGTCCGCGACATCCTGGAAGCCGCGCCAGCGGTCGGAAATGTCCTTGTCCTTGGCCAGCGTGTTGGTGATCAGCGCAAAGCTGCGCTCATTGGCCTTGAAGGTCTTGGCCAATGCTTCCGCGGCCGCCTTGCGCTTGGCGCCGTCGCGATCCTGCAGCAGGGTCAGCGTCGGCTCGATCGCGAGCTCCTTGCCCGCGACCTTGAAGCGGAGGCCGGCGATGGTCTGGTCGAACAGCCGGTTCCAGGCCGAATAGCCAGTCTGCGACTTCTCGTGAAACAGCTGCTCGACCCGATCCTCCAGCTGATAGGGCTTGTCCTTGCGCAGGTCCTCGATCCAGGGCCGGTAATGGTTGAGGGCCGGCGTCTGCATTGCACGTTCGATCACCTCATCGTCGATGCGGTTGAGCTCGAGCGGAAAGAACAGAAGATGGGTCGAAGCCGCCGTCAGCCGTTCCGAGATATCGCCGTAGAATTTGGAGATCGCGGGGTCGACGCTGTCGCCGGCATGGATCAGGCCTGCGAATGACCCGAGCCGTCCTGCGAGATCGTCGATCGCTTCATAGCGCCGGACGGCGCGCGCGAGCCATTCGCCACCATCGTCGCGCGCGGTGTGCTCGGCGAGCTTGCCTTTATAGTCGGCCTCGAACGCGATGCAGTCGGCGTCCATCTCCTCGAGATCGCGCTCGATCTCCGGCGCATCGATCCCGGAATAGAGATCGTCCAGGTTCCACTCCGGCAACGCGCCGGTCTTCGCGGGCGCCTTGGCGACACTCCTCTTCGCCGGTTTCGCGGGAGCCTTGTTCTTGACGGCCGACTTGGCAGCCGATTTGGCGGTCTTGCGGAGGGCGGAAGAAGAAGCGCGCGAGGTCATCGTGTGTCCGTAACCTGTGTTCAAACGTTGTCCCGAACCGCAACGATTAAGGTTGCGTTAATCGGTGTCGGCGAGAGTGACCCGATTCGAGACAGATAGTTGTAGCGTGCGAGGAAAGCCATGGCTGCCAGCATTTTGATCGCCGACGACGATCCAGTCCAGCGTCGGCTGGTAGAGAACATGGTGCAGAAATGCGGCTATGAGGCGATCGTCGTCGATACCGGCGATGCGGTCATCGACAAGCTGACCGGCCCCAACGCACTCGCGATCGACGCGCTCGTGCTCGACCTCGTGATGCCCGGTCTCGACGGCATGGGCGTGCTCGCCAAGATGCGGGAAGCCGGCCTCTCCATCCCGGTGATCGTGCAGACCGCCCATGGCGGCATCGACAATGTCGTCTCCGCGATGCGTGCCGGCGCGCATGATTTCGTGGTCAAGCCGGTCGGCCTGGAGCGGCTCCAGGTCTCGCTTCGCAATGCGCTCAACACCTCGGCGCTGCAGGGCGAATTGCAGCGCATCCGCCACAGCCGCGAGGGCCGGCTGACCTTCGCCGACATCGTCACGCGCAGCGAGGCGATGGCGCCGATCCTGCGCATCGCCGAGAAGGCGGCATCCTCCGCGATCCCGGTGTTGATCGAGGGCGAATCCGGCGTCGGCAAGGAACTGTTCGCGCGCGCCATCCACGGCTCGAGCGAGCGCAAGACAAAGCCGTTCGTCGCGGTCAATTGCGGCGCGATTCCGGACAATCTCGTGGAATCGATCCTGTTCGGTCACGAGAAGGGCGCATTCACCGGCGCGACCGAACGCCACATGGGCAAATTCGTCGAAGCCCATGGCGGCACCCTGTTCCTCGACGAAGTCTCCGAACTGCCGCTCGCCGCGCAGGTCAAGCTGCTGCGCGCGCTGCAGGAAGGCGCGGTCGAGGCGGTCGGCGGCCGCAAACCGGTGAAGGTCGATGTGCGCATCATTTCCGCGACCAACCGCCGGCTGCTCGATCGCGTGAAGGAAGGGCATTTCCGCGAAGACCTGTTCTACCGGCTGCATGTGCTGCCGCTGACGATCCCGCCGCTGCGGGCGCGCCGCGACGACATCCCGCATCTGCTGCGGCATTTCCTGGCGCGCTTTGCCGCCGAGGAGAACCGCAGGCTAACCGGCATCGGCGGCGAGGCGGTGGCCTATCTCACCCAGCTCGATTGGCCTGGCAACATCCGCCAGCTCGAAAACGCCGTCTATCGCGCGGTGGTCATGAGCGAGGGCGACCAGCTCGACATTGCCGATTTCCCGCTGATCCCGACCCATGCGCCGCCGGTTCAGCCGGCGCCCCCGCTGGTGATGGAGCGGCCGGCCCAGCCGGCCGTGACCACCATGGTGTCGGGTAACGATATACCCATCGCCCCGCTGCCCGCACACGGCAGCTTGGCCATGCTCACCCCGGCGGGCGAGATGCGTCCGTTGGAAGAGCTCGAAACTGAAATCATCCGCTTCGCCATCTCGCACTATCGCGGACAGATGTCGGAAGTGGCGCGGCGGCTGAGGATCGGCCGTTCCACGCTTTACCGCAAGCTCGACGAGGTCAACCGCAGCGATCTCGATGGCGAGGACGCCGCGGCGAATAGCCCGTCGGTCGAATGAGGCAAGCGCAAGGCGCTAGCACATGCACCAAGACCACAAGACAAGATGGCCCCGCACCATTGACTGAAAAACGCCGCAAGGTCGCGCAACAAGGGAACATCTGAACCGTTGCCGTGCGGTGACAGACAAAGGAAAAAGCGCGTGGCACAAACGCACGATAGGTTTGATGGGGTTTCCCGGAGAGTCAGTCTATCGTGAGTCGTCCCGCGCGGCGCTGGCCGCGGAGCTGGGGCGTGGGTACCGTTTGGCGTGACTCGGTTGCGTGCAGGCGTGCCACTCACAAGCTTTGCGCTGAAGCCGGCCGACGATAACCGACGCTGTTCCATGCTGAAGCTGAACATCCAAAGGACGCGACGATGCGAGACTGTGTGAAGACCCGTGGTGGATATGACCGCGTGCTGATGGCCGTCGCGGCAAGCTTCCTCACGGTATCGGCGACATCGGCGCTGGCGCAGGGCGATGCGCCGCGCAGCAGTGCCGCTGAGCTCGCAATCGAAGCGGCGATCCCCCGGCCGGAGCCGGCCAACGTGCCGCCGCCGACCGCTGCCGACATCAAGCTCGATACCACCGCGACGGTTTCGCCCGATTCGGCTAAGACACCAGCAGCCCCGCAGGACACCGCTGCCGCTCCGGCCGCGCCCGCCATCAAGCCGGCCGACAGCGCGGCTGCGCCGGCGACCGAGCCGGACAAGGCTGCGACGGCGCCCGCCGCCGCTCCGAACGCTCCGGCCACGGCCGCAGCGCCCGCCACCGAGACCGCCAAGGATCCGGTGAAGGCCGCAAGCAACGTCCCTGCGGCCGACCAGCCGGTCGCCGATCGCCTGCGCGATCTGATGACGACCAAGGGCGCGCGCTACCTCGATCGCAAGGCCGAGCGCGCCGCGGTCGAGAAGTTCTACACGACCCGCGACTACGCACCGATCTGGACCCAGTCAGGCAATCTGACGGCGGCCGCCAAGGGCGTGATCGCGCGGCTGAAGGAGGCGGCCTCCGACGGCCTGAACCCGGCGGACTATCCGGTGCCGGATTTCGCCGCGGCTGCGACCTCTCCCGATGCGCTCGCCGATGCCGATTTGAAGCTCACTGCGGCCATGCTGGATTATGCGCGGCAGGCGCAGAGCGGCCGCATGCACTGGTCGCAGGTCTCCGGCGATATCCAGTATCCCGAGCACCCGATCGATCCGAACGAGGTGCTCGCCAATGTCACCGGTGCGAAGGATGCCTCCGCCGCGCTCGACAGCTACAACCCGCCGCAGAAGCTCTACAAGGAGCTGAAGGCCAAGCTCGCCGAATTGCGCGGCGGCGCCGAGGCCGCGGCGATCCAGATCGAGGATGGCCCCGCGCTGAAATACACGCCCGCCCGCGGCAAGAACGCGCCCGAGGCGGACGCCCAGATGTCGGACCCGCGCGTGCCGCAACTGCGCGCCAAGCTTGGCGTCGAAAATCCGAGCGATGACCGTTACGACGCCAAGGTCGCCGCTGCGGTGCGCAAATTCCAGGACAGCGTCGAGCTGAAGCCGACCGGCATTCTCGACGACCGCACCGTCAAGGCGCTCAACACGCCCAAGCGCGACAAGCAGATCGATACCATCCTCGTCAACATGGAGCGCTGGCGCTGGCTGCCGCGCGATCTCGGCGCCCCCGCAATCGGCGATGCCTATGTGATCCTCAACGTTCCCGACTATACGCTGAAGGTCATGCAGCACGGCGCCCAGGTCTGGACGACGCGCGTGGTGACCGGCAAGCCGGGCGTGCACGCCACGCCCCTGCTCAGCGAGACCATGAAGTTCATCACGGTCAATCCGACCTGGAACGTGCCGCCGTCGATCATCTACAACGAGTATCTGCCGGCGCTGCAGCAGGATCCGACCGTGCTGGAGCGGATGGGCCTGCGGCTCGAGCGCGCGCGCGATGGCTCGATCCACATCTCGCAGCCGCCCGGTGAAGCCAATGCGCTCGGCCGCATCCGCTTCAACTTCCCGAACAAATTCCTGGTCTACCAGCACGACACGCCGGACAAATACCTCTTCGCCAAGGACGAGCGCGCCTTCAGCCACGGCTGCATGCGCGTGCAGTATCCGGATCAGTACGCCTCGGTGCTGCTCAATATCGCCGAGCCGAACCAGCACTACACGCCGGAGAAGATCCGCAGCATGTACGGCTCCAGCGAGATCGACCTCAAATTCCCGACCCCGATCCCGGTGAACATCACCTACCAGACCGCGTTCGTGGACGACGCCGGCAAGCTGCAATTCCGCAAGGACATCTATGGCCGCGACGCCACCATGATCGCGATGCTGAAGAACAATCGCGGCAAGGACCTCGAGAACGTGGTCGCCCATGCCCAGCCGAGCTATTCGCGCCCGACCGGCCCGCTCCCCAGCGCGGTCAGCGTCGCCGCCGGTAATGATTACTCGTCGGGGCCGAATTTCTTCGAACGCCTGTTCGGCGGTGGCGGCTTCAACCCGACGCCGCCGGCCCCCATCGGACGCCGGGGCCAGCCGCGCGGGGTGTTCACCCGCTGATCTCCGCGCTTAATTATCTCGTGAAATCAACGACCTCGCTCTCGGCTCACGGCCTGGAGCGAGGTCGTTCTCTGTTAACCATTCCAGGCAACCAAGAATCGCTGGCGCTTTTTCGCCACACTCAAGAGCTTATATTAAGCCTAATCTGGGGGGCGGGTCGGTCAATCTCCCTTAACCATCCCGCCTTAGGAACGCGTTTTCTCGCTCGCGACAGTTGGGGCTGGCACGAGCGGTTCAGGTGACGCTGGTCGACGGGGTGGACTTATCTTGCTGTCTGGTTTCGTGCGCCAATTGCATTCGCTTCCCCAATTCGCAGGGAAGGCCGGATGCCAGATCGGATTGGCTTCGCTGCTCTTGCTCGGCGCTGCCGGCTCGGTTCATGACGCAGCAGCGCTGAACGAAACCCGCACCCTCTCCTTCCACCACACCCATTCCGACGAAGATCTCACGATCACCTTCAAGCGCGACGGCCGTTACGACGAAGACGCGCTGAAGAAGCTCAATCATTACCTGCGCGACTGGCGCACCCAGGATGAGACGGTCATGGACCGTCACCTGTTCGATATCCTGTGGGAGGTCTATCGCGACGTCGACGGCAAGCAGCCGATCCAGATCGTCTCGTCGTATCGCTCGCCCGGCACCAACGCGATGCTGCGCCGCCGCTCGGCGCATTCGGGCGTCGCCCGTCACAGCCAGCATATGCTGGGCCACGCGATGGACTTCTACATCCCAGGCGTGCCGCTCGAACAGATCCGTTATGCCGGCCTGCGCCTGCAGCGCGGCGGCGTCGGCTTCTATCCGACCTCCGGGTCACCCTTCGTTCATCTCGATACCGGCAACATCCGCCACTGGCCGCGCATGAACCATGACCAGCTGGTGAAGGTTTTCCCGGACGGTCGCACCGTTCATATCCCCTCCGACGGCGTGCCGCTGAAGGGCTACGAACTGGCGCGAGCCGAGATCGAGAAGCGCGGCGATGGCGATGGCGCGACCACGGGCAAGCCGACCCTGCTTGCGCGCCTGTTCCGGGGCAAGCCCGCCGACGATGACGAGGAAGGCGCCTCAGAGGCTGACGCCAAGCCGGTGCACGTCGCGGCAGTGGTCGCCGCCAGGGCGACGACGGACGGCAAGACTTCACCGCGCGGCAAACTCGCAAACGCGCTCCAGCTTGCTTCAGCTGATTCGCAATTGGTTCAAACGATCAAGGCGCAGCCGGCGCCGACAGCCGAGGCCCAGGCGGCACCGGGGCAAGCCGCGCCACAGAGCGTGTCTGACATCATCAACGCGCGTGGCTTCTGGGGTGATGATCCCGCCAATCCGAAGCAGGCAACGCCCGAGCAGGTCGCGGCGATCACCGCCCGGCGCGCGGCCGACCCGCAAGCCACCGCCAGTGTCATGAACGCGATGGCGTTCGCTCCGCCGGCTTCGTCCCCGGTCGATCGCTCGCACATTGTCGCAGCATCGGCGCCGATCCCGGTCCGCAACACGCGGTCCCAGGCGCGCAATGCCGAGACCAACACGGTGGCCGCCAGCGGAGCGCAGGCCAAGGGCGCACAGGGTCAGGACAGCCCGGTCACGACCGCGACGCGGATTTCCGCCGCGAAGGAAAACAACTCGAGCTGGATGCGCATCATGCTGCTGGCGCCGAGTGCATCGACCTCGATGTCGGTGACGATGCTCGGCGATCCCGATCTCACGCTCATGCGCACCTATTTCGTCAAGCCGCAACTGGTGCTCGCGATGAGCTTCGCGGAAGACCCTGCCCCGGGCCTGAGCTACGACCAGTTCTCGGGATCGGCGACGGTGAAGCTTGAGACGAAGTCCTTCGTCCTGCGCGCCGCCTCGTTGCGCTAAGCGCGCCGCGCCGGCGAGAGCCCGGGCGAAAGACATCATCAAGCCCGCATCCTGACATCACGCGTCTGTTCGAACGCGACCAGCAGCGTCGATGAACGCCTCATCCCCCTGTCGTCGCACAGAGCCGAGCGCACAAATGAAACGACGCCTCCCGTCACAGACGGAAAGCGTCGAATGCACGTCTCAATGTTCCAGGCTTAAAGCATCCCCAGCGCCTGCATATAGGTCTCGAGGATGCTCTCCTCTTCCTGGCGCTCGTTGGGGTCCTGTTTGCGCAGCCGGATGATGGTACGCAGGGCCTTGACGTCGAAGCCGTTGCCCTTGCTCTCGGCATAGACGTCCTTGATGTCCTCCGAGATGGCCTTCTTCTCTTCTTCCAGCCGCTCGATCCGCTCGATGATCGACTTCAGCTGATCTACGGCAAAGCGGGTTGCGGGCGAGTCGTCGTCTTTCGCGGCGGCGGCAGTGGCCATCTGGTACTCCCAAAGGAACTGGTGTGGCTGATGAAGGCGCCGGTCGTTCAAGGCGCGTGTCCGGAAAGACCCTCAAATCTGGCGTGCCTTGCGTCAAGCCGACATCGCCCTCATCCACAGCGCGCCCACATCTTGTTGTGGCCACAATGGCTGCAGCCCGCAAAAGGCAGCGTACCGCTTGCGTTTTGGCTGCCTTTGCCGGATGAGCCGCGATTCGCGAGAGTCACGAATCGCGCCTGGCGAATCTGACGTTTGCTCTCTCGCCGCCAATCGGCCGCGCCCGGTACGAAGCTCAATGTCCGGGATGCGCCTTCTTCATCGCCTCGAGCTGCGCCGGCGTGGCTTCGCGCTGGTACTTCGCCTTCCATTCGTCGTAAGGCATGCCGTAGATCGCCTGTCGGCTCTCATCCTTGCTCATCGACACGCCACTGGCGTCAGCGGCATCCTTGAGCCAGTTCGACAGGCAATTGCGGCAGAACCCGGCCAGATTCATCAGATCGATATTTTGAACGTCGGTGCGCTCGCGAAGATGCTCGACCAGCCGGCGGAATGCGGCGGCTTCGAGCTCGGTCCGGGTGGTGGTATCCATCGCCATCTCGTTCGTTTTCCGTTCCATTGTCACGTTGTTGCAGATTTCTGTTATATAGTGCGGCCTCGTCGCCGGGTTGGCCATATCGTGTTGCGGGCAAGCTTGTTACAGACAAGGGCTTGGGGGCTCGATCGCAGCGTGCATCACGGCCACCTCCGCCGTTGACGTCGAAAGGCCAAGCCACGCGACACCAGTCAAGGTTTGATATAGCGTCGCGCAATGATCCCCAAAACCTCCACCCTTCCCCAGCCCATGCTTTGCCGCCCGGGCCTCGGCCTGCTGTCGGTGCTTGGGCTGGCTACATTCTGTCTATGGACCAGTCCCGCGGCGGCGGATTTCCGCCTCTGCAACAACACCTCGAGCCGCGTCGGGGTTGCGCTCGGCTACAAGGATGCGGAAGGCTGGACCACCGAAGGCTGGTGGAACGTCTCCTCGCGCAGCTGCGAAACCCTGCTCAAGGGAACCCTGGTCGCGCGCTATTACTACATTTACGCGCTGGACTATGACCGCGGCGGCGAGTGGTCGGGCCAAGCCTTCATGTGCTCGCGCGACAAGGAATTCACCATCAAGGGCACCGAGAACTGCCTGGCGCGCGGCTTCGACCGCACCGGCTTCTTCGAGGTCGACACCGGCGATCAGCGCGCCTGGACCGTGCAACTGACCGAAGCCAATGAGCAGCCCTCGCAGCAACGGGTGCCGGGCATTCCGGGAACGCTTGGGCCTGGCGGCAATGTGCCGGGTCTGCCGGCCGCGCCGCAAGGCACCGCTCCTCCGCCGGCTGCGCCCGGCCAGCCGCCAGCCTCGCCAGCGCCCAAGCCATGAGGCGACTGCGCCGTATCAAGATCCTGGCGACGTTAGGCCCGGCGTCCTCGGACAGCGCGATGATCCGCAAGCTGTTCGAGGCGGGCGCCGACATTTTCCGCATCAATATGAGCCACACCCCGCATGACAAGATGCGGGAGCTGGTGGCCACGATCCGCAATGTCGAATCAAGCTACGGTCGGCCGATCGGCATACTGGTCGACCTGCAGGGGCCGAAGCTCCGCCTGGGCACCTTTGCCGAGGGCGCCGTGCAGCTGGCGAACGGCCAGCCCTTCGTGCTGGATTCGGACAAGACGCCCGGCGATTCCAGCCGGGTCTATCTCCCGCATCCGGAGATTCTGGCCGCGCTGCGCCCCGGCCACGCTTTGCTGCTCGATGACGGCAAGGTGCGGCTGGTCGCCGAGGAGACCTCGCCGAATTATGCCATCACCCGCGTGGTGGTCGGCGGCCGGATGTCCGATCGCAAAGGCGTGAGCCTGCCCGACACCGACCTGCCGGTGTCGGCGATGACGCCGAAGGACCGCGCCGATCTCGATGCGGCGCTCAATACCGGCATCGATTGGGTCGCGCTGTCCTTCGTGCAGCGCGCCGATGACGTGCTGGACGCCAAGAAGATCATCCGCGGCCGCGCCGCCGTCATGTCAAAGATCGAGAAGCCGCAGGCGATCGAGCGGCTGCCTGATATCCTGGAGGCGTCCGACGCGCTGATGGTGGCGCGCGGCGACCTCGGCGTCGAGCTGCCGCTGGAGCGGGTGCCGGGCCTGCAGAAGCAGATGACACGGCTGGCCCGCCGCGCCGGCAAGCCGGTGGTGGTGGCAACGCAAATGCTGGAATCGATGATCCAGTCGCCGGTGCCGACCCGCGCAGAAGTCTCCGACGTCGCCACCGCAGTCTATGAGGGCGCTGACGCGATCATGCTGTCGGCCGAATCGGCGGCCGGCAGATATCCGGTCGAAGCGGTCTCGACCATGAATCGGATCGGCGAGGAAGTGGAGCGCGATCTGACCTATCGCGCGGTCATCACGGCACAGCGGCCGGACCCGGAAGCGACTGCTGGTGACGCCATCGCAGATGCGGCGCGGCAGATCGCCGAGACGCTGGATCTGCCCACCATCATCTGCTGGACCTCCTCGGGTTCGACCGCGATCAGGGTCGCGCGCGAGCGGCCGAAACCGCCCATCGTCGCCATCACCCCGAACATCGCCACAGGGCGCAAATTGTCCGTGGTCTGGGGCGTGCACTGCGTGGTCGCCGAGGACGCGCGCGACCAGGACGACATGGTCAACCGCGCCGGCTCGATCGCGTTTCGCGACGGCTTCGTCCGCGCCGGCCAGCGCGTCCTGATCGTCGCCGGCGTGCCGCTCGGCACGCCCGGCACCACCAACATGGTGCGCATCGCCTATGTCGGCCCGTCCGGCGACGCCCACATATGAGCAGGGCGAGGAACTAATTGGAGGCGCGGCCAGCGCCGTCGAGCCCCGCGGTCGAGGCCGATGCCGCGCGCGATATCACCGGACAAGCCTCGATGTCGATGCGATCGACACCGGCGATCCGCTCGCACGCCCTGCTCGGATCGATCTTCAGGTCATAGGACTCGAGCGCCTCGAGCCTCGGCGGATTGTCCGCCGAGCTCTTGGAGAAATAGAGTGCCCAGATCCCACCCGGCAAGGGATCGGCGAGGCCGGCGCGGATGCGCCGGTCCAGCACGCCGCCCGGCACGACCGGCAGCACCAGCTCGGAGAGCTGATAGATCCGCGAACCGGCGGGGAGCCGTGACACGACATGACCGAGCGGCTTCTGCAGGAGCAGGAAGGTCGCAGGGCTCTGCAACGCGGCCGCGAGCTGCGGACGATACGGGTCGGACCACGGCCGCCGCGTCCAATCGGTCGGCCGCGACCACAGCACGATCGCAAGCGCGATGATGACGGCGACGACGTGCTGCGCGCGCGGACGCGCGCTCACGTCGAACGATCGGGACAGCTGCGGGGCCGCCATCAGCCGGGTGATCAGCAGCAGGATCAGCGGCGCTGATAGCAGTTCGAGCGGGATCAGGTAACGCTGGATCGAGAACGCCAGCATCCACAGCACATAGCTCACCCAGAAGAATATCAGGAACTGCCGGTCGCGCAGTTGCAAGAGCTCGCGCCGGCACCATACACCTGCAGCAATCGTCGCGAGCAGCAGCACGATGACCAGCGCAAAGCGCGGATCGCGAAAGGCCCATTCCGACGAGGGATGCAGTCCGACCAGCCAATAGAACGGATAGGCCAACGCATCGGCGAGGCTCTGCGGCATGAAGCGGGTATCGACGATCGAGGCCGGCGGCGCCTCCGGCGAATGGAAGATCGTGTTGTAGAACGGAAACAGCGGGCTGCCGAAGTCGCGCCACATCTTGAACGCCCAGGCGCCCCCGGCCGCGAGCACACCGGCGACACTGCCGGCACCGAAGGACAGCATCGCCGCAAGCGGGCGCGCCGCGAGCAACAAACAGACCCCGGCCCCGATCAGGAATGTCGCATTGGTGAGCTTCAATCCGGTGGCGGCGCCGATCAGAAGCCCGGCAAGCAAAAGACGCCGGCCATCCTGTTCGCGGTCGGTCAGGATCAGCCCGATGCCGGCAAGGATTGGTATGGCGGTGAGAATGTCGGCAAAGCTGGTGCCGACCTCCGACAGGCTCATCGGGCCGCACGCGGCGATCAGGACCGCAGCAACGAGGACCGGCGGACGCGCCTGCGCGCCGAGCATCACGCGCGTGATCCAGGTGATCAGCGCGAGATTGAGGCCGTGCAGCGCGCCGAGCGCCACGCCCCACCAGGGCGCATCGAGGCCATGACGGAGCGCGTAGGGCAGCAGATAGATCAGCGGGTTGAGAAAGCTCTGGAAACCGCCCGGCATGACATCGATGTCGAAGCGGCCCTGGCTCAGGGCAAAGCCTGCATAGTCGTGATAGTTCTGCCAGTCCCAATTGATGTCTTCGCCGGCGACATACGAATAGAGGGCGCCGGCCAAAGCGGAGCCGGCGATCACGAGCGGTATCGCCAATCGTCTGCGTGCAATCACCATCAGAGCGGAAGCGCCTGCGTCACGGTTACGGCGACCGCGCGATTGCACGCGGAGGCATCAGCCTGCACCATGGCTGGGCTGAGTGAATCTCTGCTTAAGGCGGATCGAGCGGCGATCGCCCTCAGGCGCCGACCAGGGTCTTCACCGGCAGCACGGCCTGCACCACGAGCCCGCGGGCACGGGCGTCCATGACGCCGACCGCGCGCAACGCCAGCAGGGTCACGGCCTGAACCGTGTCGCGCAGCCTGACGGGATCGTCGAGATTGTCCGGCGCCAATGGCCCGACCAGCGCCTCATGCAGCGCGCCGAGCAGCGCGGTCGCGGCGAGCTGGGTATCCTGCGCCGGCAGATGACCGGCGCGAACCGCAGCCTCGATCCGGGAGGCGATTTCGTCGGCGATCTCGCGCCGGCTCGCGATTCGGGACGCCGTGACGTCGACATCGACCGGCTCGGCCAAGATCCCCCAGGCGAGCTTGCGCTGCGACAGGACATGCACGGCGACCGTGGAGATGGCGGCGGCGAGTGCCGAGGATGGTCCCGGCGCCGCATCGGCGGCGCGCCGGACCGCGGCGAGCTCGTCGCGGGAGACCTCGGCAATCAATTCGGAGATCAGATCCGCCTTCGACGGGAAGTAGCGGTAGACAGTTCCGGCGGCAACGTTGGCCTTCACGGCGACCGGCGCGATCTGCACCGCGGCCATGCCACCCTCGGCAGCGGCCTCGCGGGCTGCTGCCAGGATGGCGCTGCGGCGGGCAGCCAGCCGCTTCACGACCTGATGGGTCCGTCGGTACACCATGGAGCGCTTCTCATCCCGCCCCGTCGTCCCGGCGGTGCCGCGACGAACGGAAATTCACTGTTTTTGGAGGCAAGCCTCGCAATCTGCTCAATAAGAACTGAACACTTATTCAGAGCGAATGACAAGTCGCAAATCGTTGACTTGGCTACAGGCGACTTGGCTAAAGGTATGAGGCCGAGCAACAAAGCTTAGGCGGCCACGGCAACGGGAGCGCCAGCCGGTTCCCGCCGCCACCACGGCCCCGCCCGCCGCAATATGATGCCGGCAACGATCAGATTCGCGGCGAGGCCAACGGGGATGCCGAACAGGATGAATGTGACGGGGAGCAGGATGGCGCAGCCGAGCGCGGCCAGCTCATGAGTCCGGAATCCGTCCTTGAGCCCGACCCGCACCAGGAAGGCAGCGGCAACGGCCATCACCATCATGTCATACATGAAGAGGTAGGGCGTGGTGAGCAGGGTCCCAACCGCGAGCGCTGCGGCCTTCAGACTGTAGCGCACCGGACTGCGCCACATCATCACCAGCACGACCGCAACGGCCGCCGTCAGCACCCATTGGAACGCCCAGGCAATCGCTTCCGAGCCGCCGCAGTAGCGGACCAGCGAGAAGATGCTCTGCAGCTTCCACCAGGTGGCCTTGCCCTCGGTGAGGAAGGCCTGCGAGAAATGCGGCATCCAATGCAGGAAGGCCTGCCAGCTCTCGAGCCCGAAGGCGACCGTGGAGATGCCGGCGAGCGCGACCGCGGTCACGCCGGCGGCGGCGAAGGTGGTCCAACGGCCGGCCGCGATCAGCACAATCGGAAACAGCAAGCCATATTGCGGTTTGTAGGTCAGAAACCCCAAGCAGATGCCGGCCAACACGGGACGTACGGGTAAGAGATAGAGCGTACCGCCGACCAAGGCCGCGGTCAGGAATCCGTTCTGCCCCACCAGCGTGTTGGAGAATACGACCGGAAGCCCGGCAGCGAGCAGGAAGCCGAAGGCACGGCCGACGATCGCGCGCATCACAGCGAGATAGGGCACGAAGCTCACGGCCAGCCAGCCGATGAACGCGACCGTGTAAGGAAATTGCGCCAGCAATGCCGCCACGAACAGGAACGGCGGCGGATAGTGCCAGGCGAAATAACCGGGAAAGTCCTGCTTGAGCAGATCGAGCTCGATGGCCCGCTGAACGTCCCAGTCCCAGGCCAGCGCCGGATGTCCCTGCAGCGCGAGCTTGCCCGCGGCCCACACGTTGACGAAATCGGTCGGAATGCCGCGGCCGGTTTCGTCCCAGATCCAGCCGCCGGACACATAGGCCGTCGGGAAGAACGAGGCGTTGATGCACAGAAGCGCGAAGCAGACCACAAGCAGCCCGGTCGGCACGGCGTTCGGCTGCGGCTTTGCGGCGGAAGCAGGGAAGCTGTCGGCCATGCGGACCTCGTCCTCGCGCCAGGACGGCGCGTCAGCCAGGCAGCAATAGGCGAAAACCGCTTGAGGAAGGCTTAAGCGGCTCGACCCGCCCGAGACCCGCATCTCACGGCATGTCGTGGGCACATGAAAAAGCCCGGCTCATCGCCGGGCTTTTCATCACCTTAATAAGATGTGTCGCTTACGCCTGCGGCTGCGGCTCGAGACCGGGATCCGGATCGGGACGCGGCCGCGGCTTGCCGGCCGGCGGCACGGCGGAGGCACGCGGGGTCGACGGCTCGACCACCGACTCGCGGTTCGGCTTCTTGCCCTTCAGGAGGTCGATGATCTCCTCGCCCGTCAGCGTCTCATATTCGAGCAGCGCCTGCGCGATCATCTCCCATTGGTCCCGCTTCTCGGTGATGATGCGGCGCGCTTCCTGCTCACCGGCCTCGATCAGGCTGCGGATTTCCGAGTCGATCAAGCGAGCCGTGTCATCGGAGATGTTGGTCGAGCGCGCCACGGAGTGACCGAGGAAGACCTCCTGCTCATTGCTCTGGTAGCGCACGCGGCCAAGCTTGTCCGACATGCCCCATTCCATCACCATCGCCCGCGCCAAGCCCGTGGCCTGCTGGATGTCGCCGGTGGCACCGTTCGTCACCTTGTCGGCACCGAACTTCTGCACCTCGGCCTCACGGCCGCCGAACGCCATGGCCAGCTTGGAGACGCACCATTCGCGGGTGTGCGAGTGGCGGTCGCTCTCGGGCAGCGACTGCACCATGCCGAGCGCCCGGCCACGTGGAATGATCGTGGCCTTGTGGATCGGGTCGTGGCTCGGCACGTTGAGCGCGACGATGGCGTGGCCCGCCTCGTGATAGGCGGTGAGCATCTTGTCCTCCTCCGTCATCACCATCGAGCGGCGCTCGGCGCCCATCATCACCTTGTCCTTGGCCTCCTCGAACTCGGCCTGGGTGACCATGCGCTTGTTGCGGCGGGCCGCCGTCAGCGCCGCCTCGTTGACGAGGTTCATCAGGTCGGCGCCGGAGAAGCCGGGTGTGCCACGCGCAATGGTCTTCAGGTTGACGTCGGGAGCCAGCGGCACCTTGCGGACATGAACTTTGAGGATCTGTTCGCGGCCCATGATATCGGGGTTCGACACCACGACCTG
The DNA here is from genome assembly GCF_000239815.1 of Bradyrhizobium sp. STM 3843. GTDB lineage: Bacteria > Pseudomonadota > Alphaproteobacteria > Rhizobiales > Xanthobacteraceae > Bradyrhizobium. Next base: position 56,075 of record NZ_CAFK01000323.1, on the reverse strand, counting down.
ACGGTCGAAGCGGCCAGGACGCATCAAGGCGGGATCGAGCACGTCGGGCCGGTTGGTGGCCGCGATCAGGATCACGCCCTCATTGGCCTCGAAGCCGTCCATCTCGACGAGCAGCTGGTTCAGCGTCTGCTCGCGCTCATCATTGCCGCCGCCGAGACCCGCGCCGCGATGGCGGCCGACCGCGTCGATTTCGTCGATGAAGATGATGCAGGGCGCGTTCTTCTTGGCCTGCTCGAACATGTCGCGGACGCGGCTTGCGCCGACGCCGACGAACATCTCGACGAAGTCCGAACCCGAAATGGTGAAGAACGGCACGTTGGCTTCGCCTGCCACCGCACGCGCGATCAAGGTCTTGCCGGTGCCGGGAGGACCGACCAGGAGCACGCCGCGCGGAATGCGGCCGCCGAGCCGCTGGAATTTGCCGGGGTCGCGCAGGAATTCGACGATCTCCTGCAGGTCCTGCTTGGCCTCGTCGACGCCGGCGACGTCCTCGAAGGTGACGCGGCCATGCGCCTCGGTCAGCATCTTGGCGCGCGACTTGCCGAAGCCCATCGCCTTGCCGGCACCGCCCTGCATCTGCCGCGACAGGAAAATCCACACGCCGATCAGCGCGATGAACGGCAGCCAGGAGACCAAGAGCGAGACGAACCACGGCACGTTGTCGCCCGGCGGCTTCGCGGTGATCTGGACCTTGGCGTCATACAGACGCTTCACCAGGTTCGGGTCGTTCGGCGCATAGGTCTGGAAGGACGTGCCGTTGCTGAAGGTGCCGTGAATTTCCGGCCCCTGGATCACGACGTCGCGGACATGGCCCTGGTCGACTTCGGTAAGCAGCTGCGAGAACGAGATATCGGTCGAGGAGGTGCGTTGGCTTGGGTTCTGGAAAAGCGTGAACAGCGCCAACAGCAACAGAACAATTATGACCCAAAGGGCGAAATTACGCAGATTGGCGTTCATCGATTTTCCTTCGTGGTCGCGCGGATCGCGGCCGTCTGTCCCTGGATGGGTCCTGGACTTATCCCTAGGTAGCCACGAGGGAATCCCCCGGTCGACCGTCGTCTAATTTAGGTGCCACTCGCTACAATGCCAAGGGAACCACTCAGGACTATTTACCGCATCCGACATCGATTCCAGTGCGAAAAATGGCTCTGGAAAGCTGCGCCATTGCAGGTGGTTAAGGGGCCGCCAAGGAAGCCACCAAGGGAGCCGCCGAGGCGGCCGAATGGCAGGCTGGACCGTCAGCCGCTCCGAGCGCGACGGGCCGGCGCCGGTTCGAAGCGGATCTGACCATTAGCCACGCTTACCAACGCACCGGCAAGGGTCGATTTTAACCTGTCTCGCGTGGCTTCGCCACCTCCTGCAAACTCCGCAAAAGCCCGGTCCAGCCTGGTCAGCAGCGCCTCGGCCTTACCGAGTTCCACCGGCCCCTCAGTCCCGAAACGATCGACCGTGCGGATCAGGAGACGCAGCCGAATTTCCTCCGGCAAGGCCGCAAACGCGCGGAGGTCGAACACCTGCCCGCGCGCGGGCTGCTTGCGCTGGCCACCGGAGGCTCCCGAATTCATGCGGCTGGTCAGCGCCAGATAACGCTCGGCGCCATCGGCCAGCACCTCGATCGCCGCATTGGCCCGGGCGAAACGGGCCGCAAGCCGGGCCAGATTGCGCGCATCACCGCCTTCGGCGGCGAGCGCCGGCATCAGCGCGCGCAGCCGCGGCCGCGTGAAGGCGGGATCGACATTGGTCGGATCTTCGATGAACTTGATCTCGGCCGCCTGCAATGTCGCGATGAGCTGCGCCTTGGAGATGCCGAGCAAGGGGCGCGCCAGCGCAAGCCCCTCCCGTTCGCTGATGGCCGACATTGCCGCGAGGCCTGCAATCCCGCTGCCGCGGAGCAGTCGCATCAGAAGCGTTTCGGCCTGGTCGTCCCTGGTATGTGCGGTGACGATGTGGCTTGCGCCGGCGCTCCGCGCGGCCTGCACCAGCAATCGGTAGCGCGCGGCTCTCGCCGCCTCAGGTACGCCGGAGGCGGGCTTGTCGCCACGCCAGCGCAAGGTGCGATGCGGCAGGTCCAGCGTGCGCGCCACCCGTTTGACCTCGCGCGCCTCGCGGGCAGCCTCCCTCCTCAGGCCGTGATCGACCGTGACGGCGATGAGGCGCGGACCTTGCGCGCGCTGATCTCGCCAACGTGCCGCAAGCCACATCAGCGCCATCGAATCCGGGCCGCCGGAGACCGCAAGCACCAATGCGGGCGCATCGGACAGAGGGGAGAACAGGCGTTCGACCTCGGCGTCCGAGATCGGACGGTCGTCGTCTGTGGCTTTGTCCCGCGCTGTTTTCTGCCGTGCCATGCGCGGCAGATTAGGCGCGCGAGGTGCGAACCACAAACTCAGCTGTCATCCCTGCGAACGCAGGGATCCATAACCACCGATGTCAATTGTTGAAATATGCTGGAGCGACCGCTTGAGCCTATCACGCCCGACTGTGTTTATGGGTCCCGGCGTTCCGCCGGGACGACAGTCATGGTGACGCAAGGTAGCAACCCAATCCACGCCATCGCGCCTTAGGCGCGGGCAACCCTCAGCACTTCACCCGCTTCTGCTCGCGATCGACGGCGGCTTTCACGCCGGCCGAGGCGCGCGGGTATTTGCGCGTGATCTCGCCGAAGGCCGCGCAAGCGGCTTCCTTCTCCTTCAGGGCCGCCAGCGACTGGCCCAGCCGGAGCAGCGCATCCGGCGCCTTCGCCGACTTCTCGTGTTTGGTCGTCACCGCCAGGAAGACCTCGGCAGCCTCGCGATATTGCTGCCGCTGGAAGAAGCTCTCGCCGAGCCAATATTGCGAGTCGCCGACCATCGGATCGTTGGGATACTTTTGCGCGAAGTTGCGCATGGTCTGTTCGGCCAGCGCATAGTCCTTGCGCTGCATATAGCCGATGCCGAGGTCATATTCGTCGCGCGGCGACTGCGTCGGTGGCGCCGTGTCGATCCCGCCCGGGCCGGGAGCAGCCGCAGCAGCCGGTGGCGCCCCGCTTTGCGGGTATCGGCCCGCCGGAGTATTGGCGAGGTTCATCGGCTGGCCGGCGGGTGCACCGCCGCCGCTCTGCATCGGCAGCTGACCGCCACCGAGCGCCTGCGGCGCGCCCGGCGCATTCGGATTCTGGTTCGGATCGAAGGCGTCGCCGCGGCGCCCTCCCCTGCCCGGACCAGCCGGATCCTGCGCGATTGGCGCAGGTGCTGCAGCCTGCGGCTGGCCATATCCAGGCTGCTGCTGGGGATAGGCCTGGGGCTGGCCGCCATATTGCGGTTGGGCAGGCTGTCCGTAGCCTGGCTGCGCCGGCTGACCATAGGCCGGGGTCGGCTGCGGCGGTGGTGCGGCGGCGGCATTCGGCTGTGCCGCGGGCGCTCCGGGCACCCCGCCCTGGATCTGGCGCAGCCGCTCCTCGAGCTGGCGGTTGCGGTACTGCAATTCCTCGTTCTGGCCGGTGAGCTGCCGCAGCTGATTCTCCAGCCGCTCGATGCGCACCTCCGGATCCTCATCGGCCTGCGCCCAGGCCGGCGATGACAAGACCGGCAACGACAGCAGCACCAGCGCAGCTATCGTCGCAGCGGCGGTTCCTTGAAGGGTTTTGGATGACATGTTGCCCTGAACGACCGGATCGGAGCACTCGAACGCGCGCCTCTTTGGGCGAGGCACTTACTGCAAAAATCCGATTCAGACAAATGACGTTCGAGCGAAAGATGCAAGCCGCAAACGCGACAAAGCCGGCGCCCCTTCCGGACGCCGGCTTTGGTTGGTCAATCTTGTTCAGGCTTATGAACTGGCGTTCAGGACCGTGACCGCGCGGCGGTTCTGCGACCAGCAGGAGATGTCGTTGCAGACCGCGACCGGGCGCTCCTTGCCGTACGAAATCGTGCGCATGCGGCTCGGGTCGATGCCGCGCGAGGCGAGATAGTTGCGGACCGATTGGGCGCGGCGGGCGCCGAGCGCGATGTTGTATTCGCGGGTGCCGCGCTCGTCGGCATGGCCTTCGATGGTGAACTGATAGCGCGGATAGGTCTGCAGCCACTGCGCCTGCTTGTCTAAGGTCGCGGTCGCCTGCGGCGTGAGGTCGGTCTGGTCGCTTTCGAAGAACACGCGGTCGCCGACATTCACCACGAAGTCCTGCTGGCTGCCCGGCGTCGCTGCGTTTGCATTGGCGTCCATACCGGTCAGATTCTTGTTGGCGCAGGCGCCCATCGACAGCGCGACCGCGAGCACGGCGGCCAGCTTCAATCCCTGGAGGATACGCATCTGATATTTCATTCCGGAGCCTCCACGCTCACGTTCTAGACTGTCATCCGGTCTACAGGGCGATGGTTAAGCGAACGTTCCGTCAACCTTGACGAGGTCTTGCTGGACTGGGTCAAAAGCTAACGAACCGCCAAAAGCGACCGCGGTGGTTAATGCGTTGTAAATGTGGCGCCAGGGTGAAGGCAAGAGTCCGGCCGGTGGAAATGCAGGACTTCCGGGCCGATTTTCCGGAACAAAAGATTTTGCGCAACAATTTCTGGCTTGACCGGTTTTGCAGCCAAAAAACAGTGCAAATGCCGCCGTTCAGCCGGCAATCACAGCCGGGCGAATCCTGAACGAGCGGATGAAGGCCTGATCGCCGGGACGCTCGAACAGCATGCGCCGCTCGAACGCGCTCGAACGCATGAAGGGAAAGCGCTGGAACACCCGGTCGCGGATCGAGGGATAATGCGCAGCGACCAACCCGACCGGCTTGATCAGGCCGGAATAGAGCCGCGGCTCGCCCCAAGGCTCCTGGAGAAACACTTTGCGATAGAACGCCCGATGCTCGGGCCGGACATTGGCGAGGCCGATGTCTGCGTTGAAATGCGCGCAGGCAACATAGCCGAGGCGCACTGTGACGTAGGGCAGAGCCGGAAAACGGCGCGCCTTTTCGGGATCAGCAACGAATCGCGTCGGATCGATGATCACTTTGCCCCGATCCAGTTCCGGAAGGATCAGATCCGGGAACATTCCGGCTGACAGCGATTCGCGCCACTCCGAGTTCAGGACGCTGACGCGGATCGAGCTGTAAAGGTCGCCATCGACGAAGACGCCAAAGATGAAACTGTTCGGCAGATCATCATATTCGTCGGTGACGCGTTCGCTCTCGGACGGGAGGATCGCCCCCTCGCGCAGATAGGCGTTGTAGCGCAGGCGGTAGATCCGCTCTTTGTCTTCCGGGGTTACTGCCAGTCTGTAGTCGACATTCTCTAAAGGGTCGGCCTTCCGTTCCAGAGCAACAGCGGCGGATCCAGCCGCAGACTTCATAAGAAACCCCTTTGCACACAACTTTTACGCGAACAGTTAAAGCTTAACAGCTCGTTAACAGGGATGCAAAGATTTCAGCGGCATAGAGTTAATGACGTGTGGGACGCCCGTAATACAACGGATCGTATTGGTGTCTTTGGCGGTTCAGCCGATCGAGCGGCCACGAACCGCGAACATAGGATCGTTGTCCGATTGGCGGCCATGCGAGGCATTGAGGAGCTGGCGGATGCGCACAGCCGGCACCGGCCGGCTGAACAGATAGCCCTGAGCCTCCGTCACCGTGCCATCGACGCTGATCAGTTCAAGTTGCTCATTGGTTTCGATGCCCTCAACCACGACCGACATGCCGAGATCGGCCGAAAGACGTGCCACGCCACGCAGCAAGGTCAGCGGACGGTCGGTGTCGATGCCCTCGAGGAACGAGCGATCGATCTTCACCTTCTGCAGCGGGAAGTTATGCAGATAGCTCAGGCTGGAATAGCCGGTGCCGAAATCATCGAGCGAAATCCGCACGCCGATCGCATGCAGTTGCGAGAGCACGTCGTGGGTCAGCTGCGTGTTGCGCAACAGTGAGGATTCGGTGATCTCGATCTCAAGCCGATGCGGCGGCAGGCCCGAGACCTCCAGGGCATAACGCACCTCGCTCAAGACATCGCGCTGATGAAACTGCTGCGGCGAGAAGTTCACGGCAACGCTGACCGTCTCCGGCCATTTGACGCATTCCAGGCACGCCCTGCGCAGAATCCAGCGTCCAAGATCGACGATCAGCCCCATATCCTCGGCCACCGGAATGATGTCGACCGGCGACACGGTGCCCCGCACCGGATGATTCCAACGCAACAGCGCCTCGCAGGTCGAGATCCTGCCGGATTTGAGATTGACGAGCGGCTGGTAGAACAGCTCGAATTCCTCGTTGGCCAGCGCCTTGCGCAGATCGAGCTCGAGCGTGCGTCGCGCTTCGACGGTCTGGGCCAGCTCGTCGCGGAAGAAGCAGAAGGTGCCGCGCCCGTCGGCCTTGGCGCGATAGAGCGCCATGTCGGCGTTCTTCAACAGGGTGTCGGCGCTGACGCCGGGCGCAGTCATCGCGATGCCGACGCTGGCACCGATCTCGACCAGATGATTGTCGATCTTATAGCGCTCGCTCAAATGATCCACGATCCGCCGCGCCAAGATCGCGGCATCGTCGTTGGAACGGATGTTGCGCTGGAAGACCACGAATTCGTCGCCGCCGAAGCGGGCCACGAAATCCTCGGGCCGCAGCATGTCACGCAATCGCCGCGCCACCGCACAGAGCAGCTGATCACCGCAAGGATGTCCGAGCGTGTCGTTGACCTGCTTGAACTGGTCGAGATCGACGAACAGCAGCGCCGAAAGCTGACCGTCCGGCTGGCGTATGTTCAGCAGACGCTCGATCTCATCGCGGAAGCTGACGCGGTTCGGCAAGGTGGTCAGTTCGTCGTAGCGCGCCAGATGAGTGATTCTGGCTTCGGCCTGCCGGCGCTCCGTAATGTCCTCGAGCAACACCACCGCCCCGCCACCGGCCATCGGCTGGAATGTCCAGGACAGCGAGCGGTTGCGCCTCAAGTCCGGATCGGTGGTGACGATGTTGTGGGCCTTGGTATTCTCGATCTGGGCCAGGATGATGGTGCCGTTGACCGCCGAGATCGAGCCGGCGTTGACGCATGCGCCGACGATGTCGTGTGCGCTCGCACCGCTGTGAATGATGTCGTCCGGCAGACCGGCCATCTGGCAGAAGCGATAGTTCATGACGGCGAGTTTGCCGTCGGCGCCGAACATGCACAGACCGTGCGGCATGTTGTTGAGCGCGGTATCGAACTGGCTGGCCAGCGCCGCCTCGCCCTCGCGCGCGACGAAGGCCGTGACGAACATCTTCTGCAGATTGGTCGAGATGTGCTTCAACGACAGGAAGAACAGGACGCAGAACGCGGCCATGCCCAGGTAATAAGGGCTGCCGTTCAGCATGAGCGCGATCGTCAGCGGTCCGCACGCCAGCACGATCTGAACGTGGAAGATCCAGGGACGTCCATAGGTCCGGCCCGCCCCTGCGGACATGTAGCAAAGCGTGACGGCGATCGCGATCAGATGCACGACAGGGTCGGGGCTGTCAGCCACCGCGGCGAAGCACCACACGCCGAGGACCAGCGCGTAGACCATCGCGCCGACCTGGTAACGGAGCTCCCAGCGCGCGATCGCCGATTGCGACAGCTGATGGGTATCGCGCAGCCGTCGGTAACGGCGCATGTCGAGGGACCGAAACGCGCCGACAATGATCAGCAGAACGGCACACGGCCAAAGCTTGGGATCGCCGCTCTTGATCGCGGTCATCACGGCCGCGACCGCCGCGCAGAGCGCGCCGGCGAACATCGGACCGGGGTCCTGGAACAGAGAATCGATCAGCGCCGCGTGGATCGCGGGCGACATCCTCTGATCAGTATATCCCTTCTGACTTGCAAGCTGCATTCGACCGCGCGTGTCCCGTTCGCCGCGCAGTATTACCGATGGCAGATGAAGTCTTTCTGAGTGAATATCGTTAGCGGAAGCTTGCTGCAGCCGCGCAGGAGCGAAATCCATCCATCCATACAACGGACTAGGCAAGGCTTGCCCGGTCCCGGCATCATAACACCGGTGCGTGTATCTTATAAATGATACACGTGAGCATATTTTTGGGCCGGCGGCCCTGCCCGCGCGCTTACGACAGCAGCGGCGACCACGCCGGATCCGACGCGTAGCCCGGGGTGGGAACCTTCAGCTCGTTGCGGCCGGAGATGTCGATCGAGTAGAGCGACGGCCCCGCGTTACCGCCGGGATCGCGGAAGAACATCAACACGCGCCCGTTGGGGGCGAAGGTCGGGCCCTCATTGTGGAAGCCGGCGGTGAGGATGCGCTCGCCCGAGCCGTCAGGCTTGATGACGCCGATCGAGAACTGACCGCCACCCTGCTTGGTGAAAGCGATGTAGTCGCCACGCGGCGACCACACGGGAGTCGAATAGGTGCCGTCGCCGAACGAGATGCGCTGTGCCTGCCCGCCGCCCGCTGGCATGACGTAGATCTGCGGCTTGCCGCCGCGATCGCTTTCGAAGCAGAGCTGGCTGCCGTCCGGCGAGTAGCAGGGCGAGGTATCGATCGCCGGCGTGTCGGTCAGCCGCGTCGTGGTGCGCGAGCGCAGGTCCATCACGAACAGGTTGGAATTGCCGCCCTGCTGCAGGCTCATGATGATGCGCTGGCCGTCGGGCGAGAAGCGCGGCGAGAACGACATGCCCGGGAAGTTGCCGACGATCTCGCGCTGGCCGTTCTCGATATTGAACAGATAGACCTTCGGGTCGCCCTGCCCGAATTCCATATAGGTGATTTCCTGGCTCGACGGCGAGAAGCGTGGCGTCAGCACGAGATCGGCGCCGCGCGTGAGATAACGCACATTGGCGCCATCCTGGTCCATCAGCGCCAGCCGCTTGACGCGGCGCTCGGACGGACCGCTCTCATCGACGAACACGACGCGGCTGTCGAAATAGCCCTTCTCGCCGGTCATCTGCGCGTAGATCTGGTCGGAGATGATGTGGCCGATGCGGCGCCAATATTCCGGCGCGGTGACATATTGCGCGCCGGTGACCTGCTGCTGCGAGTCGATGTTCCAGAGACGAAATTCGGCCTTGAGCCGGCCGTCGGGCTGACGCGTTGCACGTCCGGTCACCAATCCCTGCAGATTGAGCGGCCGCCAGCTCGCGAACTGCGGCGGAACGTCGAAATTGGTGATGCGCTCGGCGAAGGCAGCCGGATCGATCGGAGCAAACAGCCCGCTGCGCTTGAGGTTGTTGTTGATTACCTGCGAGATGCCGTTGGCGACGTCGGCGTCGGCCGGACCTCCCGGCACGAAGGGCGGGATCGCGATCGGAATCGGGTGGAACGCATCCGGCTCGATGCGCACACGGCCCTGCTGCTGCTGTCCCTGCTGCGCCAATGCGGCAGACCATCCCAGCGAGGCGGCCGCGACGCCGGCACCGGCAATAAAGCGGCGGCGTGACAGCCCATGACGTGAACGCATGACAAGCTTGGATTCGAAATTCGCACTCATCGCATGTCTTTCAGGGAAAACGTGGTCTCGATCTTCCTCCAGCTGTCGTACTGATTTTTCGGGAGGAAGGTGTAAGTCTGGCACTGGACGATGGCGCGCTTTGCGCTCTCGGCCATCGCCGCGGCAACCGATCGGGATGGCCCGCGAAGGGCCACGACCACCGGCTCGGCCGCAAGCGTTCCATCGGGACGCATCGGAATGTCGATATCGGCCTCGAAGAGATCGGCATCCTGGCCGTTATACGGGAAGCCGAAGCAGCGCCGCACCGCCGTCATGAACGCTCCGCGCCAGCTCGCGACATTGCTGTCCGCCATCCCGCGCGCGGTGCCGAGCGCGGCGTTAGCGTTCAGTTCGGCGCCGGCGGCCGCCTGCCGGGTCGGGTCTTTTTGATTGATCAGGCTCGAAATCTTCTCGTAGTCGAACTTGCGCTCGGTCTTGTGCTTCGGAGGCTCGGGCTGCGCGGCGTCAGCCAGCTGCTGCTTCGGCGGCTGCTTGGCCTTATCCTTGTTCAGCATGCTCGCGATCTGGTCCGGGTTGAACGGATCGGGCTTCTTCTCTTCCGGCTTCGGCTTGTCGGCAGGCGCAGGCTGCGGCGGCTCCGGCTTCTTCTCGGCCACCGGCTTCGGCGGATCAGGTTTCTTCTCGACCGGCTTGGGTGGATCGGGCTTCTTCTCCACCGGCTTGTCGGGCTTCGGCTGCGGCGTCGGCGCTGCATCCGTTTCGGTCACCGGCTTGGTATCGACCTTGCCGACGATGTCTTCGGCCGGCTTCTTGTCGCCGATCTTGTCGACGAGCGGCTTCGGGTTCTCCTTCTTGCCGTCGAGGTGACCGGCCTTGGCCTTGGACGTGTTGTCGTCCGAGATCACGTCGACCGGCACCAAGTCCTCAGGCGGCGCCACCATCGAGCGCGCGGAAAAGCTGAACAGCCCCCAGCCGAGCACGATCACGTGCAAAAGCACGGAGAGCACCGTGCCTTTGCGCGTGCGCACGAACCGGGTGACATCGGACAGCGTCATGAGCCCTGTTCCGGTAGCACGACAATGCTGGCGCGGTAGCCGGCGTCGCGCGCCATGCCCAGCACCTTCATCATGTCGGCATAGCAGGCGTCGCGGTCGCCGCGGATCTTGACCACGTTCTCGCCGCCCGCGCCATTGGCTTCCTTCATCGCCTTGATCTTGGGCCCGAGCTCGTTCAGCGCGATCTGCGTCTCGCCGAGATAGACGTCGACCTTGGAGGCGCAGCCGCCCCCGGTTTTCTTAACGGTGACCTCGAGCGGAGGCTTGGCGTCGGCGGTCGAGGCCGAGCCACCTTGCGCCTGCGGCAGGTCGACCTGGATGTTTACGGTCAGTAGCGGCGCGGCGACCATGAAGATGATCAGGAGCACGAGCATCACGTCGACCATGGGCGTGACGTTGATCTCCGCCATGACAGCCTTGTTGCGCCGGCCCCGACGGCCACCGCCGCCGGACGCGCTTCCCATGCTCATGCCCATGTTCTGGTGCTCGCCATAGCCGCTACAGTATACCCGTCCTCATCCCCGCTCGTCGATCTGACGCGACAGGATTGCGGAAAATTCATCCGCAAAACCTTCGAGACGCTGGGCCTGCCGGTTCACCTCCGAGGTGAATTTATTGTAGAAAATGGTCGCGGGAATGGCCGCGATCAGACCGATCGCGGTGGCAAACAGCGCCTCCGCAATACCGGGCGCGACCACGGCCAGCGAGGTGTTCTTCGACGCGGCGATCGACTGGAAGCTCGACATGATGCCCCAGACGGTGCCGAACAGGCCGACGAAGGGGCCGGCAGAGCCAACCGTGGCGAGCACCAGCAGCCGGCGTTCCAGCCGTTCCACCTCGCGCGTGATCGAGACGTTCATCACTTTGTCGATCCGCATCTGCAGACCGGCGAATGAGCGGGCGTGGCCCTCGAAGGAGCGCTTCCATTCGCGCATCGCCGCCACAAAACAGGCTGCCATCGACTGGGTCGGCTTGGCCGATAGCGCGCGATAAAGCTCCTCGATCGATTCACCGGACCAGAACGCCTGCTCGAAGCGATCCATCGAGCGGCGGGTGCGGGAATAGAGAAATGTCTTGTCGATCGCGATCGCCCACACCCAGACCGAGCAGGTGATCAGGCCGAGCATGACGCCCTTCACCACCCAATGCGCCTGCCAGAACAGCGCGATCAGCGAGACATCGCCCGAGACGACCGGTAAGGCGGACTGACCGACGTCGGCCGGGTTCATTGGCAGTATCCTCTCAAATTTCCCAAGTCTGACTGTCTCACGTCTTGAGCGTCCCAAATCCTGTTGCAAGTCCTGTCTTGCAAGTCTTTGTTGCAGGTGTTCCGGGAACAGGCAGCAGGCGGGGGTCACAGCCGCTGCCGTCGCGGCGGTAAAGCGCCTACGCGATGAACCCTGTCTTGGTCGCTTGGGAGGCCCGCCGAAGCCTTCTGGCCTCCTTCTCCCGCCAAAATGTCAAAACAAGGGCTGCTTGCGCGACTTTACTCGGAGCTCACCAAACCCCGCCGACGGTTAAGGCGGGGTTACCGCGCGCGAGTTTCAAAGGCGAAAGCCCTGGCGGTGCAACCCGTTATGGACACGTCCCGATCACAAGCTCGGCATTTGGGAGGCCAGAGCGCGGGAGGGAGCCGCAGTCTCCGCCCTTCCCGTCCCAGCGAAGGGTAAGAGGACGGTCCAAAGCAAAAACGCCCGCCTGCGGGATGCAGACGGGCGTCTTATGGCCATCAGGTTGGGGGCTGGATCGACCTGAGGCTCAATGTCGCAGCAGCTATCAGCCCTGCTGCGGCTGATCGTTCGGCGGGGTCGGACGCTGGCGGTGCTGGGCCATGAAGGCGTCGAACTCCTCCTTGTCCTTGGCGTGACGCAGGCGGCTCAGGAACTCCTTGAATTCGCGCTGTTCCTCCTCGAGCCGCTCCAGCGTCTCCATGCGGTATTCATCGAAGGCGCGGTTGCCGCTCGAGGGCGGCGCGAAGGCGAAACCAAAGCCGCGGCGCTCCATTTTGTCGCGCATCCGCTCCATCTTCCACTGCATCCGCTCCATCTTATTCTGCCAGCGGTCGCCGCCATTCCAGCACGCCATTTTTCTGCTCCCGAGTGTGAAAAAGAGAAGGGCAAGTCCGATCGGCCACCAAATGATGAAGCCGAGGATGGTCACAGCGATCCACCCGGGATGCCACGGCGACTCCATCATGTGGGGCCGTCGGTACTGGTCCTCGTCGGGGCCGCGCCATCGATTGACGTCTGCGCTGTAGGCCATCTGCCTCTCCATCACGGCATGCGCCGTTGTGAATGTAAATAACATTTACATAGCTAGCTCAACCATGAATTTTGTCAAGGCGACCACCTGACGCGTCGCTTGAATTATTTGTGAAAGATTATTTCGCCCGGCCCCATGGACCGGCCGGACGCTCGTCCTCGGGCAGCGGCGGCGGCTCGGCCGCTGCGCTGGAGGTGGTGTTGCGGCGATCGGTCGGGAAGCCGAGCCCGCGCACATAGATCAGGAGCTCGGCTTCGAGCAGCTCCTCCGGCGACATCGGCAGCTTGCGGCGGGCCGCATCGCCGCGCGCAAACAGCGAGGCGATGCCATGCGCCATCGACCAGATATGCAGCGCCATCATCATTGCCGGCGGGCGCGGCGCGCCGGGCGGGGCCAGCGCTGCGAGCCGCTCCGCAGCCGCGCGAATGACGCCGAAGGCACGTTCGCCGGCTGCCATCAGTCCGGGCGAGGAATCCGTCGGCACGCCGGATTCGAACATCGCCGAATAGAAGGCCGGCTCCTCGCGGGCAAAAGCGAGATAGGCCTTGCCCACCCGCTCGAATGCGGTGACCGTGTCGGGCCGGCCGTCGTCCCAGGCGGCGGAGAGCTGGCTTTCGAACTGCTCGAAGCCGCGCTGGGCAATGCTGGTCAACAGTTCGTCGCGGTCGCGGAAATGCCGGTACGGCGCGGCCGGGCTGACACCCGCCATGCGGGCGGCGTCCGCAAAGGTGAAACCAGCGGCACCCTTCTGCGCGATCAGGTCGAGCGCGGCCTGCAGCAGCGCCTCTTTGAGGTTGCCGTGATGATAGCCGCGCTCGGCGCGGCGCTGTTCCTTGCGCCAGCTCATGTGAAGGGCTTTTACATGAGCCGGCCACGCAGAAGCCAGAGCTTTTCGGAGAGCCCACAATGCGGGGAAAGTCACCCTCCCCTGGAGGGGGAGGGTCGATCGCGGGCGAGCGGGGTGGCGTGACCTCCGCAATCGGTCGTCATTGGTTCGACTATTCTCAAAGCGCCTGACCTGGCCCATGAACATGGGCACCGGGGACGCGGATGGCGGCGTCACCCCACCCCGGCTCGCATTTCGCTGCGCTCATGCTCATGCGAGCCGACCCTCCCCCTTCGGGGGACGGTGAACACCAGCTCGCCGCACGATAAGGGCTCCGATCAGCCCAAACATGCGTACTCCCCCACCGCAACAGCGATGGTCTTTCAGTCGACAGCCACCACTAACCGCCCGGGATCGGCAGCACCGGCATGATCTCGACCCGCTCGCCCGGGAAAATCGCAAAATGCGGATGGTTCTCGAACATCCTGGCGGCATCCTCGTGCGAGGCAGCGCGGACCACCGTGAACGCGCCCATCTCGTTGCTGATGTCGGTGATGCCGCCGTTGTCGACCCGCTTGGTCTTGCCGAGCGGACCGCCCAAGCCGGCGATCGCATCCTTGTGCTTATTGACCCAGGCATGCCAGGCGGCCATGCCCTGCTGCTCCCGCGCTTTCCGATCGGCTTCGGACAGTGCCTCCCACGCCTTCCATTGCGGGCTGGTCCGGCTGCCAAGAAACACGGCGAGATAAGTGTTGCTGTTGTCGGTCATCGATTTTTCCTCGTTCTGCGCAATGGGGGTGGATCAGCGTCGGCCGGCGCGCGGCAGCGCGTCGAAGCCGGCAGCTGCCTTCTGAACATCCTCGGAGAAATCCGCCATCTCCTGCACCTGGCGAATCTCGATGATCTCGTTGTCGGATGCCGGGCATTTTTTGGCCCAGCCGATCGCCTCCTCACGCGAGGCGACGTCGATCATCCAGTAGCCGCCGAGCACCTCCTTGGATTCGGTGAACGGACCGTCGGTCACGACCGGCTTGCCACCGGCAAACGAGACCCGGGCGCCCATCGACGGCGGATGCAGCCCGTCCAGCGTGATCAGCACGCCTGCGTCCTTCAGCGCCTCGTTGTAGCGCATCATCGCCGCGACACGCTCGGGATCGAGCTGAACGTCAGGCGGCGCCGCCTCATAGCCGAGCGGAATCATCAGCATCATGAATCGCATCGTCACCTTCCTTTTTGACTTCGCGCCTCGACCGGACAATCCGGCCGTCCTCAACAAGACGAACCGGCGGTTGCCGCACCGACAGGGCCCGCAGAAAATATTTCGCAAGTCATTGTGTTTGGCAGGACAACGCATCGCCCCGGCAGCTGCGCAATCACGTCCGGCAGGTGTAAATTGCTCGTCGTGCCAGATGGGAGCCGTGGGTACCAGCCGGAACCCGGTCTTCCCTGCGCCTCTCTGAGTGGGAGGCAAAGATTTTCGCAAAGCTCGGGCGCAAATGCTCCGCGGGGGTGCCCTGGGACGCCGTACGCTGTTCGAGACGTAAACCCGGAGACTCAGGCCGTGACGTCGCCAAGCCTTCCTCTGTCGTCCCGGCAAACGCCGGGACCCATACCGCGGATTCTATCGGATAGAAGCAAACTATCAGTCATCGTCTAGCAAGGCCGGTGGTTATGGGTCCCGGCGTTCGCTGGGACGACATCGGAGATTGCCGAAACAACTCGCGCCCCCCGAATGACGTGGGACTACCGCGCCTTCCCGGCCCGGCTGAGCAAGAAGATCCCCTGCTCGCCGAACATGTTCCAGAACCACCAGGGCATATTGAAGCGCAGCGGGCGGGCGTAGGAGTCGAGCGCCACCGCGCGCTCCATCTTGACGTTGATCTCGTCGCAGAGCTGGACGAAGTCCTTGATGGTGCAGAAATGGATGTTGGGCGTGTCGTACCAGGTCGCCGGCAGGTTCTCCGTCCGCGGCATGTGGCCGCCGATCAAAAGCTGCAGGCGCATGCGCCAGAAGCCGAAATTCGGAAACGTCACGATCGCGCGCCGGCCAATGCGCAGGAGATTTTCGAGCACCGCCTTCGGCCGGCGTGTCGCCTGCAGGGTCTGCGACAGGATCACGTAGTCGAACGCGTCGTCGGGATAGTTGGAAAGGTCGGTGTCGGCATCGCCCTGCACCACCGCAAGGCCCTTCGCGACGCAATGGTTGACGCCCTCGCGCGACAGCTCGATGCCACGTCCGTCGATGCCGCGGCTCTCGAGGAGCTGCAAAAGATCGCCGTCGCCGCAGCCGACGTCGAGCACCTTCGAGCCGCGATCGACCATCTCGGCGATCAGGAGATGATCAGGACGATAGGCGAGCGCCTCGCGCGCCGCCGCGCCGTTCAACGGCAGGACCTGTTGCAGCGACATCATCACTCTCCCGGCTCGTTCAGCCCGCGCGCCTTGCCCGCGGATTCGAGGAAGGCATGGGCGATGTCGAAGAATTCGGGTACATCGAGCAGGAAGGCATCATGCCCCTTGTCGGTCTCGATCTCGGCGAACGACACCCGTGCGCTGGACGCGTTGAGCGCATGCACCAGCGCGCGCGATTCCGCGGTCGGAAACAGCCAGTCACTGGTGAAGGAGACGACACAGAAGCGCGTCTCGATGCCGCGGAAGGCTGCCGTCAGCACACCATCATGATCAGCGGCGATGTCGAAATAATCCATCGCACGGGTCAGATAGAGATAGGCGTTGGCGTCGAAGCGCTCGACAAAGGACGAACCTTGATAGCGCAGATAGCTCTCGACCTGGAAGTCGGCGTCGAAGGAAAAGGTCGGCAGCTCGCGATCCTGCATGCGGCGGCCGAACTTGCGATGCAATGCGGCGTCCGAGAGGTAGGTGATGTGCGCGGCCATCCGCGCCACCGCGAGCCCGCGATGCGGATGCACTGCCTTGTCGGCGTAGCGGCCGTGATCCCAGTCCGGATCGGCCATCACGGCCTGGCGACCGAGCTCGTGGAAGGCGATGTTCTGCGCCGAGTGGCGCGTCGCGCAGGCGATCGGCAGCGCCGAGAACACCCGCTCCGGATAGGCCGCCGTCCACTGCAGCACCTGCATGCCACCCATCGAGCCGCCAACAACAGCAAACAGCGTCTCGATGCCGAGATAGTCGATCAGCATCGCTTGCGCGCGCACCATGTCGGGGATGGTGATGATCGGAAAATCCAGGCCCCAGACCTTTCCGGTCGCAGGGTTGAGCGAGGCGGGGCCGGTCGAGCCCATGCAGCCGCCGATGACGTTGGAGCAGATGATGAAGTAGCGGCTGGTGTCGAGTGGACGGCCCGGGCCGACCATGGTCTCCCACCAGCCAGGCTTGCCGGTCATCGGATGACGGTTGGCGACATGCTGATCGCCGGTCAGCGCGTGGCAGACCAGGATCGCATTGGACTTGTCGGCATTGAGCTCGCCATAGGTCTGGTAGGCGATCTGGAACGGCGCGAGGTCAACGCCGCAGTCGAGCCGCAACGGCTTATCAATGCCGAACTCAGCGACCGGCGAGCTCGGATGATCGACCTCATGCGAACGCTCCTGCGGCGGGATCGCGCGCCGCGGCGTTTTCGATTTGGGCGTCAGGCCTGTCATGTCTCTGTCCCCGGCGCTTGCCGAGGCTCCCGAACCACGTGACATATCAGGCCATAAAAAACCCGGCCTGAACTTGGGTTCGGCCGGGATCGAAACTGTCCCCGGCCTGTTTAGCGAGTTTTTTAACGTGGCTGCAAGCCGGCCGGCTCAAATGACCACGGAACAGGCATTAACCTAGTCCCGCGCACGACCGACGTCAAGGCGAGCGGTGGTTAACGGCATCCCGCTGACGTTGCAGCTGTAGCAATTCTGAAAGCCAAGCAGCGCGGGGTAAACTTGGTGTTGCGCAGACCTCATCGATGGGACAGAACGACAAAGGCCTGCCGCGCAGCAGGCGTTGCATGCAGCATAGAGATTATCGCGCGATGCCCGAGACGCCTCCCGCCCCGCCCTCGCTTACGGATCTGCGCAAGGAGATCGATGCGATCGACGAGCAGATGCATCAGCTGTTGATGAGGCGCGGCGACATCATCGATCGGCTGATCCAGGTGAAGAAGACGCAGGAGGTCGGCTCGGCCTTCCGCCCGGCGCGCGAAGCCGACATGATGAAGCGCCTGGTTCAGCGCCATCGCGGCATTCTGCCGCTCGATACGGTCGAGAGCATCTGGCGCGTGATCGTGTCCACGTTCACGTATGTGCAGGCGCCGTTTTCCGTGCATGCCGACGTCTCGGTCGGCGAGGCTGCGATGCGCGATTCCGCGCGGTTCCATTTCGGCTTCCTGGTGCCTTATGTGGCGCATTTCAGCGCCCAGGCCGCGGTCGAAGCGGTGGCGAAATCCAAGGGCGATCTGGCGCTGGTCTCGGTGACATCGGGGCATACGCCGTGGTGGATCGCGCTCGAGCCGGTCGGCGCGCCGAAGATCATCGCCCGGCTGCCATTCCTGGAGCGCGCTGATCATCCGGCGGCGCTGCCCGTGTTTGCGATCTCGCGCGTGGCCGACGACGCGCTGCTGCTGGAAGTCGAGACCTGGAGCATCCGCGTCTCCGGATGGAATGCCCAGGTCGCGCGGGCGCTATCGCCTCTGGCCGATATCGTAACGGTGCCGGATACCGCCTTCGACAGCGCCGCCCTTCTGGTCTCGATCGAGGCCCCCTCGAGCCTCGAAAAGATCAGGGCAGCCCTGATCGCGGCGGGCGCCTCAGTGCGCTCGACGGCCCTCGTCGGCGGCCATGCAAAGCGCTATACGGTCCCGAGCTAGGGCCTGAGCCTCTGGCCGCCCTGTTACCTCCGGAGTCTTGAGATGTCCCGCCCCGTGCCGAATCCCGGCATCCTCGATATTGCGCCCTACACGCCCGGCAAGAGCCCGAAGCCGGAGCCGGGCCGCAAGGTGTTCAAGCTTTCGGCCAATGAGACCCCGTTTGGGCCATCACCGAAGGCGATCGAGGCGTACAAGAGTGCGGCTGGTCATCTGGAGGACTATCCCGAAGGCACCTCCCGGGTGCTGCGCGAAGCGATCGGCCGCGCCTTCGGCCTCGATCCCGACCGCATCGTTTGCGGCGCCGGTTCTGACGAGATCCTCAATCTGCTCGCGCACACCTATCTCAGCCACGGCGACGAGGCGATTTCGACCACGCACGGCTTTCTGGTTTATCCGATCGCGACCATGGCCTGCGGCGCTAAGAACGTGGTCGCAGCCGAGCGCGAGTTCACCTGCGATGTCGACGCAATCTTGAATGCGGTTACACCGCGCACCAAGCTGGTGTGGCTGGCCAATCCGAACAATCCAACCGGCACCTATATTCCATTCGACGAGGTGAAGCGCCTGCGCGCCGGCCTGCCGTCGCATGTCGTGCTGGTGCTGGATGCGGCCTATTCCGACTACGTGTCGCGGAACGATTATGAGCTCGGCATCGAGCTCGTCGCCACCACAGAGAACACCGTGGTCACGCACACGTTCTCCAAGATCCACGGTCTTGCAGCGCTGCGCGTCGGCTGGATGTTCGGCCCGGCCCACATCATCGATGCGGTGAACCGGATTCGCGGCCCGTTCAACGTCTCCACGCCGGCGATGCTCGCAGCCGTGGCTGCGATCGAGGACACCGCGCATGTGCAGATGTCGAAAACCCACACCGAGACATGGCGCAATTGGCTGTCTGAGGAGATCGGCAAGCTCGGCCTGAAAGTCACGCCGAGCGTGACGAACTTCGTCCTGATCCACTTCCCGGCCGAGAAGGGCAAGACCGCCGCCGAGGCCGACGAGTTCCTGACCCGGCGTGGCCTGGTGCTGCGCGCGCTCGGCAACTACAAACTTACGCATGCGCTGCGCATGACGATCGGCACCGAAGAAGCCAATCGCCTGGTGGTGGACGCCTTGCGCGAATTCATGGGGCCGAAGTGAACGCATCGCCGAAATTCGAGCGCCTCGCCCTGATCGGCTTTGGCCTGATCGGCGGCTCGATCGCCCGCGCCGCACGCGCGCACGGTCTGGCCGGCGAGATCATCACGACGGCACGCTCGGAGAAGACGCGCGCGCGCATCGCCGAACTTGGCATTGTCGATCGGGTGGTCGCGAGCAATGCGGAAGCCGCGGATGGTGCCGACCTCGTCATCCTCTGCATTCCCGTCGGCGCCTGCGGGCCTGTCGCGCAGGAGATCGCTGGCCACCTCAAGCCGGGCGCGATCGTCTCCGATGTCGGCTCGGTCAAGGGCGCCATCGTCCGCGACATGGCGCCGCACCTGCCGAAAGAGGTTCATTTCGTTCCGGCGCATCCCGTCGCAGGCACCGAGAATTCCGGGCCTGATTCGGGTTTTGCGGAGCTCTTCATCAACCGCTGGTGCATCCTGACCCCGCCGGAAGGGGTCGACGCCGGTGCAGTCGACCGGCTTCGCGCATTTTGGGCTGCGCTCGGCGCCAAGGTCGAGATCATGACGCCCGATCATCATGATCTCGTGCTCGCGATCACCAGCCATCTTCCGCATCTGATCGCCTACACGATCGTCGGCACGGCCGACGAACTCGCGCAGGTCACGGAATCCGAGGTGATCAAGTTTTCCGCCGGCGGATTCCGCGACTTCACCCGCATCGCGGCCTCTGATCCGACGATGTGGCGCGACGTATTCTTGAACAACAAGGACGCCGTGTTGGAGATGCTCGGCACCTTCAATGAGGATCTCGCCAAGCTGACCCGCGCGATCCGTCGCGGCGACGGCCAGGCGCTGTTCGATCATTTCGCCCGAACCCGCGCGATCCGTCGCGGCATCGTCGAGATCGGTCAAGATTCCGCCGCGCCCGATTTCGGCCGACCGCATCCGCAGATCAAGCAGCCGTAAGGGCTGAGACCCGCGCAGCTCCTGCTAAAACAGTGGCGGGATCTGCGCGACCTTGAACGGGCCAAGCACGACCGCGCCATCGGAGATGCGCAACGGGAATGTGCGCGCCTTGCGCCCTTCGAGCACGGCTTCCTTGCCCAGCGCGTTGATGCTGGCAGCGACGCCGGCATTGGCATTTTGCTTGACGACTTTGCCGAGCCCTGGAATCGCGCGGTCCAGCGCGCCGAACAGATTGTTGAGATCCTGCGACTTCACGCCGGGAGCGACGCGATCGAGCGTCGACTGCGGCACGCCGCTGTCGAGCATCTTGTCGATACCCAACGCCGGGATCACCTTCTCCATCCCCGCAACGGTCATCTGCAGCTCACCATCGATATTGCCATTCGGTGTGAGGCTGAGCGTGCCCGAGGCCACGGCAAGCAATTCGCCCTGCTGAATCCGCGACTGCACGATCTCGACATGCCCGCCCGCAGCCTGGATCTCCCGAAACCGCTCCGGCCACGGTTTTGGCCGGAAATCCTTCAGCCCAGAGAGCCGCGTCTGAATGTCGGCATTGAAGGGTTCGGCGAGCAGCGGATGGCTGCCCTGAATGCTTCCGCTCGCGATCTGCAGCGCGGTCTCGATCACCGGATGATCCGTCGGCGATCCCTCGGCAAGGCGGCCGTGCAATTCGACATGATCAGCGCGCGCAAGCGGGACCTGGTTGGCTCCATCGATCCGATCGATCGTGGGATTGTCGAACACCAGTGCTCCACGCTCCGGCGCGACAGGCAAGCCGTAGACACTGGCCTCGCCGAGCCGCCAGTTCACCGCGAAGGACGCAGGATCGCTGCCGTTCGAAATCGCCGCGGGTCCCGTGAATTCGGCGATCAGACGTTTCGGGTCATAGACCTGCGCGACGACCAGGATCTCGCCGAGCTTGGCTGTCATCAGCGGGATGCGGGCCGCCTGCCCGAACAGCGAGACGCTCGGATCCTCGCAGCGGACCTCGAGCCGGAACGGGAAGCCGGCGACCGAATGCCGCGCGCAATCATAGACGCGTCCGGACTTCGCCTCGCGCGCACGCCAGGCATCGGCCTGGACATCGACCTGCGAAGCGGCAAAAAACCAGAATGCGCTCCACGCCACGGCGGCGATCAGGAGCAGAACGGGAGCGATGAAAAGCCCCCACAGCGGGCGCCTGCGCGGCGCTGACCTCATATCGGACATGCGGGGACCCTTTGCGGAGCAATTTTGGCAATTCGGCGATCACGGATTGTGTATTTAAGTTAACGAATGCGCATCGGCCAGCATGGGGCTCCTAATCTTATGGCGACAATGAACCTGTCTGAGAGCGAATTCCCTCATGGCGATCTCTGGGTCTTTGGTTATGGCTCGTTGATGTGGCGGCCCGGGTTCGATTTCGTCGAGCAGGTTCCGGCGCGGCTGATCGGTGAGCATCGCGCGCTGTGTGTGTATTCCTTCGTTCATCGCGGCACACCGGAGAAACCGGGGCTGGTGCTCGGGCTTGACCGCGGTGGCGCGTGCCGGGGGATCGCGTTCCGAGTCAAGGAACAGGACCGCGAAACGGTGATCGCCTATCTGCGCGCACGCGAGCAGGTCACGTCGGTCTATCGCGAGGTGAAGCGCTCGGTGTGGCTCGAGAACGAGGCCCGCCAGCGGGTGAGCGCGCTGACCTATGTGGTCGATCGTGGTCACGTGCAATATGCCGGCCGGCTGTCGCCAGTCGAGCAGCTCCGCCACGTGCGGCAGGGCCACGGCCAATCCGGCCCCAATCGCGAGTATGTGCTCTCGACCGTGAAGGCGATCGAAGCCCAAGGCTTTCGCGACGCGCAGCTGCATCGGCTGGCGCTGATGCTGCACGACGACGGCCATGCGCGGCATCCACCGCAAGACGGAGCATAACACCTCACGCCTTGGCCGCCTGCGGCACACGCCCGAACAGCTGCGCCTGCTCCGCCTCGCCCGCAGCGACGAGACGATTGGTCGCATCCTCGATCGCGGTTTCGACACGGGAGAGAAACTCCTCGCGCGGCAGCCCCGGCGGCAGCGGATCGAGGAATTCGACGACCAGCGTGCCGGGATAACGCATGAAAGAGTTGCGCGGCCAGAACAGGCCGGAATTGAGCGCGACCGGCAGGCACGGCACGCCACAATCGACGTAGATCAGGCCAACGCCGGCCTTATAATGCGGCGGTGCGCCGGGCGGCCGGCGCGTGCCCTCCGGAAAGATCACGAACTGGCGTCCGCGTTTCACCTCCTCGGATGCGCGGCGCACGACCTGCATCAAGGCGCGCCTGCCGGCGCTGCGGTCGATCGCAACCATGTCGGCCTTCATCAGGAAGAGGCCGAAGATCGGAATGCGCCTAAGCTCGCGCTTGAGCACGAAGAATGGCTCGTCGAAGAAGTGCAACAGCGAGATGGTCTCCCACATCGACTGATGCTTGGCGGCGACGATCAAAGGACCCTTCGGGATCTTCTCGACGCCGCGATATTCGACCCTGATGTTGCAGATCACGCGCATCAACAGGATGTTGGTCTGCCCCCACCAATTGGCGACGCGCATCAAGGCCTTCCGGGGCATCGCAAGGGTCGGCAGCGCCACCAGCGCCCAGAAGATGAACACCGGATAGAACAGGATGTTGAACACCAGCGAACGCAGAAAGATCGAAACCATCGCACATCCTGTTCAATTGGCCTGCGCCGTGGCCGGACGATGCGCCAGCGCTCCGCTCGGCGGTTCGCCCTCCGGCGCGAGATCGAGGCCAAGATCGGCGAGACGCACCCTGACCTCGGCGGCGACATATTTCGCATATTCGGACAACAGCAGCCGCAACGTGGGACCGCTGGTCCACCACGGCTCGTCCCGCCAGCGCTCGCCGACCACGGCGTAGGGAATGAGATCGATATCCGGCATCGCGTGCGAGAGCTCCACGATCGCGCGCGGCATGTGGTAGTTCGAGGTCACCACGATCACCGACTTGAAGCCGCGCTCATGCGCCCAGCGCCGGGTCTGGGCGGCATTGCTGCGGGTATTGATCGCCGAATAATCCAGATCGACGCAGCAGGCGATGAACGACCGCGCCTCGGGCAGCGAGCGCGAAATGTCATTGGCGTCGTTGGTCGGATGCACGCCCGAGATCAACAGCCGCCTGCCATAGCCGCTGGCCAACAGCTCGACCGCGTCCGATACGCGCGACGAGCCGCCGGTGAGAACGACGATGCCGTCGGCCTGGCGCTCCGGCTTGATCTCGGCGCCACGCAATTGCGACAGGAAGCCAATAAAGCCGATCGCCGCGACCAGAAAGCCCAGCGCCAGCGCGGCCACCATTCCCGCCACACCGCGCCGAACCACCCGAAAAAAGGAGGGGCTCGGCGGCGTATCGTCGGTCTGCGAACCCATGCGACGTCCGGCGGTCCTCTCCTTGGATCATGATGCGGTATGCGCAGACGCACCTCCGGCGCAGACGATTTTAGGCTTTTTTTGGCTAAAGTGAAATCCGGCGTGGCAGCGGGCCGGTCCCTTCAGTCGATGCTCTCAAGCGTCGCGAACAGAGTCCGGCGCGCAGCCCAGCCGGTGACGGCCGCGATCACGACCGCCTGCACCGCGATCACGACATAGCCGAGCGGCCGCAGCGAGAAAGTGCCGAGCAGCGCCGCGAATTGGTCTCCCACCGGCGTGCCCGAGAACCAGTTGGCGATCGACTCGGAGAAGCCGAAGCCGAGCATCGCGATGCCGGCGCCGATCACGCCGCCCTCGAGGCCGAGTTGCAGGAAATGGCGCAGGAAATGATTGGCAATGTAGCGGTCGCCGGCACCGACGAAGTGCAAGACCTCCACAATCGGCCGATTCGCCGCCATCGCACCGCGGGTCGCGAACGAGACCGAGAGGATGGTGGCGGCGATGACCAGCACGAGAATCCCGATACCCGCCAGCAAGGTGGCTCCGGTCATGGAACGCATCCGGTCAATCCAGGCCCGGTGATCATCGACGCTGGCATTCGGCGCGATCATGGTGACGCGCTCGCGCAGGCCGGCGAGATCGAACGTGCTGCCGGGCTGAACCCGCGCAACGATCACGCGTGGCACCGGCAGGTCGTCGAAGGAGAGGCCACTGCCGAGCCAAGGCTCAAGCAGCTTGCCGGATTCCTCCTTGGTGAAGGGCTTGGTCTCGACGATCCCGGGCTGGGCCCGCATCGCGTCCACCACCGCCGCGGTGTCGCGATCGAGATCCCGCCCGGTCCTGGGGCGCACTTGCACCGTGATCTCGCTCGCGACCTCCGACTGCCACTCCGCCGCTGATTCGCTGACCAGCATCACGGTGCCGGTCGTGATCGAGGCAAGAAAAGTCATGATCGCGACCACCGCGACCAGCGCGCGGCCGGCGATCGACGCCCGCGGCACGATGGGAGATATGATGCGCGCCTGCGCCGGCAGCTGCGGGCGCTCGTCGCCAAGGTCGACCAAAAGGCCGCGATCGTCCACGCTACTCATAGATGTGCAGCCGTCCCTGATGTAGCACCAGCCGGCGGGCCTCATACTGGTCCATCAGCGTGATGTCGTGGGTTGCGATAATGACCGCGGTCCCGGAGCGGTTGAGCTCGATGAACAGGCGCAACAGGCGGCGGCCCAAGGTCGGATCGACGTTGCCGGTCGGCTCGTCCGCGAGCAGCAGCTGCGGCCGCGAGATCACCGCGCGTGCGATCGCCGCCCGCTGCTTCTCTCCACCAGACAGGATTGGCGGAAGTGCGTCCATGCGCTCGCCCAGGCCCACCCATTTGAGGAGATCGATGACCTCCTTGCGATAACTGGACTCCTCGCGGCCCATCACCCGAAACGGCAGCGCGACGTTCTCATAGGTGGTCATGTGGTCGAGCAGGCGGAAGTCCTGCAGCACGATGCCGATCCGCTTGCGCAAATCGGCAATCTCGTCCTTGCCGAGCAGCGAGATGTCATAGCCGAACAGGTTGACCAATCCGCGGGTCGGCCGCAAGGACAGGAACAGCAGCTTCAAAAGCGAGGTCTTGCCGGCGCCGGAGGGCCCGGTCAGGAACTGGAAGGAGTGCGCGGGAACATTGAAGCTCAGGTCGCGGAGAATCTCCGGCCCGAGCCCGTAGCGCAATCCGACATTTTCGAACCGAACCAAGCGTCAGCTCCGTCCGAAAGCTTGCTCGCGCGGCTTGGGCGCAAGCAGGCGTTTGGCTGCATCAGCCAATGTGGCTCTCGTTATGGTTTCCGGTTCGTTAACGGTCACCATGTACCATCCGCGTGCTGAGGTTCCAAAGTTCGTCATGCGGTCCTTCTAGTGTCCGACGGCGGCATTCGCATCTCTTTCGCATCCCCCCTCGGGATGCACATTTTGCGAATGTGAACGCCGTGGGAACATTAGATAACACATTGATGCCAGTGAAGCTTTGGATTTGACGTTTCGCCGCCTGCGATTCTCGGAAGGCGTACGCGAAGGTTAAATCCGCTTCACTGGTCACGAACTGTCCGGATACGACGCGGTCAAGGCCGCTGGTGGAGACAGGCTGGATGTTCATCGTTTGCCCTCATTGTACAACATCTTACGCCATCGATCTGGCAACATTGGGTGCGGACGGCCGCACTGTCCGCTGCTCCCGCTGCAAGGAGGTCTGGCTGGCGCACCCGGAAGACGCGGTCGAGGCGCCCGCACCGATGCCGGCCATGGCGGAAGCCGGCAATTCCGATGCCCTGCCGGAGGAAGCCAATTGGGAGGCGCTTGCGCACGATGAGGCCGACGACCACCCTCCGGTGGTCGACAGTCCTTCGATCGCCGCAGGCTGGCCGGAGGAGAGCACGGACAACCAAGCCGACTGGTCGACGGCAGAACTTGACGAAACGGAGAGCGGGGGCAGCCGTCCGCCCTGGTTTCGCAGGCTGTTGAAGCGACCCGATTTCGCAGGCAGTGCCGGTAAGTCCGTATTCAACCTGCCGGCGCTCACGGCTGCCATGGCCGCCCTCGTCCTCGCCCTCGTGGTCTGGCGCGCCGACGTGGTGCGGCTGATGCCGCAAACCGCCGGCTTCTACAGACTGGTGGGACTCGACGTGAACCTGCGCGGCGCCACCTTCAGGGACTTGAAAGTCGCGATGGAAACGGTAGACGGCAAGCCGGTGCTGGTGATCGAAGGCGCCGTCGTCGCGACCGGCCGCAAGGCGGTCGACCTGCCGCGTCTGCGCTTCAGCGTGCGCGACGCACAGGGGGCGGAAATCTACGCCTGGAATGCCGTGCTCGATCAGACCACGCTCAAGCCGGGCGAGCGCGCCGCCTTCAAGTCGCGTCTCGCTTCGCCCCCTCCCGAAGGACGCAATATCGATATACGATTCTTCAACCGGCGCGACGTTACCGCTGGCAATGCGTAAGGTTGGATCTCGCGGGCTTCTCGCGAGGCCACGAGAGAGAAAGGCGAGACGATGTCGCGCGTGCTCATCGCCGACGACGAAGAATCCATGCGGACCTTGGTCGCGCGGGCGATCGCGATGGACGGCCACGACACCGTCACGGCGCAGGACGGCGCCGAAGCGCTGGATATTCTCACGCGGGAGAACGGCGCTTTCGACCTCTTGCTGACCGACATCCAGATGCCGGTGATGGACGGCATTGCGCTGGCGCTGTCGGCGGCACGCGATTTCCCGCATTTGACCATTCTGCTGATGACCGGCTTTGCCCATCAGCGCGAACGCGCCTCCAATCTGAGCGCGATCGCGCATGACGTGATCACCAAGCCGTTCTCGGTCGCCGACATCCGCACCGCTGTCGCAGACGCGCTGGCATCGAAGCGGGCGCAGTAGTCTGGTCTCCTCCATCGCGTCTTGAGGCATTCCGATTCTCAGCGTCACTGCGAGGCGCGATGGCTTCAAAACAATCCACAACTGCTCGACCGACTCTGCGTTGCTTCGGCGCAAGCGCGCCTCGCAATGACGGAGACATGCATCCTCGATCTCGCGGAGCGATTTGCACCCGAGCTATCCATCAGCTTCACCCTCGAAGGCAGAGGGCGCAGGGAATGCCGGGTGAAGGCCTCACCCATGGCCCGCCTGCATCAAAGAAAGCAGGCGGCAGTTACCACAGGTGCAGCCGATCATCCGGCATTCCCTGCGCGATGGCTTTAACGGTTATACGTGCTCTCCCTGGGGACCGGCTCTCTTGCCCCCATCACCTGCGCAATGCCCTCGCATCGCAAAGCGATGTCGAGAAGCATCATCGCAAGCTTGACGCCAGCACCGGAGCGCCAGGACCACACGACTTCACGTCCGCAAGAATATCGTTCGTCAGCACCTCCAAAGGACATGCTCCGACATCTCGCGGCCACCGCATCCCCGCCTCACGTGTCGTGACGATCGCGCGCAACGCCCCTCTCATCGAGGCGGGATGACAAGAGATAAGCACGATTTCTGAAAATTAGAAACTGGAATATTTTTCGCGAGACGACTGGACATGCCGAGTCGCATTGAAAACGCTGGCGAACTTCGTGTTTGGGCGCAGGCGATTTGGCAACGTTGCCCGCTTTGGGTCTCAAGCGGCCCATGGGCTCGGATTGCAGACTTCCGGTCATGCCCCGAGAGCGGACGTCCTCAGCGCCACCCGTAAGGTTCGAAACGGGCCAACAGCGGACTGAACCGGACGTCTTCGCGGAGAATGGGCGATCGATCATTTCGGTTGCGTGACCAATCAGGATCATTTTTGGATCGGCTCGAATTCGAAGCCCCGAATCTGTTCGGCCCTTAACGCTGCGACGATGATGTCGTCGACGATCAGCGTACTGTCCGCGTAGATGAGCCGGAACGCGTGCGCCGCGCCTACGATGTCCGACCGCATCCGGACATCGATCAGCCCCAGGTAGTTCTTGATGCCAGGCAGGTCGTCTTGATAGGCAATAATCGAATGTTCTTCGTCGACGCAGTCGAGCATTCGCATGAAGTACACGAGCCAATAGTCCGGACCCGGCTCGGGAAAATTGCTATAGTCGACATCGACCTTTTGAAAGACGAACGCCTCGGGATCCAACCGTTCGAACAGCACCTTTAGGCGATCCGTAACCAGCCAGCTGCTCAGCGTGAATGGCGCAGCGTCACGTAACGTCGTTCGTCCTCGCTTGCGATCGAATCTGATCTGCGGCGGTTTCGAGAACCGTATTCCGCGAAAGGGCTGATCGGGGTAAGGATACCAC
Organism: Bradyrhizobium sp. STM 3843; assembly: GCF_000239815.1. Classification (GTDB taxonomy): domain Bacteria; phylum Pseudomonadota; class Alphaproteobacteria; order Rhizobiales; family Xanthobacteraceae; genus Bradyrhizobium. The sequence continues at coordinate 27,479 of NZ_CAFK01000323.1, read as the reverse complement.
CCGGCCATCTGCTCGGCTCGATTCAGCCATTGATGTCCGGGCGCCTTGACGTTGAAATCCGGCTTAAGCGTATAGTAGTTTCGTGGTCCGCAAGGCGAATCCTTGGCCTGCTCCCTCATGAAGTTCTCCTGTGATGCCGAGCGCTGGCGAACTCGGGCCGCCAATTCGGCGAGTCCCGGCGATCGTAGTACCTGAGCGAACCATCGCTCCCATAGCTATAGTGCTTACAACATCGGGGCCTAGCCGAGGTCAGCAACGGGTCAAAAGCGGGCTAGCGGTCCCCGACTGCCTTACTTCCGGTGGACGGCCGGAAGCCGACATCGCGGGCGCAGACCAGAATGTCCAGGACGGGCCAGAAGCTGACCTCCTCGTCGCCGATCAATTTCTTGAACAACACGACCCTGACCAAAGTACCGCTTCGAGGTTGCGCTCGATCTCGATGACCGCGTCGCGACCTGGTTGCCGCCGAATCGAATGTGAGATGTCATTGCAGACAAGCAGGCCGGGGTTTGCAACTGCATCGTGAAACCCTTAGTACGGAGACGTTGAAGGAGAATCGGGGATTTCGATGATTGCGCCGGAACAAGAGAGGGTGCTGAAAACGCTCCTGGTCGAGATGTTCGGCCAACTTAGCAGCATGCGGCGGGAACTCGCCGCCCTTCAAGGTGACAGCAAGGGCAGTTTCGCGACGATGGCAGACACCCTCGACGCGATCGTCGAGAATACGGAGGCAGCCGGGAACACGATCCTCGAAAGCATGGAGGCGATCGGCGCCAGCGTCGTGAAGTTGCAAAGCGTCAACGACCCCACTGCCGCAGCGGTATGCGACGAGATCGTCGATAGCACAAACAAGGTGTTCGAGGCTTGCGCGTTTCAGGACCTCACAGGGCAGCGGATCACGCGAGTCGTCAAGTCGCTGCAGTTCATGGAGGACCACATCAACAGGCTAGTCCGCATGTGGGGAAAAGAGGAGCTGGCGCGGCTAGCCGCCGAGCTTGCTGTCGAAAGCGCCCCGGACTTGATGGAGGGCCCGCAGCGGCCGAGCGTGGCGATTTCCCAGGACGACATCGACAAGCTGTTCGCGTGAACTGCCTCGAACCGGTGCCCAGGGTGGCGAACGATCAGATCGAGGCGGCGCTCGACGAGATCGACCGGGACGAGGATTGTCCTGAGATTTCTCTGGAGGACGCAGACAGCACGGACATGCAACAAGGGTAGCCGAAATTAATCGGATGCGAAGGAGTTGCGGCGAGCTTTAACGCGTAGAATGATCAGTTTTGAATGGATCAGGCGCGACTTCCGGTCTGGGTCAAAAGCGAGCGTTCGCTTCTATGAATGCTTACTCCCGGTCGAACCCCAGCAGCAGACGTCGCCAGAGCCTGCCGCAGGGTCCGAGATAGGCCAATAAAGGCAGTCGGTCTCCTTCAATTCGCCATATACGAGGTGCGATGCCGCCTCATCCAGGCAGGCCTCCTTGGGCACGTGGCAGCTCATAATTGGAGGGCGTAGTACCGTGAGTAGGTCTCGCCGCCTGGGTCCCAGGGGGCGGCAGGTTGGAAGCCCATGCTTTCGTAGAGGCGATGCGAGATCGTCAGCGCGCTGTTGCTGGACAAGCGTATGCGATCATATCCGGCGCTGCGGGCAAAGCTGATGAGTCCATCTGCAATAGCCCGCGCGATCCCGCGGCCTCGGTAGATCGGCGCGACAAACATGCGAACCATTTCGCACTCTCGATCGTCGAGACGCTTGATCGCACCGGTGCCGACGATTGCGGTTTCGACCACCGCACACAAAAAGAGAGCCCGATCGACATACACGGCTTCTGCATTGTCGACGTCCGACAGGCGAGAATAGACGAAGTCCCGCACAAAAGAATCCGGGTGATCATGAAAATGCTCATGCCAAACCACTTCGATGAGACGCCGAGCAGCCGGCGCGTCGTCGAGCCGGAATGGTCGAATTGTCCAGTTTGCTTCGGGGCGTGTGAGGATCGCCATGGGAACCTCCTCCTTGATCACCCTGACGTGGGCGTGGGATGCTGGGGAAGTCAGACTCCGGCGATCTCGTCCTGACCCAGCACGAGGTCGGCACGCCGCAGGCTTACCTGGACGCCGACCTGTTCTATCGAATGGGCAATCGGTGGACTGGATTTCGCAACGGCGACCGTAACGCTATCCATGATGATGAAGCGTCGCAGCAGACCCAGGGCAATCGTCTCACCCAGAGCCTCCAGTGTCTGGAACTTGTCCGACGCGGCAATTCTCACTGCTTCATCGACGACGGCATCATATCTCACGGATGAGTCCAGATCATCACTGAGGTGGGTCCGGACCTCTCGCAGCGCGATTGTAATATCAAAACTGAATTTTTGTCCGAGCGTTCGCTCTTCCTCGAACAGGCCGTGATAGCCGTAAGTTTGAAGGCCGGTGATTTTGATCGACGTCAGCATGGGCAGCTCCAGAAGAAGCGCTTCAACGGGGGAATCCCCAATTGCCCAGGCGAACGGCAGTTATCCCGCGCTTCCCGATGGTGCTCCATCCGATGTCGCCAGTCACGCGAGGACACTACATTAGCAGCGTTCCACGATGCCCACAATGAACATTGTCGTGCCTGGTCTCTTGTCTGCGCTCGTCATTCCGATTGGCGCCGTGCCCTTCGCTAAGAATCCGCATCAGGCGGGAGCGCAGCTTGTTTGAGACCGGTCAGTTCGGTCCGGACCGAGGCGCCACGCTTGGAGCAGGAAAAGCTCGGCACATCTCCACGCACTCCGACCCGAGGCGCGCGACGACCGCATCGTCTCCCTTCGTCTGCAGCCGCACCGCAATGAATTCACCGATACGACGCCGTCGGGTCAAAAGCGCCCTTCGTCCGTGATTGCTAACTTCCAGTCGAACCCCAACGGCAGACATCGCTGGAGCCGGCCGCAAGGTCCGAGATGGCCCGAAGCAGAAGATGGCAGACCGAGCGTCGGTCCAGCAATTCGCCACCGTACCAGGTAATCCGCTTTGTCTTTCGAGTTTGAACCGTTTCCGTTCGGCGCTAAGCTTCCCAAGACTTGGCAAGAAGCCGGGAGCAAAGGGAGGCCCATTCATGCACGTACCCATTCTTGCTGGTTTTTTGGCAGCCGTTTTGTTTGGTACTCCGGCCCTGGCACAGTCGAAACCACTCGTGACCGAAGAAGCGATGGTGAAGACGAGCGACCCAGGAATTGAAGTCTATGTTCGCAACAAGCGGCTGGCGGATATGACCGCATTTCGACCGGAGCAAACGGTTTTGTTTGTTCATGGTGCGACTTATCCGGCCGAGACGGCGTTCGATCTCAAGCTGGATGGGCTATCCTGGATGGAGTACATCGCCTCTCGCGGCTACGATGTCTGGCTTCTCGATGTACGTGGGTACGGGAAGTCCACCCGCCCGCCCGAAATGGCGGACAAGCCCGAGGCAAATCCGCCCATTGTGACCGGAGAGACTGCGGTCAGGGATATCGGGGCGGCGGTCGACTACATCCTGCAGCGTCGCAACATTCCCAGGTTGGATCTGCTCGGCTGGTCATGGGGAACCACTCTCATGGCAACCTACACCACGCAGAATCCATCCAAAGTCCAACGCCTCGTTCTCTATGCACCGGCCTGGATACGCCAGACACCATCTCTTGTTCAGGCGGGCTCAGGCAAGCTCGGCGCCTATCGGATGGTCACGAGAGAGCAAGCCAAGGAGCGTTGGTACACCGGCGTTGCCGAGGACCAAAAGGCCTCATTGATTCCGCCGGGATGGTTTGACGCTTGGGCCGATGCGACTTTCGCCACTGATCCGGTTGGAGCGGCAATGAACCCTCCCGTTGTCCGGGCCCCGAATGGCGTCGTTCAGGACGGGCAGCAATTCACGGGCGCCGGCAAAGCGTACTACGACCCGGCCAAGATCACGGTGCCGACCCTGCTCATTCAGGCAGAGTGGGACCGTGATACGCCACCTTACATGGCGCAGACCTTGTTTCCGTTGCTGGTGAACTCGCTTGGCAAACGTTACGTCGAACTCGCCGAAGGAACTCATTCCATCATCATGGAGAAGAACCGCCTCAAACTGTTTGAGGCAGTCCAGGCCTTCCTCGATGAAGGCCGCCAAGAGTAAGAGCTGGACGCCGGCTGCCTGGCCCGTCCAGCCCTGTACTATCGAGTTGCATTGAATCGGAGCCCGCGACGGGATTGACGGCTCTTGACCTTGGCCTCCGCGCTGCGGTGGCCAGATTATTCCTGTCGGTTTGCGTCGTGCTTCTGCGGTACTGATCCTTCCTCTGATTGTTCGCACCCGCATTCATTCTTAGCGTCTCTCTTGATAGCAAGCGGACGCCGATTGGCCAATAGAAGCGGAGTTCAGGGAGCGATGAGAGACTTCCTCGAAGCGATCAAACTGTTGCTGCTCGATCTGGCTTCTACCCTTTTCTTTCTCGTTGTGTTTCTCCTGACCCACAACACGATCCTCTCCGTCAGCCTAGGCATTGCGCTCGGCATCACCCAGATCGCAATTCAATTCCTCCGGCGAAAGACAATCGACATCATGGAGTGGCTGAGCCTGTTTCTGGTCATCGCCGCCGGCACCGCGACACTCCTGACCGATGACCCCCGCTTCGTGCTGTTCAAGCCAAGCGTGATCTATCTGATCGTCGGCGTGGTCATGCTCAAGCCGGGCTGGATGATTCGCTATCTGCCGGCCATTGCAAGTGCTGTCGCCTCTGACGTCGCCGTCGTCGTTGGCTTCGTCTGGGCCGGCCTGATGTTCGTGTCGGCAGCAGTGAATGCCTTCGGGGCGATGGCTTGGAGCGTGCCGACTTGGGCTATGATCATGCCGATCTTCGGGATCGTCAGCAAACTGGCCGTCTTCGTTGCTGGATTTCTGGCAATACGGTTCACAGTCGTTCGCCGCATAAAGGCGATGCCCGCCGCTGAACGCGAAGCTTTCCTGATCTCGACGGGGCGGCAGAGCCATCCGTCCGCGATGCCGCCCGCAAGCTCCGGCAGGCGTATGTCATAGCCGATCTCGCTTTTTCAATATCAGCCGCACTTCCAGAGCGTCGGCGGGAGCGGCTTCCGCTTCGGGTCAGAGACCCGCGCGCGAGATCGAGGCTCAGGAAAATACATGTGCTAGACTTGCACCTCTGCTTTCGTATCGGGGCCATTTCGGCCCAGGCGCGGCTCCGTTCCCCCTAATAGCCGCTGAATATTGGCACGATGGCGAATAATCACGTAGATGCCGCCTGCGATCACCAGCAACCGATAGGGCAACGGTTGCTCGAAGCCGCAGACGAGAACGATGGCTGTCAACGCCGCGAGGATCGAACTGAGGGAAACGATCCGAGCAATAGCCAGTACGATGCCAAAGACCGCTGCAGCTCCCAATCCCACTGGCCACGACATCGCCAGCAACACGCCCAGCCCGGTCGCGGCGGATTTGCCGCCCGTGAAATTCAACCAAATCGAGCGGCCATGCCCAAACAACACGGCAATTCCGGCCAAGCAGACAGCCCATGGCACCCAGATTTGCAAATCAAGCGCCGTCGGCGGCGTCGGAGCTAACTCGGTATAGAGCCAAGGACAGAACGACCGGACAACGATGATGGCACCGACGCCTTTCAGCACATCGACGATGAGCACTACCAACGCAGGCCACTTGCCGAGGGTCCGCAAGACATTCGTCGCCCCGGTGGATCTGGAGCCATGCTCTCGAATATCAATACCCTTGAGGAGTTTCCCCGCCAGATAGCCCGTCGGCGTAGAACCGAAAAGATAGCCGATCACCAATCCAACCGCGCTCACTATCAAGAGGGTCATGTTTTCTCCATTTCGACGCAAACAGTGTTTCATCGCCGACTTGTTTGACCGACGGCCGATCGGACGCTCTCATCCCCCGACATAGGCCGCCAGTTCATCAGACGTCCCCATCGGAAAGGCGTCCTTCAGGAAGTCCAGGAAGGCGGAGACGCGCGCGCTCAAGAGCCGTCGCGACGGATAGAGAGTCCAGAGCGCGATCTCCGGCCCATCGACGTCACCCAAATGCACGAGCGTGCCGGCAGCGAGATCGTGGCTGACGAGTGATATTGGCAGGCGTCCGGCGCCGATGCCGGCGCGGACCGCGTCGCGGACCATGAGGAGCGACGACAGGCGAAGCACTGGATCAATCGCGATGCGCGACTTGCCAGACGGCGTCGTGACGTTCCAGGCCGCAGCCTGGTCGGCGGCCCCGCGCACGACGGCGGGGATGGCGGAATTGTCCGCCGGTCGAATGCGGCCTGATGGAATAAGCCCCGGTCTAACAAGACTCGGTCTAACAAGACTCGGACTCGCCACGGCGACCAGGCGGTCGCGCAAGAAGATGCGTCCGACCAGCGTGTCGTCCGGATCGGGATTGACCCGGATCACCAGGTCATAACCCTCCTCCACCATGTCGACGGTCCGGTCTTCCGTCGTGACCTCAAGCCGGACTTGCGGATATTTCACCGCGAACGCGGCCGCCAGCTTCCCCATTGCGGTCTGCGAAAACAAGAGCGGCGCGCTGATCCGCAATCGTCCTCGCGGCTTGTCCCCGCCGGAGGCGATCGCTGCCGCCGTCTCGTCGAGCTCGGCGAGCAATGCCCCCGTGCGCTCGAACAGCGCCCGTCCTTCCTGGGTGAGCTTCAATGCGCGCCCGCCGCGCTCGAACAGCCGCAGATCGAGGCTGGTCTCCAGCTCCGCGACCCGTCGGGAGAGGGTCGCTTTCGGCCGCCCGGACGCGCGCGCAGCCCGGCCGAACCCTTCGTGCCGGGCGACCAGGTTGAAATCAGCGAGGGCCAGTAAATCCATCTGTTCCACCAGTGAGACGGTCTGTCCAAATATACCGCCTATCGGATCAAATGTGGATCGCTAATTTCCGGGGTGTGTTCTCGCCAAACCCGGAGTGACCCCCATGACCATCCTCGTTACCGGCGCAACCGGCACCGTCGGCCGCCAAGTCGTCGAACAGCTCGCCAAGCGCGGCGCCGATGTGCGCGCCCTGGTGCGCGATCCCGCCAAGGCCAGTGTCCCGGCTGGTGTCACCGTCGTGCAGGGCGACCTGCTCGATGTCGACTCCCTGCGCGGCGCGTTCTCGGGCGTTTCCACCCTGTTCCTGCTCAACGCCGTGGTTGCAGATGAATTCACGCAAGGCCTGATCGCACTCAACGTGGCGCGAAAGGCCCGCATCGAGCGGATCGTCTATCTGTCGGTGATCCACAGCGACCTCTACGTGAACGTGCCGCACTTCGCGGGCAAGTTCGGCGTCGAGCGGATGATCGAGCAGATGGGCTTCAACGCCACCATCCTGCGGCCCGCGTATTTCATGAGCAACGACCTTGCGATCAAGGACGTCGTGTTCAACTACGGCGTCTACCCGATGCCGATCGGCGCCAAGGGCCTCGCCATGATCGACGCCCGCGATATCGGCGAGATCGCAGCGATCGAGCTCATTCGCCGCGAGCAGGCTTCCGGCCCGCTGCCGCTCGAGCGGATCAATCTGGTCGGTCCGGATAGGCTGCGAGGTGCTGACGTCGCAGCCATCTGGACGGAGGTGCTGGGCCGCGCGATCGCCTATGGCGGCGATGACACCGCCGCCTTCGAGCAAAACTTGCGGACGTTTATGCCGAGCTGGATGGCCTTCGACATGCGGCTGATGAGCGAGCGTTTCCTCACCGAGGGAATGATCCCCGAGGCCGGCGACGTCGAACGCCTCACCGCGCTGCTCGGCCGCCCGCTGCGCTCCTATCGCGACTTCGCCGCCGAGACCGCGGCATCGGCCTGACCGCACGGGCCAACCTCAACCACGACAACAAGGAATTCCACCATGATCTATTCCACCGCCACCGTTCCGGTGAATCCGGAAGGCGCAACTCCGCTGACCCGAGCGCAGGTGTGGCAAGGCCTAGTCCTCAAGGCCCGCGACGCCCGGCTGTTCCTGCCGCCCGGCCTGTGCACCCGATGCGAGGTCGTCGAGGAAAGCGCATCTCATATCGTGCGCGACGCGACGATCGGAGGCACCGACCTGCGCGAGATCATCAGCTTCGAGCCGGAGCGCAAGGTGACCTTCTTCCAGGCCACCGGCCCGCGCGAAGGCGCGATCATCAACGAGCTGTTCGAGGACGAGACCGGCGCGCTGCAATTGCGGTTCTATTGCTATCTCGGCCTGCGCGGCAAACAGCCCGGTGGCCCCGAGGAACAGGCCGAGCAGGCGCAGTTCGACGGCGACAAGGGCTACAGGAGCGCGCTCCTTTCGACGCTGAAGCGGACCCGCGAGCTGCTCGCGGACGGCAAGCTCTAACCCTCACCAGACATTCAACGGACGGGACGGCCTCGCAGGAGGCGTCCCGCTTTCAACAGGAGACAATCATGAGCGACTCGCAAACCGACAACGTTAAGACTACCCAACCGAAGATCCTGGTCCTTGGAGCAACCGGCGGCACCGGCCGCCTGATCGTCGCCCAGGCGCTCGCACGCGGCTACGAGGTCACCATGCTGGTGCGCGCGCCCGACAAGGCGAGCGACCTGAAAGGCGCCAAGCTTGTCGTCAGCGACGCCCGCGACGAACGCGCGTTGCGTGAGGCCCTGAAAGGACAGGATGTCGTCATCAGCGCGTTGGGCACGCCGGCAAGCCCGTTCCGCGAGGTCACGGCTCTCTCGCAGATGACGCGAACGCTCGTCAACGCAATGAAGGCCGAGCACGTCGCTCGGCTGATCAGCATCACCGGCATTGGCGCAGGCGACAGCGTCGGGCACGGTGGCTTCCTGTTCGACAACGTGATCTTCCCGCTGCTCCTGCGCAAAGTCTACGCCGACAAGAACCGGCAGGAAGCGATCGTCAGAGACAGCGGCCTCGACTGGGTGCTTGTTCGCCCCTCGGTTCTGAACGACAAGCCCGGCGGCCATACGATCCGCGCGCTGACCGATCTGTCCGGCTTCCATGGCGGAACGATCTCGCGGGCGGACGTCGCCAGCTTCGTCTTGGACCAGGTGCGTGACGATACCTGGCTGAAGCGTTCGCCCCTGATCACATGGTGAACGCTGGAGCCGCACCGGCGGCGGTCCCCCCATCAGAGCCAACCGCTTCCACCAACAGCCGCCGGAGACTTGCATCGCGAGCCCCCGCGGCGGTATGGAGGTCCCAGCGGTCACGGATGATTGAGCCGGATCAACGACTCGGTGCCGCAATTGATGTGATAGTTGACGGATCGCGGCCCGCCGGGCCCGAAACGAAACATGGCAGGTTTCTGAACTCCGATGCGGCTCGTCCGTACCATCCTGGCGTTTGCGATTGCCGCCTCACTGGCGTTGCTGCCCGTGGGAGCGTCGGCGACCGCTGCCGCCATGGGACCAGCCGTCATGGGAGCCGCGGTGGGATCAGGCGATCCGCAGCCCGGCATGCACATGCAGATGGGCGCCTCCGGCGACATGTCGATGGAGGATTGCTGTCCGGATGACATGACGGGCGCACCGGCGCCAACCGCCCCCCATAAATGCGACATGGGTTTCTGCTGCATCGGCGGAGCCCTGGCGCTCGGCGAACTTCGCATGGTCGGGTTCGAGTTCAGGTCGGCCGGGGCCACCTCGGTCGTAATCCCGGCGGACCAGATCGTCCCCACCTCAGGCACCAGCCCTCCCTTCCGTCCTCCTCGCGTCTGATCTCGCGCAACCGAACGCGTGCAGCACCGGCTGTTCGCGTGAATCGCGACTGCTGTGCGCTCACTCGGAGCCACGGCCGAGACAGACCCATGAGGACGAAACCATGATTGCCAAATTCAGCACCGCGGCGCTGGCCGCCACCCTTGCGCTTGCCGCTTCCTCTGCCTTCGCTGGCGCGGCCGACTACAGCTTCGAGCCGGTCACTCCGGAGATGAAGAAGGGCGACGACGTCACGCTCGCCATTCGTTTGACCAACAAACAGACCGGCAAGCCGGTGCCGGATGCGGTGATCTTCAAGACCCGCGTCGACATGGCCCCCGACGGCATGGCCGAGATGGAATCGCCGGTCACGCCGCTCCCGCCCCAGGGACCGGGCGTCTACGCCTTCAAGACCGATCTGCCGATGGCGGGCCGCTATCAGGTCACGCTGTCCGCGAAGGTGCAGGGCGAACCCGAGAACGTCACCGGCAAGGTGATCGTCAAGGCAACCAAGTGACCGCTCACAAGTGAGCTCTTGCAAGTGAGCCTTCGGGCGCCGCTCGAGCGGGCGCCCGGTCTCCTCCTCCTGACAGACGCGCGCTCTCCGGAGTGCGCAGGAACACGCCATGAAAACGCTGCGCGTATTGACGACACTTGCGCTGGGCGGCGGCCTGGCCTCAGGCGCCTACTGGTCCTTGGATGACGGACGCTGGCCTGTTCACGCCGAGACGACCATGGCTGCGGCCAGCGCAGACCGAACTCCGCTCTACTATCGCGATCCGAGCGGCGCGCCGTTCTGGTCCGCCGGTCCCAAGAAAGACGACCGCGGACGCGACTACTTGCCCGTCTACGACGACGACCAGGCCGCCTCCGAGCCAGTGAAACCGACGCAACAGGCGGATTCGTCGCGCAAGATCCTCTACTACCGGAATCCGATGGGACTGCCGGACACCTCACCGGTCCCGAAGAAGGACCCGATGGGGATGAACTACATCCCGGTCTATGAAGGCGACGACGTTGATGACGGCACCGTCAAGCTGTCACCGGGCAAGATGCAGCGGAGCGGCGTGACCTCCGAGCCTGCCGAGCGGCGCCCGATCCGGGTGATGGTGAAGGCGCCCGGCACCATCCAGCTGGACGAACGTCTGATCTCGGTGATCGCGATGCGGTCCGAGAGCTTCGTTCAGTCCGTGGCCGACGTCACCACCGGCACGCGCGTGAAGGCCGGCCAGCCATTGATGCAGATCTACAGTTCTGCCATCGCGGCCGCGGCCGCGGAATATCTCTCCACCATCAGTTCGAAGATCGTCGGCAGCGTCGAGGCCTACGGACGCGGCTCGCGCCAGCGCCTGGTCAACCTCGACGTTCCGGAGCCGATCATCACCGAGATGGAAAAATCCCATATCGCGCCGGTCACCGTGCAATGGACAGCGCCGCGCGACGGCATCGTGCTCGAGCGCAATGCGATTCCGGGCATGCGGGCCAATCCCGGTGACGTGCTGTTCCGGATCGCCGACATCTCGACCGTGTGGGCGCTTGTCGATGTCGCCGAACGCGATCTCGGCACCGTCGCGGTCGGGCAGTCCGTCACGATCCACGCCCGCAGCTTCGCCGGCCGGAGCTTTTCCGGAAAGATCGCCGTGATCTATCCCCAGGTGAACCGCGACACGCGCACCGCGCGTATCAGGATCGAGCTTGCCAATCCGGATACGGCGCTGCTTCCGGACATGTATGTCGATGCCGAGATCGACACGGCAGATCCTTCGCCGGTCCTGGCGGTGCCGGAGAGTTCGGTGCTCGATACCGGCGGCCACCAGGCCGTTCTCGTCGACAAGGGGAACGGGCGCTACGAGCCGCGCGACGTCAAGCTCGGACGGCGTGGCGGCGGCTATATCGAGGTGCGCGACGGCGTCGCCGATGGTGAGGCAGTGGTGACGTCGGCGAACTTCCTGATCGATGCCGAGAGCAATCTGAAGGCGGCGCTGAAGGGCTTTGCCGAGGCCTCGCAGCCGGACCAATCAGCCCACGCAGGGATGGGAGAACACCAATGATCGCCCGCATCATCGCATGGTCGGCGCGCAACCTGCTGCTGGTGCTGTTCGGCACCGGCTTCGCGGCTGCGGCCGGATTCTACGCGCTTATTCATCTTCCGCTCGACGCGATCCCGGATCTCTCCGACACCCAGGTGATCGTCTACACCGAATATCCAGGCCAGGCGCCGCAGGTGATCGAGGATCAGGTCACCTATCCCCTGACGACGGCGATGCTGACGGTACCCAAATCCAAGGTGGTGCGCGGCTTCTCGTTCTTCGGCGTGTCGTTCGTCTATGTGATCTTCGAGGACGGCACCGACATTTACTGGGCGCGCTCACGCGTGATGGAGTTCTTGAACAGCGCCGCCTCCCGCCTCCCGGCCGGCGTCACGCCCACGATCGGCCCCGACGCCACCGGCGTCGGCTGGGTCTACCAATATGCCGTGATGTCCAAGGAGCTGAACCTCGCGGACACCAGGACGATCCAGGACTGGAATCTGAAATTCGCGCTGGCCAAGGCGGAAGGCGTCGCCGAGGTCGCGAGCATCGGCGGCTTCGTCAAGCAATACAACGTCGTCCTCGATCCGCAGCGGATGCGCGACCGCGGCATCAGCATGCAGAAGATCCGGGATGCGATCCGCGCCAGCAACGCCGATGTCGGCGGCCGCACGGTCGAACTCTCCGAGTTCGAATACGTCATTCGCGGCAAGGGCTATTTGAAGAGCATCAACGATCTCGGCGACATTGTCCTGAAGGCTTCCGGCGGCACGCCGGTGCTACTGCGCGACGTCGCCCGGGTCGAGCTCGGTCCCGATGAACGCCGCGGTATTGCCGAACTCAATGGCGAAGGCGAGGTCGCGAGCGGAATCGTGCTGCAACGGTTCGGCGTCAACGCGCTCGACGTGATCGAGAACGTCAAGAAGCGCTTCAAGGACATCGCAAGCAGCCTGCCGAAATCGGTGGAGATCGTCCCGGTCTACGACCGGTCGAACCTGATCTACGCCGCGATCGACACGCTCAAGCACACGCTCGTCGAGGAGAGCATCGTCGTCGCGCTGGTCTGCGTCGTGTTCCTGCTGCACGTCCGCAGCGCGCTGGTCGCGATCCTGATGCTCCCCGTGGGCGTGCTGATGGCGTTCGGCGCCATGAAGCTGTTGGGTCTCGGCTCCAACATCATGAGCCTCGGGGGGATCGCGATCGCGATCGGCGCCATGGTGGACGCCGCCATCGTGATGATCGAGAACGCGCACAAGCATCTGGAGCGCGCCAAGCCCGATCAGTCGCGCGTGCAGATCCTGATCGATGCGGCCTCCGAAGTCGGGCCGGCGCTGTTCTTCAGCCTGCTGATCATCACGGTGTCGTTCATGCCGATCTTCACCCTGGAATCCCAGGAAGGCCGGCTGTTCAGCCCGCTTGCCTTCACCAAGACGTTCTCCATGGCCGCGGCGGCGCTGCTCTCGGTGACGCTGGTGCCGGCGCTGATGGTGATCTTCGTCCGCGGCAGGATCGTCCCCGAGAGCCGCAACGTCATCAACCGCTTCCTGATCTGGATCTACCGTCCGGTGATCAAGGGCGTGCTGCGGGCGAAGACGCTGGTCATCCTCCTCGCGCTCGTCGTGCTGGCCGTCTCGATCTGGCCGGCGCGCCAGCTCGGCACCGAGTTCATGCCCAATCTGAACGAGGGGACGTTGCTCTATATGCCGACCACGCTGCCCGGCATCTCCGTGACCAAAGCGGCTGAGCTGATGCAGATGCAGGACCGGATCATCAAGTCGTTCCCCGAGGTCGCCTCGGTCTACGGCAAGGCCGGACGCGCCGCCACCGCGACCGACCCCGCGCCGACCGAGATGTTCGAGACCGTCGTCAATCTGAAACCGAAGGAGCAATGGCGGCCCGGCGTCACCGTCGACAGCCTGATCGCCGAGATGGACAAGGCGCTGCAGTTTCCGGGCGTATCGAACGCCTGGACCATGCCGATCAAGGCGCGGATCGACATGCTCTCGACCGGCATCCGTACGCCTGTTGGCGTCAAGGTGATGGGCACCGATCTGGTCGAGATCGACCGCCTGGCCAAGCAGATCGAGCGCGTGCTCAAGGCGGTGCCGGGCACCTCGTCAGCCTATGCGGAGCGGGGGATCGGCGGTTACTACCTGGAGATCACGCCCGACCGCGACGCGCTCGCCCGTTACGGCATCCTGATCCAGGACGTCCAAGACACCATCGCAGCCGCACTCGGCGGCCAGACCGTCACCACCACGGTTGAGGGCCGGCAGCGCTTCACGGTCAACATGCGCTACCCGCGCGACCTCAGAGACAATCCGAAGGCCATCGCCAGCGACATCCTGGTGCCGATGCCCGCAGGCGGCGCGGTGCCGCTCGGCGAGGTCGCGAAGGTCGAGCCGGCGCGCGGTCCGACCTCGATCCGCACCGAGAACGGCCAGCTTGCGACCTATATCTACGTCGATATCCGGGATCGCGACATCGGCAGCTACGTGGCCGACGCGCAGCGTGCTGTGACCGAGAGCATCCAGTTTCCGGCCGGCACCTATGTGGTCTGGAGCGGACAGTACGAATATCTGCAGCGGGCCGCAGCACGTCTGAAGGTGGTGGTGCCGGTGACGCTGACGATCATCTTCCTGCTCTTGTACCTGAACTTCAGGTCGATCACGGAGACGCTGATCGTGATGCTCTCGTTGCCCTTCGCGCTGGTCGGCGGCATCTGGATGATGTGGTGGCTCGGCTTCAATCTCTCGGTCGCAGTCGCGGTCGGCTTCATCGCGCTTGCGGGCGTTGCCGCTGAGACCGGCGTGGTGATGCTGATCTATCTCGATCACGCATTGGCCGAGATGAAGGCGAGGGTGAGCGCGGCCGGCGGAGCTCTGACCCGCAAGGACCTCCACGAAGCGATCATGGAGGGCGCGGTCGAACGGGTCCGCCCCAAGATGATGACGGTGGTCGCGATCATGGCGGGTCTGCTGCCGATCATGTGGAGCAGCGGGACCGGCTCGGAGATCATGCAGCGGATCGCGGTACCGATGATCGGCGGCATGATTTCCTCAACGCTGCTGACGCTGATCGTCATCCCCGCGATCTTCGGTCTGGTGAAAGGGCGCGGCCTTCTCCGCGACGAGGCGGCCGGACGACTATCGCGCGGCGACGAGGCGAAGGATGTGCCGAAGGCGGCGTGAGGAGGGTCGCCAACCTGGAGGCACGCACGCCTATCGATAGGTGATCAGGCCGGCAAAACCTTCGTCCATGTGATCCTGGTGATGGCAGTGGAAGAAGGTCGCGCCCGGATCGTCGGCGACGAAATCGATCTCGGCGGTCGAGAAGCGCGGCAGGCTGATGGTGTCCTTGATGACGCCGGATGTCGGCTTGTCGCCGACCTTGGTGATCTCGAAGGAATGCCGATGCAGATGCACCGGATGTTCGTCTCCGCTGTTGTTGTTGAGCAGCAGGCGGTAACGCTTGCCCTCGGTGACCGTGAACAACGGATTGGTCTCAGGCCAGGACTTGCCGTTGATGGTCCAGCGGTTGTAGCCGCCCCGACCGCCCGGAATTTTCTCGAATTTCAGGCCGATCGTCTCGTCGGGTGCAGCAGCCGCCGCGCCGGGGCGACCGAACGCGGTACAGTCCCATTTGGGATTGGCAGGCGCCGACCAGGCAGGTTCACCGCTGCGGTTGGCATATTCCACGACCACGCCCATGCCCATGTTGCGATCCTCGTCATCGGTCGAGCCGAACACCCAGATGCCGGGATTGTTCATCTCGACGATCACGTCGGCCCGCTCGGCAACGTCCAGCTTCAGCACATCGACCGTCGCGGAGGTCGGAACCGGGTTGCCGTCGAGCGCGAGGACCTTGAACCGGTGCCCCGGCAGCGCGAGCGAGATGCCCATGTTGCCGCTCGCATTGAGCAGCCGAAACAGCACGCGCTCGCCTTCACGGACCCGGATCGGCTCGCCGTGACCGAGCATGCGGTCGCCCAAGGTGGCGGCGTGATACATGACCTCGAGGCCATTGTCCGGCGGCGGACCTTTCTTGATGTCCTGCAGACTGACCCAATGGCCATCCCAATGGTGGGCCGCAAGCAGCACCTCGCGATCGTAGCTCCCGGGATCGCCGGCCGCGGGCTCCACGATCAGAAAGCCGAATTCACCGGTATAGGTGCTCTTATTGAGATCGGTCATCGCCATCGCGTGGCTGTGATACCAGCGCGTCCCCGACGGCTTCGGCGTATACGAATAGGTCAGCGTCTTGCCCGGCGCAATGATCGGCGAACCTTCTTCCGTTGCACCGTCCTCAGTCGCGGGAATCATCAGGCCGTGCCAGTGGATCAGATTGGGGTAACCGGACTCATTGCTGACATCGATCCGGACTGCCCTGCCTTCCTTGAGCCGCAGCGCCGGACCGGGAACGCTCCCATTATAGGCGGTGGTCTTGATCACCTTGCCCGGTGCGATCTCGATCGAGGTCGGCGCGATGCTGATCTTGTAGTCGGCAGCCTCACTCTGCGTCGTCTGAGCGCGGACGAGAGGCATGGTCCGGGCCGCCAGCAGCGAGACCGCGCCGGCTTGGGCGCCGCGCAGCAATGTTCTGCGGCTGAGGCGCGGCAGTGCCTGGCGCATCTCTCGGTCTCGATCGTAGGTGGTCATCACCTGCTCCGCTCAAAACGCGACACGTCGCGAGCCCGCAATGTCCGACGGGTGACGCAGCCAAACAAGGGAGCGGTGGCAACAAAACAAGTTGATGCTTGACTTGAGGCTTCATCGGGAACCGATATGAAGGGGGACGCCGGTAGATGGAGGTCGTATGAAAGAAGGAGCTATCGCCGATCCCGAGCCGGTCTCCGAAGGGGAGCGAGCTGATCGCACATCGCCGACGCAAGTGCTCCTGATCTTTCTCAGGCTCGGGCTGACCTGCTTCGGTGGGCCGATCGCCCATATCGGCTATTTCCGCGACGAGTTCGTCGTGCGCCGGAGGTGGATCGACGAACATGCCTTCGCCGACCTCGTCGGGCTCTGCCAGTTCCTCCCCGGGCCGGCCAGCAGCCAGGTCGGGTTTTCGATCGGGCTGATGCGCGCCGGCTATCTCGGCGCGCTCGCCGCGTGGACCGGCTTCACCCTGCCGTCCGCCATCGCACTGATCCTGTTCGCCTATGGCGCCAGTGCGCTGAGCGGACCACTCGGCAACGGACTGCTGCACGGCCTCAAGCTGACCGCGGTCGCAATCGTGGCGCAGGCCGTCTGGGGCATGGCCCGCACGCTCTGCCCGGATCGCGAGCGCGCGTCGATCGCGGTCGCAGCCGCGCTGATCATATTGTTCAGCACACAGTCGGTCGTGCAGATCGGCGCGATCCTGCTCGGCGGGATCGCCGGGGTCCTGCTCTGCCGCAGCGAGGTCGCCGCGCCGTCCGGGCACATCGAGATGCCTGTGTCGCGGACCGCGGGCCTCGTTGCACTCGCGGCCTTCTTCCTGCTGCTGATCGGGCTTCCGCTGGTGCGCGCTGCGACCGGATCGTCCGGCGTGGCGCTGTTCGACGCCTTCTATCGCTCGGGCGCGCTCGTCTTCGGCGGCGGCCACGTCGTGCTGCCGCTGCTGCGCGAGGCCTTCGTCACGCCGGGCTGGCTGAGCGACGATGCGTTCCTCGCCGGCTACGGCGCGGCCCAGGCGGTGCCGGGGCCGCTGTTCACTTTCGCAGCCTATCTGGGAGCGGTGGTCACGCCAGAGCCGCACGGGCTGGCGGGGGCAGTGCTGGGTCTCGTCGGCATCTTTCTGCCGGGAATTTTGATCCTGCTCGGCGCCCTGCCATTCTGGGACTCGTTCCGGAGACGCGCCGGCGCGCAGGCGATGATGCGCGGCGTCAACGCCGCGGTGGTCGGCCTTCTTGGCGCGGCGCTGTACAACCCGGTCTGGACCAGCACCGTGCACAACAGGCGGGATTTCGGCCTGGCGCTGGTCGGCTTCGTGCTGCTCACCGCCTGGCGCGCGCCGCCACTCGTCGTCGTGGCGATCAGCGCGGTCGGAGGCGTCCTGCTCGCGGCAGCGGGATCGTAGATCGAGGGTCGCTCCGCTCGCGAGGTCGAGAGATCTGCGTATGCGTCAGGATCCTGACGTCTCCTGGCACGTCGCATCGGGCGACGCGACATCGAACCGCGCATAGCGCAATGCAAGCGGCGGCAGCACGAGAAGGTTCAGTGCCATCGAGGTCACGAGGCCGCCGACAATCACGATGGCCATCGGCCCTTCGATTTCACGGCCCGGCTCGCCGGCGCCGAGCGCCAGCGGCAGCAAGCCGAGGCCCGTCACAAGCGAAGTCATCAAGATCGGAACGAGGCGATCGGCCGCGCCCTCAATTGCCGTCTCAGCTCCCCAGACACGACGTTCGACGGTGACCAGATGCTCATAATGCGAGATCATCAGGATGGAGTTGCGAAGCGTGATTCCAAACAGGGTGACAAACCCGACCATCGAGCCGAGGGACAGCAATCTGCCCGTGAATGCGACCGCGAACACGCCGCCCACAAACGCAAACGGCAGGTTGATGAGGACGAGCACCAAATTGCGCCAGTGGCCAGTGACGAACGATAGCAGCAGGACGATGCCAGTCGCCGCCAGCAGTGAATTCACCAGGAGATCGCGCCGCGACCGGGCCTGCGCCTCGGCCGCTCCCGCGAACTCGACATGGGCACCGGGCGGAAGCTTGACTTCGCTGGCGATCTTCCGTCTGGCATCGGCAACAAAGGATTCGAGGTCACGCCCGCTGACACCGGCAGTAACCGTCTGAGCGCGTTGCCCGTCTCGATGGAGGACCTGATAGCGACCGGACGCACCGTAGACGTCCGCGATCTGCCTCAGCAGAACATAAGCGCCGCTCGGTGTCCGCAGAGGCATGTCGCCAATCTGAGAAAGACGGGCGTTGGCACGCGTGTCCATCCTGACGATCACGTTGAAGACCGTGTTACCTTCATAGGCCTGACCGACCACGTCACCCTGATACGCCGTCCGGATCAGTTCCAGCACATCGACCGAGTCCAATCCCCATCGCTGCAGATCGGTCGGGCGAAGCGTCACATCGACCTGCGGCATCCCCGGCGGAGCTTGTTGCTGGACCTCGATCGCGCCCCGAACCTCCCCGAGCTCACGGGCAATGTCGCGTGCCGCGCGCTGTAATGAGTCGAGATCGGGACCGAAGACGTTCACGACCACCGCTGCGTTGAAGCCGGACACCGTCTCCTCGATGCGCTCGGTCAAATAGGTCTTGATCGAAAAGACGATGCCGGGGAAGTCCGCCAAGGCAGATCGAATGCGCGTCTCCGTCGTTTCCTGGTCCGCCCCGGACAGCCCTGGCTGGAAGTCGATCTCGAACTCGCTGGAGTGGGGACCGACCGTGTCGATGCCCGCCTCGGCGCGTCCCACATGCTGGGCCACGCTGCGCACGCCCGGCACGGTTCGAAGGGCATCGGTGATCAGCTTGCCGATGCGCAGTGATTCATCGAGCGACGTCCCGGGAATCGCGGACACGTGCAGGATCAGATGACCCTCCTTCAGATCGGGCAGGAAGGTGCCACCGAAGAACGGCAACATGCCGGCCCCCAGCATGGTGAGAAGCACCGCGGTCGCGACCACCAACCGAGGAAACCTCCCGATCCCTCGCAGCAAACTTTCGTAGTGGCGACGTGACCAGCGCACCAGGGGCGGCGGTCTGTGCTTTCGGCCCGCAGCCGTCTTTCCCGCCAGCAGGACCATGGAGAGCGCAGGCGTGACCGTGAGCGCGACAACGAGCGAGGCCGCCACAGCGAGGATATAGGCGATGCCGAGAGGCCCAAACAGGCGGCCGGCGACCCCCGGAAGGACAAGGATCGGCACGAACACCATGAGCGCCGCAAAGGTCGCGTAGACGACAGAGGTGCGGACCTCGAGCATGGCGCCAAGCACGACTTGCGCCTCGGCGCGAGGTGTCGCGGAATGGCGATTCTCGCGCAAGCGGCGCACGACATTCTCGACGCCGATCACGGCGTCATCGACGACTTCGCCGATGGCGATCGCAAGTCCGCCGAGGGTCATCGTATTGAGGCTTTCGCCCATCCATTCCAGGGCAAGCACGGCCGCGAGCAGCGACAGCGGAATTGCGGTGCAGCTGATGACGGAAGTGCGCCAATCAAACAAGAACAGCAGCAGGACGATGATCACCAGCGCGCCGCCGATCAGCAGCGCGTACAGGACGTTGCTGGTCGCCGTATCGATGAAACTTGCCGGGCGAAACAGATCGGCATGGAGCTGGACCGCTTCGGTCTCCAGCGCCGGCCGCAAGTCCCGCAGCGCCGCTTCGACCCGCGTCGCGACCTCGCGGGTGTTCGCGCCGTATTGCTGACTGATCATCAGCATGATCCCGGGCCGTCCGTTGATCAGCGCAGCACCGATCGGCGGCTCGGGCGCGGTCTCGACCGTGGCAACATCGCCGAGCACGACGCTTGCGCCATCATGGTGGAAGAGAACCGTGCGAGCGAGTTGTTCGGCCGTCAACGATTGGCCCTGCGTCTGTAAGACGACGCGCTGATTGGCCGTGTCGACGAACCCGGCTCCGCGGACCCCAGTGGCTTTCCGCGCTGCGGTCAGAACGTCATTCATGCCGACGTTGAACCGGACCAGATCGTCGGGGCGGACCTGCACTTGCAGCGACCTCGTGTCGCCTCCGTAGGTCGATATCTGCGCCACGCCGGGCACAGCCAAGAGCCGCCTGCCCACCGTCCAGTCCGCAAGCGTGCGCAAATCCATCAGCGAGCGCCGCTCGGAGGTCAGGCCGATCACGAGCACGGTGCCGGCTGAGGACGTCAGCGGCGTCATGGAAGGAGGCTGCACGCCTTGCGGAAGGCGGCTGGCAAGGACCCCGAGGCGCTCGGCGACCAGTTGCCGTGCCCGGTAGATGTCGCTGCCCGGCTGAAAGATCACCGTCAGGACCGACAAGCCCTGAATCGAGGATGAGCGCATGCTCTCGATCCCAGGCAAGCCACTAATCGATGTTTCGACCGGCTGGGTGACGAGGACCTCGACCTGCTCGGGGCCGAGGCCCGGCGCTTCGGTCTGGACCGAGACCTGCGGCGGAGCGAATTCGGGAAACACGCCATAGCTCGCATTGCCGAGGGCAAACAGGCCGTAGCCGGCGATGGCGCATGCGAGCGCGAGCACGATCCCGCGGAAGCGGATGGCAAAGGAAACCAACGCCGCCTGCGGCCCCGCCGGTGTCGGGCCGACGCCGTCAATCATTGTCGTCGTCGCCCCGAAGCTCGCTCCTGGCCTCTTCGGACAGCAGAACCTGCGCGCCCCGTACCACGATCTCGGAGCCCGGCGGGATATCCTGCACGACGTAGTCGTCGTCGGACACAGGCTGATCCGTGCTGATCGGATGCCGCTTGAAGCTGGTGGGTCCGGCGCGGAGATACACCCACGACCGGCCCTGCCATTGGACGATGGCAGTGTCCTCGACGAAGACGCCCTCATAGGTCTTGCCCGAGGGGACATAGACCGTGGTGTTCATCCCTGGCAGCAGGCCGCTGTCGCCGGATGCCACAAAGAAGTAGCTGAGCCCCTGGATCCGCGCGTCCGTTCGCGTGGCCGGGGAGATGTAGGAGAGATCGATGTTGGCGCTCTGTGTCGGCGCTTGCGCCAGCGCGGCCCGCGGCTCCCCGGTGAGGACCACGCCCGGCGGCAAGGTGACCTGAACAAGAAACTGGTCGCGCTCGATCAATCGCAGGACATGCGGTGAGCGCTCGACGATCCACTTTCCGATCACGACGCCCCATTCCTGCCGCGCGGTCGCCGCGAGCGTCTTCACCTGCGATTCCGCGGCAGCGAGGGAGGCCTGATCGGTTCGGAGCGTTCCTTCGGCGGTCTCGACGTCCTTCTTCGGCATCGCCGCAGATTGGACGAGGTTCTGGACCCGGTCGAACGCGCTCTTGGCCACGTCGAACTTGGCCTGCGCCGTCTGCAACTGCGCCTGGGCATTGGTGTAGCTGTTGGTGAGCTCGGTCACCCGGGCGACATCGAGTACGGCGCCATAGGCCCGGAATTGCTCAGGATGAGGCGCCGCCTCCAGGACTGCGGTCTGCAGCCCGATCTGCCGCTGCTGCACGGCGGAAAGGCTGACGGTACCGGGCGACGCATGTGCGGCGGAAGACGACGCCGCATTGTCCGGGCCGTCGTCGTTTGTCTGCAAAGGCGCGGCGCCGGTTCGGGCGGCGGCCCAGATCAGGGAGCCCGCCGTCAGCAGGCAAACGGCAACGGCGAACCTGCGCACGAATCCGCCATTTCTGGGCAAGAGGACACCTGGAGCTTGTCGGTCTGCAACGATTATCGCCCTGAAGACCGGGCTTCAAGGGGCGACATTGGCCCGCACCCGATGACACCAGCGGGCGATCCGGACCGCCTCGATCGCGACACTCCCGCTCATCGTCCTGCTAATAGTCCTTCAACAGCCGCTCGATGTAGTCCAGCTCGATCTGCGGCCGCGACGGATCGGCAAGCCGGCGGCGCAGCTCTTCCAGGATGCGGCGGACGCGCTGAACGTCGATCTCGCCGGGGACCTTCTGGGAGAAATCGTCGATGTCGCGACCGGGATGCCAGGGGCGGCCGAGCGGATCGGTCTGCCCATTGCCGGCCTGACGGCCGACGCGGCTGCCCTGACCGTCGCCCTGCTGCTCGCCGTCGCCCTGCTGCATCGCCTCGGCCAGGCTCTGCGCGCCCTTGCGCAGCGCGTCGAGCGCCTTGCCCTGGCTCTCCACGGCGCCGTCGGGATTGCCGTCGCCGAGCTGGCTGCCGGCATCCCCCATCGCGCTGTCGGCCTCGTCGAGACCGTCGCCCTGATCTCCCTGGTCGCCTTGATCACCCTGGTCACCTTGGCCGCTCTGACCCTGTTGACCTTGCTGACCCTTTTGCCCCTTCTGGCCGCGCTGCCCCTGACCCATGCCGCGCTTGGCAAGCTGGTCCTGAAGCTGCTTGAGCCGGTCGCGCAGCGCCTGCTGATCCTGCTGCAGGTCACCGAAGCTCTGGTCCTGATCGCCCTGCTGCTTGCCGCGCATGCGGTCGCGCCGGGAGTCCTGGCCCTGCTTGAAGGTCTTGTCGCGCAACTGCTGCTGCTTGCGGATCATGTCGCCGAGCTCGTTGAGCGACTGCTCCATCTCGTTGTCGTCGCCCTGGCCGGGCTGCGCCATCTGCAGGTTTTCCAGCATCTGCTGCAGCTGTTCGAGCAGCTCGCGCGCGCCTTCCTTGTCGCCGGAGCGCGACAGCCGCTCCATGCGGTCGATCATGTTCTGCAGGTCCTGCTGCCGCAGGAACTTGGTGTTGGGATCGAGCGGGCGCTGCGCCAGCTGCGGATTGTTGCGCAGCTGCTCGGCGAGCTGGCGCATGTAGTTGTCCATCGCCTGGCGCAGGTCCTGCGTCAGCTTCTTGATCTCCTCGTCGCTGGCGCCGCGCTCCAGCGCCTGCTTCAACGCGTCCTGCGCCGCGCGCAGCGCCTTGTCGACGTCGGTGATGTTGCCGTCCTCGATGGTGACGGCGAGCGCCCAGAGGCTGGCGACCACCTCGCGGAGCGCGTCATCGGTGCGCGCGGCCTCGAGCTGGCTGGTGACCGAGCGGAGGCCGAGATACTGCCCCGTCTCCGGCGTGAACAGCTCGGGCGCGATCAACAGCGCATCGAGCGCGGTGAACACGTCGCCATTGCGGTTGGCGTCGAGCGCCAGGATGCGGCGCTGCTCGATCAGCGCGCGCGCCAACGGCTTGGTGAACAGCCGCTCCGGCAGCCGCGTCTCGAACGGCTCGCTCTTGCCCTCATTGCCGCCTTCGTCCTTGGCCGTCAGCGTGATCGTGACATCGGCGCCGGCGTAGGGATCCTCACTGAGGTCCTTCACCGTCTGCCCGACGCCGTTGCGGGTCCGCGCATTCGGCAGCACCAGCGGAAACTCCGGCGGCTGGAACAGCGGCCGCGGCGCTTGCGCACTCGGCTCCCTTGGCTGCTTGTCGGCCGAGCGCGCGGCGACATGGGCCTGCGCTTCGGAGACGCCGTAATCGTCCTCGAGCTTGTAGGACAGTTTCAGCGCGCCTTTCGCCTGGCGCTCCGGATCCTTGGCGAAGCTGATGGTCGGCGGCCGGTCCGGAGTCGCGGCGAACGCCCATTGCGGCTGGCCGGAGGGCGCGCGCACATGGACGGTGCCGTCGGTCGCGATGGTGTAGTGCTTCTCGATGGTGCCCTGGGGCACCGGCTCGGTGGTCGCCGCCTCGGTGATGCCGCCACCGGTGACGACGTCGAGATTGGTGCCGCTCGCACGCACGATCAGGGTGCTGCCCGCGGGCACCGCGAGCACGCCGCTGGGCGGCAATGCCGCGTCCTTGTTGGCCGCCGACAGGATGATCGGTGGCCGGCCGGTGTAGACCGGCGGATTCACCCAGGCGTCGACGCGAACCGCGACCGGCGCCAGCACGCCGTTCCAGTCGAAGGCCGAGGCGACCCGCATGGTCCGCTCGTCGCCGGCTGCGACATAGGTCGCGACCATCAGCACCACGACCAAAGCGCGCAGCGCCCAGGGATCATGCAGCGACAGCCGCGGACGCGGCCGGCCGGCACGGATCCGCTTGATCGAGGCCAGCGTGCGCTCGCGCTGCGCCTGCCACAATGCGCGCGCGATCGGGTCCTGCGTGGACAGGGTGTCGGTGAGGGCGGTGGCCGGGCGGTGCGCGATTCCGGAAGCGCGATCGAGCCGCGCCAAGCCCTCGTCGCGGGTCGGCCAGCGGAACCGGAGCGCCGGCACCAGCGCAGCCAGCGTGAGCAGGACGAACAGGCCGACCCCGATCACGCGTGCGGCAAACGGCAGCGACAGCCACAGCCCGGCCCAGGACACCACCAAAAACAGGCCGATCGCGGTCAGTACGCGCGCGAGATGCGGCCAGCCGCGCTCCCATGCGATCGCGAGGCGCGCCTGCTGCAACGCTTGCGTCAGCTTCAGCCGCGCCAGCGCATCAGGGGTGGTTACCGGCCGAGCCGGATCAGGAGTGGCACCGCTCAACAAACTCTCCAGGTTGCCCGGACCGCCAGCCTACCACAAAGGCGCAAGCCGGCCACCCGTTCCTGCGGACTTTCCCGCCTTCGATGGTCCGATCACACGCGAGTGTGACCGAGCAGGTTCCCCGGGCATTTACGGGGCGATTCCACCAGCTTTGCGCGCGACCAGGTTGATCCCGCCTACACATCAGAGGCCGCTTGCCATGAACCCGAAAGATGGTCGTCACGCATCCACATGAGCGTTCGTTCTCGCGGCAGATTGCGCCCGAGTTTTGTCCGGCAATGCCGCCCTCGTTAAGTCGAGGGCGCAGGGAAGGTCGGGAGCTGGCCTCTCCCATGGCCCGCCTGCAACAAAGAACGCAGGCGGCAGTCACCACAGGATCAGCCGAGACATCCCGACCTTCCCTGCGCGATGGTGTTACGATTTATACGCGCTCTTCCCGGGGACCGGCTTTGTTGCCCCCGTCGCAGGCGATTCGTCATCGGCCTGCTTGGCATCAGCACCGGGATGCCAGAACCACGCGACTTCACCGTCGCATCGGGATCGTTCGTCCGCACGAGACAGTTCGCGCTGCGACCCGACACGCCCACCGCATCCCGCACCCGACGTCCGTGACGATCGCGAAGCGCCCCCTCGGTGGGGCGGGATGGGATCATCAAAGCACAATTTCGGAAAAAACGCAATAGGAATATTTTGCGCGAGGGCCGAACGGGCGCGACGCGTTGAAAGTGTTCGTGAACTTAGTCGTTCGACGCGACGAGAGGGGCACGCATTCAGCGCTAACCGTCGATCGCAAGCCGAAAAGCTGATCCGGAGCCGTTGCTACCTAGCGTCCGCTGTCGACCTGATCAACGCATACGCAGCATCGAACCGGATAGCTAATCACGGTGTCGCCGTAACTTTCACCCAAAGATCCTTTTTTCGCTCAGCCATCAAACATCCATTTCAACGACACGAAGCTCGCCGCTGAAGCAAGTTACTTGCCCGCTCACTCCTGAACGAATCAAACATTTTCCCAGCCTGCTCGCAGGCTCAATTATCGTCTCGAACGAATGCAACCAGGGATTTCGCAAGAGACTGAACTGACGATTTATTTCTCTCGTCATAGATTGAGATCATACCACGTCGCACCACGATTTCTGACATGAAACCGAGGCACTCGCCTAGAGTACGGAAAATCAAATGCGGATCAGTGGTGTCGATCTCTGCTTTCTTGATCGCCTTTACAATTTCATCTTGACTTAAATTAGGGCACTGGCAGCGTTGCTGTACCAAGCTCGAAAGCGATTGGGCGTTTTCGGATATATAGCCGTATACTTCACTTTCCGGAATCTCGCCCGGCAACTTTAGTATTTTGCCACTTGCTGCAATTGGCTGGTCACCATCGACCACTGCAATCGCTCTTTTCGATATGCTGGGGTTCTTGTTGTGATGTTCCGCAACGCTGATAAGATAAGGGTATCCTCCGGCGGCATGAATTTCTGTCGCTGCTAGCGCCTTCATGTCGTATTGTCGCAGGATATCTTCGACCCAATCTACAGCAAAGTCGTCTTCGACAAAGATAACTCGCTCCTTCTCGCCGCCACCCGTGATCGCACGTAAACTGTCGATTGACAGGCGCCCCTGATAAGCCTCGCCGTCAATGCAAGCCCAAATAGCCTCGGGCGGTAGCTTTTTGAGCGCATACTCGGAATGCGTTGTGAAAATTACTTGGAGGCGCTTTCTTTCGGCCGCACCGATCAAGTACTCCACCATCCGTTCGGTGGCTACAGGATGAAGCCCATTCTCAATCTCTTCGATCAAGATCAAAGCCTCATTATCTGCGGCCTCGATTCTTGTAACCATCTCGATAATTGACGCTTCTCCCGCGCCGAAGTGGAACTGCGAGTAGTCATTCGCTTTTTGATAGCCGAGAAGAATGTAATCTTCGTCCGTTTTGTGCAATTTTGCGAGCTTAAACGCTGTAAGATCTTTACCGAGTATGTGACCGGCGTGCCTTCTTACTGCAACCGGCAGCGGCGTGATGATAGGGTTTCGCTGCGTCATCCCAATAAATTTCTTGTATCTTGTTTGCTCTCCAGCAGGAACAGTTCTTTGTATCTTGAAAACTATCACGTCTCGGTCGAGAGAATTGTCCCGCCTCCACTTTGCAGCTACGAATCGAGCGTTCTTGCTCAGCGCAGCATTTGCCACTTCCCGATCTAGAATGTCATATTCGATGCGCCAATCGGCCATCGATGTATCTCCAACATTCGACTTTGGAAAAAAATCTCCTGGCTTCACCGATTTATAGGCGAGCGCGGCGGCTCCTAAGATAGTAGATTTGCCGCCACCATTTGTACCTATTACTGCCGTTACTGGAAATGCTAACGTGATCTTCTGATCACCGAAGGCGCGCACATTTCGCAAACGGACTTCTAGCAAATATTTTTGATAGTTTCGCTTTGCTACACGCGTTCCTAGTGCCCTTAATGTCGAGGGTGCAACACTCATATCCAATCTCGCTTTAGTTGCAATGACCCAACTAGGCCAACAAAACGAGACATCGTCAAGCTTGTTAACATGCATTCCGCGGATCAAACCTCGACCACTTCACCAGCTTTACGGTGACAGTGCACCGGCCCGGTCGGGTGCACTCATCGATCCTCCGCCTCCGCTGGCTTCGGCCCGCGCTTACCGGGTTTGAGCACCCGTCCGGTCAGCTTCTCGATGCGTGTGAGGAAGCGCTCGTT